>CALRXC020000015.1:0-74636 GCA_943372025.1 Synechococcus sp. UW140 | reverse complement strand
GTTTTGCCATGTACCACTCCTTGATTCGCAACGACAGAGGGGCAGGCATCGCAGGGCTCCAGACCGGAATCGGAACCCTGTTGTCGCGTCTTGAGACCCGCCTATGTAGTTGCGCGGACCCGCCTACCTAATCGTCGCCGGACAGCCATCGCGAGTCTCTCCATCACCAGTGCCACAAGCTGCAACACTGGCAGCTGCCGCTCGGGTTGCTCACCCCGCAGATTCTTGAGCACCACCACCGCATAGGCGGCCTCGCTGTCGCCGATCACGGCCGCCCAGCGAGAGCCGCAAGAGGCATTAACCTAGGCCGAGCAGGGTTGAAGACTAAAAATGGAAACTTCGAAAGCACTATTCAGATTAGCCATAGATTCCTATTTATTTAAGAGCCAATCCTTTGGACAGCAAAAAATGTGCGAGAGGATCCTGACTCAATTACAGCCCTTTATGGGGGACAGCGCCGGGACCGCATGGAATTACCTGAATCACTGGAAAGACCTCAGATTCTATGCAAGAATCACAAGAGAGGCCTACATGAAAAGGCCGTTTGCGCCGCAAGTTCCAGTGGTGTTCTCTATTAGCCGTAGAGGAATCACAACAAACGACATGGGAATAGCCTACCTTGAGCAATCAACTGGACGCGAGCACGATGAAGGAAGCCAGTATTATGGGCACGATATAGTTATCAAGCGATACGCCGGCCTGCCGTTGGTCAGCAAACCGCTTCCGCTGATGATCGAGCACGGATTACAATTTGCGCCGGTCACCAGTTATAATTCACCGGGCCCCTGGGCAAAAGCATGGCTGTGCATGGGGCCCGGGCGCGCTAAGCGGCTAACCTCGCAGTATTCCGGGCTACCTGCTATACCGATTGGACCGATGATCAGCTATGCACGCAATCTGATTGATCAAAAAACGATCCGTAAACTGCGGGAAGAACTTGGACCTACTTTACTGGTTATTTTGGCTCATGGGTGGGAAAACATAAGACGCGATAATCCGATGGATGAATGCATCAGACTCGTCAAGCAGATTCAGGTCGAACAAGGCTATCAAAGCGTGCTTTATCTTCGGCACTGGGCAGATCCTGAATGCACCGATCTCCCCCCCTCTTGGTATCTAGTTTGCAATGGCCACCGGCTGAATCCTTGGTTTCTCGACTCTCTTAAGACACTTTTTAGCCTCTCAGAAGGCATAGCTACGAACATGGTTGCCACGCACTTGGGCTATGCGCTGGCAATGAACAAGCGCCTGCACTTGATGAGTTCAGAGCCAAGCCATGAATACCCCGGAATCAGCCAAGATCGCCTAGAAAGAGAACTTGTCGAGCAAGATATTCGCCGGAATATCAGCAATCAAATCAGATCCATTCTCAATCAAGAGGCCTCGCTTGGCCAGCCTCTCACTAGGTCAAAATTGATCGATCTCTTGGATCCTCACTGGGGATTCAGCTCGGCCAGGTCGGCTGAAGAGCTTCGGCAAATTATCAGAGATCTCTAACACGGCAATGCAGTCGAATGAATTTGTGCCCATCTATAGAACATTCAACGCAGGCAGCAGCTCGACAGCTCAGCATCAAGAGAGCACATCGCTTTTCTTATCAAGACTTGATTGCAATGCGGCCGTGGCCGAGTCCTAATTCTCGAGTCGACCTCGACTTAATCTTGCCAACGAACAAAGCCATGCCCTTGAAACCCCACCACTCTCAAATTGTTCTTAGGGGGCGATGAATCCGCTCCCCCCATCGGGCCCTAGATCTCTTGATGTGATTTTAAGGACCTTCAACTCAGCGTCCACCCTGCCGGCGGTCTCGCCGCCATCGGATGCCATGAGGGCGTCAAGCCCCATTATATCTTCGTTGACAATAGTTCCAAGGATAGCACCCAAGAATTGTTCCCGGCGAATGCCCTAGCCATTGAATACTCGCTCCCTTGATCCCATGATTATGGTGAGTTACGACCGCATTACGTAACAGCAGAAGGCTTTAATGGATGTAATGGTCTCTGGAATTCCTCTTCCATTTACCGCACTAGCCTGCTGCGGGAAAGGCCATTTAACCCAGAGGTCTATTCAGCCGAAGATCAGGAGTGGTCCAAGTGGCTTCTCCATTCCAAGGGGATGGCGCTCGCCCATCTTAGCGGCACGGCCATGGATAATCAGAACCCCAAGCAAATGAGTTTCAGCAAAAGAGTAAAGGAGTGGGAATGCATAGCTTTTTATGCTGATTCGAGATACCTTGCGTTTAGCTTTATCAAGGGAAGATTCTACAAAGCAATCTACGAACTTTATCGACAGCATCCATGCCGAGCTTGGTTCTGGTTTTTAGCCGGGATAGCTCTGACAAAAGTCCGAATCTTCGGCGCCCATGGCAGGTCTAAGTACTACTGATAATGACTTGACCGTGAGCGATGGTCGGCCGCCGAGCCAGCTCCCCGGAAAGAAGGTTTCCAGGATTTACGCCCAGCGCAAGGCGATCTTCGAACCGGTGAACGGACAGATCAAGGGGGCACGCGGCTTGCGCGTTCGCCGTGACAGGCGGGCGGCTGCTCCATCGGCAATAAACTCCTAGACGATCTGAGGTGGAGGCCGTCGCCAGCACCTCCGGTATCTTCTGTGGCGACCGCCTCCAGGAGTCATCCGGAGGTGGGTTCGCTCGGGGGAAGCTACGCGGGGAAGAATGGCAGCAGTATCCCGGAGTTCCCCCGTGTCTGCCCTCAACCGCTGCCTCGTGGAAGAGGCGGCCGCGATCGAGGCTAGCGCTCACCGCCTCGACGGAGACCAGGTGGAAGCAGCCCTCACCTTGCTGGAGAGCTGCGCTGCCCAGGGGGCCAAGCTGGTGATCACCGGGGTGGGCAAGAGCGGCATCGTGGCCCGCAAGATCGGGGCCACCTTCACTTCGATCGGTCTGCTGGCGATCTACCTCAACCCCCTCGACGCACTCCACGGCGACCTTGGGGTGGTAGCTCCGAAGGACGTGGTGCTGTTGCTCTCCAACAGCGGCGAAACCCAGGAGCTGCTGGAGATCCTTCCGCACCTGCGCCGGCGCGGCACGGCCAGGATCGCCCTAGTGGGCCGCATCGACTCCACCCTGGCCCGGGCCTGCGATGTGGTGCTGGATGCCTCGGTGGACCGCGAAGTGTGTCCCCTCAATCTGGCCCCCACGGCTAGCACCGCGGTGGCCATGGCGATCGGCGATGCCCTGGCGGCGGTGTGGATGGAGCGGCGCGGCATCTCCTCCCAGGATTTCGCCCTCAACCACCCGGCAGGATCTCTCGGCAAACAACTCACCCTGACCGCCGCAGATCTGATGGTGCCGGTGACGCGGTTGGCGCCACTGCGGAGCAACGCGCCCCTTGCAGAGGTGATCGCCCACCTCACCGCCGATGGGTTCGGAGCCTGCTGGGTGGCGGATGAGGACGGCAGGGATCGGATCGATGGCTTGATCACCGATGGCGATCTGCGCCGGGCCTTGCAGCAGCATGAGCCCCAGCAGTGGGGGCAGCTCAACGCGGCCGACCTGATGACGGGCGATCCAATCACCGTGCAGGGCGATATCCTGGCGATCGCGGCCCTGGAACAGATGGAGCGGAACCGCCGCAAGGCGATCTCCGTGCTGCCGGTGGTGGACAGAAACAAGCGAATGCTGGGATTGCTGCGCCTGCACGACCTGGTGCAAGCGGGCCTGGCGAGGGGAGGATCATGAGCCGCTGGCCGGGAATCGAAGGTCCAGGCAGTCCGTGGCAGCTGCGCCGCCGCTGGCAATGGCGGCGGCAAAGGGCGCGGCTCGCAGCCGTGCAGTTGCTGGTGCTCGATGTGGATGGGGTGCTCACCGATGGTGGGCTTTGGTATGGCCCCCAGGGGGAGCTGATCAAGCGCTTCAATGTGCGCGATGGGCTGGGAATCCGTCTGCTCCAGCAGGCAGGAATCGAGGTGGCGCTGCTGAGCGGTGGCAGCGGAGGTGCCACCGAGGAGCGGGCCCGCCATCTGGGCATCCGCCACTGCCTGGTGGGTGCCGCGGACAAGCCCCGGGCCCTGGAGGGCCTTCAGGCCACCCTGGGGATGGCCCCAGAGGCCACGGCCTTCGTGGGCGACGACGTCAACGACCTGGCAGTGCGCGGTCGGGTGAGCCTGCTGCTGGCCACGGCCGATGCGGCGGAGCCCCTGCGGCGGCAGGCGGATCTGGTGCTACAGCGGGCCGGGGGCAATGGCGCCGTGCGAGAGCTGGCGGAACGGCTGCTGAGGTTCACGCCCCTCTGGCGAGAGATCGAGAATCAGGGCTGGCGCGACCGCAATGAATGAATCGCAAGGCAACGACGCCATCGCCTTGCTGCGGGCGAGTAGCTCGCCGGCCCATATTCATCGGCGGTCCTGCGGATTGTTGCTGTTCAAGCTGGCCAGCGGCGTCTCCCTGACCCTATCGAACGCCTGATGGGGTCAGTAGCACTACACCATTTCCCTCGAGGCCAAGGAGGAGGGAAGCGCCGCTGCAATCAGGCGCGCCTGCTCCAACTGCTCCGCCGTATCCACCGACAACGACTCCTGCGCCACGGCAAAGGTGTCGATGCCGATTCCGGCCTCCAGGAGCCGCAGCTGCTCCAGGTTCTCGATGTCCTCCAGGGGCGAAGCGGGAAGGTGGGGCCAGCGAGCCAGCACATCGGCCCGGTAGCCGTAGATCCCCACATGGCCCCAGTAGGGCACATGGGCATGCCAGTGCTGCGGGTCAACATCGCGCACGTGGGGTATGGCGGAGCGGGAGAAATAGAGGGCCCGGCCGTCACTAGCGACCAGGGTCTTCACCACATTGGGGTTGTGCACCTTCTCGGGCCCCATGCGATAGACCGGCGTCAGCACCTGCGGCAGCGGCCCGGGCCGCTCGAATTCGGCGGCCATCGCATCGATCACCCCGGGATCAAGGAAGGGTTGATCCCCCTGCACATTCACCACCAGGGTCTGCTCGGCGGCGGCGCCGGCGAGGGTCACCAGTGCTTCGACCACCGACGCAATCCGATCGCTGCCGGAGCTGCAGGTGGGGCTGGTCAGCATGGCCCGACAGCCCCAGAGCTCGGCCGCCTCCATCAGCTCCGGAGCGTCGGTGCAGAGGACCACAGCCTCCGGGCTGCGGGCCTGGAGACAGGCCTCCAGCACCCACTGCAGCATCGGCTTGCCGGCAATGTCGGCCAGAATCTTGCCTGGGAGCCGGGAGGAAGCAAGCCGAGCCGGAACCGCCACGATCGTGCGCATCGCTCTCAATCCCAGAGCCGACTGACATCATCGCGGGCGGAGAACCACTCCGCCGCCAAGGGGCCACCCATCGTTCGCTGGCCACGGAACCAGGGCCCGCCGAGGGTCCAGTGCAACAGGGGCGAATCGGCGGCCGCGGCCGCCTCCTGTACATCCACCAGATGGTTCCAGCCGCCCTGGATGGCACCGATCTCATGATCGCCGGCAAGCCAGTGGAAACGATGCAGCTCCAACCCCGATGCCCCGTTCACATATTCGGGCGTCAGGGCCTGGCAGCGGCTGCTGTTGAGCAGCATCAGGGAGCTCCAATTCTTCTTGGGGTAGGCACTTTGGGGCTCTCCAAGAAACTTGACGGTTTCCAGGGGCATGTGCTGATGCTGCACACACATCAAGGCAAAGCGTTCGTCGCGCTGCGCCCAAAGCTCGGTGATATCACCACGGCAAAGCATATCGCAGTCCATGAAGATGGCCCAGCCTTGATAGTTCATCAGCCGCGGCACGAGGAAGCGAGTTAAGGAGAAGGCCGTCGACTGCTTTGGATCCCGCTCCCGCTCGAATAGCCCGGCCCGCTCAAGCTGGGGGGTGACCAGCGGCGTGATCGACAGGGGGGCGGAGCTGTGCTGATACAGGCTGTCGATCAGAACATTGGTGGCCGCCCGTTCGCGTGGGTCATAACCAATGAAAATCGGGATGGTTTGACTCATGGTTTGAGGCTTGATCCCATCCCTGATTTTTCCATAGCGTTCGGGCCTGCTGCACCAGCGCCTCCACGGCGGCGGGATCGGCGGCCGGCCGGCGTTCATCCGCCACGGCACGGTAGAGATCGGCCACAGTCCACGCCTCGCTGGCCTCCTGGCGCACGAGGCGCGAGGCAGCCGGATCCGGATGGTGGCGCAGCAGCCAGAGGTCGTCGCCGCCGATCTGCCAGCGCTTCCGGGCATCGGGATCGCCGTGAAGACGGCAGACCCCGCAGGCCGGGGAGGGTGCCCCTGGGGTGGGCTCCATGGGGTGATTCAAGGAGTGATCCGCCGGTTTGCGGCATGCTGGGGCCCATCGCAGATCCGCTAGCGAGACGCCCCTGGCCCATGACCTTCACCCTGATAGCCGGCCCCTGCGTGATCGAAAGCCCCAGTTTGGCTCTCGAAATTGCTGAGCGGGTGAAGGCCATCACGGAACGTCTGGGCATCCGCTACATCTTCAAGGCCAGCTTCGATAAGGCCAACCGCAGCTCTGGCGGATCGTTCCGCGGCCCCGGTGTCGGAGGCGGCTTGGAGGTGCTGGCTGAGGTGAAGAGGCGGCTCGGCCTGCCGGTGCTCACCGATATCCACGAGAGCCACCAGGCCGCCCCGGTGGCGGAGGTGGTGGACGTGCTGCAGATTCCCGCCTTCCTCTGCCGCCAGACCGACCTGTTGATGGCCGCGGCCGCGGCCGTGCGCGGTACCGACAAAACGATCAACGTCAAGAAGGGCCAGTTCCTGGCTCCCTGGGATATGGCCCAGGTGGTGAACAAGCTCCGCCAGGCCGGGGTGCAGAACCTCTGGCTCACCGAGCGGGGCAGCTGCTTCGGCTACAACACCCTGGTGGTGGACTATCGCAGCTTGCCCCTGATGCAGGACCTGGGCTGTCCGGTGATCTTCGATGCCACCCACTCGGTGCAGCAGCCGGGGGGGAAGGGCACGAGCACCGGCGGACAGCGCGAGTTCGTGGCACCCCTGGCCCGGGCCGCCGTGGCAGTCGGGGTCGACGGGCTATTCATGGAGGTCCATCCAGATCCGGACAACGCCCTCAGCGATGGGCCCAACATGGTGCCGTTACACCGGCTTGAACCACTGCTTGCGCAGCTCATGGCCCTCCGCACAGCCATGGAGGGCGGCCTGGCCCCCAGTAGCCTCTGAAGTAACGCCTTCAATGCCGGTGAATTGGCCGTAGCAGTTGCCCCCGCTGCTCAACGAACCGGGCTGGTGCAAGAAATCCCCCCAACCAGCGACTGTGTCAGTTCCCACGCCGGGTGCTCCGCAATGAGACCTCTTGCTTGTGGCTGCGCAGGCCGCTTCGACTACGCCGCGCCCCAGATGTCTGTTCCTGGGGCGGTGCACGAAGAGAGGGAACGCTCAGGCTCTGCTGCCCCGGCCCCGTACCACCCCAAGCAGTTCGTCCACAAGCTGCTGCTGGGGAATCCGCCGCTCGGGCGTCTCTCCCCGCAGATCCTTGAGCAGCGCCACCCTGTCGGCGGCCTCACTGTCACCGATCACGGCCGCCCAGGGGGCACCGCTACGATCTGCCCGCTTGAACTGCTTGCCGAAGGCCGAGCCGCTGGCATCCCGGTCCACCGCCAGGCCGGCCTGGCAGGCCAGGCGGGTGAGCACCAGGGCCTGGACCTCAGCGGCCTCGCCGCGGCTGATCACGTAGAGATCCGGTGCCCCGGCGGCAGTCTCACCGTCCTTGACCTGGCTGAGCAGCAGCACTAGCCGCTCCACCCCGAGCGCCCAGCCCACCGCTGGTGTGGCCGGACCACCCAGCTGCTCCACCAGGCCGTCGTAGCGGCCACCGCCGCACACCGTGGCATGGGCGCCGAGCTGATTGCTGGTGATCTCAAAGGCGGTGTGGCCGTAGTAATCGAGGCCCCGCACCAGGCGGGGATTGAGCACGAAGGGAATGGCCAACGCCTCCAGGGCCTGCATCACCCGGGCGAAGCGCTCGTGGCTCTCACCGGCCAGGGCATCGGCCAGGGTGGGGGCGCCGGCCAGCAGGAGCTGGGTATCGGGGTTCTTGGAATCCAGCACCCGCAGGGGATTGGTGCCGATGCGATTTTGGGAATCGGCATCGAGCTGGTCGTGGTGGACCTGCAGCCAGCTCACCAGTTCCGCCCGGTAGCGCTGACGATCCTCGGGGGTGCCGAGGGAATTGATCTCCAGCTGCAGGCCGCCCACGCCCAGATCCGCCAGCAGGTCCCAGGCGATCGCGATCGCCTCAGCATCGCTGGTGGCGTCAGCCACCCCGAGCAGTTCAACGCCGATCTGGTGGAACTGGCGTCTGCGCCCCTTCTGGGGCCGTTCGTAGCGGAACATCGGCCCGCCATACCAGAGGCGCTGCGGCCCCTGGGCTAGCAGACCGTGCTGAATCGCCGCCCGCACCACCGAGGCGGTGCCCTCCGGCCGCAGGGTGCAGCTGCGGTCGCCCCGATCGAAGAAGGTGTACATCTCCTTGCCCACCACATCGGTGCTCTCACCAATGCCGCGCTTAAACAGCTCGGTGGCCTCCAGCAGGGGCGTGCGGATCTCGCCGATGGCGGCGCGGCGGAAGTGATCGCGAGCCGTGGCCTCGATCCGCTGCCAGAGCGGAGTGGCATTCGGGAGCAGATCCGACAAGCCGGGCAGACTCTGCAGCGATCCCAAGGCGAAGGGCGCAACGACCCCCCAGTGTGCCCGGTGGAGCTGGCCCGGATGGGCCCATGCCAGGCAGGCCGACCCGTTGCCCCCCGGGTGAAGCGCTTCTGATGCCGGCAGCCGGCGGGCGCTTCAGCTGCCGAAATAGCCGCGATACCAGCCTGCAAACCGCTCCACGCCCGCCTCGATCGCCGTGGTGGGCCGGAACCCCACCCAGGCATGCAGGGCTGAAGTGTCGGCGGCAGTGGCGGGCACATCGCCAGGTTGCATCGGTTGCAGATCGCGGATGGCTTCACGGCCCAAGGCCTGCTCCAGCACCTCGATGAAGCGCAGCAATTCAATCGGCTGGCTGTTGCCGATGTTGAACAGCCGGTGGGGCACGGCGGCGGTGGCTGGATCGGGGTGGAGCGGATCGAAGTACGGATCAGCTGTGGCGGGTTTGTCGAGGCAGCGGATCACCCCCTCGGCGATGTCCTCGATGTAGGTGAAATCCCGCTGCATGCGGCCCTGATTGAACACCTTGATCGGCTCGCCCGCCAGGATCGCCCGGGCAAACAGCATCGGCGCCATGTCCGGCCGGCCCCAGGGGCCGTACACGGTGAAAAAGCGCAGGCCCGTGGCGGGAAGGCCATAGAGATGGCTGTAGGTGTGGGCCATCAGTTCGTTGGCCTTCTTGGTGGCCGCATAGAGGCTCACCGGATGGTTCACCGGATGCTGCTCGGAAAACGGCATCTGGCGGTTGCCGCCATAGACCGAGCTGCTGGAGGCATACACGAGATGGGCCACCCCTTGGTGACGGCAGGCCTCCAGCACCGAACCGAAGCCCACCAGGTTGCTCTGGATATAAACGGAGGGATTCTCGATCGAATAGCGTACACCCGCCTGAGCGGCCAAGTGAATCACCCGGTCGGGCGCCTCCGCGGCCACCAGGGCCGCCAGGGCAGGCCCATCGGCCAGGTCGAGGGTGGCGCAATGAAACTGCCCCGGTGCGGCGGCGGCCTCCAACCGCTGCAGGCGGGAGCGCTTCAGGGCCGGGTCGTAATAGGAATTGAGATTATCCAAACCGATCACCCGCTCACCGCGGGCGAGCAGACGCTCGACCACGGCGGCGCCGATGAAGCCGGCCGCCCCTGTGACCAGAACGGATCCAGCCATCAATCCTGGGCCAGACGCTCGCGAAAGTAGGCGATCGTGGGCTCCAGTCCCTGCTCCAGGCTCACCTTCGGCTCCCAGCCCAGCTCGCGGCGGGCCAGGTCGATCACCGGCTGGCGCTGCAGCGGATCATCCTGAGGCAGGGGCCGGGTCACCAGCTCCAGGGAGGGGTTGATGCGATCTCGCACCAGTTCGGCCAGCTGGCGGATCGTGAATTCACCCGGATTGCCGATGTTGATCGGGCCGCTGTGCTCGCCATTCATCAGCCGGATCATGCCCTCGATCAGATCGTCGGCGTAGCAGAAAGAACGGGTCTGGCTGCCATCGCCATACAAGGTGAGCGGCTCGCCCTTGAGCGCCTGCACGATGAAATTGCTCACCACCCGGCCGTCATCGGGCAGCATCCTCGGCCCATAGGTGTTAAAAATGCGCATCACCCGGATCTCGGTGCCATGCATGCGCTGGTAGTCGAAGCAGAGGGTTTCGGCGATCCGTTTGCCCTCGTCGTAGCAGGAGCGGATGCCGATCGTGTTCACGCAGCCCCGGTAGCTCTCGGGCTGGGGATGCACCTCCGGATCGCCATACACTTCGCTGGTACTGGCCAGCAGCAGCCGCGCCCCCACCCGCCGGGCCAGGCCCAGCATGTTGTAAGTGCCCAGAAAACTGGTCTTGGCGGTCTTGATCGGGTTGAACTGGTAATGCACCGGCGAGGCCGGGCAGGCCAGGTGCCAGATGCGGTCCACCTCCAGGCGAATCGGATCGGTCACGTCGTGACGCACCAGCTCGAAATCGGGATGGCCGAGCCAGTGGCGGATGTTGTCCTTGCGGCCGGTGTAGTAGTTGTCGAGGCAGATCACCTCTTCGCCGGCATTCATCAGCCGGTCGATCAGGTGGGAACCGAGGAAACCGGCACCACCGGTGATCAGATTGCGGCGTGCCATCTCAGCCTTCCCCCACGGTCCAGACGTTGAGGCCAGCGGCGCGGGCCGCGGCCGCATCGGCAACAGCCCGGGCGTCGAACAGCCAGGCCGGCCGACGCATCACCCCGGCAATCTGAGCCCAGTCGAGTTGGCGATAGTCGCGCCATTCGGTGAGGATCAGCACCGCATCAGCGCCGCGGGCCGCCTCCAGCGGTGTGCCCGCCGCCAACCAGCTGCCGTCGGCCCCGATCGGCCGCGACCCCGGCGCCGCATCGGCCCCGACGGGCGAACGGTCCAGGTCCCGGGCGATCTGGGCCGAATCCACCTTCGGATCCACGATCGCCAGCTGGGCCCCCTCCTCGATCAGGTCGCGGCAGATGCGGATCGCCGGCGCCTCGCGGGTGTCGTTGGTGTCGGCCTTGAAGGCGAAGCCGAGCACCGCCAGGCGCTTGCCGCTCACCGTGCCGAACAGACTGTTCACCACCAGCCGAGCAATGCGCTGCTGCTGCCAGGTGTTGAGCCCCACCACGCTCTCCCAGTACGAGGCCGCCTCCTCCAGGCCGTAGTGGCGGCAGAGATACACCAGGTTGAGGATGTCCTTCTGGAAGCAGCTGCCGCCGAAGCCCGGACCTGCCTGCAGGAACTTCGGACCGATGCGGCTGTCGGTGCCGATCGCCCGGCCCACCTCCCGCACATCGGCGCCGGTGGCCTCGCAGAGGGCGGCGATGCTGTTGATCGAAGAGATCCGCTGGGCCAGGAAGGCGTTGGCGGTGAGCTTGGAGAGCTCGCTGCTCCAAAGGTTGGTGCGCAGGATCCGCTCCTGGGGCACCCAGTGGCCGTACACGCTGGCCAGGGCATCGATGGCGGCGGGGTCTTCACCACCGATCAACACTCGGTCCGGATCCTCGAGGTCTCCGATGGCGGTGCCTTCGGCCAAGAACTCCGGATTGGAGAGCACCGAGAAGGTCTTGCCGCCGCCGCCCTGGGCGCCGCTCAGGATCGCCTTCACCGCCTCGGCGGTGCGCACCGGCAGGGTGCTCTTCTCCACCACGATCGTGTGGCCCTTGGAGGCGGCCGCCACCTGGCGGGCCGAAGCCTCGATCCAGCGCAGGTCGCTGGCCTGACCGGCCCCCACGCCCCGGGTCTTGGTGGGGGTGTTCACCGACAGGAACACCATGTCGGCGGCGGCGATGGCGCCATCCACCTCGGTGGTGAAGTGGAGGTTGCGGCTCCGGGCCCGGCCCACCACCGCATCCAGACCCGGTTCGTACACCGGAAGCCTGGAGAGATCGGTGTCATTCCAGGCGGCGATCCGCTCGGCGTTCAGATCCACCACCGTCACCTGGATCTGGGGGCAGCGATCGGCGATCACCGCCATGGTGGGGCCGCCCACATAGCCAGCTCCGATGCAACAGATGGAGCGGATCGGAGGGATGGTCATGCCGCAGTCATTCCATACGCGTCGACCGAGCGTAAATGCAGAAGCCTCCCCCCCATAGAGTTGGGAGCCAGAAGGCGACGTGCGATATGGGCTTGAGAGCTCCCTGGCTGCGGCAACGGTTGCTGATGCTGGGGCTGGCCCTCTTCGACGCCCTCAGCCTTGCCACCACCTACAACGTCACCCACTGGATCCGGCTGGAAGAGCAGGACTGGGTGGGGATCAACCGCGCCCTGACCCTGCTGATCCTGCTGTGGATCGGCATCTCCTATCTGCTCGGCCGCTATTCCGAACCCGAGGGGAACCGCCGCCATTCGCTGCAACGACGGCTCGCCGTGACGGCCCTGGTGCCTTTGCTGATCCTGGCCCTGGTGCTCGCCCACAGCTGGGTGTTCCAGGTGGAAAACGCCCGCACCCGCTTCCGGGGCTTTCTGCTGCCGATGCTGGGGATCACGGCCCTGCTCTCGGCCCTGGCCCAGATCTGGCTCACCTCGCGGCGCCGGGAGCGGCAGCGTTGGTTGATGCTGGGGGACGAGGAGGAAGTGGCCCTGCTGAGGGCGGAGGTGGGCAGCCTTCCGCCGCTGCATCGCTGGCAGCTGATCTGGACGACGCCCGCCGAGCTCACGGATCCAGGCCTCCCCAAGCTGCAGAACGTCGATGGCATCGCCGTGAGCGATCGCATCGGCATCCATGAAGCCTTGCTGCAGGCCCTGCTGGCGGAAAGGGCAACGGGCACCGGGGTCAGCAGCCTGGTCAACTGGTCGGAGCAACACCTGCAGCGGGTGCCACCGGAACTCTTTTCCAACCGCTGGCTGCTCCAGGCGGAAGGCTTCGGCCTCCAACCCAGCACCTGGAGCTGGCGTCTCAAACGCAGCTTCGACCTGCTGGGAGCCGGAGTTCTCGGGCTACTCACCCTGCCGCTAATCCTGGTGGCGGCCGCCCTGATCTGGCTCACCGACCGGGGGCCTGTCTTGTATGGCCAAACCCGCACTGGCCTTTACAGCAAACCCTTCCAGGTTTGGAAGTTGCGCACGATGCGCACCGATGCCGAAGCCGGTGGAGCCCGCTGGTCCTCCCGCGATGACAGCCGCATCACCCCGGTGGGGCAGTGGCTGCGGCGGCTTCGCATCGACGAACTGCCCCAACTGCTGGCGGTGATCCGCGGCGACATGAGCCTGATCGGTCCCCGGCCGGAGCGTCCCGAGCTGGAGGTGGAACTTGAGCGTCTCATCCCCCACTACCGGGTGCGCCACTGGATCCGGCCAGGGCTGAGCGGCTGGGCCCAGGTCTGCTATCCCTATGGCGCCAGCGTGGCTGATTCGCGGATGAAGCTCAGCTACGACCTCTATTACATACGCAACGCCAACCTGCTGCTTGATCTGCTGATCCTGTTCAAGACGATCCGGCTGGTGGCCGGGGCCCGGGGTGCGGTGGCGATGGACCCGGCCCAGCCGCTGCCGGTGGGGGCCACCCCCCAGGAGTCGCCCGACCCCAAGGGCCGTTTCCCCTCCCCCGCCAAAACGCCTTGACCATCCCTGCCCAACGGCCCCAACGGCTGAAATCGCTGCTGATGCCTCTCCTGTTGGTGGTGGGGTCCACCGCCTTCGCCTTCGGGGTGATGGAGGTGGCCCTGCGGCTCCTCGACCAGGGCACCCCCCAGCTCTACCGGCCCGATCCCCTCACCGGCTACGGCCTGCAACCCGGCGCCCGGGGCCGCTGGACCCAGGAGGGGAGTTCCGTTGTACGCATCAACCGCAGCGGCTACCACGACCGCGACTGGAGCCCCGTGCCCAAGGCCGGCACGCTCCGCATCGCTGTGCTTGGTGATTCCTTCACCGAGGCACTGCAGGTGCCGGAGGCCGAATCCTGGGTGCGCCAGCTGCCAGCCGCCCTGGCCGCGGTGGAGCCCTGCCCCCTGCTTAGCGCCTCCCCCGGCGGCGCCGAAACCCTCAACTTCGGGGTCGGCGGCTTCGGCACGGGCCAAAGCTGGCTCACCTGGAGCCGCGACGCCCGGCCGCTGCAGCCCCGGTTGGTGCTGCACGCGGTGTACTTCGAAAACGACCTGCGCGACAACCTGGTGGGCGGCAGCGCAACGGCGGCGGCCCCCACTTTCCACCTCCGCAACGGAGAGCTGGTGGTGGACTCCAGCTTCCGCCAACGCCCCGACTACCGCTTCCGAACCTCAACCCTGGGCCGGAGCTCCTCCTGGCTGCTGGCCCACAGCCAGGTGCTCCAGCTGCTCAAGCAGGCCCGCGACCGCCTCCGCCCGGCCGCCGGGGCGGAATGCCCGGCCAGCGGCTGCAGCGCCTTCCCACTGGGCACCGATGGAACCCGGCTCTACGGTGCGAGGGCAGGGGATCTGGAGCCTGGCTGGCCGGTGCTGGAGGCGATCTTGGACCGTTGGAACCGGGAGGCCCGGCAGGCCGGCAGCACCCTCGTGGTGACCAGCCTCACCACCCCACCCCAGCTCTGGCCCGATGCCGCCGAACGGAGGGCCCAGGCCACCCGTCACAAGCTCGACTGGATGCTGCCGGAACGACGACTTGGTGCCTTCCTGGCCGCCCGCGGCATTGCCTATCTGCCGCTGGCCCCGGCGCTCCAACACCAGGCAGATGAGCAGAAACTAGTGGCCCATGGCTTTGCGGGCCAACGCCCCGGGCCGGGCTACGGCCACTGGAACCGGACCGGTCACGCAGCGGCTGCCAAGGAGCTGGCGAGGCAGCTCTGTGCCCTGATTCCGGACGCGCCGCGATGAGGCTGCTCCGGCCGCTGGCGCCGCCCCTGGGCTGGGCCCTGGCCGATGCCGGCCTGCTGAGTGTGGTGTGGCTGGGCCTGCACCAGCTGCGCTTCGGCACGCTGCCCGTGATCACGCGGGGGCCCCTACTGGTGATCCCCCTACTGGTGGGCCTGCAGTGGCTGCTCGGCACCTACAGCGGCCTGGCCCGCCACACCCTCTCGGCCCAGGAGCAAGCCAACCGCTTCCTGGTGGCCGGCACCGGCGTGATCCTCACAATCGTGGTGGGCTACGTCCTGACCGGCCTGAGCCTCGATGCCACCGTGGGCCGGGGCTTCCTGATCCCGGTGCTGCTGAGCGGTGCCATCAGCAGTGCCCTGCTGCGCCAGCTGGAGAACGGGCGCCACCTCTGGCAGCCGCAGCAGCGTTGGCTGGTGCTGGCCAGCCGCCCGCAGCGCCAGGCGGTAGCCCAGGAGATCGAGCGGGGTGGCTGTGCGGTGCCAGCGGCGATCGAATGGCGCGACCCGGTCGGCACCGCCCCCCTGCCGCCCATGCTCGCCAACCTGCTTGGCCTGCAGGGGGTCGCCCTGGGGGTGGGGGCCCTAGTACGCCCGGAAGATCGGGCCCAGCTGCTGCTCTGGCAGCGCCGCGGCCTCGTGCTGTTGCCCCTCGACCGCTGGTGCGAGCGGTACCTTCGCTCCCTGCCTGCCGCCTTGCTGCCCCCGGACTGGCCCGGCCGCTGGGAGCGATTCGGGCGGTTGCGGGAGGGGCAGAACGCCCGCCTGAAGCGGCTGCAAGATCTCCTGCTGGCGGGGCTGGCCCTGCTGCTGCTGGCCATCCCTCTGGGTGTGGCACTGCTGGTGCTGCGGCTGCAGGGCCGGCGATGCCAGCTGCGACAGGAGGGGCGGCGGGGCCTGGAGGGGCAGCCCTTCCAGCTGCTTTCGCTGGTGGTGGATCCCCAGGCACCCGCCTGGTGGCGGCGCTCCGGCCTGGCGGGGGCACCGGCGCTGATCGGAGTGCTGCGGGGCGAGATGGGCCTGGTGGGACCTCGGCCCCTGCCGCTGCTCCCGGCCGATCGCCCGCCAACGGAGGATGAAGACCTGGAGATGCGATTCTGGGTGAAGCCGGGACTGATCCGCTGGAGCCCGGGCCGCTCGTTGCCGCGGCACCGTTCCCACGACCCCGCCGACGAGCTACCGGAGGATCTCTGCTACCTGGCCAACTGGTCACCCTGGCTCGACCTGGCCTGCCTCGGCCGCTGGCTGCTGGGCCAACGTTGAACCCCCTTACCCCGGCGCCGCTCTGGAGAAGCCCCAGCTTCTCGCTGCAGGGCAGCCTGCTGCCGCGGCCGAAGCGGGCCACCCTCAGCGCCATCGCTAAGAAGCCGGCCCTGGCACCATGACCTACCCAAAGCCACGTCTTGCAGTGCTGATCACCCACCCGGTGCAGTACTTCAAACCAGTGTTGACCGGCCTGGCGGCTGATCCCGCCCTGGAACTGCGGGTGTTCTTCGGCTGCAACCACGGCAGCAGCCCCAGCGTGGATCCTGATTTCGGCGTGGCCTTCGCCTGGGACAGCGCCCCCAGCGAGGGCTATCCGCATACCTTCATTAGCGAACACCCCCTAGCGGCCCTCAGCCATCCCGCCAGCGCCCTGGTTCTGGCCCGGCAGGCCAGCAAGCTGATCCAGGCCTGGCGGCCCGATGCGGTGCTGGTGTTCAGCTACTCGCCGCTGTTCATCACCGCCGCCACCCTGCTCCTGGCCCGCCAGGGCCAGCGGCTGTGGCTGCGGGCCGAAACCACCGACCAGGCCCTGGAGCGTCCGGCCTGGAAGGAGCGGCTACGCAGCGCGGCCCTACGGCGCTACTACCGCCGCTTCAACCATGTCTTTCCGATCGGCCGCCACTCCGAGGCCCATTACCAGCGGCTGGGGGTGGGGCCGCAGCGGCGGACCACGGCCCGTTATGCGGTGGACCAAGACTTCTTCGCCCACCAGGTGGACCATTGGCGGCCCCGGCGCGAGGCCCTGCGCGCCGAGCTCGGCATCCCCCCCGGGGCTCCGGTGCTGCTGTTCGTGGGCAAGATCAGCCCGGTGAAGGACCCCCTGCTGATCGCGGCAGCGCTTGAGGTGCTGCGCCGCGATCCCGCCACCGCGCCGCTGTGGCAGTCACTCCATCTGGTGGTGGTGGGCGATGGCCTGCTGCGCCCTGCCCTGGAGGAAGCCCTCCACTCCGCCCTGCCCGGCCGCCACCACGCCATGGGCTTCCAAAACCAGCAGCAGCTGGGCCGCTTCTATGCCTTGGCCGATCTGCTGCTGCTGCCCTCCCTTCAGGGGGAAACCTGGGGACTGGTGGTGAATGAAGCCCTGCAGTTCGGCTGCGGCGTGATCTGCAGCGACCGGGTGGGCAGCGCCGCCGACCTCGTGGCAGAGCGGCCCTGGGGCCGGGTGCACCGGGCCGGCGATGCGGAGTCCCTGGCCACAGCGATCGCCTCCCTGGCCGCCACGCCGGCGGAGGATCGCCAGCCGCCAGCGGCTGAGCAGCTTCCCCACCCCCAGGACCTGGTGCAGGCGATCCAGGGGCAGCTGCGGCGGCTCTGAACGGCGGACGGGCTCAGGCGCTGCGCTCGAGCCACTCGGCCAGCACCACCCAGCGCCAGTAGGGCTGCCAGCGGGCGGGATCGGCGCGCAGGTAGGCCCAGGCGGCCAGCACGCTGGCCCGTCGCACCCCATGGGGACGGAGCAGGCGGACGATGCGGGCGGGGGCAAAACGAGGGCGTCCCAACAGCCAGGGACCTAGGGGCAGATTGAAGCCGCTCTTGGGGGCCGCCAGCACCGCATCCGGCAGGTGATGGGCGCAGGCGCGCCGCAGCAAGGTCTTGGGCCCTTCGGCCAGGTGCCAGGCACCCGGCAGGCTGAGGCTATAGCGCACCAGCTCCCCATCGAGATAGGGCACCCGCACCTCGAGGCCGTGGTGCATGCTCACCGCATCGGTGTCCCGCAGCAGGGTGTCGCGCAGGTAGCCCAGCAGCTCCAGCCGGGCCAGGGCCGCCAGATCGGTGGGCTGCCCCGCCACCGACTCCAGGCGCCCGGCGACCAGCTGCCGCTTCAGCGAGCCCGGCACGCCGGAGAAGGGGATTTGGCGCAGGTCGAGGGCCGCCGCCAGCCCCCGCCGTCGGTAGGCCCGGCCCTCCTGTCCCCAGCGGCGCAGCAGCTGCACCGGCAGTCGCCCGAAGCGGGCGGACCCTCCGGCCACACCGAGGGAGGCCTGCAGCTGGGCGAACTGGCCGTAGCCCCCGAACACCTCATCAGCCCCGAGGCCGGAGAAGGCCACCTTCAGGCCGGCCGCTGAGGCCGCCCGGGAGACCAGATAGGTGTTGAAGCCATCGATGCTGGGCTGATCGATAGCCGCCAGAAAGTCGTCGATGCAGGCATCGAACTCCTCAACACCGAGCACCACGGAGCTGTGGTCGGTGCCCAGATGGCGGGCGCTGGCCTGGGCCCGTTCGCTCTCATCCACGGCGCCGGGCAGGCCCCGGAACCCCACCGAAAGGGTGCGCACAGGCCCGCCGCTGGCCTGGCGCAGCAGGGCCGCGAGGATGCCGGAATCGAGGCCGCCGCTGAGGAAGGCCCCCACCGGCACGTCGCCGATGGTCTGGCGCTGCACGGCGGCCGTGAGGCGCTGCCGCACGCCCGCCACGGCGGCCTCGATGCCGGCGGGCCGCTCCGCTTCGGCAGCGGTGGGGGGTGGATTGAGGGGGGAGGCGAAGGGGAAAAGGCGCAGGGGCTGACCCAGCTCGAGCTGGCCCACATGGCCCGGCGGAAAGGCGGTGATGCCGGCCATCGCCGTGGCGGGGGAAGCGAAGGCCCCCCACAGCGCATAGCCCTGCAGATCGCGGCGAACGGGACCGCGGGCCACCCCGGCGGCCCGGAAGGCCGCCAGTTCGGAGCCGAACAGCAGCCCCTCACCCCAGGACAGCAGCAGCAGGGGTTTGATCCCGAAGGGATCGCGGGCCAGGGTGAGGCAGCGCCGCTCCCCATCCCAGAGCGCGCAGGCGAAGATCCCTTCCAGCCGCGGCCAGAGGGCATCCCCCCAGCGCACGAAGCCCTCCAGGATCACCTCGGTGTCGGCGTGGGAGCGGAAGCGGCAGCCAGCGGCTTCGAGCTGCTGGCGCAGCTCGGGAGCGTTGTAGATCTCGCCGTTGAACACCAGCCAGTGGCGGCCGTCAGCCGTGCCCATCGGCTGGTGGCCGAGGGGGGAGAGATCCTGGATCGCGAGGCGGGTGTGCAGCAGGAAGCCCCCGGGCAGCTGCCGGATGCCCCAGGCATCGGGGCCGCGGTTGGCCAGGGCGGCGCGGATCGGCTCCGGATCGACCGGTGCAGCCCCGATGGCGCCGAACAGACCGCACATCAGCCGCGTCCCGCTATGCCCACCGACCCTTGCATGGCACCGGGCCCCATCCAGGGCGCCACCAGCCGGGCCAACCGCTGGCGCTGGACGGCGGGCGAAAAGGAGGTTTCGGCGTGGCGGCGGGCCCGGGCACCACAGGCCCGCACCTCCTCCGGATGGCGCTGGAGCCGCTCCAGCAGATCCGCCAGCGGCTGGGACCGCGGCGGAACCAGCCAGCCGGTCTGGCCATCGATGATCAGATCGGTCTGGCCGCCGCGGTCGGCGGCCATCGAGGCGCGCCCCGCCAGGGCCGCCTCCAGGTAGGTGATGCCAAAGCCCTCCCCCTGGGCGGTGCCATCGGGCAGTAGGGCGAAGGCACTGGGCATCAGCACCAGGCTGCAGTCGCGGTATTCCCGCTGGAGCTCCCGATCGCCAAGGCCGCCGAGCCAGTCGATCTGGCCCTCCAGCCCAAGCGCGCGGGCCCTCTCCTGGAGGCGGGAGCGGTCGTCGCCGCTGCCCACCACCCGCCAGCGCAGGCCGGGATCGAGCAGGCCGCCCTGCCGCAGCAGGGCCAGAGCCTCAAGGATCAACTCATGGCCCTTGTAGCGCTCCTGGCGCACCATGCGGGCCACCGTGAGCAGCCTCAGGCCCGGCGGCGGCGCAGAGCCGAGGGCCGGAGTGGGGGCGAAGGAGGCACGGTCAGCAGTTGCAAGCGATGCCGCCGTTAAGGACCCCGCCGCCTGGGCGCCCACCAGCCCATCGGCCGTGGGTTCCGCCAGGACATCTTCGGCGCAGGGATGGATCACCGCGATCGGTGGCTGCTCCCCCAGCAGCGGCCGCACCTGGTCACGGCTGAAACCGCTGCTGGCGGCGAGCCCGTCGCAGCGGCGCAGGTCGCTGAGCAGGGGGGGCAGGTTGGTCCCCCACACCTCGATGCCGTGGAGCCAGCAGAGCAGGCCCTGGCCGCGGGGGTGCAGACCAGGGAGGTCCTGCAGCAGGCGGATCGGCCGCAGCAGCAGGGCATGCATGCTGAACACCAGCTGGCTGCGGGGCAGCCACCAAGCCAGCTGCAGCACGAACCAGGCCTGGCCGGCGAGCCGTCCCACCGGCCCGGGGCCGAGGCGACGGGTGGCGAGCAGGCGGCAGGGATGGCCGGCCTGGCGGAGGGCGTCGCGCACCTGGAGGCTGAGCCGCTCGATGCCACCGCGGCGGCGCGTGTCGTAGGTGACCATCAGGATCACGTCAGCAGGGCTTCGTAGGCCGCCAGGGAGCGCTCCAGGCCAAAACGCTCCCGGTAGAGGCTGCGGGCCCGCTCCCCCATCTGCCGGACCCGGTCCGGATCCGCCGCCAGGGCCCGCAGCTCCACGGCCAACTCCGCCACCTCACCGGGCTCCACCACCACGCCGCAGCCTTCGCGTAGCACCAGCTGGGCGAGGTCGCAGCCCCTCTGGGCCACCAGCAACACGCCCCGACCACTGGCCAGGATTCCATAGAACTTGCTGGGGGCCACGGTGTCCTCGGCACCGGGGATCAGGCCGATGGCGGCCAGGTCGCAGGCGCCGAGGCTCAGGGGCAGCTGCTCGCGGGGCTGGTACGGCTTGACCAGCACTCGGTCGAGGCCGAAGGCATCGCGGTAGGCGGTGATCTGGGCCTGCTTGGCACCGCCGCCGATGAACAGGAAGCGGATTGGAGCGTCCTGAAGCAGCCGGGCCGCCTCCAGCAGGGTGAGCAGCTCGTGGAGGCGGCCGAAGTTGCCGGAGTACTGCACCGTGAAGGTGTCGCCCACCCCCCACTCACGGGCGAGGGGATTGGCCTGCTTGGGGATATCGCGGGCCCTCTCCACCGCCCAGTTGTGGATCACCGTGAGGGGCAGCGGGCGGCGCAACTCCCGCCGCCAGCGCTCGGCCATGGCATCACTGAGCACCACCGTGGCGCTACTGCTGCGGCACACCCAACCCATCAAGCTGCGCCAGGCGGCCGTGATCGGCCCGCTGGCGGGGAGCACCCCGGTGAGGGCTGCGGAGCGGGGGAAGAGATCCTGGAACAGGAACACATAGTCCATCCCCCGCAGACCGCGCAGCAGCGGGCCCACCAACCCCACGAACGGCGGATTGGACACGATGAATAGCCGCTGGCCGCGGCGGCCGTGCAGCAGGCACCAGCCCAGCCCCCCCAACACGAACACCAGCCCCGCCGCGGCCTTGGCCAGCACCCCCACCGGCGCGCCTGCGGCGGCGCCAGCGCGGCGCGGCAGCCCGAGCCGCACCACCTCCAGGCCCGCCACCGGCCCGCCGGCCGTGGCCGTGAGCACACGGCAGCGGTGACCCCGGGCCGCCAGACCGAGGGTCAGGTCGGTGACCAGCTGGGCGGTGGCGCCGGTGCTGGGGGCGAAATGCTCGCTGAGGATCAGCAACTCGGGAGGCACGGCGGGTGAGGCGGGGCGATAGGCGCTTCGGCCGAGGCTGGGGAGGCCAGCCGAGTTGGCATCGGGGAACCTGGACCCTGGAGGGTCACCGGCGGCGGGAGCGCTCACAGCGGCAGCCCCCGCTGGCGGCGGCGCAGCTCGATCACCTTCACCACGGTCATCAGGTCGTAGGAGGCCATCAGGCCGGCGAACACCAGGGCCTGCCAGCCCTCCAGCCAGCCACCCTGGAGAACGTACTTCTGCAGAAAGCGCAGGGGCGGCCGCAGCGGCCAGAGCCGCGCCGCCAGCGCCCGCAGGGCCACGAAACGGCGGGTGCCTAGGGCGGCCGCATCACCCTGGCGCCGGAAGGCCACGATCCGCTCGGCATCCCAGCTGGCGTAGCGGCGGTGGCGCTCCAGCCAGTCGTCGAGGCCCTTGCTGAAGGCGTAGTGCTCGTAGGGCAGGGGGATGCGGCCCACGGCGGCCCCGGCCGGGAAGCATTCCCACACCCCCCCTTCAAAACCCAGGGCGCCGCGGCGCACCAGGCGGGGATGCCAGTTGGGGTAGCCCTGGGTGCGCTTCAGCCAGCGCCCCAGGAACCAGTAGCGGGGGGTGAGCTCAAAACCATCGGGGGCATCAGCGGCCGCGATGCGGCGCCGGATTTCGGCCGCCAGCTCCGGGCCCACCTGCTCATCGGCATCGAGAAAGAGCACCCAGTCGCTGCGCAGGCCGGCCTGGCCGAGGGCCCAGTTGCGCTGCTCGCTGATCCGGAAGGGGGGCGCCTGGCGGTGCTCCACCAACGGCACCCCCACCCCCCGGGCCACCGCCGCCGTGGCATCGGTGCTGCCGCTGTCGAGCACGAGGCGCTCATCGCACCAGGCCAGCGACGCCAGGGCCCGCTCCAGGTCCTGCTCCTCGTTGAGGGTGAGCACCACGCCGGCGATGGTGGGGGTCATCGGGGCAGGGAGGCGGGAACCACAGCCAGCCCATCCAACAGCAGGGCCTTCCACTGACTGGCGGCGGCGTAGGGCACAAAGGCAATGATCTGCTTGATGCTGTAAGTGCAGCAATGACTGGGCAGCAGCCAGAGCTCCAGCAGCGCAAGCCATGCCGCAGGCCAGAGTCGGTCGGATCGGGGGGCAACCGTGGCCATCGCCGCGGGGTTAGGGGTGCGGAACAGCAGGAGGTAAGCGAGTCCGCTGCAGAAGGTCATCGCCATCATCCGGCCGTAATCAACGGTGGTGACGAACAACGGCATCGCCACACCCAGCTGGATGGCCCAGAGGCTGCAGGCCTTACCAAACCCAGGCTGAAGTCCGTTGGAGGGCTGGCTGAGGCGCAACAACAGGGCATAGGCCAGCACCACCACCATTGACATGGCAAGGAGATGGAAAACGGACCAGCCCAACTGACTGAGATCGAGATCCCAGGTGGGGTAGGAGGGCCTGGATCGGGCCAGCTCGGTGATCGATGAGCCCGGCATCTCCGAGGGCGCTAGCAGGCCAAGCCTTTGCAGATCGGCGCGGAGACAGGCTACCTGGGACGCCGTTCCCTTACGCCAGATCGCCAACAGAAAAGCGAGCAGACCCGGGGAGATAGCCAACAGAGCACGGCGCCAGTCGCGGCTCTGCCAATGAACGGCGATCGCCAGAGTTGGCAGAATCAATAAGGCAAAGGGTTCATGGTTGAAAACCGCAACAATTTCCACACCTGCCAACACCAACCAGATATCCGGGGCCTGCGCCGGCGAACGGTCCCTCACCCTCTCTCGCCACAGCCACAACAACAACACCCCGAGCAGGATCTGCAGTGGGTCCTTACGGAACGTGGCACCGCCATGCACCATCAGCACAGGCCAGCCTGCCGGGGCGGCCAGAATCAACAGACCAAGCCTCCAGCCAGAGCGCCGCACCAAGTGCCAGGCCAACCAGAGACCGAGCAAAAGCACGGTTGCCGCCATGACCAGGGACAAAGCCAGGGCATAGGAAGACTGGTGACCGAACCAACCACTGATCTGCCAAGAGAGCTGACCCAGGATTCCGCGACGGACAAAACCCGCGCAGTAGCGAATCGCCAGTTCGGAGCCCCACCATTCCCGAACGGAAACATTGCCCGGCCAGGCCAGGAGATTGGCAAGATAGAGAGCCGTCGCATAGGCCAGGGCAGCCGCAATCGCAACGGTCTCCAACAACGGGATGGACCTGAACAGCCTTCGATCCATCGATCAGCAACGCCACAAATCAGCAACAGTACTGAATTTCAGCCAGGCAGCACCATGCACTGGAGGGCCACATGAATGCAGACTTCAGATGCAACACGATCCAGATCGGCCTGCGCCTGCAGAGGCCATGCCGGCCGGCCGGTTCAGGCGGACCGGCCCACCACGATGGCGCAATAGCCAGCCAGAGCTTCCGCAACGATCGAATCTCTGGAGAATCGAAGGGCAGCGGCGCGGCCACCAAGCTCGCCGGGTCGCCCCGGATCCTGCAGCCAACGCCCCAGGGCACGGATCCAGGCCTCCCGCCGCCGCTCCACCACCTGCAGCCCTGGTAACGCGGCCCCATCGCCGCCCACCCCTACCCGGGGGGTGACCAGGGCGCCGCAGCCGCAGGCCATCGCCTCCACCACGACGTTGCCGAAGTTCTCGTGGCGGCTGGGCAGCAGCAGCAGGTCGGCGGCATTGTAGGGACCCAGCAGCTCTGCGGCGGGCAGGGCCGGCAGCCACAGGCAACGGCCGCTGAGCCCCACCCGCTCCAGGCCCTGCCGCAGCCTGCGGCCGCTGCCGTCGTCGTCGTTGCCGATCACCGCCAGCCGCCAGGGGCGATCGGCCAGGGCAGCCAGCACCCCGGGCAGCAGATCCAGGCCCTTCTTGTGGTGCAGCCGGCCGGCGATCAACAGCAGCGGCTCCCCCTGGGGCAGCCCGTGGAGCGCGCGCCAGGCGCGGCCGAGGGCGGGATCGCAGCGCAGGGCGGAGAGATCGAGGGGGTTGGGCAGGATCCAGCGCCGGGCCTTGAGCCCCAGGCCCCGCAGCTCCTCCACCTCCTGGCGGCTGGTGCAGTGCAGGGCGGCGGCCCGTTGCAGCAGGGGCCGCTCCCGCAGCAGGAAATAGGGCCATTTCTTCCACCAGCCCCGGCCCAGTCCGTAGGGCCCCAGGGCCCCGCGCAGGCTGTGCACCACCGGCACCCCGGCCCGGTGGGCGGCCCGCTGCACCGGCAGACCAAGTGGTTGCCATACGGCGCTGAGATGGAGGAGTTCGGCGCGGGCGAGATGGAAGGGAAGGGCCGCCTCAAGGGCACGGGAGCGGATCGGCCCCGTGGCCCGGTCCACGGGGTAGCGCACCACCCGCACCCCCTGCTGCTGCACCGGAACCCCGAGCTGCTCCGGGGGCCAGTCCGGCAGGCCCGCATTGGTGGTGATCACCTCCACCTCAGCCCCCGCCGCCGCCAGCCCCTCGCAGAGGCGCGACACACTCAGCACCGGCCCCCCGAACTGCCAGGCGGGGGCATAGACCGGCAGGAAATGGAGCAGCCTCATCGGCAACGGGCCGGCAGCTCGACGCTACCCCGGGCGCGGCTTCGCCTCTGCCTACGATCGGCTCACCGCCAACCCTTCCCTCGCCGAGGGGCCAGCCGGAGTGACCGTATGGGCCGGTCACCATCGCATCCCGCCAAGCCCTACCGGCGTGGTGCAGCCCATCCCTTACGCCACCTTCCATGGGGTCCTCCGCCAATCCCCCGGCACCGATCCGGCTCCTTAAGGAACTAGCCCAGGTGCGAGGAATCCTCGGCAACCGCGGTGCCCTGCGCTATCTGGGCTGTATGGCCCGCCGCCTGCCCAGCGTGCTGGCCCACCGCAGCCTCGGGCCGGCCGACGGACTGATGCCCCTTCCCCTCACCCTGCGCTCCCGGCGCGGGCCGGTGCGGATCAACAGCGGCGACTTTGGTGTGGTGCGGGAGATCTTCGGCAGCCGCTGCTACGACTACGCCGACTGGATCGAGCGCTCGCGGCGATTCCTGGATCTGGGGGCAACGAAGGCCTATTCAGCCTCTACGCCTTGGCCGCCGATTCCGCCAACCGGGTCACGGCGGTGGAGGCCCAACCGGGTCTGTGTGAACGGCTGCACGCCAATCTGCACAGCAACGGCTGGGATCAGCGGGCCCGGGTGATCTGTGGCCTGGCCGGCGGCAGCAACCGCCAGCTTGATGTCCTGGCCGAGACAGCGCCAGGGGTGGTCAACATGGAGGCCCTGCTGGCCGAACTCGGCGCTGTCGACTTCCTGAAGGTGGACATCGAGGGCAGTGAATTCGCCCTCTTTGAACACTGCGGCACCTGGATCGCCCGGGTGCATGACTTCGCCATGGAGGTGCCCCACGACTGCGGCGACAGCCAGGCTCTCCAGCGCCGGCTGGGCGAGCAGGGGCTGGTGGTGCGCCACGAGGGCGAACATCGCGACCTGGGCTATCCAAAGCCATCGGGGAGCGATCAGCAATGAAATACCCGGAGCATCAGGACATTTTTAGATCTTAGCGACACAGATCAGAATCGCCAAATCCAGGAAAGATGGTTGCCAATGCATAGAAAGCATTGACAGAACCTCAGTCGCGCTATACACTTCACGCCCAACTGCTCGACGATGCAGATTCCGCTTGTCTATTCGCAGGTTTTGTTTTCTGGCGCTCTATCTCTGCATTCAGCAACAGGCTTGAATGCGAAGCTTTGTCTAGGGATTGAGCTTCTGTTAATGATCCTCCTTTTTCTGAGCAGCACGCGAAGCGGCCCCCGACGAACAAAGGCCGGGCTAATCCTGCTTGCAACCAGAGCCTGGCTGACCACCACCCTTGTGATGATGATTGCCTCCTACGCTCTGTTCCCCCTCAACCTTCGATAACGACATGCCGGCAATCCTCATAAGCGCCATCATGGGGCTAACAGCAATTGCAGAACTTATCTTCTATGCCTTCAAGGATCGCAGTACAAGTTTTATCCTTGGCCCAGCTTTCAGCAATGTGGGTCGAATCGACCATTTCATCGATCTGCAAGTTGTGACGCTCAATGGGGCAAGCTGCTCGAGGCCATTGGAAACAATTTACGAGAAAGGTTGCTATTTTAATCAGACTAATATTCCAAGATTATTTATTAGCTTGGCTCGGTTTTTTGGCGTTGGCAAAGAAGACACCCTATGGGTTGGCGTTGCGATTGGAGCTATCGCCATTGCAGCGGTTTTGTTGGCCTACGCTCTCTGCCTCCGACAGTGGAGACTTGTAATGGCAACTGCATGTGGCCTCTTGCTCTATCCCTTCCGCCTAGCCTTGGAAAGGGGAAACATCGATCTAATTATTCTAATCATTCTGATCTTTTCAGGACTTCTCGCTGCCGCAAGGCCGCCATCAGTGCTGAAGACAAGTCTCCTCACGGGGTTGTTTGTCATGGGAAGCCTTGGCAAAGTGTACCCCCTGCTGCTAACGCCTCTGCTGATCTTGAACTATTGGGAGATTCTGCCTGGAAGGTTGTCATTCCTGGCAGCTGTGATTCCCATGGCGATCGCCTCATCAAGTTTTGCTGGATTGTGGCCTGACCTCCAGGCCATGTTAAGGGAAAGCTACAAAGATGTCGACGGTGGTCTCTCCTATGGCCTGGCTACTCTGGTGGAACCAAACCTTGACGGTATCGGCCTGCTGGGCTTGAAACTGGCCTCGATCACCCTGATCGCTTCCAGTGCCTTATCCGCCAGTGATCCATTCGGAATCCAGAGCCTTGCCTGTACTGTCAGGCGATCCCTAACATCAACAAGGTTCCGGGATAGGCTGATTGGCATTCTATTCGTGATCGGCAGCACATTACTGGTAGGCACTTATTTCATTTTCATCAATGGAATCTATCGGATTTCGGTTCCTTTCCTACTGATTCTTCCCGCCATCATCCAGTCCCTCCGATTCAGCCCCGCCAGCGCAAACAAACCAGGGCTGAACCTTTCTGATCCTCAATCCATCAGCGGCATCTCATTTCTGCTTGCAGTCATCGTCTGCATCGGAGTCGCTGGTTATCGGCCTTACGACCCAGGTTCTAATCTGCAGCACTACACCAACCTGTTTCTCAACCTCATCCTGATCCCCTCAGCCATTGGCGCGGTGGGAACCGCCCTGGCCCTGGCCGTGTTTCCTGGGTCCAGTCCAGGCCGGCTGGAGACACCTCACTAGGACCGCCAGCCGACAACCCCACCATGATCAGGCTGCAACCGTGGCGACGAACCGCCCGCTGCCACGCTGGATCCTCCCGGGCAGACTCCTAACGGCTCACCAGCAAATCACGGTAATCGCGCTGGTAAGCGATCACCAGCACCACCATGGCCAGGGCAAGCAGGGGTCGCTCGAGGCCATGGCCCACGGGCAGCAGGTCGCCAGCGAAGAGATAGAGGGTGAGGGCGGCTGTGATCAGCAGCAGGGGCAGTAGCCGGCCGGCCTCGACGAAGGGCTGACGGGCGGCCGCCAGCAGGGGCAGCAGGGGCAGGATCGCCACCAGGTATTTGGCGATCAGAAAGCCTTGGAGCCCCAGCCGCGGCACCAGAATCCAGCCGGCCAGGGCGGCCAGCAGGGTGCCGCCGTTGACCAGGAGCGCATAGCGCCGCATCAGACCCGAGCTCATCAGCGGCTGGATCAGGATCTGCAGCAGCACCTCCATCAGGGAGGTCATCAACATGATCCGGGTCGGCCCGAGCGAGGGCAGGTAGCTGGCCCCGAAGAAAAGGCGGATCACCAGCCCATCCACCAGCCCGTAGGCCAGCAACACGAACAGCAGCAGGCTCCAGAGCAGGCGGAACACCCGCTCCACCTGCCGCATGCGCTCATCGAAGCTCTCGGCCTGACGCAGGCGCAGAAACAGCACCGGAACCAAGGTGCCCGGCAGCAGGGCGAACAGCTGCTGCAGGATCTGGCCGATGCGCAGAAAACCCACGTCCTCCAACCCCGACCTGGCGGCGAGGCTGAGCAGCAGGGGGAAGAACACCAGCGAGGAGAGCAGGTTGGCGCCGTAGAAGGGCAGACCCCGCCGCAGCAGCTGGCGCCACACCGGCCAGGGAGGCCACCACTGCGGCGGTGGTGGCGGCCAGACCCCTCGCAGGGTCCAGGCCAGCCAGAGGGGCTGGATCAGGGCCACCAGGGTCCAGCCCAGCAGGGCGCCCGTGATCTGGCCCCAGGCCGCCCCGACGGCGGCCAGCACCAGCCGCAGCGGCAGAAACAGGCCCTGGCGCAGGGCCAGGCGACGGGTGGAGCGGCCCACCAGCAGCACCTCCCAGGGCACGGCGCAGATGGCCTCCAGTCCCACCATCAAGAGCAGCAGACCACTCCAGAGGCGGCGCTGGGGCCCCGTCACCGCGGCGGGGAAAAGCCCCTGGCCAGGGCCGAGCCATACGGCCAGGCCCGCCAGCATCACCGCGGTGACCAGCAGGGTCTGGAGGCTGAAGGCCGCGGTGAGGTTGCGGCCCCGCGGGGTGTCGAGGGAGCCGGCCTCGCCCCCCAGCTCGTAGTTGAGGGCGAAATCGCCCCCGAGCCGCACCATTGTGTCGCCGGTCTGAACGGTGGTGGTCACCAGGTTGAACAGCCCCAGGTCGGCGGGACCGAGCAGGCGGGAGAGGGCCAGGTTGCTCAGGAAGCCTCCGATCCGCCCCAGCCCTGCCCCACCGGCCAGATGCAGCCAGCCCCGCCGCAGCTCAACCATGGCGGTCACCTCTCACAGCCGATCCACCAGGGCCAGCAGCCGGGCCGCGGCGGCGGCGGTGGTGTGGCCCCCCACCCAGGCCTGGGCACCGTCCACCAGGCGCTCATGGGCGGCGGGGGAGATCCCGGCCACCTGCGCCTCGAGATCGGGCCAGTCGCGGTAACTGAGGCAATTCACGCCACTGCGCAGCCCATGGGGGGCACTGGTGGCGGGCTTGGCCTCCAGGTTGCGGAAGCAGGGAACAGCCCCGGCGGCGGCGATCTCGTAGTGGCGCAGGCAGTCCCAGCCGCCCCGCCGGGTGGTGATGGCGAAGCGGGAGCGGGCCAGGTCGGCGTAGTAGGCCGCCTCGCTGGCGAAGGCATGGTGGCCGGGCAGGCCCAGGGCGGCACCAACCTCAGGGTCGACGCAATGGGTGGCGAACTCCTGGGTCTGAGCGGCGGGATCAGCGGGCAGGATCTTGGCGGCGGGGATCGCAAAGGAGGCCGCCGCCACCTGGGGCCTGTGCAGGGAGCGCCCCTGACCGTGCCATTCCCGCTTCAGGTAAAGGCAGCGCCGCGACCGGATCGGGAAGGGCTGCCAGCCGTAGCGCCGCAGGCGGGTGCCGGAGCGGAAAAAGAGGCGCGGGTCGTCGTCGCCATCGAGCAGCACCACCGGCACCGTCTGGAGCCAGGGAGCCAGATCGAGCAACTGGCCCCACTGGCGCCACACCTGGCCAAGCACCACGAGGTCGAAGCCGCCGCGCTCCAGCCGCTGGATCACAAACGAGCGGTCCACCGCCCGGTCCTCCAGCAGGCCGTAGAGGGTGAAGCCCCCACCCCGGATGCCCAAGCCCCCCTGGCCGCCGCGGCCATCGCGGTACAGAACCCCCTTGCGGGGGTAATCGACCACGCTGAGATCGTCGCGCCCGATCAGGCCGTGGAGCAGCCCGTCGGCGAGGTAATCCTCGCGATCTTCGGTGAGAAAGAGAACGCGGCGCATCAAGCGGCGGGGCCGGCTCTGCCGGCCAGACGATCCACCAGGGCCCCCAGCACGGCAAGGGTGAGCAGGTATTTGGGCAACTCCCAAAACAGCGCCCAGCTGGTTTCCTGCACCGTGCCGAAGGGGAAGGCCTGCAAGTAGCTGGCCGGGTAGAGCAGCAGAAGCAGCCCAAAGGTCCGGCCCCCCAGGGAAAGGCTGCGGTACCAGAGGGCACCCAGGGCATTCACCACCACGGCCACCAGCAGCGCTCCCAAAGCGATCCCGGCCAAGCCCCAGCGGCGCCACAGGTCGGCGGGGAGGGAGAAGCAGGGGAACCAGACATCGGCCCAGGTGCCCCGCGGCACCCCCTGCAGCTGCTTGGCGATCCGCGGGCCATCGAAGATCTCGGGCCGGTCGGGCCGCAGGTGACGCGGCACCCAGAGCCAGAGCAGATTGGGCAGCCCCGCCGCCCCCACGGCGGCATCAGCCCGGTGGGCCGGGGTGAAGAGGTAGGGATCGTGGCAGGCGTAGAGATCGCGGCCGATCCAGCGGGTTTTGGCCAGCAGCGGCTCCGGATGCTGCAGCACCGCCCCCACCGCTGCCAGCCGGCCGAGCGGATCGAGGCCGCGACTGGCCTGGAAGGCGGCGCTGTCGCGCACCACGAAGATCAGGGGGGAGAGCACCAGCATCAAGCTCGCGGCCAGCAGCACCAGCCGGCGCAGCAGGCGCGGGGGCACCGGCACCAGCCACAACCCGGCCAGCAGCAGTAGCAGCGGATAGAACAGCAACCCGCGGGAACCGCTCAGCAGGGCCACCGCCAGGAACAGCAACAGCAGGGCGGCCGTGAGCCAGCGCCCGACCCCCCGCAGGCAGACGAGCAGCAGGGGCACCAGCACCAGCCAGAGGTCCCGCAGCCGCGAGAAGGCGGCCACCGGCGTATCGAGCCGCCACAACGTGTGGACCCAGCGGAGATAGGTGTCGAACTGGCGATCGAAGGCGCCCGACAGCACCGACAGCACCAGATAAACCAGCATGTATGTCCCCAGCAGCAGCGCCACCCAGCCCAGGCGGCGGCGCAGCAGGGGATCGGCCTGAAACGCCCCCACCAAGGGGGCGGGCGGGAGGGCGGCGGCGGCCTGGGCAATGGCCCGCCGCTGCAACTGGGCCAGCAGCACGACCGCGGCGGTGATCGCCAGCCAGAGCAGCTGGGAGGAGGTCCCATGGTCCACCCACACCCCCAGGAAGGGGTCGCCGCCACCGCCGGCCAGGGCCATCAGCAGGGGGCCCAGCCCCCAGCGCATGACCATCCCCAGCACCAGCACCGTCAGCGGCGGGAAGGGAACCTTCTCCAGCAGCGGCGCCTCCAGGCGCAGGGTCTGCAGCAGCAGCCAGAAGGCCAGCAGCGCCAGAGCGGCCATGGGCCAGCGCTCCCGCACAACGGGCAACAGCAGCGCCCCCAGCACCACGGCGAGCAAGGCGGAACGCCCCGGATGCAGCAGCCAACCCTCGCCGCGGCCCAGCAGCGCGGCCAGGCGCGGGGCTGGCGAGCGGTCGGCAACGGCCGGCAGAGGGCGCTGAGGATCGTTCAGGGGGGGTGCCGGAAGCGGTTCAGGGGGCAGGGGGCGGCAAGGGCCGATCGGTGCCACGGATCCGCAGTCTGCCTGGCAGCACGGCCAGCAAGGCCAGGGCGGTGCGGCCCAGGCCGATGCGGCGCCTGATCAGATTGAGCTGCCGTGCGGTGGCCCGCCAGCCCACCCGCGGCAGGGCTTTGAGGGCATTCCAGAGCAGGAACTGGGCGTGGTAAGCCGCCCAGCGGTGGCGCTGCGGCCAGCGACCCAGCAGGGGATGGTGCCGCAGCAGGCGCAGCACCGCCGTGATCTCCTCCCCCTCCCGCTGGTCGATCCGGTTGGCGGTGGAGAGCTGTTGGGCATGCACCCGCACCCGGGCGATCTGGCGGCGGTTGACCAGCACGGCCGTATGCTCCGCCGCCCGGATCAACCACTCCCAGTCGGCCGCCTGGCGCCAGTCCTGCCGCCAGGGCCCGGTGCGGGCAAACAGGGAGGCGCGGATCAGCAGGCCGGTGATGTTGCCATTGATGCTGCCGAAGCGCAGCAGCACCGGCAGGAGATCGCCGGCGGCGAATTCACGGGTGGTGGGGGCGAAATGGTCCGTGTACCAACCGTTCACATCGAAGCGAAACGCGCCGGCCGCATCGATCGAGCGGTAGCTGGAGAGCACCAGATCACAGGCCGGATGAACCGTGATCAGGCCCCGCAGCACGTCCAGGGCCTCGGGTTCGAGCAGGTCGTCGCTGCAGAGGATCAGCAGCCAGGGGGTATCCAGCTCGGCCAGGGCGGCATTGAGGTTGGCGAAGAGGCCGAGGTTGCGGGGCCGCCTCACCAGCCTGATGCGGCCATCTGTAGCCGCCAGCCGCCGCAGCAAGGCCTCGGTGGCGGGCTCAGATCCGTCATCGGCGATCAACAGCCGCCAGTGAGGATCGCTCTGGGCCTGCACACTGGCAACGGCCAGCTCCACCAGGGGGGCGCGGCCATAGACCGGCAGCACCACGGTGATCGCCGCCTGGGCCCACGGAGCTCCGGAGTCCTCGACCGGGCCTGGCCGGCTCATGCCGGGATCTCCACGCCGGCCAGGCCAAGCAGAACCAGGAGCTGGTCTGGATCCACCCTGAAATCGTCGCTGGCGGGATCCTGCCGCCGGCCAATCAGGTGACCGTGGCGAAGGCCCAGCACCGAGGCCATCAAGAAGTAGTGGTTGAAGGGGCCATCGCCGGGGAGCAATTCCAGCACCGTGGTGCCCTCCCGGCAGGCCACCAGGTTGGTGAGTCCCGCCCCGTGCACCCCCACCACCACCGCGGCGGCGGCGAAAGCCTCCAGCTGCTCTTTCACCGGCAGGGTCTCCAGGCAGAGGGGCTCGAAGCCCAGCGGCGCCAATCGGGCGATCAGGGCCGCTTCGTTGAGGCACCGACGCGAGCGGGCCCCGCTCCGGGAAATGAACAGCCTCCTCCCGGGATGGCTGACCGACGGCGCCAGGGCCTGCCAACGCCGCCGCCACCAGGCCAGCAGGGCCGGGCTTACCACCACATCGCTCCCGTGCTCCTGCAGGGCGAAGCGCAGCCGCGGGGCCGTCAGGGCCGCCGCCTCCAGCAGCGGCAGCTCCGGCGCCAGCAGCCCCAGCAGGGGCCGCACGAAGGGGGGCAGGGGGCACCCCGGCGGCGCGGTAAGGCCCAGGGCGGTGCCGGGTTCCGTGGCCAGGGTGAACCGCTCCTGCAGCATCAGGGGCGCCAACCCGGGCAGGGTGAGCCAGTGGTGATAGTTGGGGTTGTGGTGGGTGGCGAGCAGCACTAAGGGGTGATCGACCCGGACAGGCGGGCTGGGTCGGCGCCACCAGCCGGGGGGCACGGCGGCGGAATTCCAGCGGCGGCGTAGCAACCGAGCCAGCACGGCCCGGGCCGAGAGGTCAACAGGATCGGGCTCGGCGTCGTTGGCCGGATTCGCCTCGTACAGCCAGCTGGAGCCGCAGGCCAGCAGGCCATGGCAACTGCCGAACCCCGCCGGATGCGCCACCTCGATCAGGTGCTGGAGCAGGCGCGAGCCAGTGGCGGGGGTGAGGGCGGTGGCGGGGCGATGGGAGGCCAGGGAGGGAGCCGGCGGCTGGTAGAGCTCCTCAAGGGTGTGCACCACAACCCCCGGCCATGCCGCCAGGGCCTCGACAAGGGCCGGACGGGCCAGGGCCACCGCCCGCTGGCGCGGCCACGGCAGACCCAGGGGAGGGCGGCCGGGCGCGAACACAGGGGTGCTCCCTGGGGCGCTCAGGTGGGCCGTCATCGGGCTGGCCGCGGGCCCTGGGAGCCCGGCCCGATTGACGCCGGCCGGGAGGGCGCCGACCAGAACCGGGCCAGGACCGCCAGCAGCACCAGCTCGAAGGCGGTCTTGGGTAGATCCCAGCCCAAAGACCAGAGCATGGTGAGTGCGGTGTTGTTGATCCAGGTACTAATCAGGCTTAGGGCGAGCAGCTGGGCAAGCAGGGCCAGCAGCGGCGTGCTCCCTGCCAGCAGCAACACCAGGTTCTGGGCAAGGCCAAGCAGCACGCCGATGGCCGCCGGAAACAGCACCACACCGGGCCAGCGGAAACGGAGCCAACCATCGGCAAAGAGGCTCAGGGTGCTGTAAGAGATCTCCCCGGGCTTCAACCGCAGGGAGGCGGAGATCGCCTCCACCCGGGCCTGGCCGTCGAAGAGGCTCGGGGCCCAGGGCACCAGGGTGCTGGGCAGCAGGCCGGCCGGCAGACGCTCGAAACCCTGCCAGCCGGTGGGCACCAGCCGGCGGTTGCGGCAGGAGTCGTAAAGGCGCACCACGTTGTAGAGCTGATCCACTGTGGGGCTCGCGGCCGATGCCGGCAACAGCAGGGCCAGGCTGGGGTCGCGGGCCAGAGCGTCCGCCAGATCCGCGGCGCAGTCGGCGGGCCGTAGCAGGGCATAGAACTCATGGCTGGTGCCGAGCAGCTGGCGACCGATTTGGAAGGTTTCGAACTGGCGGCGCAGGGCTGGATTGGCCAGGTTGCCCTCACGCTGCACCCGCACTCCCTCCGCCACCACCACACCGGCCACCAGGCCCGCCAGGGCGACCAGGGCGGCCCGGCGCCAGGACAGCCGCCGCCATAGCAGGGCCCCCACGAACAGATAAACCGGCACGGTAAAGAGCTGGCCGCGGCTGCCCGAGGCCAGCCCCAGCGCCAGCCAGGCCAGTAACAGCAGCAGCACCGCCAGCCGCTGCCAGGGTCGCCAGCGGCTCCAGACCAACGGCACCAGCACCAGCCCCACCGGGGCCAGGCGGGAGAGCAGCCCGCTGCCCACAAGGAGCCTGGCCAGGGGGGAGGAGTGAAGGGCCTGGCGCTGGGCCTCGGGATCCCGCAGGAACACCCCCTGGCTGGCCATCCCCACCAGTCCGACCAGCGCCAGCACCAGCAGGATCTCGCAGAGGCGCTGCAGGAGCGGCCCATAGCGGGCCAGCAGGGTCTGCCGGTCGGGGATCGGAGAGGGGGCGCCTCCCAACGGCCAGGCCAATCGCACCGCGCCGTAGCCCAGGGCCAGGCCGGGCAGCCCGAGGGCGAACAGCAGGCCCAGCCCCTCGAGGGCACCGAGGGTGGAGCGGCTGCCGTAGCCGAACAGGCTGCTCGGATCAAGCCTCCACAGCAGCCAACCTAGGCCATAGGTGAGGCCGTAGAGGGCCACCACCAGGGCACCGAGGCTCGGCACTCCTTGGCGCAGCAGACGGCGGTCTACCCAGGCCACCAGGGCCAGGCTCCCCGCCAGGGCTGCCAGCACCGCCACGATCACCCCCATCAGGCCCCCCTGCACACCAGCAAGCGCGACATCACCAGCTTCGGCGCAAGCAGCTGGCGGCGGCTCACCTCCACCGGGCTGGCGCAGGCCAGGGAAGGGGGCGGCGCCAGGAGGAACTCTGGGGGATTGCGCACCTGGAACAGCAGCCGCAGGGGTGCACCGGCGGCGACCCGGCCGCCGAGTTGGCGGAAACCGATGAACAGGGGCAGCGTGGAGAGGGAGTCATCCACCGTGGGATTGAGGGGCAACAGTTCCTTCAGCTGGGCCTGCTGCACTGCCTCCTTGGCGGACAGCGACCAATACTCCACGGCGGTGTTGCTGTGATTGAGGCGGTGGCGGGCGATCTCGTTGAAGTAGGCCAGCTGGTAAGGATGCAGCAGCAGATCATCCAGCAGCTGGCCCGCGGCCAGCAGGGCCACAAGCGCCAGGGCCCAGGGCCGGGGTCCGCGCCAGACGGGCCTGGCGGCGGGCAGCTCCAGCAGGCGCTCGAAGCCCTGCACCGCCAGCACCACCAGCGGAGGCATCACGAACAGAAGGTGGCGATCGGCGTCGTAGAGGTTGGAGTTGCGCAGCGCCGCCAGGGCGGGGATCAGCAGCAGCTGCAGCGCCAGCAGGATCGAAGCTGGACCCGGCGCCGGCGGGGTCCCGGGCTCCGGGGCGCGCCCCGCCCAGCGCACCCAGGCCGCCAGCTGCACCAGGGGCAGGCCGATCAGCAGCAGGGGAAGCTTGGCCCCGAGCCAACGCGCCATGTAGCCCGCCGCCGACCAGCCGGGATCGCGAATCCCCACGCACTGGCCGTCAAACCACAGGCAACCGCCCCAGCTGTGCACCGCGAAGGTGTCGAACGCCTCGCCGAGGAAGCGCAGCGGCGGCTGGCCCCAGGCCGAGGGCTGAAGCGCCAGGGCCCCGACCAAGGCCAGCAGGGGAAGAACCAGCGGGGACAGCAGGAGCGCCAGCGTGCGCCCCCAGCCCCGGGATGCGTTGCCGGCCGGGGCTGAACGCGGCTGCTGGTGCCAGCGCACCAGAGCCAGCACCGCCTCGCTGATCAGCACCGGCAGCAGGGCCACCAGCTTCTGGTTCACCATCAGGGTGGCCCCGAGCAGGGCCAGCAGGGCAGGTTTGCAAGGGGGCCAGGCCATGCCGGCGGCTGCCAGGGGCTGGCGGCCCCGGGCGATCAGCCCAAGGGTGTAGACGCTGTAGAAGAGGGCGAAGGGCAGGTCCTTCGTGTTCACGAAGGAATGGCCCAGCAGCGAGGGGGTGGCCAGCAGCAGGGCCCCGGCCAGCCAGCTGTGGCGCACTGAGAGCCGCCGGGCCAGGGCCACCGCCACCAGGCTGAGCAGCACCATCTCCACGATCAGCACCGCGTGGGAGATGGCAAAAAAACCAGTGAGCTGGTGCTCCACCGCGGGGTTGAACAGGGCCCGATCGAGGCTCAGACGGCCGGTGAGCAAACCACGCTGCAGAAACCAAAGCAGCCAGCTCGGCAGCAGACCCACCGTGCCGTAGTACTCGAGGTTGGAATGGATGCGGTGGTAGTCAGGGTGCTCCCCCCGCAGCAGCAGCACTGCATGGGCAATCTGACCGCGGATGCCGAGATAATCAGTTTCCTCATCCCACCCCAACAGCCCACCGCTCAGAGCAGAAAAGGCCAGGACCAGATATAACCCCAAGCCAAGGCAGTAGCCGCGGCGGTCCCACTGGGGAGAAGCCATCAGCAAACCGCCTTGAACGTCCAACGTTCTGCAACTTAGTGGCCTGCCCTGGCAGGGCCGCATCGGTGACGCCGCTGCCTGCGTCTTGCCCGGTGGTTCAGGGTTGCGCGCTCAACGCCCCTTCGCCGCCGTGGCCACCGGCCTGCCGCGGCTGAGTCGCTATGGGATGCGGTCTCCATGGTGCTCCGGGCCGCATCACCGAAACTGCCCAAGTTGGTGAGCCCTTCCACGGCTCTCCGATATCCCATCGCCCTGTTCTGCTGCCGCTCGGCCTACCAGGACTTCGTCGTCGGGGCCCATACCACCTCCGCGGAGCTGCTGGTGATCGAAGCGCTCCGGTGCTGGGCGGACCTGCATCAGCTACCCATGCTGCTCACGCTGCACAACCCCTTCAAGCGCATCTGCAGGCCATAGGAGATCACCGGAAGAGCCGAAACCAGGGCATAGGCCGCGGCGGACCGCCGCTCCAATCGATCGACCCGGAACACCCCCTTGCCTAAAAACACGTAACCCAGCGCGCCATTGATCAGCTGTCTGAGGGAAGTGGCCAGCCCGATCGGCACAACCCTGAGCAAGAACTGCAGAGCGGTAGTGGTCACCGCCACGTTGACGCCTCCGAACAGCAGAAGACTGCGCTTGCAGCCCGCTAGAGCCCGGGCCGGGGAAGCGGCCATCGGGGGAGGAGGGGGGCGTTAGCGGCGGGCGGGTGCTCGGCCAATGGATCGGAGCATGGAAGCCGGAAACTGGGCGGCAACCGCGGGTTGCAACACCAAAATGGCCGCCGCGGCTGGAGGTATGGCGCCGATGGGGACTTTCAACGCGAGCAAAAGCTGATCCAGTCCTTGGCACCGACCTAAGGGGAGAGCCGGCCGGGTCAGCAGCAAAGGCACATTGGCAGGAAACACCTCCCTAGAGCCGTCCTAGCCTCCGCGATAAGGTACCCAAACCCCCGGGTTCCCGATGGCGAGGGTCCTAATCACCGGCGGCGCCGGATTCATCGGCACCCACACGGCCTGTGTGCTCCTAGAGGCCGGCCACGAGTTGGTGGTGCTCGACAACTTTGCCAACAGTTCTCCTGAGGCCCTGCGGCGGGTAGTGGCACTCGTCGGCGGCGATGCCGAGCGGCGGCTCCAGCTGGTGGAGGGCGACATCCGCTCGCCGGAGGCCCTCAACTCAGCCTTTGCGCCCCAGGGGGTGGGGAATGGGGCCGCAGCGATCGATGCGGTGATCCACTTCGCAGGCCTGAAGGCGGTGGACCAGTCAGTCCATCAACCGCTCCTCTACTGGGACGTCAACGTGGGCGGCAGCCGTGCCCTTCTGGCTGCCATGGCGGACCACCATTGCCACACCCTGGTCTTCAGCAGCAGCGCCACCGTCTACGGCTATCCAGAGCGGGTGCCAATCCCCGAAACGGCGACGGTCCAACCCATCAACCCCTACGGCCACACCAAGGCCGCCGTGGAACGGATGCTGGCCGACCTAGCCGAAAGCGGAGCCGGGGGGCAGGAGGGTGACCCAAGCCATCCAACCGGTCCATGGCGGATCGCGGCGCTGCGCTACTTCAACCCGGTGGGTGCCCATCCAAGCGGGAAGATCGGCGAAAATCCCCTCGGCCGGCCCGACAACCTTTTCCCTTACGTGAGCCAGGTGGCCGTGGGTCGCCGCGACAAGCTGCTGATCTATGGGAGTGACTGGCCGACCATCGATGGCACCGGCATCCGCGATTACATCCATGTGATGGACCTGGCCGAAGGCCACCGGGATGCCCTGGAGGCCCTTTGGAATGCCCCCCCCCAGCTGCTCACCCTCAACCTTGGCAGCGGCCGCGGCCATTCGGTGTTGGAGGTGGTGCGGGCCTTTGAGTCAGCCAGCGGGCGACCGGTGCCCTACGAGCTGGTAGGCCGACGGGCCGGCGATGCGGCCCAATCGGTGGCGGATCCCAGCGAAGCCAAGCGCCAGCTTGGCTGGCGGGCCCAACGGGACTTGGCCACGATGTGCCGGGATGGCTGGGCCTGGCAGCAACGCAACCCCCTGGGCTACGCAGCCGGGCCAGAACCGGGCTGAAACGGCAAAGGCTCAGGCCGCAGGCAGGGTGGCCTGGATGCGCTCGCGGAAATCCCCTTTGGGCATGCCGCCCTTGACCTCACCGTGGATCACGAAATCGGACTCCACATCACTCACCACGAGGTAGGTGGGCCAGCCCATCCCCTCCTTGGTGGGGTATTGGGCGAGTAGCACCCGGCGGTAGCGGCGGTAGGTCTCGGTGTCCTGCAGCATCACACTCACGAAGTCCAGGCCCAGCTCCTCAGCCACCTTGGCGTCGTAGTTGCCCATGCGGTGGCAGGTGCCGCAATCCTCAGAGCTGAACTTCAACACCGTGAAGGGGGCCATGGCGCAACGACAGAAGCTGGCGGGATCGTACTAAGAAGTAACAGTGGCGGGGCAGCCCGTTCCAGAGGCCGCTGCCGGTTTCAAGGGCGTTCGCGTTCCAACCGTGCGGCCCGCATCCCCCGCAACCGCTCGCCTAGGGCCGGCCCCGGTGGCAGGCCTGCGGCCATCAGCTCCCGGGCGCTGGTGCCGGGCCCCAGGTGACGCCAGCGCAGCCACCAGCGCAGCAGGGGACGCCGCGGTCCCACCCCGGCCGCCAGGGCCAGGGCCACCGCCTCGGACGGCAGCCCATGGCCCTCCAGCAGGTTTGTCCAATGCAGCGCTGAATCTCCTTCACCCGCCTGGGCCAGCCGCTGGCGAAGCACCTCCAGGCCCTGGAGCAGGTGCTGCTGCCGGTGGGGCAACTGGAGCCGCTGGGCCAGGCCAAGGGGATCGGCGGCGGTGGCGATCAGGGCCACCATGCGGGGCAGGCCAAGGCGCTCGGCCCGGCCCAGCCGCCGGCGCCAGGTGGGGTCGGCCTGGAGGGCGGGATCCAGCAGGGCCAGCCCCCCCCAACCCTGCAGGGCCTCGAGGGCCCTGGGCCAGGGCTCCCGCTCCAGCAGCAACTCCAGCTCCATCCGCAGGCGGGTACCCAGGCCGGCCGGAGCCTGGGCGGGGGGATCACCCGGGCGCCAGGCCCAGGGCCACAGAGCCAGGGTGCGACTCACCTGAAGAGCGCTCTCGGGGGCGAGGCTGAAGCCCAGGCGGGCCGCATAGCGGGCTGCCCGCACCAGGCGGGTGGGGTCGTCGCGCAGGCTGGCCGGATGGAGAAAGCGCAGCAGCCGATGCTGCAGATCGGCCTGGCCACCGTGGGGATCCAGCAGGTCCGATGCCGGCGCATCCCCATCGGCCACGGTCAGCCGCAGGGCCATGGCGTTGATGGTGAAATCGCGCCGCGCCAGGTCATCCACCAGGCGGCCAAAGCACACCACGGGGTTGTCACCGGCCACCGGGTAGTGCTCCCGCCGGGCCGTGGCCACATCCAACTGGATCGGGCCCGCCGTCGCCTGGGCCAGCTCCAGCTCCACCGTGCCGTAGGCCCCATGCTCACGCCAGGCCAGCAGGCGGCCGTCGGAGCAGGCCTCCAACCGGCGGGCCAGCCGGACCGCAGCGGCCTCCCGGGCGGCGGGCAGGCCCTCCACCACCAGATCCAGATCGGGCAGCCCCCGCCAGGGATCCTGGTGAACCCTGTGCAGCAGCAGATCGCGCACGGCCCCCCCCACCAGGGCGATCTGCCCTGGGCCGGCGGAGGCGGCCAGAGTCTGAAGCAACTCGGCCGGAACGCCGGGGAGGTCCATCCGGGGGAAGTCTGGGGAAGGGGCATGGGAAGGCCCCAGACTGGCCCGAACCCTGCCCAAGCAGTCTGATCGCCGCCGCCCAACGCCGCAGCGTGGAACTGACCATCCTCACGGTGGCATACCACAGCCAGGCCCCGATCGAGCAGCTGGGGGCCGACCTGGCCCGCCAGAGCCGCCTGCCGCAGCGCTGGCTGGTGGTGGACAACGCCCCGGACTCAAACCCATTGCAGATCACTCCGGCCCTGGCCGCCCTGCCCCTGATGCGGATCAGCGGAGTGGAAGGGGCCGGCTTTGGCGAGGGCTGCAACCAGGGCTTCCAATCCCTTGCCGCCGAGGGCTGGCAGGGCTGGGTGTGGCTGCTCAATCCCGATGCGAGCCTGGGCGAACCCAACCTGCTCGAACGGTTGGAGCAGCTCCTGGCGCCCCTTCCCCCGCGGGCCTTGGTGGGCACGGCGGTGTGGGGTGCCGACGGAAACCTCGAGGCGAGCGGCGGCTGGATCGATCCAGGCCTGGCCTTCCGCCGCCGCCGGCTCCGGGCCTCCCACCTGGCGGCTGCCAGCTCCACCCCCCTAAGGCTCGACTGGCTCAGCGGTTGCAGCCTGGCACTGCGGCCCTCGGCCCACACGCCACCGGCCCGCTTTGATGCGGCTCTGCCCCTCTACTACGAAGACCTCGACCTTTGCCTGCGCCTTGGTGCCAGCGGCGCCCCCTGTCTGTGGAGCGCGGCGGTGGCCATTACCCACCAGCGGGGCGGCGGCAGCGGCGGCGATCCTCGTCGGCGGGCGGCCCTCACCACCACCAGCTACTGGCGCTTCCTGCAGCGCCACAGGCCGGCCTGGGTGCGCTGGCTGCGGGGTCTGCGGCTGCTGGCCGGTGCCGTGGCCAAATGGCCTCTCAAACCCCGGCAAAGTGAGGCGGTCCTCTGGGGACTGGCCACGGCCATCGGCCGGCCGATCGGAGCCGTCCCGGCCACTCCGGCCGACGGACAGGCAACCACCAAGCCCCGCGACCCGCTGCAGCCCGGCCCATGAGTTCGCGCCGCCCCCTTGCCCTGTTCAACGGCAGTTACCTGGGCCCGAAACCCACGGGTATCGGCGTGGTGGCCAGGGATCTGGTTGCCGCCCTTGATCCCGAACGGGTGCCCCTGCTCGATCCCCGTCCCCCTGAACCGTACGAACCCAGGGTGGCTGGCGACCCAGGCCCCTTCCGATTGGCCGGTCGGCCCCACAGCATCCCGATCCCGACCAACCTTTCTCCGGCGGAAGGGAGCCGGGCCCACCTGCGTCGCCTGCTCTGGACCCAAAACCAGCTCCCGGCCCTCATCCGCCAGCACGGCAATCCCCTGCTGCTTTCGCCGCTGCCGGAGGCGCCCCTGCTGCGGGGGGTGCGTTCGGTGGTGCTGGCCCACGACCTGCTGCCCCTGCGCTTCCCCCAGCCCACCCCGCTGCTGGCCTACCACCTGGGTTACGTGCCCCTGGTGCTGCACCGGGCCGCGGCGGTGCTGTGCAACTCGGAAGCCACCGCCCGGGAGGTGCACGGCCGGCTGCGGGTACCGGCCCGGCGGCTGGTGCCGATCCGGCTGGGCTTCGACCCCGGCGGGCTGCGGCCCCTCGACCTCGAACGAGAGCCTTTTTTCCTGGTGCTGGGCCGCCACGACCCCCACAAGAACCTGGCCCGGGTGCTGCAGGCCTTTGCCCTGGTGCGCGAACCCCAAGCAAATCTGCAGTTGGTGGGGCCCCATGACCGCCGCTATACGCCGAAGCTGCAGGTGCTGGCGGCCGAACTCGGTATCGCTGAGCGCTGCCGCTGGATCCCCTGGGTGGGCGATGCGGAGCGGCTGCAGCTGCTCAACCGCTGCCGGGCCCTGATCATCGCCAGCCTGTGGGAAGGTTTTGGCCTGCCCGCATTAGAGGCCATGGCCTGCGGCACAGCGGTGATCGCCGCCCGGGCCGGGGCCCTGCCGGAGGTGGTGGGCCCGGTGGGCCAGCTGGTGGATCCGCTGCGGCCCGAGGCGATCGCCGCGGCCATGGCCGCCGTGCTGGCGGACAACGGCCTGCTGGACCGGGCCAGGCGTGAGGGACCGGCGCGGGCCAGCGGCTTCGACTGGCGCCGCACCGCCGCTGAGGTGACCCGCCTGCTGGAGGAGCTGCAGTGATCACCCCCGCCCTGCCCAGCGGCGCCGCTGGCTGGGCCGCGCTGCTCACCACGCCGCTCAGCCTGCTGCTCCTGGGCCTCGCGCTGCTCAACGGCGTGGCCCTACTGCGGCCCCGCAGCCTGCTGTCGCGGGCGGTGGGAGCCTCCCTGCTGGCGCCCCTGCTGGTGCTGCTGGCCCTGCCACTGCCCGGAACGGTCCTGGGACCATTGCTGCGGACGGCAATCCCGCTGCTGGTGCTCCTGCTGTTGACGGCCCTGCTGCGGAACAACACCAGCAAGGGCACCGTAAGTCTTGACAACGGCGGGTCAGCTTCTCCACCAGCCCGCCTGCATCCCCACCCTCCTCACCAGCAGACCTATGGACTCACGGCGCTCGCGACCAGCCTGGCGATCGGCCTGCTGCTGGCCCTAAGGCCCTACCCGTTCGAGTACCCCGGCGATTCCAGCGACTACCTGCAGACGTTCATCCAGGCCCATCTGGAGGCTCCGCCTCCGTTCAGCTGCCTGGTGGAGGGCCTGCGCCAACCCACCTACCAGCGCTTCTGCACCCTCTGGAGCGTGGTGCTGCAGGCCGGCCACCTCGATGCGGCTGTCCTGCTGGAGGGCCTGCCCCAGCGGTTCACGATCCTGCTGGAGGTGACCGTGCTCGGTCTCTCCAGTTTCCGCCTGCTCCAGGCCGCCGATGTAGGGCCTACAGCGGCGAGTCTGAACTGGCTGCTGGTGGCCTTCGGCCTCGGCAACCAGGCGATCGCCTTCCTGGTGAACAACGCCCTGCAGGGCTCGATCCTGGCGGCCGCCATCTTCCTGGAGTCCGTGATGGTGATGCTGCGGCTGCTGGCTCGGCCCGGCTTACCACCACCCCGGCAGGCCGCCGCGGTTGTAGGGGCGCTACTGGCCTTCACGTTGCTGGAGATGAAGTTGCACGGCGCCTTCGCCCTCTGCACCCTGGTGCTGCTGGTGCCGCTGCTCACCCTGGTAGGGGCGGCCCGACTGGGGGGACACACCCGCAAAGGCCATGGCTTTGAAGTCCTCAGCCGCCCCACCGCCCTCTGGCTGCTGCTGGCCAGCCTGGGGCTACTCATCCTGGTGCTCAGCCTCAAAACCGGCTGGCTGCTCAACAAGCAGGCCCGCTTCATCGTGCCCTGGTCCTTCCTGGGCTGGCTGGGGCTACCGCCTACCGCCCTGCCGGGGTCGTACCTGATGCGCTCCCCCGGATCCCGGCCGGAAACCTTGGCAATGGCGGCGATTTTAGTGGGGATCGTGCACCTGGCCCGCACCTGGCGGCCAGGGCCCCGGCACCCTACGGATTCCCTCCAGGGCCGCGCTCCAGCCGGGGTTGCACCTGAATCGGGCGACGACCCCCTGGTCATCCCCCCCCCCGGCCTGCCGAGGCAAGGCCGACCCTGGGAACCGGGAACTTACCAGGCGGAGAACCAGCTTTATGCCTTCGTGGCCTCCCTCTACGGCCTGGCGGTGCTGGTGGCCTTCCTGCTGCCGCCCTTCAGCCACCTGTTCATCAACCTCCCCTACGAGGTGATCTCCAACTACCGGCTGATGTGGGGCTGCATCCTTTTCTCGCCCCTGCCCACCCTGCTGCAGCGGGCCTGCGAAGGCGGCAGACGGAGCGGCGATGCGAGGGCTGCGGCGGGCCGGCTCGGCGCCCTGCTGCCCGCGGTGCTGTCTGCCATGCTTGCTGTGCTGGTGCTGGTGCCGGTGCCGAGCGGCTCGGCCCGCTACCCCCAGCTCTTCTGGAGCAAGGCGCGCCACATCCTGGAGGGGCCTTCCAGCCGGGTCGACCTGGCCACCGTGGCGGCGGCCCTGGTGCCGGCCGTGGCCGGTGCACCGCGGGCGGCGGATGGAGGCCCGCCCGTGGCCCTGGTCGATGAACTGCTCGCCTCGGCCCTGGCCCCCTACGCCAGCCTGGTGCGCCCCACCCACCCGATCCGGGTCTACAGCCGGGCCGACCTGGTGGATCCCCGCCAGTGGGACACCCAGGCGCCCCTGCGGGCAGCCCCCACGGAAGCCGACCGGCTGCGCCTGCTGCAGGACCTGGAATCCCGCCCCTCCCTGGTGATCCAGCAGCAACCCTTCGATGCGGCCGCCGCCTACAGCCCCTACGGCGAAATCGGTGTGTACGAGAAGGACATCGTGTCGGTGGTAAGTGCCACCAGCGTCAATGCCCTCAGCCCCACCCTGCTGCGAGCCGCCGGCTTCGAACCCTGGAAACGGCTCGATCAGCGCGGCCGGGAACTGGCCAGCGCAGACCCCCGACGGGCCACCTTTGCGATCTGGCGGCGGCTGGCACCCCCCTGAAGAGTAGCTCCGACGACAGCCAGACCAGTCCCGGCGCCTCGGCTGAAGGCCGGAGCCCTCTCCTAGATTCACCCTCCGGCACCGCCCTGGCGGAGCGGCAGGGATGGGTAAGCCGCCTGCGGCCTCCCCATCCGCAACGGAATCCGGCCCGCAGCCGAGGCCCGAACCCAGCCCAGACCCGAACAGCCATGGTCACCGTTCGATGAAAATCCTGGGCATCTCGGCCTACTACCACGACAGCGCCGCCGCCCTGATTGACGGCGACAGGGTGCTGGCCGCAGCCCAGGAAGAGCGCTTCAGCCGCCGCAAACACGATGCCGCCTTTCCCACCCAGGCCGTGCGTTTCTGCCTGGAGAGCCAGAATCTCAGCCTGAGTGATCTGAATGCGGTTGTTTACTACGAAAAACCGCTGCTCACCTTTGAGAGGCTGCTGGAAACCTATCTGGGTGCCGCGCCCCGGGGGGGACGCTCCTTCGTGGCGGCGATGCAGGTGTGGCTGAAGGAAAAGCTCTTCCTCAAGACCGAGATCCGCAAGCAACTCCAGAAGCTCGCCGCCGCGATGGCGACGGCGCAAGGCAGCCCGGAGCCCGACCGCGGCAGCCTGCCGGAGCTGCTCTTCTCCGAGCACCACCTCTCCCACGCCGGCGCCGCTTTCTATCCCAGCCCCTTTGAGAAAGCGGCCGTGCTCTGCATGGATGGGGTGGGGGAATGGGCCACCACCTCGGCCTGGCTGGGGGAGGGGAGCAGGCTCACGCCGCTGTGGGAGATCTGCTTCCCCCATTCGCTGGGGCTGCTTTATTCCGCTTTCACCTACTACTGCGGCTTCAAGGTGAATTCGGGCGAATACAAGCTGATGGGGCTCGCCCCCTACGGCCAGCCCGTCCACGCCGACACGATCCGCCGCCACCTGGTCGACATCAAGCCCGATGGCACCTTCCGGCTGGATCTGAGCTACTTCAAGTTTCACCGCGGCTTCCGGATGACCAGCCGCAAGTTCAACAAGCTCTTCGGGCGGCCGCCGCGGCAGGGGGAAACGGAGCTCAGCCAGTTCCACATGAATCTGGCCGCCTCGATCCAGGAGGTCACCGAGGAGATCGTGCTCAAGCTGGCCCGCAGCCTGCGCCGCGAAACCGGCGCCACCAACCTCTGCCTCTCCGGCGGCGTGGCCCTCAACTGCGTGGCCAACGGCAAGTTGCTGCGGGAGGGGATCTTCGAGCGGATCTGGATCCAGCCCGCCGCCGGCGACGCCGGCTCGGCCCTCGGCGCGGCCCTGGTGGCCTGGCATGAGCACTTCCAGCAGCCCCGCACGGCCCAGCCCCACGACGCCATGGGGGGCACCTACCTCGGTCCGCGCTTCTCCAACGAGGCGGTGCAGACCTACCTGAGGAGCGTGAACGCCCCCTTCTCCTACCTGGAGGATGGCCCTTTGTTTGAGCGGCTGGCCGCATTGCTCGATGCGGGCAAGGTGATCGGCTGGTTCAACGGCGCCATGGAGTTCGGTCCCCGCGCCCTGGGGGGCCGCTCGATCCTTGGCGACCCACGCAACCGCCAGATGCAGAGCGTGATGAACCTGAAGATCAAGTACCGCGAGAGCTTCCGCCCCTTCGCGCCCTCGGTGTTGGAGGAGGAGGTGGCCAACCAGTTTGAGCTGTCGGCCAGCAGCCCCTACATGCTGCTGGTGGCGCCGGTGAAGCAAGAGCTCTGCACACCGATGGGGCCCGAGGCGGAGCAATTGTTTGGCATCGAAAAGCTCAAGGTGCCCCGCTCCTCGCTACCAGCGATCACCCATGTGGATTACTCCGCCCGGGTGCAGACCGTGAGTGCGCGCACCAACCCCCGTTACCACAACCTGATCCGCGCCTTCCAGCGCCGCACCGGCTGCCCCAGCCTGGTGAACACCTCCTTCAATGTGCGCGGCGAGCCGATCGTCTGCACCCCGGAAGACGCCTACCGCTGCTTCATGCGCACCGAGATGGATGTGCTGGTGCTGGAAAATCAGCTGCTGCTCAAGGAAGAACAGCCCAAACGCAACCAGTATGAGAGATGGAAGGACGAATTCGAACTCGACTGACCGCCCCTGGCCCGCTGAACCACCCCGGGCCCCTTGAGCACCAGGCACCTAGAGCGCCAGGCCAAGCCAGGGATCCCATCGAGAGCAGCTGCTTTCCACTCCCAGGCCCTCTGAACCGCCCCAGGTCTGCTGACCGCCAGGCAAGCCCAGCGCCCACTCTCGAAGCCATCCTCAGCGCCCATCCCCCGGACCCCAACAGCCTCCCCACCCCGTCGCCCCCACCCTGCTATGGCCAACACCACCTCCCTCGCCCCCAGCCCGCGGCAGCTGCGGGAGTTCGGCCTGCTGATCGGCCTCGTGTTTCCGGTGCTGCTGGGCTGGCTGCTGCCCGCCCTGCATGGCCACCCTTTCCGGGAATGGACCCTGTGGATCGGCATCCCGGCCCTCGCCCTGGGCATCGCCTGGCCCCGCGGCCTGGCCGGGCCCTACCGGGGCTGGATGGCCCTGGGCCACGGCCTGGGCTGGATCAACAGCCACCTGATCCTGGGGGCGGTGTACGTGCTGGTGCTGCAGCCGATCGCCCTGCTGATGCGCAGCCTGGGCCATGATCCGCTGCGGCGCCGCCGCGACAGCGCCGCCGCTAGCTACCGCGAGGTGCGCCCCAACCCCGAAGTGAACCTCCGGCGGATCTTCTGAAACCCTCCCCCGCTCAAGCCCTCCAGCACCCATCCTTCTTCACCCCAGCACCTGCAGCGATGGAAGCCCTGATCGATCTGGCCAAAGACATCTGGGACTTTCTGAAGGTCCGCAAAAAGTTCTGGCTGGCGCCGCTGATCGTCACGCTCGTGCTGATGGGAGCGTTGCTGGTGCTCACCCACGGCACGGTGGTGGCGCCGTTCATTTATTCGATCTTCTAAGTCTTGAACTTCTGAGGGTTGATCTTATGAACGGCGTTCATCGGGCTGGAGCCGGCGGCGGCCTGGTTCAGAGCGGCTGGATCGGCGCCAGCCGCGGATCGAGGATCTTCGGCCCCATCCCCTCAAATTTCACGGCGATCGAGATCTTCTCGCCGCTGCCGAACAGATGGGTGATCGTGCCCTCGCCGAAGCTGCTGTGCAGCAGGCGATCGCCCACGGCCCAGTTGCGGCTCATGCCGGCGCGGCGCCGCACGGCATTGGTGGGGGCCCCGGCCTCACCGCCGCCCGCCACCCGGCGGCTCTCGTCGCGGTCGACGCGGGTGAGGCGATCGAGCCGCTGCTCGCGCCGGATCGCCGCTCCGCCGCTGCGGGGGATGTCGCCCTGAATCAGGGCCTCAGGCAGTTCCGAGAGGAACACCGAGGGGACCGCCGGCTCCCGCATGCCGCCCCAGAGGCGCCGCTCGCTGGCATGGGAAAGGAACAGCCGCTCCTTGGCGCGGGTGATGCCCACGTAGCAGAGGCGCCGCTCCTCCTCTAGGGCGGCGGGGTCATCGAGGGAGCGGTAGCTGGGGAACAGCCCCTGCTCCAACCCCACCAAGAACACCACGGGAAACTCCAGGCCCTTGCTGGCGTGAAGCGTCATCAGGGTCACCCGGTCTGCGGCAGTGTCCTTGCTGTCGGCGTCGCTGGCCAGGGCGGCGCCGGAAAGGAAGCCCTCGAGATCGCCCTCCTCGTTCTCCTCCTGATACTGCAGGGCAGCATTCACCAGTTCCTGCAGGTTGCGGCGCCTCTCCTCTGCTTCATCAGTGGCCTCGTGAAGCAGCTCGGCCACGTAGCCGCTCTGCTCCATCACCCGCTGCACCAGCTCCGAAGGAGGCGCATCCTGGCTGCGCCGCTGCAGATCACAGATCAGCTCACAGAACTGCAACAGGCCTTTGGCCGAGCGTCCCCCGAGCGAACGCACCGCTTCGGCGTCGCTCACCACCTCCCAGAGGGGCACCCCCAGCTGGTTGGCCGCATCGCTGAGGCGCTCCACGGTGGTCTTGCCGATGCCACGCTTGGGCACATTCAGCACCCGCAGCAGGCTCACGGTGTCGGCCGGGTTCACCAGCAGCCGCAGGTAGGCGAGCACATCCTTGATCTCGCGCCGGTCGTAGAAGCGCAGGCCCCCCACCACGAGATAAGGAATGCCCCAGCGCACCAGGGATTCCTCCATCGCCCGGCTCTGGGCATTGGTGCGGTAGAGCACCGCCATCGACCCCCAGCCCAGCTCAGGGTGAGCCGCCTCCAGCATCCGCATGCGATGCACCACCGCCTCAGCCTCAGCGATCTCGTCGTCGCAGCGGGTGAGGCTGATCGGTTCGCCCTCGCCGCGAGTGGGACGCAGCACCTTATCGATCCGCTCGGAATTGTGGGCAATCAGGGCATTGGCGGCCTCCAGGATCGTGGCGGTGGAGCGGTAGTTGTCCTCCAGCTTCACCATCGTGGCGGTGGCATCGTCGGGGGCTCCATCGCCGAAATCGGCCTGGAAGCCCATCAGGATCGTGAAATCAGCGGCGCGGAAGCTGTAGATGCTCTGGTCGGCATCACCAACTACGAACACCGAGCGGCCCTCCCATTCGTTGTACGTTTCCGGGTTGCGACCGTCGGTCACCAGCAGCTTGATCAGGTCGTACTGGGTGCGGTTGGTGTCCTGGTATTCATCCACCAGCACATGGCGGAAGCGGCGGTGCCAGTAGGCGCGGATCTGCTCGTTCTGCTGGAGCAGCTGCACCGGCAGCAGCAGCAGGTCGTCAAAGTCGAGGGCGTTGTTGGCGGCCAGGGCGCGGCGGTAGAGGCGGTAGGCCTCGGCCACTTTGCGATCCCGAAGCCCCTCGGCCTTCGCCTCCAGCTGATCGGGCAGCAGACCCTGGTTCTTGGCGGTGCTGATCGCCCAGCGCACCTTCTTAGGCTCAAAGCGCTTGGGATCGAGCTGCAGCTCCTGAGTCACGATCTCCTTCACCAGGCTCTGGGCGTCGTTCTCGTCGTAGATCGAGAACTGGCGGGTCCAGCTGAGGCCCTCGGGATCGCTGAACTTGTCGATGTCGAAGCGCAGCAGGCGGGCGAACAGGGCGTGGAAGGTGCCGATCCAGAGGTCCTTGATCACCTCGCGGTAGATGCGGCTGCGCAGCCGCTTCTGCTCGATCGGCGGCAGGGTGCTCCAGGGTTGGCCGAACTGGCTCTGGGCCAGCTTCTGGGCCAGCAGCAGCTCCAGCCGCTCCTTCATCTCGCGGGCCGCCTTGTTGGTAAAGGTCACCGCCAGCAGGGAGCCCGGGTCCACGCCGTGGTGGCCGATCAGGTGGGCGATGCGGTGGGTGAGGGCCCGGGTCTTGCCGCTGCCGGCCCCCGCCACCACCAGCAGGGGGCCGGTGTGGTGATCCACAGCCCGCCGCTGGGCATCGTTGAGGCCAGCCAGAAATGCGCTCATCGCCGCAGTCTCACTCAGCGGAGAGGGCCTCTAAGCGGGCCAGTTCGCGGAAGGTGGCCGAATCGCGCTGCAGATCGGCGAAGGAACCGGCCGCCTTCACCCGGCCACCATCGAATTCATAGATGCGGTCGCAGCGTTGCACCGTGCTGAGGCGATGGGCGATCACCAGGGTGGTGCAGCGGCGGCCGATCACCTGCAGGGATTCGATCAGGTTGAGTTCGGTGCGGTTGTCGAGGGCGCTGGTGGCCTCATCCATCACCAGAAAGCGGGCATCGCGGTAGAAGGCCCGGGCCAGGGCGAGGCGCTGACGCTGGCCGCCCGAGAGCTGCACGCCGTTCTCACCCACCGGCGTGTAGAGGCCATAGGGCAGTTCGGCCACGTCATCAGCCAGCTGGGCAGCCTCCAGCGACTCCCAGATGCGGTCGCGATCGATCGCCTCCTCAGGAATGCCGAAGGCGATGTTGTCGAGCAGGCTGCCATTGAGGAGATGGATCATCTGGGGCACATGGGCGCAGCAGGCCTGCCAGGCCGGCAGATCGTTGGCGGTCACGGGAACACCATCGAGCTCCAGGCAGCCCCGTTCGGGATGGAGCAGCCCCAGCAGCAAGTGGGCCGTGGTGGTCTTGCCGCTGCCGGTGCGACCCACCAGGGCCACCCGCGAGCCCACCGGGATGGTGATGCTGAGATCGTTGAGCAGCCAGTCATCACCACTCTCGTAGCGGAATGACACCTTCTGCAGCCGGATCGTGTGACGGGGGAAGATTCCTGCGGGGCTCGGCACGTCAGGACTGGAAAGCAGGGGGCGCTCCGAGGAGAGATCGAGCACATCAAGCAACTCGCTCACCTGGGGCAGGCCGCCCCGCAGCTGGGTGAGGGAGCGGAAGATGTCCTGCAGGGGGGGGGTGAGCCGCAGGGCGGCCACCGCCACGGAGGAGAGGAAGGGAATGATGCCCCCCACCCGGGTGGGATCGCCGCTGAGCAGGGCCGGCAGGGCGCCCACCACGAAGATCATCGTGATGCCAAAGGGTTCGATCAGAATTCGTGGCACCTCCGGCAGTAGCTCGGAGGTCCACACGGAATCCTCCGTCTCGGCGATGGTGTCGTTGAAGCGACCGGCGAAATAGGACTCGGTGTGGCTGAGCTGCACATCGGCCACAGAGCTGAGGGTTTCGATCAGCATCCCGGCCGATTGCTGCTCCTTGCGCAGGCGCTTGCGGGCGGCATGGCGGAGATAGGGCGTGGCCGCCATCGAGATGGTGAGAAAGGCCACCACCAGGGAAATGATCAGGCCCACCGAGAGCCAGCGGCCGATGAAGAGAATTCCGAAGGAGAGCAGCAGCACCGAGGGAATGGCACTGAGCATCAGCAGGAAAGGGATCACCGTGGAGTCGGAGACCCGGCGGGCATTGCTGAGCAGCAGGGCCGAAAAACGGGATCGGTTCTGGCTGAGGTGGTAGCGATAGTTCTGCTGGAGCAGGCGCTGGAACAGGAGGCGGGAAAGATCGCCCCACACCCGGGCCGTCAGGCGGTACTGGAGGAAGCGGAGGCTCAGCTTGGTGGCTGATGACATCCAGGCCAGGCCCACGAAGATGCCGATCAGCCAGAGGCTCTGGTCGATGCCGTTGCCCCCGAAGACCCGCATGCCGGGGATCAGATCGTCGAGATGGTGGCCCACCAGGGTGCCCATCAAGCGGGCCACCACCGCGATCGAGGCGAGGTCGATGATGCCCGGCATCATCGACAGCGGCACGAGAACAAAGAGAGTTCGCAGGCGCCGCCTGGGGAGATAGCTGAACAGCCGCTTCAGTTCCTGGAGCGTGCGGCTCTGGAGCGGCGGCAGGGCAGGCAATGCCGGGGCCAGAAGAGTCCGATTACGCTATGTCGGCCGGTGCGCTATCGATAAGCGGCGCAGCCAGCGCCTCAGCCGCACCAGCCGCCCATCGAGGCTGAGCCTCCAGGGCGCTGGGCTCACTAAGGGGGGAATGCCCTCCTCTAGAACCAACTGCCAGTGGGCCTCGATCGCCTCCAGGGCCCGCCCCCAGCGGCACACCAGTTCGGCCTCCGAACAATCCTGGAGCAGCCCCGCGAGCATCCCGAGATCGGCCCGCCAGGGCTGGGGATCGGCCACGGCGGCGGTGATGCGCTCCAGATCCCTTTCGACCGTACCGCAGCCGATCTGATGGCCCACCAAGCCAGGATCGAGGCTGTCGGACAGGGCGTGGTTGAGGCTGCTGAACACCACACAGCCCGAGGCCAGGGCCTCCAGGGGCGGCAGGCCGAAGCCCTCGCTCACACCGCGGCCCCGCCAGTAGTCGGCGGAGTCGTAGAGCACCACGCTGGAGCAGCGGAACAGCTCGACCAAATCGTCGACCCAGCCCTCCTGGAGCTCCACCCGCAACCCCCGATCCCGCAGGGCCGGCACCAGCTGCTCCAGCACGTAGCGGCTGTTCTTGCGCACCTGCACCAGCACGTCGATCGGCCGTCGGGGCCCAGGCGGGGCCCAGGCCTCGACGGCTCCGCCCCGCGGATCGCGCCAGGGCACCTCCGGCGACCCCGGCCGCAGCCATTTCGGATCGAGGGCATTGGGCACCAGGAAGAGCGGGTTGCGGGGCGCCCGATTCCCCCAGTAGCCCAGGGTGTTGCGACTCACCGCCAGCACCGGCACGCCGGCAGGTAGATCAAAGCCATAGCCGCTGCTGTGGGCGTGGTAAGCCACCGGGCGGCCCCGCAGACGTCGCAGCAGCGGGGGCACATCAAAGCCCCAGCTCACGATCCAGAGGGCCTGGCCTGGGGCGGGCTCCCGGCCCAGGAGATCATCAAGAAAGGGGTGCTCGCTGTCCCGCTGGCGGTAGGTGACCACCACCACCGGCCGCTCGCCCATGGCCGCCAGGAGGCGGGCCGTCTGGAGCTCCACCAGCAGGCCACCACAGCGGAAGCGACCGCTGGTGCCCGGCACCAGGAAGCGGATCGGAGCAGAGCTGGCGGCGTTCAGGGTCAGGGAGGCCGACTGGCGAAACGATCCTCCGAGGAGTCTGCCCGAAAAGGTTCATGCAGGGCGCCTGGGTTTGGGCCCAGGTCGCTGAAGCGATCCAGCTGCAGACTTCCAAGCTCGAGCCGGGGCCGGAAAGCCCCGGCGATGGACCACCGCGACCTCAGGCCGGCACGGCCTCGGTGCTGCCGGACCGCTGGCGCTTGGTAAGGAAGCCGAAGAGCACTTTGCCGATGGCGGCGATCAGATTGCCTTCTAGTTCCTGGAACATCTTCATGTTGCAGTGGAAGGCCTCATTGGCCTCAGCCACGATCCGATCGGCCATGGCCTGGTCGATCGGCAGGTTGTCGAGCACGCTGCGGTAGTTGGTCTTGAAGCCCTTCTCGTCGGGGATGGCGTCAAACTCGTAGAAGCGCAGGCCATCGTGCTCGCCCAGGTTCATGGCCTTCTGGGCAATGTTTTTGAGGATCTGTCCGCCGGAGAGGTCGCCGATATAGCGGGTGTAGTGGTGCCCAACCAGCAGCTCGGGGGAGTCCTTGGCGATGCGGTGGATTCGGGCCACATACTCCTGGGCACCGGGGGTGGCGCGGATCTGGTTGCGCCAGTCGGGGCCGAAGTAGAAGGCGAGGTCATGCTCGAGGGCTTCGCGGCGGTTGAGGGCCGCGAAGTTGATCGCTCCCACCACGGGATGGTCGGCGAGGCGGCCGATCTCCTCCTCCATGGCGCTGTAAACAAACCAGAGGTCGGCTACCAGGGTCCGATAGCTGGCCTTATCCACCACACCCTTGAGGAAGCAGCTCACGAAACCGGTGTTCTCGGCCATGGTGTGGGCCTTCTTCGTTCCCTCACGGAGCTGGGAAGCCAGGGCGACAGACATCTTCGGCGGGGCGCTTGAAACGCGACAGGAGCTCAGAAGCCACCGTAGGCGCGGTGTTCGAGCCCATGGCAGCAAGGTTGCGAAGGGTTACGGCGCCAGGGCGCCGGGCAACAAGCCTGGTGGCCTGGACTGGGAAGACCAACCTGACCTAGGCAGCCAGACCTCCCCCATCGCGATAAAGAGTCGGCGCCGATTCGAACAGCTCGAACAGACTGCGGCAGAGCCCCTGCAACGTATCCACCACCGCGGGGTGGGGGAGATGGGAGCCAGAAGGTTGCCAGTCGCCGAGGGTGGTGAAACGCCAGCGTTCTGATTCATAGGTCAGGCCCCGGATCAGAACGCCTAAGAGGCGCGGCCGGGCGGACGGAGAACCCTGGGGAGATCCTTCAAGGTGCAGCTGCACGAGCAGGGAACGGGATTCAAGCCGCGGACTCCAACCGGGGAAATGGAGGGAAAAATCCAGGTTAGCCCGCTCATCGAACCGGCGGGTCTGGGGATCGTCGCGCCAGGGAGTGAGGTTGGCCCGGGCATCCGGAAAGGCCGCACGGAAAAGGGACACAGCCGAGGCGATGGCCTGGGCCAGCTCCGGACTGTGGGCCTGGTCCGCTGCATTCATGGGATCCATCCTGCTGAACAACGCCGGTAATGGACCGGTCGGTTCCGGCCCCCGCACCAAAGATTGGCGCCAACAGGACGGGGCCTCAGACCGCGGGGGCAGTTGCTCGCCAGCGCCAGGGCTCGTAACCACACTGCCGGCCCCCCTGCCGATCACCACAAACCTTCTGCTCCCGCCCGCAGGCATAGGCTCGCCGCGAACGACCCTGAGCCTGGGCTCTATGGCCACTTACGAGAAGCTCACAGCCCCCTCCAGCGGCACCGCCATCCGTTTCGAGAACGGCCTGCCGGTGGTGCCCAATGACCCAATCATCCCCTTCATCCGCGGCGATGGCACGGGGGTGGACATCTGGCCCGCCACCCAGCGGGTGCTGGATGCGGCGGTGGCGCAGGCCTACGGCGGCGCGCGCCGGATCGAGTGGTTCAAGGTGTATGCCGGCGATGAAGCCTGCGAGCTCTACGGCACCTACCAATACCTGCCGGAGGACACCCTCGAGGCGATCCGCACCTACGGAGTGGCGATCAAGGGGCCCCTCACCACTCCGATCGGTGGCGGTATCCGCTCTCTGAACGTAGCCCTGCGCCAGATCTTCGACCTCTATTGCTGTGTGCGCCCCTGCCGCTATTACGCAGGCACCCCCAGCCCCCACAAGCGGCCCCAGGATCTCGACGTGCTCGTGTACCGCGAGAACACCGAGGACATCTACATGGGGATCGAGTGGGAGGCCAGCGATCCGGTGTGCATCGAACTGCGACGCCATCTCAACGAGGTGGTGATCCCGGCCAACGGCAAGCTCGGCAAGCGCCAGATCCCTGAGGGCGCCGGCATCGGCATCAAGCCGGTGAGCAAGCATGGCAGCCAGCGCCACATCCGCAAGGCGATCCAGCACGCCCTTCGCCTGGAGGGCGATAAGCGCCACGTGACCCTGGTGCACAAAGGCAACATCATGAAGTTCACCGAGGGGGCCTTCCGCGATTGGGGCTACGAGCTCGCCACCACTGAATTCCGCGCTGAGTGCATCACCGAGCGCGAAAGCTGGATCCTGGGCAACCTGGAAGCTGATCCCAGCCTCAGCCTGGAGGCCAACGCCCGCATGATCGAGCCGGGCTTCGATGCCCTCACCCCCGAGAAGCAGGCGGCGGTGTGCAACGAGGTGAAGGGGGTACTCGATGCCATCGGCAGCAGCCACGGCAACGGCCAGTGGAAGCAGATGGTGCTGGTCGATGACCGCATCGCCGACAGCATCTTCCAGCAGATCCAGACCCGCCCGGCCGATTACTCGGTGCTCGCCACCTTGAACCTCAACGGCGACTACATCTCCGACGCCGCCGCGGCCGTGGTGGGCGGCTTGGGCATGGCCCCCGGCGCCAACATCGGCGACAACGCCGCCATCTTCGAAGCCACCCACGGCACCGCCCCCAAGCACGCCGGCCTCGACCGCATCAACCCCGGTTCGGTGATCCTCAGCGGCGTGATGATGCTCGAATTCATGGGTTGGCAGGAGGCCGCCGACCTGATCACCGCCGGCCTGAGCGCGGCCATCGCCAATGGCGAGGTTACCTACGACCTGGCCCGCCTGATGGAGCCGCGGGTGGAACCGGTGAGCTGCTCGGGGTTTGCCGAAGCGGTGGTGCGCCACTTCAGCCCTTCAACTTGAAAACCCAGCGAAAAGCAATTGGCCATTTTGATCGCTTAATGCATACAGGCTTGAAAACTGCGATCTGCCCATGCTCTTGACAGCGTCGCCCCAGACCTGGACCAAAGGGCAGGAATGCCCTGCAGAGCACCGGGCCTGGAAACGGTTGCACCCAAGAAGCCCGCAGCCAAGATGCGCAGCATCACGGGGCCCCGAATGCAGTCGTGATAGAATAAAAAAATTTCATTGCAAGGCCAGCGATGCCCACGGCTGGAAACAGCCAAGCCCCCATCGGAAGTCCCAGTGAGGATACGAGCGGTTCGGCATGGTGGCAACAGAGAACGGTTCTGATCACCGGTGGGTTAGGCTTCATCGGCTCTAATCTTGCGATTCGACTAGTTGAGCTGGGGGCACAAGTTACCCTGATCGATAGTTTGATTCCAGACTACGGCGGCAACCCATTCAACATCAACGGCCTGGAAAAGGCCGTGCACGTGAATCTCTCCGACATCCGCGACCGCTTCTCGATGGAAGTGTTGGTGCAAAACAAGCAGGTTATTTTCAACCTGGCCGGTCAGACGAGTCACATGGATTCGATGCGAGATCCACAAACCGATCTAGCCATCAACGGAGCCGCCCAGCTGAGCCTGCTTGAACAATGCCGAGCCGTGAATCCAACAGCCAGAATTGTTTTCGCCAGCACGCGTCAACTCTATGGACGTCCTCAGTACCTGCCGGTTGATGAAGATCATCCGGTCAACCCTGTGGACGTGAACGGCATCAATAAGCTATCCGCCGAACTTTACCATCGGCTTTATCACAACGTCTACGGGCTCAGCACCCGTATACTGCGTCTCACCAACACGATCGGACCCCGCATGCGGATCCGCGACGCCCGTCAAACCTTTCTGGGGATCTGGATCCGTCAGTTGCTGGAAGGGGATCCGATAGACGTGTGGGGAGGTGAGCAGCTGCGCGATTTCAATGACGTTGATGATGTGGTGGACGCGTTGCTGATAGCGGGCCAGAATGAGGATCTCACCCCATCCCCCTATAATCTCGGCTCCTTGGAAACGATCACCCTGCTGGATCTCGCCCGGTTGTTGGTCACCCTTCATGGCAAGGGTGATGTGAACATCCGCTCCTTCCCGGCCGATCGCAAGAAGATTGATATCGGCGATTATCACTCCTCCTTCGCCCTTTACCAGCAGGCCACCGGCTGGCAGCCGCGCCGCTCCCTCGCCCACACCCTGGAACGCACCCTGGCTTACTACACCGAACACGGCGACCACTACCTCTGAAACCTCCCCCCATGGCGGCTAGCGACCCTTTCAATTTTCCTCAGCAGGATCTCCATCGGCACGGCGGCTTGCTGGTTGATGCGATCGAGCGCATGCGCTCGTCCGGCCAGTTGATCCTGGGGGAAGGGGTGACTCGCTTTGAGGAGGCTTTCGCCACCTGGCTGGCACAGGAGCGCCCGCCCGCCGCCGTGGTGGGGGTGGCCAACGGCACCGATGCCTTGGAACTGGCCCTGCGGGGCTGCGGGGTCGGCCCCGGGGACCGGGTGGTGATGCCGGCCCACACCGCCTACGCCACCGCGGCCGCCGTGCTTCGGGTTGGAGGTGTGCCCCTGTTTGCTGACATCACCACCACGGGCCATGGGATCGCGGTGGATCACGTGCGCCAGCTGCTGCAGGAGCCTGGCCCTAGGCCCAAGGCCCTGATTGCCGTTCACCTTTATGGGGAAGCCTGTGATTTAGCCGGGCTGAAAGCCCTCTGCGACGACCACGGCCTGGATCTGATCGAAGACTGCGCCCAGGCCTGCGGAACCCTCTACCGGGGCGAACCGGTGGGCAACTGGGGACGCTTCGCCGCCTTCAGCTTCTACCCCACCAAGAACCTGGCCGCCTTCGGCGATGGCGGTGCCCTTGTGGTGAACCGGCCCGGGGATGTCGAAGCCACGCGGCGCAGCCGCTTCTATGGCTGGGATGGGCGTAGGCAGGCCGTGCAATTCGGCGTGAACAGCCGGCTTGATGAACTGCACGCCTGGGTTCTGCTCGGCAAGCTCGACCACCTCCGCAGCCAGATCGCCGACCGCCGCCAGGTGGCCCGCTGGTACGGGGAACGCCTCCAGCACCTGGCCAACGACGGTGTGGTGCTGCCTTCCGATGGCCCCGACTGGGAGCACAGCTACCACCTGTATGTGATCCAGGTGCCCTCCGAACAGCGCGACCGGTTGCTGCAAGAGGGACGCTCCAAGGGGCTGCCGCTGGCGGTGCACTATCCACTGGCCTGTCACCAGCAGCCCCATGTGATCGAACGCTTCGGCCCGCAGGCCGGACTACCCCGCACCGATGAACGGCTTGAGCGCATCCTCAGCCTCCCTCTCCATCCCTACCTGGACGAGCGGCAGATCGACGAGGTTTGCGCCAGCTTCCTGACCCTGGTTGGCAGGGTCGCCACCGGCGCGGAACTGGCGGCGGCCCCGGGAGCCAACTGATGCAGAAAGCGGAGTGCCACGGCCGCCCCCTGGACGTGTTTGATGCCGGCTGCGGGACCAGGGGTCTGTTGCTGCTCCTGTGGGGCCAGGGGTCGGATGGACAGGTCCCGCCGCCCTGTCTCAACCGGGGCCTTGTGATGCTGCTGCAGCTGGAGGAAAGCTGCACCGGGATCCTGCCCCTCCCCTGGGGAAGCTCACTGATGCTGTGTGCCCTCAGGCCGGCAACAGCTGGGCCGCGTCAGTGCAAAAGAATGATTGCGGCGGGATCCCGTGGCGCCTGAACCGATGACCGCAACAGCACCAACCCTGCAGTGCCTGGAGCCACCAGAGCGGCCGGAACTGAGCCTTGTGATTCCTTTATACCGCAGCCGGAGCACCATCGACCTTTTGCTTGATCGGCTGGAAGCCCTCAAGCCTGCCTGCAGCTGGGAGCTGATTCTGGTGGACGACGGCAGCCCCGACGGCACGGCCGAACGTGCTCGAGAACGGCTGCAACGGAGCCCCCTACGGGGTCTGCTGATCTGCCACAGCCGCAACTACGGCGAACACCAGGCTGTGCTCAGCGGCTACCGCCACGCCGCCGGAACCTACATCGTGAATCTGGACGACGATCTCCAGAACCCGCCGGAAGAAGCATTGAGGCTCTGGCAGAAAGCCCGCGAGGAAAATCTTGATGTGGTGTATGGCGACTATCGCCAGAAACAGCATGAAAGCTGGCGCAATCTCGGCAGCCGCTTCGCCAATCGCACAGCCAACTGGCTGCTCGATCTGCCGGATCGCTTCTATCTCTCCAGCTTTCGTTGCGTTTCCGGGCTGATCGCGCACCGGGTGGCGGATTACCAGGGTCCCTATCCCTACATCGATGGCTTAATCTCGCAATTCACGCAGCGGATCGGCAGCCTCAAGGTGCAGCACGACCGCCGCCAGGCAGGGGAAACCAACTACAACCTCCGACGACTGACGCGGCTCTGGCTCAACATCTTCACCAGCTTCTCGATCATGCCACTGCGGCTGGCCACGCTTCTGGGAGTTGTGATGGCGAGCATCGGTGCCGCATCGCTGATCATCCTGGTTGCGCAGGCCCTGATCTATGCGCAGACGGTGCAGGGCTGGCTCTCGATCATCTGTACGATCCTGATCTTCGGTGGCATCCAGTGCCTGTTGATTGGGATGATGGGTGAGTATCTCGGGCGCATCTTCCTCACGGTCAGCGGCAAACCCCAGTCCTTTCTGCGCAGTGTCGAAGCCATTGAAGCCCTCCGCCCGCGATGATCGCTCTGCGCTACCTGCTGGTGAGTGCCCTGGGTGAGCTCACCTACCTGGCCCTGTTCGCCATCGCCAGCCGGGCAGGCTTCAACAACTTGGTGGCCATCACCCTGGCGGGTGCTTTCTGCGTCATCCAGAATGGCTTTCTGCATGCCCGCATCAGCTTTCGGGTGCGGTTCGTCGGAACCCTCCTGCGTGACTACCTGGCGGTGCAGTTGCTGTGCTGGGCTGCGGCCCTAGGAGCCGGCGCCCTGATGGAGAAGCTGGGGGCGAAGTCTGCGGTCATTGCGGTGGCCACCTATGTGCTCTGGGCCGGAGCCTCTTTCCTGCTCACCCGCTGGCGCTACCGCCAGGCTGAGTGAATCCGGATCGGGGTGGCCAGGCAAGCCCGGCTGCCGAAGCGCCAGCACCGAGGCGGGGCGTCGGCTGGCGACCTCGGCAGGCAGACTGAATCAATGGCTTCCAGTGCACAACGTTCCACCGTCGGCGGCGGCAATGCCTCCCACCAGGCCCCCCCGCCGGTTCCCCCAACCGCTGCAGGGATTGCCGCGGCCGATCCCTGCGTGCACTGCGGCTTCTGCCTGCCCACCTGCGCCAGCTACCGGGTGCTGGCCACGGAGATGGATTCGCCCCGGGGCCGCATCCACACCCTCAAGGCGATCGAGGCTGGCCATCTCGTTCTCGATGCCACCGTGGCGAGCCATTTCGACACCTGCCTGGGCTGCTTTGCTTGTGTCACCGCCTGCCCATCAGGGGTCCGCTACGACCAGCTGATCGAGGCCACCCGGCCAAAGCTCAATGCCCCCGAGCTGCGCACGCCGGCCCAACGGGCCTTCCGCCGCCTGCTGTTCAGCCTGCTGCCCTACCCCAATCGCCTGCGGGCGGTGCTCACCCCCCTTCGGGCCTATGCGGGCACACCCCTGCAGGCCATGGCGCGCCGCAGCGGCCTCACCCGGCTGTTCGGCCCCCAGGTGGAGGCACTGGAGAGCCTGCTGCCCCCCCTGGCCCCGGAGGCCTTCCGCGACACCCTGCCGGTGGTGGTGCCGGCTGAAGGGGAACGGCGCTACAGGGTGGGGCTGGTGCTGGGCTGCGTGCAGCGGCTGTTTGATCCGGCCGTCAATGCGGCGGCAATCCGGGTGCTGAGCGCCAATGGCATCGAGGTGGTGATCCCCCCCGACCAGGGCTGCTGCGGCGCCGTGACCCACCACCAGGGCGAACTGGAGCAGACCTGCGAGCTGGCCACCGACCTGATCGCCTCCTTCGCGGCGGTGATCGGCGAGGGCAGGCCGGCGGGTCCTGAACCCCTCGATGCGGTGCTGGTGGCCGCCTCCGGCTGCGGCCACACCCTCAAGCACTACGGCGAAATCCTCGCAGCCGGCCGATCCGAGGCCGGCGCTCCCGCTGCGGAAGCCACAGACCCGAACGCCACCGCAGCCGGGTCCAGCTCACCGCCCGGCGTCCGGGCCGGGGCCTCCCAACCGCCGCTCCCCAGCACCGGCACACCAGGCCCGGCGATCGCCTTCGCCCACCAGGTGGCCGACATCCAGGAGTTCCTGGATCGGGTGGGGCCCAGCGAGGCCTTCCGTGCTGCCCTCCAACCGCTACGCCACGCCGATGGCACCCCCGCCACGACGACAAGGCCCCTGCGGCTGGCCTACCACGACGCCTGCCACATGCTGCACGGCCAGGGCCTGCGCGAGCAACCGCGTTCCCTGCTGCGCTCCATTCCCCACGTGCGCCTAGTGGAGGCCAGCGAGGCCGGGGTGTGCTGCGGCAGCGCCGGCATCTACAACCTGGTGCAGCCTGAGGAGGCTGCCGAACTGGGCCGAATCAAGGCGGAGGATCTTTCTGGCACCGGCGCCGACCTGGCCGTGAGCGCCAACATCGGCTGCACGCTCCAGATCCGCAGCCACATGGAAAGCACCCCCAGACCAATCCCGGTGCTCCACCCGGTGCAGCTCCTGCAGCGCAGCTTCGAGGGGGGCTGAAGAGCGACGCCGCTGCAGCTCCAGGATGGCCCCGAACCGGAGCTGGTGCTGCTGGTGCGGGATACGGAAATCGGCATGGATCCCCTGCAGCTGGCGCTGGCCTTGCTGCTGGGCAAGGAGGGGATGGTGCCTGCCCGATCCCGTGCGGGCGGAGCCGCCCCGGCCAGGGCACCACCAAGACCGTGCCCTGAGAGCCGGCCCTCCCCTTCATCCCTTCAGGCCATGCCCTCGAGCCGCTGCCATAGCCGCACCAGGGTGTCGGCCTCACCGAGATTGCCCGGCACCGTGACCAGAGGCAGCGCCTCGATGCCCTTCACCCGCGCGGCGGCCGCGCCGGTGGAACCAGCCGCTGGCACCAGCACCAGGGAGAGCCCGGGCTGCAGCTGCCCCTGAAGGTCCACCCAGTCGAGGCCTAGCCCCTCAGCAAGCAGGGTATGGCTGGTGATGCCTCCCTTGCTGATCAGGTAACCCAATTCAGGAGCCAGCCTGGCCGCCACCCGGGCCATGGCGGCCGCCAGGGCCTGCCCCAGGGCCCGCCGCTCAGCGGCGTGGCGGCAGAGCAGCTCGCCGCGGCTGGTGTAGAGCACCGGCGTGCGGCCCACCGCCAGCAGATTCCGCAGCCGGTCCAACCACTCCTGCTCCAGGGAGGCCAGCAGTCTGTCGGGCAGGGGACCCTCCAGCACCCGATGGACGCGGGCCACGGGCACCTCCACTCCGCCGCAGCCAGGCTCGGCCAGCAGGGTGGCGAGCTGGGCATCAGCCAGGGGCACATGGGAGCCCACCACCACGAGTCCCGGCCATCGCCCCCCATCGGGGCTGCGGCGGCAGAGGGCAGCGAGGCCATGGGCATCAAGGGGTTGGGGCGGCAGCGTCACCAGCCCATTGAGAAGGCTGGCGGCGCTTTGGAACAGGAAGCGGCGCGGCGAATCCTGGGAACCCGCCACCAGCTCCCGCAGCACCGCCCCGAAGGCGGCCATGTCGGCGGAGCGCTCCGCATCCACCACCACCAGCGGGTTCCCCGCCAACGCCTGCAGGCGCTGGCGCAGGGCCCGCTGGGCCGCCGCCGTCGGCTCCAGCTCCGCCAGGGTGAGGTGCTGCACCGCCGCAGCCGCGATGCGGCCGCCGCTCTTCTCCTGGGCCCAGGCGGCCAGGTCGCTGGTGCCGTACCCGAACAGGCTGTCGCGGGCAAAGGGGCTCTGGTGCACCGGAACTCCCTTGAGCCGATGCACCCCACCCACGGTGGTGCGGCCCCCCTCAAGAAAGGCGGGCGCCAGAAAGGTGGCCTCGAAAGGTCCAAGCTCCTGCTCGATCACCTCCACCTCCAGCGGGAAATGGCCCCGCAGGGTCGAATCGCCGCGACTCACCACCAGCCAGCGGTCGATCACGCCGGCCTGCCCGGCCTCCTCCAGGGCGGGCACCAAGGCCCGGCAGATCTCGCGCACCCGACGGCGGGCCCCTTCGGGATCGAGGGCGCGGGTGTTGGCCAGCAGGAAGAGCAGGGGGGAGGGATGGCGCAGGCCGGCCGCCAGGGTGGGGGCGTCCCAGCGGAGCAGCAACGGCGCGCTGTGCACAGTCTGGGAGCCGGTGGGGTCGTCGTCGAAGACGATCACCTTGAGCCGTGGCGCCAAAGGCAGCCCGGCCGTGCCGGTTGGAAGGGAGAACGGCTCGCTGGGGAGCTCAACCATGGAAGGTGGGGGAACATGGTCAGCAACCAGGCCCCCGGAGGGCGGCCGCCATGGCACCATCGTGCCGTGATCCGTCCTGAGCCCGGGGAACTGCAGGAGCTGGTGCGGGAGCTGCACCGGCAGGAAGCCCCCTGGCTGCCCGCCGGCCTCGCTAGCCGACTCGATTGGGGAGCGCCGGTGGCCCCCTGCACCGTGGTGAGCTGCGGCGCCCTGAGCGGCATCCGCGAGCACAGCCCGGGCGACTTCACGGTCACGGTGGGAGCGGGCACCCCCCTGGAGGAGCTGCAGGAGGCCCTGGCGCCCCACCGGCAGTGGCTGGCCCTCGATCCACCCTTTGAAACCAAATCGGCGGCGGTCTTTGGAGCCGACCCAGAACAGCCCCCAGCCCCGGGCCTGGGCCTGGGCCTGGGGAGCATCGGCGGCCTGGTGGCCCGGGGCCTGGCCGGGGGCTACCGCGAGCGCTACATGGGCGTGCGGGATCAGCTGATCGGCCTGCGCCTGCTGCGGGCCGACGGGGTGGAGGCGATGGCCGGCGGCAAGGTGGTGAAGAACGTGGCCGGCTACGACCTGATGCGTCTGCTCTGCGGCAGCTGGGGCAGCCTCGGCCTGATCACCGAGGTCACCCTGCGCACCCTGCCCCTGCCACCCCAGCGGCGGGGCCTGCTGCTGGGTGGCCCGGTGGCGGCCCTGCTGGCCTGGAGCTCCGCCCTGCTGCGCTCCGGGATCACGCCCGAGCGGCTCGATCTCTGGAGCCCGGCCCTGGCGGCAGCGGCCGGCCTGGAGCCGGCGCCGCTGCTGCTGGTGGGCCTGGCCAGCGTCAGCGCCGCGAACCTTGATGCCCAGATGGCGGTCCTGGCCGAAAGCTTCGGCGGATCTGGCGGGAGGGCCGAAGCCGGAGCCGGCAGCCTGGCGATGCGCAGCTGCGGCGCCAGCGAACTGGCCTCCCTGCTGGCGAGGGGCCACCGGGCCCAAGCAGTCCTGCAGGCGCCAGCCGATGCAGGGGCCGGCAGCATCACCCCGGATCCGGAGCCGGCGGCCTGGCTGCTGCGGCTCGGGGTGAGCCCCGACCGGGGCGCCGAGCTGCTGGCCCACCCACTCCTGGCCGAGCGGCCGGTGAATCTGGCCGCCGGCAGCGGCCTGGCCCTGGCCTGGGCCGATGCCGGGCTGCCTGCGGAGCAGGTGAAGGAACTGCGGCTCCTCTGCCGGGAGCTCGGCGGGCACCTCACCGTGCTGCGCCGTCCAGCCAGCGCCGACCCGGCGGCCGCGGCGGCCCTGCCAGCCTGGGAAGACGCCCCTTCCCGGCCGATGATCGAGGCGATCAAGGCTCGCTTTGACCCCAAGCGCCAACTGGCCCCAGGCCGTTTGCCGGGCGTCGCGTCGCCCGTACTGGCCGCCGCTTGAAAGCGATCCCTAGGCCAGGGTCTCCAGCCGATAGCGGCAGTGGAGGTCGCGGTTCTCGCCAGGTGCCAGCAACAATCGCCGATCGCCACTCACCAGCGCCTGACGGGGAGCCGTCCAGGGTTCGAGGCACACCATCGGCCGAGGCGGTTCGGTCCACACCACCACGCAGTCGAAGGGGGCGGTGGTCTCCAGGGTGAGGGCCAGCCCCCCCGCCGGATCCACCAGACGCGCCTCGCCGGAGCCGGCACAGAAGAGGTCCACGCCCTCTCCCAACCGCAGGAGTTGATCGGATGTCGCGGCCGGCGCCAGCTTGAGGTGGTCGGTGCAGCGCTCCGGAAGCCCCTCGATCCGCACCGCGCCCGGATCGGCCACGGCGATGTAGGGATGGAGCCCGAAGCTGAAGGGCATCGCCGCGTCCCCGGGCTCGCCGCCATGGTGGATGCGCGCCGTGATCGCCAGGGCGGCGGGCTCCAGCCGCAGCTCCAGGCGCAGGCGGAACCGGAAGGGGTACTGGGACCGGGTGACGGGACCATCGCTGAGCTCCATCGCCACGCCGGTGCCGTCGGCCAGGGGCTCCAGGCTCCAGGGCAGGTCACGGGCGAAACCGTGCTGGCGCAGGGGATAGGAGCCGCCCGGCAAGGGAAGCTGATCGCCGGGCAGGTTGCCGCAGATCGGAAAGAGCACCGGCATGCCGCCCCGTACCGAGAAGGCGGGATCGGCGAAGCGGTCGGCATCGAGATAGAGGATCTCCCGGCCGCCGCAGCGCCACCCCGTCAGCAGGCCGCCCCGCTCGGGCACAAGCGTCAGCTGATCACCGCTGGCGGGATCGTCGAAGAGCCAGTGGGGCCAGGGGTCGTTGATCGGCAGCAGGGGCATGGCCGTTGAGGAGGTGCTGAGTCGACCGTACCCGCGCGACCCTTATCGACCGGCCCCGCTCAGGACAGCGCCGCAGACCCCAGCCCCTCCAACCACCGCAGCAGCTCGGCATTCACCCGCTCGGGCACCTCATCGTGGGGGCAGTGGCCCGCCTCCAGCACCACCTCGCTGGTGGCCGCCGGGGCGTGGCGCTGGAAGGCGGCGCGGCGGCCAGGGGCATTGATCCAGGGATCGCGGATGCCCCAGAGCAGCAGCAGGGGGCAGCGCAGCTGGCTGAAGAGATCGTCGAGGGGCTCACCGCTGGGGATGTCGAACACGGTGCGGAACACCCCGAAGGCCCCCCGATCCCGAGACGGGGCCAGGATCGCCTGCACCAGCTCCTCATCCACGTTGGTGCGGTCCACATACACCTGATTGAGGGTGCGGCGGATCGTGGCGGGGCGGCGCAGGTTCTCGAACAGCAGACGCTGCAGCACCGGACTCTTGAGCAACGCCCCACCGATCGTGCGGCGGGTGATCGCCCCCCAGCCGCTGGGGGGTTTCTGGTCCTCGCGGAAGGGCCCGGCAGCGTTGAGCAGCGCCACCCCGGCCGCCCGCTCCCCCAGGGCAGCGCCTGCCGCTAGGGCGGCGTAACCACCGAGGGAGTTACCCACCAGCACCGTGGGGCGGCCGATCCGCTCCTCCACGTAGGCCGTCAGCTGGTCGCGCCAGAGGGCGCCGCCATAGGGCAGGCCAGCGGGCTTGGCGCTGCGGCCGAAGCCCAGGAGATCGAGGGCATGCACCTCATGGCGCTGGGCCAGCACCGGAATGTTGTGGCGCCAATGGTCGGTGGAGGCGCCGAAACCATGCACCAGCAGGATCGCCGGCCCCTCAGGGGTCGCCGGCGCCGCCCGCAGCGTATGCACGGCGTGGCCGCGGTAGCTCCAGGGCTCGATCGCGCCGCGGCCGGTGGTCGGCGGCGGCGAGGTCTCCGGCACCACCGCTTCAGCCGCCCCCACCCCGGCAGCGCCCGCCACCAGGCGGCCGGCATCAGCTTGAGCCGCCATGGCCGCCGCGGCGGCGGAACCATCCCCCACAGGCCCCGCCGCTTGGTCCACCGCCACGAATCCTGACTGCACCGCCACCATCGAAGCCATTGCCATCGTGAGCGTGATGCTAGGAACGTGGTCACGACCTCCGCCTGCCGTTCCGGCCGAGGCTGGATACGGCCCCCTCGATGCCCCTCTCCGACGCCCTCGCTGACTGGCGCTCCCTGCTGCCGGGCATCGCCATCTGGGCCCTGGCCCTCTACGTGCCCCTGAGCCTGCAGCTGGGCCGGCTGGAGGAAGGATTGACTTCAGGGCCGCTGGCCGGTGGCGGCAGCGAGGTGGTTCTGGTGCTCGGCAGCCTGATGCTGGCCCTGGTGGCGGGGCTGGCGGTGGACCTGCTCCTGGGCTGGACCCTGGGTCCGGGCTGGTCCACGAGCCTGGGGGTGGTGGCGGCCCTATGGGGACCCTTCCTGGCGCTGGCCTCCCGCAAGGACGGCTGAAGCGAAGCGACCAAAACCTCAATCCCGGCGGCTAGCGCCAGTCGAGCCAGGGCAGATGGGGCACGATCGCGGGGGTGCTGGCCCGGTAGGCCCCGTAGCCGGGATGCACACCCAGCAGCGAACTCTCCTCCCGCCTCGCCTTACCCCCCAACAAGGCCGCCAGGGCCAGCAGCAGGAGCAGATGCAGGACGCTGCCCAGCAGCAGGGCCATACCAGCCGCCCCCAGCAGGACCTGGCGGTACAGGGGATGGCGGCAGCGGGCGTAGGGACCACTGGTCACCAGGGCGGCGCCGGGTATCGGTTCAGGCAGGGGCGTAAGGCTGTCGCCAAGCCGCAGCAGGGAACGGGCAGCGCCCACCAGGGCAAGCAACACCAGCGCTGCCCCGGCAAGGCGAGGCGCCAACGGCCAGGCCAGTCCGAGAGTCGCCGGAGCCGGCCAGGCCGGCAGGAGCAGGGCGGCGATCAACAGCAGCTGGGCCGCCAGCCACCATTCGCCGCGGCGGTTGTCGCGCCAGCCGGCGAGCGAGAAACCCCAGCGGCGCAGCAGCGCTCTGAGGCCGGAACCCGCGTCACCGGAAGGCTCATCAACAGACAGTGCCTGTTGCGGCGAGGCCACCCGTTGATCGTGGTGCGATTGAGCGGATACCGGTTGAGCGGATACCGATGGAGAGGGCACCGGTTGGCCAGAGGCCTCTTGTTTCAGAGCCACCAGATCCTGAGCGGCCTGTTCCTCAGCCCCCCGATCCTGTCTCGGCTGAGCTGGGCTGCCGCCTTCAGAGGGGTTGCTCGACAACGCCGGTCTGCGGGGTGGAGAGCACCATTCTGAGCAGGATCGGCGCCAGGAAGGTGGTGCCGATCACCATCAGCAGGATGGCGGCCTCCAGGGCCGGCGTGAGGATGCCGGCCTGGCTGCCGAGCCCCAGGAAAATCAACCCCACCTCACCGCGGGGCAGCATCCCCAGGCCCACCACCAGGCGCCGGCTGGGGAGGACACTCCAGTAGCTCCAGCCGGCCGCCAGCTTGCCCACCACCGCCACCGCTAGCAGGAAGGCGGCCACCACCAGTCCCTCCCGGTTGGCCGGATCGAGGGGGTTGAGCACCGAGAGGTCCATGCCGGTGCCGATCAGCACGAAGAACACGGTGGCGAACAGGGCCACCAGGGGCTTCACCGTTTCCTGGATCGCCTCGGTGTGGCGCGAGCGGCTGAGGATCAGGCCGGCGGCGAAGGCCCCCAGAGCGGCCTCCAAGCCGATCGCCTGGGCCGAGAAGCAGCAGAGGATGAGCACCACGAAGCCCGCTACCACCACCTCGCCGGGGGCCTTGAGGCGATCGAGCACCCAGTCGAAGACTGGGGCGGCTCTGCTGCTCAGCCAGAGGGCGGCCGCCACGAACACCACGGCGGCCACCACCAGCTTCAGGATCGGCGCCAGGGCGAAGGAGTCGCCGCTGGCCAGGCTCACCACCACCGCCAGGATCACGATGCCGAGGATGTCATCGAGCACGGCGGCGCCGATCACGATCTGACCCTCGCGGGTGCGCAGCCAGCCCAGTTCGCCAAACACGCTGGCGGTGATGCCGATGCTGGTGGCGGTCATGGCGGCCCCGGCGAACACCGCCAGCACCAAGGGCACGTGGAACAGCAGATGGAGGCCGAGGGCGCCGAGGGCGAAGGGCAGCACCACACCGGTCACCGCCACCGTGGTGGCCTGCAGACCCACCGCCACCAGCTCATCGAGCTCGCTCTCGAGGCCCGTGAGGAAGAGCAGGGCATACAGACCCAGCAGCGACACCTGCTGCAGGCCCGGAAAGCTCTCGTTGTAGAGGCTCTGCACCAGATCCGGGGTGGCGCCGGAGAGGCCGGCCACCAGATCGAGCAGCCAGTGGCTGAGGCGAGCGCCGCTATCCGGCGGGATCAGCAGGTGGAAGCCGGACACCCCGATCAGAACACCAGCCAGCAACTCCCCGAGGATCGTGGGAAGCTGCAACCGCACCATCACCTCGGCGAGGGTGCGGGCGGCGAGGAAGATCACCAAGAAGCGGCCCACCTGGATCAGGGTCTCGGCCACCTCCAGGCTGTGGTTCCCAATCGAGCCGGGGTCGGCCTGGAGCAACCAGGCGGGCCAGCCCATCAGCAGGGAGGCGAACGGGGAGGCCGTCAGGTCAGGCAGCGGAACCGTCGCCGCGGCGAGGCTCGGGAGCAAACGGGGAAGCGGGATAGCAAGCAGCAATGCGGGCAACACGGGTGACGCGGGCAACACAGTGGCGATCCGTGATAGTGACCCTGTTAAAAAACCCAGGGAAACGGGCATGCCGCCCACGGAAGCGCGGCTGAAGGGAATGAATCAGACCTTAGGGCGGCCCTGCGGGTGTTTGGTTCCTGATCTGGCTGCAACGATCTGCTGCGACATCGGCAGCGACCGCTACGGTCTGCGAAGGCGCCTTATGGCATGCGCCGAACCCCAAGCGGCCCAAGCAGGAGAGCGCCATGACCACCGCCGAACCCCGCCGCCGCAACCTGCGCCTGCCGACGCCGGGCTGCTACGCCGATCCTGATCGCAGCGGCCTGATGGCCGATGACGTGTTCGACGGCATGACCGAGCACCTCTTCTACACGCTCGGCAAGCTCGCCCCCGCGGCCAGCCGCCACGATCTCTACATGGCGCTCAGCTACGCCGTGCGCGACCGCCTGATGACGCGCTATCTGGCTGGCATCGAGGCGATTAACGCCACCCCCACCCGGGTGGTGGCCTACCTCTCGGCTGAGTTCCTGATCGGCCCGCAGCTGGGCAACAACCTGCTGATGCTCGGCATCCGCGATGAGGCTGCCGAGGCCCTGCGCCGCTTCGGGGTGGCCGACCTCGACGAGATCCTCGAGGTGGAGGAGGAACCGGGGCTGGGCAATGGAGGCCTGGGCCGGCTGGCGGCCTGCTTCCTGGAATCGCTGGCCTCACTGGAGATCCCGGCCACCGGCTATGGCATCCGCTATGAGTTCGGCATCTTCGACCAGCTGATCCGCGATGGCTGGCAAGTGGAAATCACCGATAAGTGGCTCAAGGGCGGCTGGCCCTGGGAGATCCCCCACCCCGACCAGTCCTGCTTCGTGGGCTTCGGCGGCCGCACCGAGAGCTACCGCGATGAGAAGGGCGCCTACCGGGTGCGCTGGATCCCGGCCGAGCACGCCATCGGTGTGCCCCACGACGTGCCAGTGCTGGGCTATCGGGTGAACACCTGCGACCGGCTGCGGCTGTGGCGAGCCGATGCCACCGAGAGCTTCGATTTTTACGCCTTCAACATCGGCGATTACTACGGCGCCGTGGAGGAGAAGGTGGGCAGCGAAACCCTGTCCAAGGTGCTCTATCCCAATGACGGCACCGACGAGGGCCGGCGGTTACGGCTGAAGCAGCAGCACTTCTTTGTGAGCTGCTCCCTGCAGGACATGCTCCGCAGCCTCGACCACCGCGGCATCCCGGTGCAGGAGTTCCCGGACCACTGGGCGGTGCAGCTCAACGACACCCACCCGGCCATCGCCGTGGCGGAGCTGATGCGGCTCCTGATCGACGACAAGCACCTCGACTGGGCAGACGCCTGGGACATCACCAGCCGGGCCCTCTCTTACACGAACCACACCCTGCTGCCGGAGGCCCTGGAGAAATGGGGCGTGGACCTGTTCAGCAACCTGCTGCCCCGCCACTATGAACTGATCTGCGAGATCAACCGTCGCTTCCTACAGCAGGTGCGGCTGAAGTACCCGGGCAATGACCAGATCCTGCGCAAGGTGTCGATCATCGATGAGGAGGGCCGCAAGACGGTGCGCATGGCCCACCTGGCCACGATCGCCAGCCACCATGTGAATGGGGTGGCCGCCCTGCACAGCGACCTGGTGAAGAGTGAGCTGTTCCCCGAATTCGCGGCGCTGTGGCCCGATAAGTTCACCAATGTCACCAATGGCGTCACGCCGCGCCGCTGGGTGGCCCTGGCCAACCCACGCCTTTCGGCCCTGCTGGATGAGGCGGTGGGACCCGGCTGGGTCAGCGACCTCGACCAGCTGCGCCAGCTGGAGCGCTTCGCCGGTGATGGCGGCTTCCTGGAGCGCTGGGAGAGCACCAAGCTCAGCGTGAAGCAGCACCTGAGCAACTACATCCACCGCCATACCGGCGTGACGGTGGATCCCCAATCACTGTTCGATGTGCAGGTGAAGCGCATCCATGAATACAAGCGCCAACACCTCAATGCCCTGCAGGTGGTGGCGCAGTACCTGCGGATCAAGAGCGGCGACACCGCCGGCATGGCGCCGCGCACGGTGATCTTCGGCGGCAAGGCGGCGCCGGGCTACGCGATGGCCAAGCTGATCATCCGCTTCATCAATGGCGTGGCCGACATGGTGAACGCCGATCCTGCCACCGAAGGCCTGCTGAAGGTGGTGTTCCTGGCTGACTACAACGTGAAGCTGGGCGAGCGGGTGTATCCGGCAGCGGATCTCTCCGAGCAGATCTCCACCGCCGGCATGGAGGCCTCCGGCACGGGCAACATGAAGTTCGCGATGAATGGCGCTCTCACGATCGGCACCCTTGATGGGGCGAATGTGGAGATCCGCGAGCAGGTGGGCGCCGAAAACTTCTTCCTGTTCGGCAAGACCACGGCGGAGATCGCGATGCTGCAGAAGGAGGGCTACCGACCCTGGGAGCTGATTCCGGGCCTGGAGCCGATGCCGGAGGTGCTGCGGCTGATTGAGCAGGGCCACTTCAGCAATGGCGATGGCGAGATGTTCCGGCCGCTACTGCAGAACCTCACCGGCGACGACCGCTTCTATGTGCTGGCCGACTTCGCCGACTACCTTCGGGCCCAGGCCGAGGTGGGCCTGGCCTGGAGCGACCGGGGCCGTTGGAACCGGATGTCGCTGCTGAACACCGCCCGCACCGGCTTCTTCTCCTCCGATCGCTCGATCCGCGACTATGCGAGCCGGATCTGGAAGGCGGAGCCGTTCCCGGTCACGATCACCTGCGAGCTCGACGACTGATCAACAAGTCCCTGGAAACTCAGCCCAGGCAATCCTTCAATCACGAGCTTCGCGATCACTAGCCCAGTCCAGCCCTGCGGGTTGGGCTGGGCCCCAACGGCTGATTCAGCCCCGGTCGGGCAGATCGGGGGTCTGGTGCAGCAGACGGTTGAGCCGCAGCCGATCGGCATTGAGGGGATCGGGGGCCAGTTCACCGGCCACCTCGCGGAACTTTTGCTCCACCTCCTCGGGCACCCGCACATCAAAGATGCGCTCCATCAGCACCTCAATGGAAAAGAGGTGGGCATTGATGTTCTCCAGATCAGCCATCGCCTGCTGCATGGCATCCGCTTCGGCCCCGGCGGCGGCGGCGGAGGCCACACCCCGCCCTGCATCAGGGGATGGGGCTCCGGCGGCACGGGCCCCCTCGGGGGCGGGGGGCTCAACATCGCCATATTGCTTCTGAAGCTCCTCCAACACCCGTCCCGCCAGGGTGCGGAAGGATTGGAGGGAGGCCCAATTGAGCTCCTGCTGTTGCCGGAGACTGGAGTTCTCCCGGATCAGCCGGTCGTGTTCTCGATAGAACCGCTGGCAATCAGGGCATTGGCAGGGCTCTTCAGGCACCGCTTCCCTTGTGCATTGGTTCCCATCATGGCACCGAACCCGTAGGGCTGCCGCCGCCTTCCCTCTTGGTGGCCATTCACTGAGCATGCCATCCTCGATGCCAGGAGCCATTCGCCCCCTCAGCTGTGGTCGCCAGCGACAAGCTCTTCTACTGGCTGTTCCAGAAGCGCGCCGAACGTCTCCTGCCCCTGGTGGCCTCGCTGCTGCCGCGGATGGAAGGTTATGTGTTCAGCGCCCCGGTGCTCAAGGAAAGGGAATACCGCCTCGATGGACTGTTTCTGCCGCCAGCGGATCAGCCCGAATTGCCGGCCCTGATCCTGGAGGCCCAGATGGCGGCCGCTCCAGATTTTCTGCTGCGGCTGAATGCCGAAACAGGCTGCTGGCTCCAGCAGCAGCAGCGCCAGGGCCGAGCGATCCGCCACTGGCAGGCGGTGGTGATCTGCCCGTCGCGGGATCTGAATTTCGGCGACCCCACCCCGGTGCGGGAGTTTGTGGAGCGGCGGGTGGTGTGGATCGAACTGGCGCCCGAACGCTTACCCCCAACGGCACCACCCCTGCAAAGGGCCCTTGGCATGCTGCTGCTACCGGAAGAGCAGCTGCCCGATTGCTCGAAGGCGATCCGGGTCGAAGCCGCCGGCACCAGCCTGGATACCGAGATCGATGA
>CALRXC020000014.1:0-75616 GCA_943372025.1 Synechococcus sp. UW140 | reverse complement strand
TATGTGGAGGCCCTGAACTACATCAAGGCCAACCACGGCATCTCCGGCGACGCCGGCGTGATTGCCAACAACTACATCGACTACGCCATCAACGCTCTCGTCTGAGCCTCTGGCCCATCGATCAGCCGGCCCCCGCAAGGGGGCTTTTTGTCTCGTTGTATGGCTGGTCCACGTTGATCGGATCCGCGCCTTGGCGCCCACAACCAAGGCGGGGTGGATCGTGAAAGCTGCCTGGGGGATTCCTGCCGTTCATCCCATCCCTCCACTCTCTCAAGCTCGCGAATTCTTCCGCCTTTCGTGGCCATTGGTTACGGCCCCCGCCGGCTCAGCCGGCCCGGCGGGGCCCGATGGCAGCATCAGGGCATGAAGGCATTCCAAACCCAGCCATGGCAGGCGAGGAGAACGGCCCGCCGTTGACGGAAGCCGGTGAACCGATCAGCGAAGCGGAGGCTCTCAGGCGGCTGCGACAGACCGACGACCAGTCGCTGCAGTACTACGCCGCCTGGTGGCTGGGCCGGATGCGCAGCCGCCACCCAGATACCGTGCCTCTACTGTGCGCCGCCCTGCGTCAGCGCCAGCCGCGGGATCCCGGCGGCGGTGTCGAACACAACGCCGTGGCCCGCAACGCGGCCCGGGCCCTGGGCAAGCTGGAGGATTCCAGCGTCGTGCCCGACCTGCTGGCCGCCCTCGAAGACGACGACGACGGTCTGCGGGAGGCCGCGGCCCGGGCCCTGGGCGAACTGCGGGCACTCGATGCGGTGGAGCCGATCTGCGCCCGCCTGGCCAGTGGTCCGACCGGCGCCGGCGCGCCCCAGAACAACAGCCCTAAGCTCCAGGAACCCTGCGAAGCCCTGATCGAGGCCCTCGGTGCCATCGGAGCAACCGATCCCTGGGTGGTCGGAGTGATCGAGCCGTTCAGCAGCCATGACCGTCCGCTGATCCGCAGTGCTGCCGCCCGGGCCCTGCTGCAGCTCACCACCGAGGTCCGCTGGGGTGAGGTGCTGTTGGAGCTGCTGGAGCATCCCCAACTGCAGGTGCGCCGAGCCGCCCTGATGGACCTGGGCGCCGTGGGCTGGCGTCCCGCCCTGGAGCCCATCCGCGCCACCCTGGCTGAGAACAGCCTCAAACTGATCGCCCTGCGGGGCCTGGTGGAGCAAGGCAGCGGCGAGCCCGGCCTGGAGGCCCTGCTGGGCGCCATGGATGACCTGCTCTGAGGCCAGCCGATGTCTTTCCTTCCGACGACCGATCCCTACGCCAGCGTGAGCTCCCTGATCGAGGCGGTAGAGCAGGCTGACACCGCCAACGCCCTGTTGGCCGCCACAACCCGCCTGGCCAGCCACCTGGCCGGTGGGGATCCCCCTGCCCCGGCCGCCATCGCCGCCCTGGTGCAGGTGCTGGGCTTCAACAATCCCGGCGCCGCTGTGGCCGCCGTGGACGGCCTGATCGCCTGTGGTGAAGCTGCGGTGGCCCCCCTGCTCGACAACCTCGATGCCCACAACTACGGGGCTCGGGCCTGGGCGGTACGGGCCCTGGCGGGGATCGGCGATGTGCGCGGCCTGGAGCTGCTGGAGCAGGCCCTCGGCGGCGACATCGGCCCCAGCGTGCGCCGGGCCGCCGCCCGCGGCCTGGGCCAGCTGCGCTGCGGCGCCCTGTCGGTCGAGAATAGGCGCGAGGTTCAGGAACGGGCCCTGCAAGCCCTTGAGGCCGCTGCGGCCGACGATGAATGGGTGGTGCGCTACGCGGTGGTGGTGGGCTTGGAATCGCTGGCCCTCGATTTCGCGCCCGAAACCGGGGGCTCCGAAGGTGAGATCTGGGAGCGCGCCCTCCAGACCCTCACCCTGCTCAGCCAGCCCGATCAGGCCACCACGGTGGTGCGGTTGCGGGCTAACCAGGCCCTCGGGCGCCTCGGCCCCGCCGCCTGACCTCAGACCCTATGCCAAGCAAGCCCCCCCATAAAGCCCCAAGCGGATCCAACGGCGGTGAGGTGCCACCCACCAGGGTGCTGTTTGTCTGCATGGGCAACATCTGCCGCTCCCCGGCCGCCGAGGGGGTGTTCCTGCATCTGCTGGCCGAAGCAGGACTGGCGCACTGCTTCACGGTGGATTCTGCCGGCACGGGCGGCTGGCACGTCGGCCATCGGGCCGATCGCCGCATGATCGCCGTCGCCGAACGCCGCGGTATCCACCTTCCGAGCCGGGCTCGGCAGATCGAGGCCGCCGATCTGCAGCGCTTCGACCACATCCTCACCATGGATTCCGACAACCTGGCCGCCGTGCAACGATTGCAGCGCCAGGCGCCGGGGGGGGCCCGGATCAGCCCCCTGACCGACCATTGCCGCCGGCTCCGCTCCCCCGAGGTGCCCGATCCCTACTACGGGGGTGAAGACGGATTCGAACGGGTGCTTGACCTGCTTGAGGATGCCTGCGCCGGTCTACTGCAGGACCTGCTGCAGGAACGGAGGCGGGGCTGAGGGGTGGAGGAGGGTCGGGGGGCACCCCCGCCAGGCTTCAGGCGATGGGCAGCGAATCGGGCCCAGGCCAGGCATCTTCAGGCACCCGTTCGCGGAAATGATCCATCAATAGCGCGATCACCTGCTCGATCGCGAGGCCGTCGGTGATCACCTCGGCGGCATCCTCCGCCTGGAGCAGGGGCGCCACCTCCCGGGTGGAATCGATGCGATCCCGTTCGGCGATCGTGGCCTCCAGTTCGGCCAGCGGCGGCACTGGGAAGCCCCGTTGCTCCAGATCCAGGGCCCGCCGTCGGGCCCGCTCGGCCACCGTGGCGGTGAGAAAAACCTTGCACTCGGCGTCGGGGAACACGGCGGTGCCGATATCGCGACCCTCCGCCACCAGCCCGCCCCGCTGGCCCATCGCGCGCTGCTGGGCGGTGAGGGCCTCCCGCACGCAGGCGTGGGCCGCAACGGTGGACACCAGGCCGGTGACCTCCAGACTGCGGATTGCGGCGCTCACATCGTGGCCGTTGATCAGCACCTGTTGTTCGCCATCGACGCCGCCAAGCAGGCGGAGATCGAGATCCTGCAGCAGGGGGGCGATGGCCGCAGCATCGGCGGGATCCACCCCCTGCTCACGCACCCACCATGTGAGGGCCCGATACATGGCACCCGTATCGAGATAGAGGAGGCCGAGCCTGCGCGCTAGGGCCCGGGTCACGGTGCTCTTGCCGGCCCCGGCGGGACCATCGATGGCAACAATTGGGGCGCGGGACATCAGGAAGCGGTGGTCGATCAGGCGGCTGGCGCCGCAGTGCACGGCGGCGGCCAGCAGGGAAAAGCTACCGGTGCGCTCCACCGGAATCAGCCGGTGGGGATCCACAACCTCCACATAGTCGAGGGTGAGAGCGGACGATCCGAGGCGTTCGGCCACGGCGGCGATCAGTTGGTGGGAGCAATCCTCCCCTGACTGCCTGAGGGCCTGGGCCGCATCGAGGGCCTCCCCTAGGGCCCGGGCTCGCCCCCGTTCCTCGCCAGAGAGATAGCGGAGCCGTGAACTGGCGGCGAGCCCATCGCTCTCCCGCACGGTGGCGCAACCCTGCACGCTGAGAGGCAGGCCGAGATCGGCAACCACCTGGCGCAGGATCACCAGCTGCTGCCAGTCCTTCTCGCCGAGCAGCAGTCGATCGGGCCGAATCAGGGCGAGCAGCCGGCACACCACCGTGGCAACACCATCGAAGTGCCCCGGTCGGGACCGGCCGCAGAGATGGGCCGTGAGACGGCGAGGGGGGCTCACCCTGGTGAGGGCCGCCTCGCCGCCTGGATAGATCGTGGCGAGGGAGGGGAGGAAGAGGGCGTCGACTCCGGCCGCTTCAGCCAGGGCCCCATCGGCGGTGGAATCCCGGGGGTAACGCTCGAAGTCCTCGCCTGGCCCGAACTGCAGGGGATTCACGAAGACACTGAGCAGCACCCGGGGCGGCCTGCCCCCCACCACCGGACGGCTGGCCCGCACCAGCAGGGAACGATGGCCCTGGTGCAGCGCCCCCATGGTGGGCACGAAGTGGAGGGGACGTTCGGGATGCTCCCGGCGCCAGAGCAGAAGCTCGGCACGGCTGGTGATCAATCGCACGCGCTTCACTCAAAAAGAAAGCCCACCTGCCAGAGGGCAGGTGGGTCGGAAGGAGGCAACCTGAAGCCTGGCGTTCAGGGAAGTACTTCGAGGCGCACTGTGGCTACACCACTGGCGGTGACACCGAGATCGCTGGCGGCACCATGGGCCAGATCGATGATCCGTCCGCCGGTGAAGGGGCCGCGGTCATTGATTCGTACCACGGCGGAGCGACCGTTGTTGAGGTTGGTGACTCTTACGAGGGTACCGAAGGGAAGGCTGCGGTGGGCGGCCGTGTAGGTGCCGGGCCGGAGCACTTCACCGCTGGCGGTGCGGTTGCCGTAGAAGCCGGGTCCGTACCAACTGGCCTGACCGGTGGCAGCGGCGGCGAGCTGATGCAGACCTTTGGGTGATGCTGGCATCTGCCTGAGAAACCGATCCTCCCAGGAGGGGAAAGGAGCCACGTCACGGATCACCGCATCTGCGGCCGGAGTGGAGAGGGAAGAGGAGGAAGCGGCCATCGCAGGGGCGGTGGTCACCATGGGGGCCATCAGGAGGGCGGCTGCGCCCAGAAGTTGAGTTACACGCATGGCAGGCGAAACTCGCTGGCTGGAGCCCTCGGCATCGGAGAAATCCGAATGTCGAGGGCGAACTCACGTCCCGGCGCCCTCAGGGCCACGGGATGGGGTGAATCCGCCGGGGCGAGTATCTGTCTGGAATTAACGACCCAGGCAACGTAACGGCAGCGAACAGCGGCCCAAACGGCGGTACATCGCATCGACGACTGATCAGTTTTCTTCATCTTTTCCTTGGGATCTCTGTACCACTGGCCTGAGTGGCCCCGCCCCGGCGGCGCTTCCATCAGAAAATCCGATCTCAATGATTAGCTGAGCTGATCGTTTAGTGTGACGATGGCCCGATCGTCCACCAAGTGACTGGGTCTGAAGCGCGGCTGGGAGTGTCGAGGGGGCTGCACGGGACACCGCCGATGCAGGATCGGTTCAGCAGGGCCTGATGTCATGGATTACCGCAGTGCCGGGGTGGATGTCGTCGCCGGTCGTGCCTTCGTGGAGAGGATCCGCGCCAGCGTGGACTCCACCCGCAGACCGGAGGTGGTGGGGGGCCTGGGCGGCTTCGGGGGGCTCTGCCGCCTGCCCTCCGGCCTCCGCAACCCCTTGCTGGTGGCCGGCACCGACGGGGTGGGCACCAAGCTTGAACTGGCCCAGGCCAACGGCGTTCACCACGGGGTCGGCATCGATCTGGTGGCGATGTGCGTGAACGATGTGATCACCAGCGGCGCCGCCCCCCTCTTCTTTCTCGATTACATCGCCACCGGTCGGCTCAGCCCCGAGGCCTTGGCCGAGGTGGTGGAAGGCATTTCCGATGGCTGCCGCCAGAGCGGCTGCGCCCTACTGGGGGGCGAAACGGCTGAGATGCCGGGCTTCTACGGTCCGGGCCGCTACGACCTGGCCGGCTTCTGCGTGGCCGTGGTCGAGGCCGATCAACTGATCGATGGCCATCAGATCGTGCCAGGCGACCGTATCGTGGCCGTTGCCAGCAGTGGGGTGCACAGCAACGGCTTCAGCCTGGTGCGCCGCATCCTGGAAGCCAGCGGAACGACAGCCGAAACCCGGCTCGGCGGCGATGGCCCCCCCTTGATCGCCAGCCTGCTCACCCCCACCCGCCTCTATGCCTCCCTGGTGCAGGCGTTGCTGGCTGAGGGGGCACCGATCCGGGGCATGGCCCACATCACCGGCGGAGGCCTACCGGAAAACCTGCCGCGCTGCCTGCCCGCCGGGGTGCACGCCCGGGTGGATCCCGGCAGCTGGGAACGTCCCCCCCTGTTCCGCTGGCTGCAGGAGCAGGGGGAGGTTGCGGAGCCCGACCTCTGGAACACCTTTAACCTGGGTGTGGGCTTCTGCCTGGTGGTTCCACCGGAGGCCCTAGAGACTGTGTTGGCCAGCTGCCAGGCCCAGGGCCACCGGGCCTGGGCCCTCGGGCAGGTGGAAGCCGGCAGCGCTGCGGCGGAAAACTCCGCCGCTTCAGCCGATGGTTCGCTGGCCGGATTGCCGTACTGAAAGGGCCATGGTCTTTGGCGTTCGTACCTTCTTAGGATTTTTTGGAAGTCGCCTGCGCTACAAACACAGGTTCAGCCGGCTGGTCCGGTGGTGATTCCGAAGCCCCATACCCCGCAGAACACATGTTCGATACCTCGAGCCGCATCACCCGCCGCCGCAGCTCCGCCGGTCCCATTCCACCCCAGCGTCCCCAGCAGCCCCGCCCCCGGCTTCGCGACATCGGCGGCCCGCGCGAAGGCGGGGGCGGCGGGCAGCGACCCACTTTCCTCACCCTGCGGGATCACGGCAAGGTCTATGTGGCCGACCTGCCACGACTCTCCGATGGCCAGCTGAGTCAGATCGCTCGGGAAGCCGATGAGGTGTTCGAAAGCCTCAATCGAAGGCTCGAGGAACTGCGCAACCAGCTCACCCTGAGCCAGGTCGACCAGGACACCCGGATCCGCGCCACCACCAAGCGGGACGTGACCGAACGCTTCCTGGCCTCCATCGCCCAGGAGCAGGAGCTGCGCCGCAGTAACCCCGCCCTTCGGGCGGCGGCCGGCGAGTCTCTCGCCCGTGCCTTCCTGGAGCTGGCCCGCCACCGTCTGCCGGGGGCCACCTTCGATTCGCTCTTGGAGGAGGCCCTCTCCGCTTGTGATCCCACCGATCCGGAGGGGCGTTCACCCACCCCCCACGATCCCCATGTGATCCGGCTGCTCCAGGGGAACACCCCGCCGGCCCCTCGGGCCGCAGCCATGCCGGTGGTGCTGACGCCCGATCTCCCCCGCGACAGCGCGGTCTGAATCGATCCGCCCACTGGGGTCCCGCCGGGGCTCAGGCGCTTTGAAAGGGGTTGGCCGGCATCCGGGCCCCGCTGGGCAGGGCCAGGGCCAGCTGGTCGAGAAGCTCCCGCTCTCCCCCCTCAAGGCTCCAGCCCAGGGCATCGCCAGCCGCATCGGCCTGGGCCACGGTGCGCAGCCCTGCAATGGGCATGGCCCCGTGAGCCCGGCACCAGTTGAGCGCCACGGCCGCCGGGGAGGCGTTCCTGCTGGAGGCGATCTCGGCCATCGCCTCCAGCAGGGGTTGCAGATCGGACCAGAGCCTGCGGAACAGCCAGCGCCGCGGTCCGGAGGGAAGCGATGGCTCCATGCCCGGCATGCGGGTGAGCAGCCCCAGGGCCAAGGGGCTGTAGGCAATCAGCTCAACGCCCAGCTCGCGGCACACGTCCACCAGGCCACCGGGCCGGATCGGCTCGGGTGCCAGCAGCGACAGTTGCACCTGAAGGCTGCGGAGCGGCACCCCTCGGGCGGCCAGGTCGCCCTGGATACGCCGGAGCCGGTTGGGGCCGATGTTGGATACGCCCAGCTCGGCCACCGCACCGTCCAGGACCTGATCGGCCAGCCCCTGCAGCAGGGGACTCTCCTGCCAGGGGGCATAACGGGCGGTGCTCCAGTGCAACTGCACCCGGTCGAGATTGTCCTGCAGGCGGACGCGGGAGGCCCTCAGAGCCCTCTCAAAGCCGCGGCGCCCCAGGCGCCAGGGGAAGGGCGCCAGCTTGGTGGCCACACACAGATCCTGGCGCAGCCGGGGATCTAGCGCCGCCACGAACTGACCTAGCAGGCACTCACTGCGGCCGTTCCAGCGGCCGGTTCCGTAGGAATCAGCGGTGTCGAAGAAGTGGAGGCCCCGCTCCACGGCACGCTGGAAACAGGCCTCCAGCTCCTGGTCCTGCTCGGGGGCGTAACCCCAGAGGAACTGGTTGCCCCAGGCCCAGGTGCCTACGCCGATGGCTGGGCTGGCAAGGGTGGCGAGAGGCATGGCGCGACGGCGGTGGGGCTCCGGGCGCCATGATCGGACTTCAGTCCAAGCCGACCGTGCCGTTCAGCGACCCCGCTCCCCTGCCCACCGGCTCTCCGGCCGACCGGAGCGGAAATCATCCCCAGGATCCGATGACCGAGCCGGCAAGCGAGGCCGATGCCGATCCGATCCTGTGCTGCCACTGCGGCCGCACCGCCAACAACGGCATCAGTTGCGAAGGCAGCTGTGTCGCGGATTCTGGGTACTGAGGCAGCAGGACCAGCGCCGTTCCCTAAGGGATATGAAGCGATGTGGCGCTTGTCACCGATTCCGCCGGAGCACCGGCAGACAACTTAAGAATCCCTTTAGAGTTGATTCATCGATTGATTGGTGAGGCGGAACCATGACCAGTCCAAGCTCCCTTCTGGCGATGATGGCCCTGATCGGGCTGGCGATGGTGGAGTTGTTCACCCACCTGCTCCCCTGGGCCTGAGCGCAGCGGCCGGTTTCCCCCCTTCACCCTCGTCCGGGCATCGGCCTAGAACGGCTCCCGTGCCCTCGCTGGCGCCATGAAGGTCACCCATTGCAACGACGAACACCTGGTCTGCCTCAGCTCCGATGAGGTTGCCTTGCTGGTGGATCTCTGCCACGCCGGCGCCTTCTCTGATGAGCTGGCGCAGGGTGGCGACACCCGCCGACGCTTGAAGCGCTTCCTGGGGGAGATGCAGAACTCGCTGTTCGAAACCGCTCAGGCGGTGTGGCAGCGCCAACGGGACGATGAAGCGCCATCGGCCTCTCCCACCGTCTCCCAGGGCCGGAACTGACGTGGAATCTTCGGGCCGGTTTGCGCCTGGTTCAGTCTCTCGCTCCACCCGATCCGCCAGGGTGTGAATGGAGCTGGTGGGAACGAGGCGACGCAATCCATGCATCCCTTGGCGACAGAGCTTCGGGAGATCTCGGCTCACTCAAGCTGAGTTGGAACCGCTGGTTCAGCAGGGCTTGAAGAAAGGCGGCACCCAGATTCGAACTGGGGGTAAAGGATTTGCAATCCTCTGCCTTACCACTTGGCCATGCCGCCGACCGAGGAGCAAACTCCCCAAAGCGGATCGTATCAGCCATGGCATGCCCTCTCCCCTGCTGGTCCTGAGCAACGGCCACGGAGAAGACGTGATTGCCCTACGGCTGGTGGAGGCCCTGCAGCGCCAGCGCCCAGGGCTCCCGGTGGCGGTGTTACCCCTGGTGGGGGAAGGTCAGACCTATGGCACGGCTGAGTCCCGGGGACTGCTCCGCCGCATCGGCCCGCGCCGCAGCCTGCCCAGCGGCGGCTTCAGCAACCAGAGCCTGGGCGGCCTGCTGCGGGATCTGGCGGCCGGTCTGCCGCTGCTGAGTTGGAAGCAATGGCAGCTCGTGCGGGCCTGGGGCCGCCGCGGCGATCCGATCCTGGCGGTGGGTGACCTGCTCCCCCTGCTGCTGGCCTGGGCCAGTAGCGGGCCGTACGGCTTCGTGGGCACCCCCAAGAGCGACCACACCTGGGCCGACCCGGCGCCCACCGGATGGGGGGCCTCACCCCTGGCGGATGGCTACCACCGCCTCAAGGGCAGCGAGTGGGATCCCTGGGAATGGGCCTTGATGGGCCAGCCGCGCTGCCGGCTCGTGGCCGTGCGCGACCGCCTCACCGCCCGGGGCCTGCGCCGCCATGGCGTGGCGGCCCTCGCCCCGGGCAACCCGATGATGGATGGCTTCGATCCAGCCCCCCTGCCGGCCTGGCTGGAGGGCCAGCGGCGCTTGCTGCTGCTACCGGGAAGCCGCCTTCCAGAGGCCTTCGGCAACCTGGCTCGGCTGCTTGAAGGGCTGCCGAACGGACCGGAGCCGATCACCGTGCTGCTGGCGTGCGGGTCCAGCCCTTCCCCCGCCGAACTGGCGCCTCTGCTGAGCGCCGCCGGCTTCCTAGCGGGCTCCCCGCCGGCCGGCAGCGGGGCCGCCGCGGCCTGGCGGCGCGGGGCGATGCAGTTGCTGGTCGGTCCTGGCTGCTTCAACCGCTGGGCCGGCTGGGGTGAGCTGGGACTGGCCACCGCCGGAACGGCCACCGAGCAGCTGGTGGGCCTGGGGGTGCCGGCCCTCTCCCTACCGGGGCCCGGCCCCCAGTTCAAGGCAGGCTTCGCCCGGCGCCAGAGCCGCCTGCTGGGGGGGGCTGTGCTGCCCTGCCACAACGCCCGGGACCTGCGGACCCGGCTGCATGCGCTGCTGAGCGATCCGGCCGAACGACTGCGCTTGGGCGGGATCGGGCGCCGCCGCATGGGGCCGGCCGGGGGCAGCGAGCGGCTCGCCCGGGCGATCGCCGAACAGCTGCTCGATCCGGCCTGAGGTCGCGATGCCGCGGGGGATGATGGGAGCCTCCCCGATCCACCCCGTCCGATGGCCGGCATTCCCGAGCGCAGCTACAACGCCGCCTGCGGACGGCTGGCCAGCCGCCTGGGCATCAGCCAGTCGGCCGCCCGCCGCAAGGTGGAGGTCCGCTCCGCCCAGGAAGGAATGCGGGACACCGCCTCCCGTCAGGCCATCGCTGAGCAGATGCTGGAGGAGGCAAACGCCGCTGGCGTGGATGACGGTGCCTTTCTTACCGCCCAGCTCGAAGCGGTGGGCAACGACGTGAACTTCATGCTGGAGGACTGAGTCCCTACGCCGCATCAGTGCTCGAACACCGAGCCGAACCGCTGGCGATCGAGATCGGCAAACACGGGGATGCAGCCGAAGCAGCGCCGGGCGAGGTCCCAGCGGTCCTCTCGGCGCAGCATCCTTTCGAGTCGGTCGCGGGCTGCCAGCAGCCAGCGCACATCCCCGGCGGCGTAGGCCAGCTGGGCCTCGCTGAGGTCTTCCACCATGCCCCAGTCGGAACTCTGGGCCTGCTTGTCGAGTTCCACCCCCACCAACTCCTGCACCACCTCCTTCAGACCGTGACGCGGCGCATAGGTGCGCCCCAGGCGGCTGGCGATCTTGGTACAGAAGATGGGATCCACGGCGATCCCCAGGTTCTGGGCCAGGGCCGCCACGTCGAAACGGGCGAAGTGGAACACCTTCTCAATCGCTGGATTCTCCAGCAGGGCCTTGAGGCGTGGCGCCCCCTGCTGGCCCCGGGCGAGGCGGATGCAGCACACGTTGTCGTGGGCATCGCAGATCTGCACGAGGCAGAGGCGGTCGCGTCCATGGATCAGACCCATCGCCTCCGTGTCGATCGCCAGGGCGCTGGCGGCGCCGAGGAGCTCCTGCCATTCGGCATCGAGGTCGCCGTCGAACACCACGAAGCGGGCCGGGGGCACGGTGGGGGCGGAGGCGCTGCGGGCCTGGGTCATGGCAACGATCGCCGGTGTGGAGGGAAGGGTTCATCGTGCCCCAGACAGGGGCCTGGGGCATGGGGGAGAATGTGTCAACTATTCGGCAGGCCCTGATGCCCACGCTGGCTTCCACCCTGCTGCTCACCCTGCTGATGGCGGTCGGCCTGATGTTTTTCCTTCGGGCCGCCAGCAAGGACCGCACCACCGTGGTGGAGGTTCACTCGCCCCGGCCCGCCCTTGAGGTGCTCGAGGGCCTGAGCGGCTGGCTCACCAAGCGGGGCTGGCGCACCGAAACCGGTGATCCCGCCATCAACCTGCTCCGCTTCCGCGGTGAGGTGGGCGCCAGCACGCCCCTGGCCCTGCTGCTCTCGCTGCTCGGCAGCGTGGGGGCCGCCTGCCTGGGCCTGGTTATCCGTCAGGTGCTTCCCCAGCTCGGCTGGTGGCCCCTGCTGCTGGCGCTCCTGGGCCCGGCGGCGGGTCTCCTCTACCGGCGCCGGGCCGAGCGGGCCGAAACCTTTGAGCTGCGGCTGATCGAGTCCGACACCAACCAGGGCAGCACCCTGCGGCTTCGGGCCCACCGCGATGAACTGATCGCCATCGAAACCGAGCTCGGCCCGACCCTGCAGCTCGCCAGCGATGGCCGCCTGCTGTCCTCGCCGATTTAGCGCCCGATCGCGACCCGTGCCGCCTGCCGGCCGCGGGTCGCTTCCATCCGGTCCGCTCCTTCGTTCCCTTGCTCTCCAGGCCGATGTCTCCGCTCCAGCCCCATGCCACGGAACGGCGCCAACCGATTCCCAGGCTCGCCTCGGCGCTGCTGAGCCTGGCGGCCCTGGTGGTGCAGCTGCCCGGCGCCGTGGAAGCCCAGTCCGTCTCCAGCCTGGGGGGCTCCGCCGCGGCTCCTGCGGTGGATCCCCTGCTCGGGCCCCGCTCCCCTCTGCCCAAGGACTGGGTCGGCAGCCGCGGCGTCAGCCCGACAATCCCAATCATCATGTTGGCCGGCCATGCCGATGCTCAGGGGATCGGGGGATCGGGCACCAGCGGTGAGGCCGTGGGTCTCTACGGCGCCGCGCCGATGCGGCCCGGCATCAGCGATGAGCACTACTGGTGCCTGCAGGTGGCCCACGCCGTGGCCGTGCTGGGCCGGCAGCGGGGGCTCAACATCAACTTCCACATCCCGCCGGTGCGCACCATGCTCAGCGGCGACGAGACCGGCAGCAACTGGAGCGTGGGCCGCGACCACGCTGCGGCTGGGGGCTACGCGCTCGAGATTCACTTCGATGCCTACGGCAGCGCCGGGGTGGGTTCGGGCCTGATCCCGCCCCTGCACCGCCCATTCAGCACGATCGATGAAAGCCTGGCCCAGGAATTCGGCAGCTTCCCGATGAACTTCCGCGACCGGCTCGGGGGGCCCAAGCGGGGCATCGGCCTGCTGGAGGTGGGCAAGCTGGAAGGCCCCCTGGAGGCCTCCCTGCGGGATCCCCGCACCCGGGAGCGCACGATCAAGTACATCGCCCAGCGGGTTGTGTATGCCCTGCAGCGCGGCATCGCCACCCCCGGAAGCACCACCGCCACAGGACCGTCTCCGGCGCTCCCGCCTCAGCCGCCCCCCGTGGTCGCCGGCCCCTGAGCGAGGCACGGCTTAGGGGACAAGTTGCCGGCCGATGCCGGGTCTGGGCTCACCCCACGGCCTGGTGGGCCGCGCAGCGATCCACTAGGGAGCCATCCTCCAGCCAGTTCTGGGGGCGGGTGAACACCTCGGTGAGCAGGGCCTCACGGCTGCCGGGCTCGGGGGTGTACGCGTATTCCCAGCGCACCAGCGGCGGCAGCGACATCAGGATCGATTCGGTGCGGCCATTGGTCTGGAGACCGAAGATCGTGCCCCGGTCGAAAACGAGGTTGAATTCCACGTAGCGGCCGCGGCGATACAGCTGGAAGTCCCGCTCCCGCTCCCCCCAAGGGGTGCCCTGCCGGCGCTCAGCGATCGGCAGATAGCTCGGCAGGAAGGCATTGCCACAGGCTCCGGCCAGCGTGAACAACGTCTCCCAGTCGTGCTGCACCACTCCAGCGGCGGCACTGGCCGCAGCAGCTGGACCGGCCGGATCGGAGCCCTTGTAGAGCACGCCACCGCGATCCTGGTAGTCGTAGAAGATGCCGCCCACGCCGCGGGTTTCACCGCGGTGCTTCAGGAAAAAGTATTCATCGCACCAGGGCTTAAAGACTGTGTAGTAAGCCGGATCCACACTGTCGCAGGCGCCCTTGAGGGTGCGGTGGAAGTGCTGGGCGTCCTCTAGGAAGGGGTAGTAAGGGGTAAGGTCGGCGCCGCCTCCGAACCACCACACCGGCCCGGCTTCGAAGTAGCGATAGTTGAGGTGCACCGTGGGTATGTAGGGATTGCGGGGGTGCAGCACCATCGAGGTGCCGGTGGCGAACCAGCGCTGGCCTTCCGCCTCGGGCCGCTGGCTGAGGATCGAAGGCGGCAGACGGTCCCCCTCCACCTCGGAGAAGTTCACGCCGCCCTGCTCGAAGATCCGGCCGACCTTCATCACCCGGGACCGCCCGCCGCCACCCTCCGGCCGCACCCAGCTCTCCTCCTGGAATTGGCCTTCGCCATCAAACGCCGCCAGAGCGGAGCAGATCGAATCCTGGAGGCCCATCAGCAGGGTTCTTGCCCGGCTGCGCGAATCGACGGGAGGCGAATTCAGCAGCGGCGCAACGGGCGTGGTCATCCAGTGGTGCGCCCTCGGAGGCGCAGAACATCCGCCCACCCTTTCAGTCCGCCGGCCCGCCGCACAAGGCTTCGAGAGCGTCTGTCACGGGGGAGCGGGAGCGAGGCTCCTAGGATCGTCCCTTCCCGAGGAGTCCCTGTAGCGGATGGCCACCCCAGACCAGGCTTCCGATCCCCAGACCCCCTCCCAGGACGTCGATTCCCTCGGCGCGGCGCTCGGCCAGCTGCGGGATGCCGGCAGTGGACGCAGCCTGCTGGAGCTCGGCTGGATCCGGCGGCTGCGGCGCCAGGAGTCCAGGGCCGTCTTCGAACTGGCCCTGCCGGGTTTCGCTGCCAGCCAGCGGGACCGGATCGCAGCCGAGGCCCGCCAGGCCCTGCTGGCGGTGGCCGGGATCGAGGACATTCAGATCGAATTGGCCCAGCCCGAAGGCGCCCCGGCCGGGGCGGCCCCTTCCTCCGCGCCGATTGGTGGCGCCGGCCATGGGCCCGGAGGCCATGGCCAGCCGCCCCAACGCCAGAGCGTGCCGGGGGTGCGCCAGGTATTCGCCGTGAGCAGCGGCAAAGGCGGGGTGGGCAAGAGCACCGTGGCGGTGAACCTGGCCTGCGCTCTGGCGGCCTCCGGCTTGAAGGTGGGCCTGCTCGATGCCGACATCTACGGCCCGAACGCTCCGACGATGCTGGGGGTGGCCGACCGCACCCCCGAGGTGCACACGGGCCCCGAGGGCGAACAGATCCTGGTGCCGATCGAAACCTGCGGCATCGCGATGGTGTCGATGGGGCTGCTGATCCAGGAGAACCAGCCCGTGATCTGGAGGGGACCGATGCTCAACGGCATCATCCGCCAGTTTCTCTATCAGGTGGCCTGGGGCGAGCGGGATGTGCTGGTGGTGGACCTCCCTCCCGGCACCGGTGATGCCCAGCTCACGGTGGCCCAGGCGGTGCCGATGGCCGGGGTGGTGATCGTCACCACGCCCCAGCAGGTGTCGCTGCAGGATGCCCGCCGCGGCCTGGCGATGTTCCTCCAGATGGGCGTGAACGTGCTCGGCGTGGTGGAGAACATGAGCGCCTTCGTGCCGCCCGATCTGCCGGATCGGCGCTACGCCATCTTCGGCAGCGGCGGCGGCCGGCAGCTGGCCGATGAGGCCGGGGTGCCGCTGCTGGCCGAACTGCCCCTCGAGATGGGCGTGCAGGAAGGCGGGGACCGGGGGCTGCCTGTGGTGCTGGCGGCACCCCAATCCGCCAGTGCCCTCGCCTTCATCGCCCTGGCGGCCGAACTGGCCGGGCGTTGCGTCGCTCCAGCGACCCCCGCCTGAGCCGGTGACGAACCTCGGGTCCCGCCGCGGCGCCGGCCCCGGGCGGGGCAGGCCACGCCGCTCCCCCTTCGCGGAGATCGACCTGGTGCTCTGGGGGATCCCGCTCGGCCTCACCGCGCTGGCCGGTATCCTGATCGCCAGCACCCAGCGCCAGGCCGACTACGCCGACTGGTATCAGCACTGGCTCAGCGCCGCAGTGGGCATCGGCATTGCCTTGGCCGTGGCGCGCTTACCGCTGGAGCGGGTGCAGTCGTGGCAATGGCCCCTCTATGGGCTCACGATCCTGAGCCTAGTGGCGGTGCGCTTTGTGGGCACCTCGGCCCTGGGGGCCCAGCGCTGGATCAGCATCGCGGGCTTCCACGTGCAGCCCTCGGAGTTCGCAAAGCTGGCCGCGATCCTGCTGCTGGCGGGGGTGCTCTCCCGTTTCCCGGTGGAGCGGCCGGTGGATCTGGTGCGGCCGATCGGCCTGATCGCCCTGCCTTGGGGCCTGGTGTTCATCCAGCCCGACCTGGGAACTTCCCTGGTGTTCGGGGCGGTGCTGCTGGTGATGCTCTTCTGGGCTGGGTTGCCTCTGCCCTGGCTGGTGCTGCTGCTGTCACCGCTGGTGGCCGCGATCGTGGCGGGCGTTCAGCCCCTGCTGCTGATCGTGTGGATTCCCCTGATGGGCTGGGTGGCCTGGACCTCCCTCCCCTGGAAGCGTGTGGGCTTGGCGGTGGTGCTGGCGGTGCAGGGCCTCTTCGCCGTGATCACCCCCTATCTCTGGATGCACGGTCTGAGGGAATATCAGCGGGACCGGTTGGTGCTCTTCCTGGATCCCTCCAAGGATCCTCTCGGGGGTGGCTACCACCTGTTGCAGAGCAAGGTGGGCATCGGCTCAGGGGGCCTCTGGGGCACAGGCTTGATGCACGGCCACCTCACCCTGCTGCGCTTCATCCCAGAGCAGCACACCGATTTCATCTTCAGTGCCCTGGGGGAGGAAACCGGTTTTGTGGGCTCCACCCTGGTGGTGCTGGCCTACGCCCTGATCTGCTGGCGCCTGTTGCAGATCGCCAGCCAAGCTCGCACCGATGTGGAGGCGCTTCTGGTGGTGGGCATCGGCGCCATGCTGATGTTCCAGGTCGTGGTGAATATCTGCATGACCATCGGCCTCGGTCCGGTCACCGGCATCCCCTTGCCCTGGGTGAGTTACGGCCGTTCAGCGATGCTGGTGAATTATGTCTCGCTCGGCCTCTGCGCCTCCGTGGGGCGTCGCAGCCGCAGCCGCAGCAGCCGCTGGTGACTGCGACTCCGGCGGCAGCCCCCTCCCGCGGGCCCACCGGTCCACCCCGGGAGGCGATTGCGATGGCCAAGCCCATCCCATCCTCGAGGGCGATCCGATGGTGATCCTCAGCGACCTGCGCCGCGAGCTCGGCCAGGGGATGCCACCCGGCCGATCCGACGACGACAGCGTGCGGCGCCAGTGGTGGGCGGCCCTGGCCACTCTCCAGGACGACCTGTTGGCCGGGGCGGATCCTCCCAGGGGGCTCTGGCTGGCCGCCCCCCTGCCGGCCCTCTACGCGCCGCAGCTGCTGCAGGGCCTGCGGGGCTGGGTCTGGACGCCAAAGCAGATCGGCACCCTGCTGCCCACCCCGCCCCTGCTGCCGGGGAGGGCCGCCGCGAAGGACCAAGGCCCCCCGCCGGGCCTGCAGCGGCTCGCCCTGCGGGACGAGGACGGCACCGATCCTCTGCTGATTGTGATCACCCCCACGGTGCAGGTGGCCCTGGCGATCGAGGGGGCGGCGGGAGCCCGCCGGTTGCTCGTGCGCTTCGATGCCCCTGCCCTCTCGTCCGCCCTGCAGCTGCTGGACCGGCGCCTCCGGGAGGACGCACCGGTTCAGGCGCGGCGGCTGCGCACCAGCCTGCGGCAGCTGGGCCCGCTTCATCACGACCCGGATCTGGCGATGCGGTTCTGGCCGAGGTTGGCGGAACGCCTGGCCGCCATGGCGCCGAGCGTGACCCTCCAGCCCTTGGTGCGGGCTCCGGATGGGGCGGGGCGAGGCCCCGATGCTGAAGGCGAGGAGCCGGCCGAGACCGGTCTGGAGGCGGCCGCCCAGGCCGAACTCGCCCTACTGGAGGCCCTCACCCATGAAGTGCGCACCCCCCTGGCCACGATCCGCACCCTGATCCGTTCCCTGCTGCGCCGCCGGGAACTCTCGCCGGTGGTGCGCCAGCGGTTGGAACAGATCGATGGCGAATGCAGTGAGCAGATCGACCGTTTCGGCCTGATCTTCCTGGCGGCGGAGCTACAACGGCAACCGGAGTGGAGCCGGCCCCTGAGCGCCACCGAACTGGCCCGCACCGACTTGAGCCAGCTGCTGCTGCAGCTTGAAGCCCTCTGGCAACGCCAGCTGGCCCGCCGCGATCTGGCCCTCACCTTGGCGATCGATCCCGACCTGCCGCCGGTGCTGAGTGACCCGACCCGGCTGGAGACCATGCTCGGCGGCCTGATCGACCGCTTTAGCCGCAGCCTGGCCAGTGGCAGCCACGTGCTGGTGAGCCTGCAGCCGGCCGGCTCCCGCCTGAAGCTCCAACTCAGCAGCAGCAACCCGGCACGGCGCGCCCCGGGGGCACGATCCGAAGGCGCCCCCGGTCCGGGCGACCTGGTGGGTCCGGTGCTGAGCTGGAATCCCGGCACCGGCAGCCTGCAACTCAGCCACCAGGCCACCCAGCAACTATTCCACCGGCTCGGCGGGCGCCTCACCGAACGGGGCGACTCGAGCCTCACCGTGTTCTTCCCGGTGGCCGCGGGCTGAGGGTGGAGAGGGCACCCTTTGTTGACGGGTGTGAAGAGTGGGCCCCCATGGCGAGGGGCGGCCGAATCACGGTGCTAGCTTCCGCCTGAAACGGTCCTTGAGCCATGCCAGCGACGGCCCTGAACGGTCAACTTCCGAAGTTCATCGGCAGCACGGGAGGCCTGCTGAACTCTGCTGAAACCGAAGAGAAATACGCCATCACCTGGACCAGCTCCGCCGCCCAAGCGTTCGAGCTCCCCACCGGTGGGGCCGCCGAGATGAATGAAGGCGAAAACATCATGTATTTTTCTCGCAAAGAGCAGTGCCTGGCTCTCGGTACCCAACTGCGCACCAAGTTCAAACCCCGCATCGAGGACTACAAGATCTATCGGATCTACCCTGGCGGTGACACTGAATTCCTCCATCCCAAGGACGGCGTTTTCCCCGAAAAGGTGAATGAAGGTCGCGAGAAAGTGGGCCATAATGCACGCCGAATCGGCGCCAACCCCAATCCCGCCAGCCTCAAGTTCAGCGGCAAAGAGCCCTACGACGTTTAAACCTCAGCGCGAAGCTCCATAGCAGCGGGGCTGAACAGCCCCGTTTTTTTTGCCTGCCGTGATGCCGGGTTCCGATCCAGCCACCGACCGCTCCGCCTTTCTTGCCGAAGCTGCCCGCGGTGCTGAGGCCTTTGGTGGTCGCACCTTCATCCCCCTGTGGAAACGGTGGCCCGCCGACCTGGAAACGCCCCTGAGCACCTGGTTGAAGGTGGGAGCTGGCAGACGCCAGGGGGTGCTTCTGGAATCGGTGGAGGGCGGTGAGCGGCTCGGCCGCTGGAGTGTGGTGGTGGGCGACCCCCTCTGGACCCTCACCTGCCGGGGCGAAGGGGCCCGGCGCCAATGGCGCGACGGCCGGAGCGAGGACCTCCAGGGCAATCCCTTCAACCTGCTGCGGCAGTGCCTCGCGCCGATCCGACCGGTGCCCGTGCCGGAGCTCCCCCCCCTTGGCCAGCTGTTCGGTGCCTGGGGTTATGAACTGATCCGCTGGATCGAACCCAGCGTTCCAGTCCACGTCCCGGCTCCGGGGGATCCACCGGACGGGAACTGGATGTTGGCTGACAGCCTGCTTGTGTTCGATCAGGTGAAGCGCCAGATCGCCGCCGTGGCCTACGTGAACCTGGCCGACCAGTCCGATGCCGCCGAGGCGTGGGAATGGGCTGCCGGCCAAATCGCCGCCCTTGAGGCCCGCATGCACGCTCCCCTGCCGCCGGAGATCATGCCGCTGCAGTGGCATGACCATCCCGGCGCCGAAGTGGTCACCACCGCCAACCGCAGTCGTGAGGATTTTGAGGCTGCGGTCTGCCAGGGACGCGAACATATCGCCGCCGGGGATGTGTTCCAGTTGGTGCTGAGCCAGCGGCTGGAGGCCCGCATAGACCGAGATCCCTTCGATCTCTACCGCAGCCTGCGGATGGTGAACCCCTCCCCCTACATGGCGTTCTTCAATTTCGGCGACTGGTTCCTGATCGGCTCCAGCCCGGAGGTGATGGTGAAGGCCGAACCCCGCGATGGTGGGGGAGTGAAGGCTTCCCTGCGGCCGATCGCCGGCACCCGCCACCGGGGCGCCGACGACCGGGAGGATGAGGCCCTGGCCCAGGAACTGCTAGCCGATCCCAAGGAGCGGGCCGAGCACGTGATGCTGGTGGATCTGGGCCGCAACGACCTGGGCCGCGTCTGCAGGCCGGGCAGCGTGGCCGTGCGTGACCTGATGGTGATCGAGCGTTACTCCCACGTGATGCATATCGTGAGTCAGGTGGAGGGGGACCTCGATCCCCGCCACGACATCTGGGATCTGCTGATGGCCTCTTTCCCGGCCGGCACCGTGAGCGGCGCACCCAAGATCCGCGCCATGCAGCTCATTCACGCCCTGGAGCCCAACGCCCGGGGCCCCTATTCTGGTGTCTACGGAGCGGTGGATCTCAACGGCGCCCTCAACACGGCGATCACAATCCGCAGCATGGTGGTGCTCCCACCCGAACCCGGGGATGCCCAGGTCGGCTGGAGGGTGCGGGTTCAAGCGGGTGCCGGCATCGTGGCCGATTCGGTGCCCGCCTCGGAGTACCAGGAAACCCTCAACAAGGCCCGTGGCATGCTCAAGGCTCTCGCCTGCCTCGAGCCCCCCACCGGGGCCAAGCCATGAGCACTCCCCACCTGTTGCTGAAGGGCTTCGAGGTTGAGATGTACACGGGCCGCGCCGACGGCACGGTGGTGGGCTGCGCGGCGGAAGCGGCGCGGGAGCTGGCCGGCTTCGTGACCGAACCGGACAATCGCAACCTTGAATACACCACCCCTCCAGATGCCAGCTACGGGCGTCAGCTGGAGTTGCTGCTAGAACCGCGGCAACGCCTGCGGCGCTGGCTGCAGCCCCGGGGGCTCACCTTGCTGCCGGGCAGCACCCTGGCCACCGGAGGGAGCCAACGCTTCGAGCGATCGGATCCCACCAACGCCTACCACGCCCACATCGAGCACACCTACGGCACCCGGGTGGTGACCGCCAGCGTGCACATCAACTTCGGTCTGGCGGCGATGGACCCGCTCTTCGCCGGCCTGCGTCTGCTCCGCTGCGAGGGGGCCCTGCTGCTGGCCCTGAGCGCCAGTTCCCCCTTTCTCGATGGCCAGGCCACCGGAGGCCATTCCCAGCGGTGGCTGCAGTTTCCGCTCACCCCGCCCCAGGTGCCCATCTTCCTCAACCACGCGCACTACGTGAGCTGGATGGAGGAGCAGCTCGCCGCCGGCTCGATGCACAACGTGCGCCATCTCTGGACCTCCGTGCGTCCCAACGGTGACGACCGCCCCCACGACCTCAACCGCATCGAGCTGCGGATCTGCGATCTGATCGCCGATCCCCTCGAACTGCTTGCGGTGACCGCCTTCGCCGAGCTGCGCCTGCTGCAGCTGCTGGCGGAGCCGGGGCGCTTCGATCCGCTTCTAACCAGCGACCTTTCTCCGGACGATCTCGCTATCATTACCGATTCTAACGACCGGGCTGCGGCCCGTTCCAGCCTGGAGGCGGAACTGCGCCACTGGCAGACCGGCGCCCCGATCCTGGCCCGAGACTGGATCGCGGCGGAGCTGGAATCGATGGCCCCCCTGGCCAAATCCCTGGGCCTGGCGAACCTGCTGCCCCCGCTTGAGATGCTGCTCACCCGAGGCAACACGGCGATGCGCTGGCTCGCCCTCCAGCGGACCGGCCAACCCGTGGCGGAGATTGTGGCGGCCGAAGCCGCAGCCCTCGAAGCACGGGAAACCGCGCTGGAGGCATGCCTTGCGACAGACCCAGCCCTCGCTTTGGGATGATCATGGAACGCTCCAACGCTTTCGAGCTGTCCATGCGGCCGCCCTCCCCAGCGACAGCCGCAGCGCCCCCTCCTTCGGGGTCGTTGCCGATGGACGCTTCCCCTGCGGCAGCTGCCGCTACCCCCGAGGTACCCGCCGCGGTTGGGCGGCTGCTGGAGGAACGGCTCGAGCTGGTGGAAGATCTCTGGCTCACGGTGCTGCGCAGTGAATGTCCACCAGCCCAGGTGGAACGCCTGATCCGCCTGAAGGAATTGAGCGGCCCCATCTCCCCCGCCGAGATCGAAGCCACCCAGGAATCGGAGGGCTTCTCCAGCGGATCCAGCGAAGCGATTGTGGCGGTGATTCACGATATGGATCTGGCCGATGGGATCGCTGCTGCCCGTGCCTTCTCTCTCTATTTTCAGCTGGTCAACATTCTCGAGCAGCACATCGAGGAAGACAGCTACCTCGCAAGTCTCCAGACCGCCCCCTCCAGCAGTGTCAACGATCCCTTCCTGCCGGCCCTCGCCAGCCAGAGCGAACCCGCCACGTTTCGGCAACTGTTCGAGCGGCTGCGGGCCCTGGGGGTGCCACCGGCCCAGATCGAGAACCTGCTCCGAGAACTCGACATCCGATTGGTCTTCACGGCCCACCCCACCGAGATCGTGCGCCACACCGTGCGCCATAAGCAGCGCCGCGTGGCCTCGCTGATCCAGAAGCTGGAAGAGGGTCGTGGTGGCAGCCGCGAAACGCGCGAGCGACACCGCCAGCAACTGGAAGAGGAGATCCGCCTCTGGTGGCGCACCGACGAACTGCACCAGTTCAAACCCTCGGTGCTTGATGAGGTGGATTACGCCCTGCATTACTTCCAGCAGGTACTCTTCGACGCGATGCCGAAGCTGCAGCTACGCATCCGCTCGGCCCTGGCAGCCAGCTACCCCGACGTGCAACCGCCCCAGGACGAGTTCTGCACCTTCGGGTCCTGGGTGGGCTCCGACCGGGATGGCAACCCATCGGTGACTCCTGAGATCACCTGGCGCACCGCCTGCTATCAGCGGGAGCTGATGCTGCAGCGCTATGTGAAGTCGGTGGAGCAGCTGCGCGATCAGCTCAGCATCTCGATGCAGTGGAGCCAGGTGAGCCCTGCCCTGCTCGAATCCCTGGAGATGGACCGCCTGCGCTTTCCGGAGATTTACGAGGAGCGGGCTGCGCGATATCGACTGGAGCCCTACCGCCTCAAACTCAGCTATGTGCTGGAGCGGTTGCGGCTCACCCTCGAGCGCAACAAGCAGCTCTACCAGTCGGGCTGGGAGGCCCCCTTCGAGACTCCCGGCAGTGGCGGCCTCACCCTCAACCCGGGGAACCTCACGCCGGTGGCCAGCGTCGCCGAACTGCACTACGGCTCCGCCGAGGAATTCCGCGCCGACCTTGAACTGGTGGGCGACAGCCTGGTTGCCACCGGCCTGAGCTGCGAATCCCTTGGCGAACTGCTCAGCCAGGTACACATCTTCTCCTTCTGCCTGGCCAGCCTCGACATCCGCCAGGAGAGCACTCGCCACAGCGATGCCATCGACGAACTCAGCCGCTACCTGCAACTGCCAGTGGCTTATGGCGCGATGGATGAGGAGCAGCGAATCGCCTGGCTCCTGGCTGAACTCCAGACCCGCCGCCCCTTACTGCCCCCGGCGGCCCGCTGGAGTGAAGCCACCGCCGAAACCTTCGCCGTGTTCCGGATGCTGCAACGGCTGCAGCAGGAGTTCGGTTCACGCATCTGCAGCACCTACGTGATCTCGATGAGTCACACGGTGTCCGACCTGCTCGAAGTGCTCCTCCTGGCCAAGGAGGCGGGCCTGGTGGATCCCCTCGCCCGGCGCTCCGACCTGCTGGTCATTCCCCTGTTCGAGACCGTGGAGGATCTGCAGGGCGCCCCGGCCGTGATGGGGCGCCTGTTCGCCGATCCCTTCTACCGCCAGGTGCTGAGCAGCAGCGGTGAGGGAAGCGAACCGCTTCAGGAGGTGATGCTCGGCTACTCCGACAGCAACAAGGATTCCGGCTTCCTCTCCAGCAACTGGGAAATCCACCGGGCCCAGATCGCCCTGCAAAAGCTCGCCACCCAGCACGCCGTGGCCCTACGCATCTTCCACGGCCGCGGCGGATCCGTAGGCCGCGGAGGCGGGCCTGCCTACCAGGCGATCCTCGCCCAGCCCAGCGGCACCCTGAGAGGTCGGATCAAGATTACCGAACAGGGTGAGGTGCTCGCCTCCAAGTACTCCCTGCCCGAGCTGGCCCTCTACAACCTGGAAACGGTCACCACCGCGGTACTCCAGAACAGCCTGGTCAGCGCCCCGATCGATGACACCCCCAGCTGGAATGCCCTGATGGAGCGGCTGGCGGCCCGATCCCGCGACCATTACCGGGCCCTTGTGCATGACAACCCCGACCTGGTGGCCTTCTTCCAACAGGTCACGCCGATCGAGGAAATCAGCAAGCTGCAGATCTCGAGCCGTCCGGCCCGCCGCAAGAGCGGCGCCAAGGATCTCTCGAGCCTGCGGGCCATCCCCTGGGTGTTCGGCTGGACCCAGAGCCGCTTCCTGCTCCCCAGTTGGTACGGGGTGGGCATGGCCCTCGACCAGGAGGTGGCAGGCGACCCCGCCCAGATGGAACTCCTGCAGCTCCTTTATCAGCGTTGGCCCTTCTTCCGCATGCTCATCTCCAAGGTGGAGATGACCCTCTCCAAGGTCGACCTGGAACTGGCCCATCACTACGTGCTCTCCCTGGGGCGCCCCGAGAACCGCGAAGCCTTCGCGGCGATCTTCACCGCCATCGCTACCGAGTTCGGCCGCACCCGCGATCTGGTGCTCCAGATCAGCAACCACACCCGCCTTTTGGATGGCGATCCGGCTCTGCAGCTCTCAGTCGATCTTCGCAACCGCACGATCGTGCCGCTCGGTTTCCTACAGGTGGCCCTGCTGCGCCGCCTGCGCGACCAGAACCGTCAGCCCCCGATGAGTGAAGGTCCAATCAGCGGCCAGGCCGGCGGTGACGCCCGCACCTACAGCCGCAGCGAACTGCTCCGCGGTGCTCTGCTCACCATTAACGGCATCGCGGCCGGCATGCGGAACACCGGCTGATGCCGCCGCCTGATCGCCTCGCCTCCCTTTTGATCCCTTTCCGCCCCTCCGGTTCGGCCCAGGTTCTACCGCAGGGATACCACCTGATCCAGTCCCCCGAGGGCGATCTGGCAACTGAGGGGGAAACGGCTGTCGAGGGTCTCAATCGCCTCCTCCAGGCGTGCGAAGAGCGGCCCCGAAGCCCGGAGCGCTGGGGTCAGGTTCTGGCTCGCAGCACCTGGCACCTGGGCGTGAAGGATCGCCAGGACAGGCTGGTGGGCTTCCTGCGGGCCACCAGCGATCTGGCCCTCAACGTCAATCTGTGGGACCTGCTAAGCGATCCGGCCGACCCCGGGCGCGAGCAGGTGCTCACGGCCCTGGTGCGCTGCGCCCTGGGCCGCCTGAGGCGGGAGCTGGCGGGCTGCAGCGTGTCCCTTTCCGCCCCTCCGGAGGCGCTGGGCATCCTCCACAGGGCGGGATTCGTGGTGGATCCGGGCGGGATCCGCGCCATGGGCCTCATCCTCAGGGCGTCAGGAATGGACAAAAAAGAAGGCCCCCGTTCCGGCGGGGGCATCTGAGGGTCGTGGTGTCCCCCGATCAATCTGAACCACGAGCATGGAGGGACTCGAACCCCCGACCCTCAGAACCGGAATCTGATGCTCTATCCAACTGAGCTACATGCCCAACACCGGCAGAGGTGTTCCAGGGTTCTTAGCGGATGGAATGGATCCAACAGCTAACCCCGTACGATTTACCTTAGCTGCAGACCGCCCCAGACCCATCCGGCTGCACCGCCTGGAGCTGCTCGACTTCCGCAATATCGCCGGGCTCGAGCTGGAGCTGCAGGCTCCGAGGCTGCTCGTGATCGGCGCCAATGGGGCAGGGAAATCCAACCTCCTGGAGGCCGTGGAGCTGCTCACCAGCTTGCGCTCCCACCGCTGCAGCAGCGACCCCGACCTAATCCGCCAGGGGGTGCCGACCAGCCGGCTACGGGCCCGCACGAGTGAAGGGGACCAACTGGAACTGGAACTGCGGCGTCGCGGTGGTCGCCGAGCCCTGCGAAACGGCCGCAGCCTGGAGCGTCTGATCGACCTGATCGGGCCGCTGCGGTGCGTGGGGTTCAGCGCTCTGGATCTGGAGCTGGTGCGGGGGGAACCCGCCCAGCGTCGCCAGTGGCTCGACCGGGTGGTGCTGCAGCTTGAGCCCATCTACGGCGCCCTCCTGAGCCGCTACGGCCGGCTGCTGCGCCAACGCAGCCAGCTGCTGCGCCGCGGCCTGGCGCCGATGGAACGAAGCGCCCTGTTGGATGCCTTCGACCAGCAGATGGCACTGGTGGGCACCCGCCTGCATCGCCGGCGGCGCCGGGCCCTTGAACGGCTCGAGCCCTTAGCGCAGCTATGGCAGGAGCGTCTGGGCGGCGGCAAGGAGACGCTGGAGCTGGCCTATCGGAGCGGCACGAGGCTGGAGACCGAGGCGACCGGAGCTGGGGAAGAGGTGTGGAGAGTTGCCCTCCTCGACCAGCTGATGCAGCAGCGCAGCGAAGAGGAACGGCTCGGCCAGTGCCTGGTGGGCCCCCACCGCGATGAGATCGAACTGCTGTTGGGGGGAGCGCCGGCCCGGCGCTACGGCTCGGCGGGCCAGCAGCGAACCCTGGTGCTGGCCCTGAAGCTGGCCGAGCTGGATGTGGTGCATGCGGTGGTGGGGGAGCCCCCGCTCCTCCTGCTCGACGACGTGTTCGCCGAACTCGATCCCCGGCGTCAGAACCTGCTGCTGGAGGCGGTGGGCAACGGCCACCAGTGCCTGGTGAGCGCCACCCACTTGGAGTGCTTCAACGGGAGCTGGCGCAGCGACGCCCAGGTGGTGCGCATGCGCCAGGGCACCCTGCAGAGCGCGTGAACGGCCGGCTCCGGATGGCGAAACTGTGCGGAGTGGGCCACGGCGTGGACATCCGCACAGAGAAGCGGCGCAGCAGCCCCTATGGTGAGTTGTTGTTTGCCTGGATTCGATGAACCAGCGCCTGTCCTGCCTCCACCCCAACCCGGGATGGAGTGGAGCCGCCGACCCGCCACTATCCTCCACGCCCGCCATCTCTGACGCGGTTGGGAAACACTGCATCCTCGAGCTGTACGACTGTCAAAGCAGCCGACTGGATGACGAAGCTTTCCTTAGGGACACCATCACCACTGCAGCCAAACGTGCCGGTGCCACCCTCCTCAACCTCATCACCCATCGCTTCGAGCCCCAGGGCGTGACTGGGCTGGCACTGCTGGCCGAATCCCACATCTCCATCCACACTTGGCCGGAATCCGGCTATGCGGCCGTTGATGTCTTCACCTGCGGTGACCACACCATGCCCGAACGGGCCTGTCAGGTGCTGGTCGAGGAACTCGGAGCCGCCCGGCATAAGCTCACCAGCTTTCGCCGCGAAACCCCGGGATCAATCGCCGAAACCACTCGCGAGCCCGAACTCGCTCCGGCCTGAGGCTCTCTCCGACCTGCGGAAGACGGGCCTCCATCCCCCGGACTGCCCTCGCGGTACGGGGGGGCTTCGTTGGGCGAGCGTTCAGCCGCCCGCCCCTGGCTGCGGGGTGAGGGCAGTCACCCCGAAGGTGGTTGCAACCGAGCGATCACGATTGAGTTTGCCGCTCACCAGGCCCTCCAGGTCGAGGGCCACCGCCGTGAAACCGAGGTTCCCCAGGGCAGCCACCAGCTCCTGGCGCAACGGACCCTGGGCCAGCCTTGCCAGCACCTCGGGGAGAGCTCCGGCCGGCAACTCGATCCGGGCGGTCTCCCCCTGACTGCGTACCCGCACTTCGCGGAATCCCTGCGCCCGCAACCAATCCTCGGCGGCCGCCACCCGCTGCAGCCTGGCCGCCGTGATCGGCTCACCGTAGGGAAAGCGTGAAGCCAGACAGGGTTGGGCCGGCTTGTCCCACCAGGGCAACCCCAGGGCCCGCGAGAGGCACCGAACTCCCTGCTTGTCGATGCCGGCCTCGGCCAACGGGGAGATCACCCCACGCTCACGGGCTGCTCCGAGGCCGGGGCGGTAGTCGGCGAGATCATCCAGGTTCACTCCATCGAGCACCACCGCATCGGCGGCGAGGGCGAGCGGCTCCAGCAGACCATGGAGTTCCCGCTTGCAGGCGTAGCAGCGATTCTGAGGATTGCGGGCATAGGCCGGATCCTGCAGTTCGGCGGTGGGGATTTCCCGATGCCGCAGTCCCAGCCAGCGGGCTTGGGCCCGGGCTTCCTGGCGTAGATGGGGTGCCAGGGCCGGGGAAACACCGGTCACCGCCAGGGCCCGATCCCCAATTCGGTCCACGGCCAGCGCCGCCACCAGGGCGCTGTCCACCCCTCCGGAATAGGCCACCACCACCCGGGGAAAGGCGGCGATGCGGTCGCTCACCGCTCGATAGGCCTCCCCCAGGTCCGGGGGCAGCGGTTCGAGCAGGGTGAGGGGAGGGGGCGATGAATTCATAGGGATGATCCTGGCAAGTCCCATCCCATTCAGGGAGAAACCGGCCAAGCCGCCCTGAGCCCCCCGGCGGATTCCATGGGATCACCCCGGGGGGCTCAGTAGCATTAAGGAATCACCGTCTCCCGATGACGCCCCCGCCCCCCGGCCCTACCCAGACCCCCCAACGGGGCACCGGCCGGGGTATCGGCATCCGCACAGCCGCCGGCAGCGATGAACGCGCTCACGGTCAGTTGCATGTCTACGACGGTGACGGCAAGGGGAAAAGCCAGGCGGCCCTGGGGGTGGTGCTCCGCACCATCGGCCTGGGTATCTGCGAGCGCAAGCGCACCCGGGTGCTGCTGCTGCGGTTTCTGAAGGGACCCGGCCGTTCCTACGACGAGGACGCCGCGATTGAGGCCCTGCAGCAGGGCTTTCCCCACCTGATCGACCAGGTGCGCACGGGCCGGGGCGAATACTTCACGGCCGACCAGGCCACCCGTTTCGATCGTCAGGAAGCCCAGCGGGGCTGGGACATCGCCAAGGGGGCCATCGCCAGCGACCTTTATTCGGTGGTGGTGCTCGACGAGCTCAATCCCGTGCTCGACCTGGAACTGCTCGATGCCGCTGAGGTGGTGCGCACCCTGGCGGCCAAGCCCGCGGGCATGGAGGTGATCTGCACCGGCCGGGGCGCTCCGCGGGAGCTGGTGCGCCTGGCCGATCTGCACTCAGAGATGCGGGCCCACCGCCGCCGGAGCCCCGAGGATCGGGGCGGTTCCGAACCCTGGAACGGCGCCGACAACAGCGTGGAGGCGGAGGCCCGGGAGCTGGGGCTCGATGGGATCGAGATTTATACCGGCGAGGGCAAGGGCAAATCCACCAGCGCCTTGGGCAAGGCGCTTCAGGCGATCGGCCGCGGCATTAGCCAGGACAAGAGCCACCGGGTGCTGATCCTGCAGTGGCTCAAGGGGGGGAGCGGCTATACCGAAGATGCCGCCATCGCCGCTCTGCGCGAGAGCTACCCCCACCTAGTGGATCACCTGCGCTCCGGCCGCGATGCGATCGTGTGGCGCGGCCAGCAGCAGCCGATCGACTACGTCGAGGCTGAGCGGGCCTGGGAGATCGCCCGGGCCGCCATTGCCAGCGGCCTTTACAAGACGGTGATCCTCGATGAACTGAATCCCACAGTGGATCTTGAACTGCTGCCGGTGGAGCCGATCGTGCAGACCCTGCTGCGCAAGCCCGCCGAAACCGAGGTGATCATCACCGGCCGCTGCAAGAGCCGGCCCGCCTACTTCGACTTGGCCAGCGTGCATTCCGAGATGGTGTGCCACAAGCACTACGCCGAGCGGGGCGTGGACCTCAAACGGGGTGTGGATTACTGAGGCCGTCGCTTCCCTGGCGGGCCCCCGGACTTCATGCCACCACCCCCGCTGGGCGTCCCTCTGCCCAGCCCGGCGAGCCGCTCACCGATCGGGCTGGCATCATCCTCCACTTCATCGGCGAGGGCATCGAATTCCAGCTCCACCTCCTGGGTGGCGATGAAGCGCCCGATCAGCAGGCCCATCAACAGGGCCAGATAGAGCGTGCCGGAGAGGCTGAGCAGAATCACGAATCGCTCGCCCAGGGGGTTATGGGGCAGCACATCCCCCAGGCCGAGGCCCGCCAGCACCACGAAGCTGAAGTAGGTGAGCCGGTCCACCAGGAGCTCGTGGCCGACCTCGAGGCCCAGGCTGAAGGTACCTGGAATCCCCACCTGCAGAGTTGAGGCCACAAGACCACCGGTGAGGCCGAGGTAGATGTAGCCGGCCGCGGCTCCCGCCATCACCTGGGCATTCACCCTGGGAACCCGGGCCAATAACAGCACGAGCTTGAGGGTGGACAGCATCGAGAAGAGTCCTGAGATCACCAGCACCCCGAAACGGAGCAGCTGGTGCTCGGAGCGGTGAGCCGCCACCAGGGTGAGGGTCCACAAGCCCGTGATCGCACCGAAGCCGAGCACACGCTGCAGGGCGAGCACGACCTGCGAGAGAAGACCGGGGCCCAGGGCCGGCAGGGAACGGAGCGACTGGCCCACCTGAATGGTGAAAAGAACCGGGAGCAGCCAGAGGAATCTTCCGCTGGGCAGGGCAGAAACCGGCAGCAGCACCACGGGCAGCAGCACGCTGAGCAGCAGCGGCACGAACTGGGGCTCCAGCTTCACCAGCCGCCGCTGGAAGTGCCGCTGCCGTTCGAGTAGGCGGCTGCGCGCCTCAGTTCCGGATCCGAGAACCCCGGGCGCTTGGGCGCCATCCACCTCGTCGCCACCGGAGGCCATGGGAAGGGCTCAGTAGCGGGGCACGGAGGGATCCACCTCCTGGCTCCAAGCGTCGATGCCGCCAGTCACATTGATGCCCTCGATGCCGTGGCGCTTCAGGGCGATCAGGGCCTTGGCACTGCGGCCGCCGAGCTTGCAGTGCACATACAGCTGCTTGCCGGCCGCCAGTGCCCTCACCCGCTCCACGGCGGTGCCGCTCTCGATCTGGTCGAGGGGAATCAGGGTGGCGCCGGGAATTGCGGCGATCTCCGCTTCGGGGGGATTGCGCACATCGATCAGCACCAGGCCGCTGGTGTCGCCATCGAGCAGGGCCTTGAGCTCCACCACCCCCACACTCGCCACAGCGCCGGCCTCCTCCTGGCCGGGGGCGCTGCCGCCCACGCCGCAAAACTCCTGGTAGTCGATCAGCTTGTCGATCACCGGGCGCTCGGGATTGGGCCGCAGCTTCAGCTCGCGGAAGCTCATCTTCAGCGCATCAAACAGCAGCAGGCGGCCGCTCAGGGTGGTGCCGATGCCGGTGATGATCTTCACCGCCTCGGTGGCCTGGATCACGCCGATGATCCCGGGCAGCACCCCCACCACGCCCCCTTCGGCGCAAGAAGGCACCATGCCCGGCGGCGGGGGCTCGGGGAAGAGGTCGCGGTAGTTGGGGCTTTCGGCATCGAGGTTGAACACCGTGGCCTGGCCCTCGAAGCGGAAGATCGAGCCGTAGACGTTGGGCTTGCCCAGAAGCACGCAGGCATCGTTCACCAGGTAGCGGGTGGGGAAGTTATCGGTGCCGTCGCAGACGAGGTCGTAGGGGCGAATGATCTCGAGGGCGTTCTCGCTGGTGAGCGCCGTCTCGTAGAGGTCCACCTGGCAATGGGGGTTGATCTCGAGGATGCGGGCCTTGGCCGATTCGATCTTCGGCTTGCCCACCCAGCTGGTGCCGTGGATTACCTGGCGCTGCAGGTTGCTGGTGTCCACCACATCGAAATCGACGATGCCGATGCGGCCCACGCCAGCGGCGGCCAGGTAGAGCAGCAGGGGGGAGCCCAGGCCGCCTGTGCCAACACAGAGCACGGAGGCAGCCTTGAGCCGCTTCTGCCCCAGCATGCCCACCTCCGGCAGGATCAGGTGGCGGGCAAAGCGGGCCACCTCATCGGGGCTGAGCTGAACGCCGCTGGTGTCGGGGGGAAGCATGGGCGGAAGGGGGGCGGAGCGCGGCCGCGGAGGGCGATCGCCTCAATCCTCCATTCTCCATGGCAGAAGCCGGGGGGGACCCTCCAGCTCCAGCCACCAGCAGCACAGCACCGACTGGCCAGCGGCGCCATCCGCATCCCCAGGGGGATGCTCCTTTGGGGCCACGCCGCGGATCAGCATCAGGGTCGGGGCGAAGGCCAGGCTGCTGTCGGTGGCGGAGGGCAGCGGCGGGCTGGTCGGATGGCTGTGGAGCGAGCCCAGCACCTCCAGCCCACGGGCGCGGGCCCACTTCTGGGCGAGCAGCTGCTCGCGGGGGTCGATCCGGAAGCGACACAGCCGTTCGACCGCCGGCTCCCAAACGTTGGTTGTGGGCCACACCTGCTGCAGATGCCAGCGGATGGGGGCCTCTCCCAGCGAATCTCGGGGGCCGCTCCGCCGCGTTCCCAACAACAGGGCACAGCCCTCCTCAGGGGCCGCCGCATCTAGGAGTCGGTCGATCAGCGTCAGCGCCTGACGACCGATGCGGACTTCCGGTGGCGTGTTCAAGGTCTCCCCACTACCTTGTGGTTCAGTGTGAACCAAACCCCTGGCGATGACCGACCTCAGCACCGAAGCAAAGGAAGCGGCCGAAGCAGTTGGCCATGCCGCAGAAGAAGCCGGCGCCGATTTCAACCAACGCTTCTCCGAAGTGATTGGCAAGGTGAATGAATCCCTCGATAAGCTCGACTGGAGCCAGATTGGCAAGGTCGGCAAGGTCGCTGGCATCCTGTTGGCCGTGATTGTTGCCCAGATTCTGATCAAAGGGGTGCTCGACACCATCAACCTGCTGCCGATCGTGCCCGGCCTGCTGGAGCTCCTGGGTCTAGTGGTGGTGGGCACATGGAGTTGGGAAAATCTCACCACCAGCGAGAAGCGCAACGCCGTGGTGGAACGCCTCCAGGGCGTGCGCAAGGAATACCTGGGTTGAATCGATCAAGCCAATCGATGTGGCCAAATCATTTTCAAAATGTGATCACGCCGCATCGAACGGCATCGGTTTGCCGACCTACCTCAAGCAGGCCGATCCAGCAACAAGTCTTCGATCTCCGCTTGGGCCTGGACGGCATAGCTCCCACCGAACAGGTTGGCGTGATTGAGCAGGTGATAGAGGTTATAAATGGGAACCCTGCGGTGATGGTCGTCGGGTAAGGGCCAGATGGCCTCATAGCCAGCGAAGAAGGCGGCCGGAAAGCCACCGAACAGTCTGGCCATGGCCAGATCGACCTCTCGGTCACCGCGGTGGACTGCTGGATCGAAGATCACTCCAAGACCGGTGCTGTCGATGGCGGCGTTACCGCTCCAGAGATCACCATGGACTAGGCAGGGATTGGCGCCGTGACCATCGAGCCAGTGCGGCACCCGCTCCAACAGGGCCTGCCCACCCCGCAGCGCACCGATCCTGCGCTCCAGCCGCTTGAGTTGGGGCGCAAGTCGCCGTTCGGCAAAAAAGTGTCCCCAGCCGGCCAGCCAGCCGTTCCGTTGGGGGCCCGAACCGATGACATTGTCGCGGGGCCAGCCGAAGCTGCCGGGCCGATCCCCCGGCGTGCAGGGGCGCTCGAGGCTGCTGCGATGCAGCGTGGCCAGGGCTGCCCCCAGGCGCCCCCAGGCCCCATCGGCAGCGGCGGAGCTAGCTCCCGCCAGTTCGAGCCAAGGCAACACCAGCACGGCCTGGTTCCTGGCAACCCCTACGGCGAGGGGCGCCGGCACGCGGAGGTCGGTGCCCGCCGCGGCACGGGCCAAGGCCTCCAGGCCCTCGGCCTCCGCCTCCAGCAACGGCAGGGCTTCGAGGGTGTTGGTCTTGGCGAACAGACGGCCCCCGCAGAACGGCTCAAGATGAGGGGGCGCCCCCCCCGAGGGGACCACCGAGAGGCACCAGGCGCTGTGGATGCAGCCGCCGCCCACCGGCCGCCGGCTCACCAGGCGAACTCCGAGGTTCTCGACCAGCCAGACCGCCAGGTCATCAGTCGGCGGCGCACTCGAAGATCCCCCCATGCCCATGGCCCTGGCTGCATGGCTCCTGCCATCGAAGCATCCTGGCCGGACGCGGACAGAGTGGGCGGAGAAGAGAACGCCGGGGATTGGGCCGATAAGGACTGACCGGGCGGAGTTGGCGAAGAGGAGAAAGCAGGCGAGTGAGGAGAAATCAGGGCTGATCAGCAGCCGAGCTCCCGGCGTCAAGCGTGCCAACAAGTACCCCGGGCCGTTCAGAACACCACAGTCACAGCCGCAGCGGCACCGAAATCCGGATCGGGCTGTAGCAGGCCGGCCGCCAGGTGGAGGGCTCCCTGGCAGGCATCGCCTCGGGGTTCCACCCGATGGGCTCCCTGGAGCCGCAGGCCCCGCTCGAAGCGGTGGCGCAACCCCCCCAGATGGAGGAGGCCGCCCCCGAGGGCCGCCACCGGTGCTTCCCGCAGATCCAGGGCCGCGGCCACGGCGGTCACCATCGCCACCAGGGCCTCGGCGTTCCGCTCCAGGATGGCGATCGCCGACAAGTCGCCCCCCTCAGCCAGCCGGTTCAGTTCCGGGGCCAGCCGGGCGAAGCCCGCGGCACCGAAGGCCGGATCCACCACCAGGGCCTTGATCCGCTGGGGGGCACCCGGATCCTGGGGATCCAGGCCGAGAACCTGCCAGATCGCTTCCCGCAGCGGACCCACGGGCTCGCGGCCATCGGCCATCCGCAGGCTGAGGGCCAGGGCGTCCCGGCCGATGTCCATGGTGGAACCGGCCCCATCGAGCAGCCAGCCCCAGCCGGCGCAGCGGTGATGCCGGCCCTGGCCATCACTGCCCACGGCGATCGTGCCAGTGCCGCTGATCACCACGATGCCCGGCCCGTCGGGGAAGGCACCCCGCAGGGCGGTGCGCTCGTCGCCGGTCACAACGAGCCGGTCGCTGGGCAGACCCAGGGCCGCCCCCGCGAGGGTCTGGCCTTGGGTCTGTCCCGGGCTGCCGGCTTCGATGCCGCTGGCACCGACTGCAGCCGCCGCCAGCGGAGCCGGGATCCAGGCGTCCGGCAGCCGGGCCCGGGCTGCCTCCAGGCTCTCCCGCAGTGCAGCGGTGAACCGCTGCGGACCGCCTGGTGCCGCCAGATGCACCACCCCAGGTCCCTCCGCCTCCGCGAGCGGCACGCCATCATCACCGGCCAGGCGGCAGGTGGTGTGGGTCTGGCCGGCATCGAAACCGGCCAGCAGGAGGCCCCTCGGCGGCTGGGGGTGATGGGCCTGTGCAACAGGATCGGCGGGGGCCGCCATCGGGGGCGCAGCGGTGGGCTGGGTAACGGGAATCGGCGGGAAGGCCCGCCCGGGCTGGCCAGGGGCTCAGGCGGGCTCGCTGGCGGCCGGGGCACGAATGGAAATGGAAGTCCCGGCGGGCTGGGGATCAGCCGCCGCCGCCGCCAGGGTGGCGAGGCTGAAGAGGGCCACCAGCTGTACCTCCGGCCGGAAGAAGATCGTGTCGGTGAGGCCCTGGACAGCCAGCCCGGCGAAGGCCGCCACCGCTGCCAGAGAGGGGAGATTGAGCATGCCCTGGCCCTGAAGCAGCCCGGTGCGCACGGCCGTGAACAGCAGGGCCAACCCGGCCAGCAAGCCCGGCACGCCCGCTTCCACCAGCAGTTCCAGGGGGATGGAATAGGCGCTGAGGGCGTTGAACTTGGGTTGCTGGTAGAGGGGATAGATCAGGTTGAAGGCAGTGTTGCCTGGACCGATGCCCAGCCAGGGGCGGTCGTTGATCATCGCCAGCACGGAGGTCCAGACGTTGATGCGAAAGTTGTTGGAGCTGTCCTCACGACCAGCCACCAGGCTCATCACCCGCACGCGCAGGGGCTCCACCTGGGTGACCAGCACCACCAGGGCCACCGCCGTGCCCACCAAGAGCAGCAGGGGCAGGGTGCGGCGCCAGAAGGGGGGCCAGTGGCGGGTCTGACGCATCGCCAGCAACAGGCCCAGCAGGCCGAGGGAGGTCACCATCCCCATCCAGGCGCCGCGGCTGTAAGTGAGCACCAGGGCCACGATCCCCAGCACCAGGGAGACGAGGGCGAAGAGACGGCGCGGCAGGGTTCGCCAGCGCAGCACAGCCACCACCGCTAGAGGCAGAATTGGCAGCAGGTAGCCTCCCAGCAGGTTGGGGTTGTCGAGGGTGCTGTAGATCCGCACCGTGCCCTCCGCCACCGAGTTGTTGTCCGACCAGCGGGCCAGCTGGCTGGAATCGGCGTAGAGCTGGCGGATGCCGATCACGCTGGTAAGTAGCTGGCCGAGCAGCAGGGCAGCCACCAGCCGGTCCCACCAGTGCGGTGAACTGGCCAGGAGCTGGCGAAACAGCGCGTAGACCCCTAGATAACTGGTGAGCTTCATCAACCCGTTGGCTGCGGCCAACGGCACCGGCGAGAAGCCGGTGGCGAGCAGCGCCACGGCCAGCACGGCCAGCAGGGCCAGGTTGATCGGGCCGATCTGCCCTGGGGTGGTTCGCAGGGCCCAGATCACCCAAAGCAGGCCGCAGGCCGCGATCAGCAGACTCAAGCCGGCGCGGCTGACCAGGGGCAGGCCAGCCAGCAGGGCACAGAGCACCAGGCCGGAGATCAGCGGCAGGTGCTGCGTGATGCGGCCCGCCGGTGATCCCGCCAGCAGGCCCTGCCAACGCAGCAAGAGGGGCGTGGGCGTGGCGGGAGAGAGCACGGAGAGCTGACGGTTTGATCGGGATTATCGGTGCCGCTGGCCCGCCTTTCCAGTCAGCCCGGCGATTTCAGAGAGGCGCCGCCCGGGCAGGGGCGAGATGCTTGGTTGGCGCTCGTCCTGACAGTTCCGCTGGATCCATTTTGGTCCCCCTCTGCCTCTGGCCAGGCTCGGCGACGCAGGGTTCGGCGGGCTTTTGGCCACCTGAGTTCTCCCCACGCTGTCGCTTCAGCCATCGCGCCACCTCGACATCGGCCCTCTCCCCGCCTCGTGCCAGGCACCGTTCTGATCGGTTTTTTTGGACCCGATCGGCCGCCTTCTATGGGGCCTCCGGGGCCAGCCGTTTCATGGCTCGCCGCCTTCAGCCCCCGCCGCTCCGGCCGCCAGCTCAAGGTGCTCCAGCGCGGTCACCGCCGCATGATTGCGCCGGTAAAGCACCCGATACACGGGCAGCCCCTGGGCGAGCACGTGACGCTCCCGTTCCGTGGGCACAGGCAGGGGATTGGTGGCCCGCCAGGGCCGGTCATCCTCGGCGGGCCGCTTGAAGCAGCCGCTGGCCTCACACAGCGTCACCATCGGCGTGATCACAGCCTCCACATCGCTCTGGAGGAAAAGCTCGGCCCCGGGCGCCAGGGCAGCGGCGATCGAGCGCAGCAGGGGCGGCTGGAGCACCCGCCGTTTGTGGTGCCGAATCTTGAACCAGGGATCCGGGAACTGGATCGAGACGCGTTGGAGCAGGCCTCCAGGCAGCTCGGCCAGCCAGTGCTCCAGGCTCACGTTGGCGTTGCAAAACAGAAAGTGGAGGTTGTTGAGGCCCGCTGCGATCCGCTCGGCCTCGGCCGCCTCCACCAGGGGCCGGCGGATCTCCACGCCCAGGTGGTTGTGGTGCCTCTGCAGGGGCGCCAGGTCCAGCAGGAAGCGGCCGCGGGCACAGCCGATGTCGAGCTCGAGAGGTTGATCGGGACGGGCGAATAGCTCGGCCGGCAGCGGCAGGGGTCGCAGCTGCTGGTGGAACCGGCTGAGCGGATTGACGTGCTGCCGCACCCGTCAGTCCTCCGGCACCAGGAAGCCCCAGCTGGCGGTGTAGCCGTGCAGGTGGGTGGTGCCCCCCACTGGCCCGATTTCGCCATTGCAGAACACCCCGGCGATCGGCAGCTTGTCGAAGGCCTCGCGGCAGAGGCTCACGTCGCCGTCGGGGTGCCCATAGAGACCCCGGCCGCGCCCGAGGCATGCGAACAGCAGCGCCGCCAGGGGTTCTACAGGCCGCCGGGCCATCTGGCGCAGCAACTGCCGCGATTCCTCCCGGGAGGCATCGGCATCGCGCAGCTGGAACTGCACCTTCTGGCCCACCCGGATCCGTTCGCCTACCGCCACGGCGCCGTTGCGGGGGTCCACGCCGATCAGGTTGCGCACCAGGAAGGCCGGCGGCTGCTCACCGCTGCGCTCCAGGCTGAACTCACTGCGGGCCACCCCCAGGAAGAGCGAATGCTTCACCTGCTCCCGCTCCGCCGGATTGAGCCCGCCGAGGATGGCCTGCAACGCCTCCACCGGGCTGCGGCGCTGGTCGCCTTCGCTCACCTGCAACACCACATTGCGCTGGGCCTGCTCCACCTCCAGCACCGGACCGATCGGCCGGCACCCCTGAGCCACCATCGGCTGGAGGCGCCAGGCACCGCCGATCAGGCAGCCCACCGCCCCGCCGCGCACCTGGTCACCGAACAGCAGGGAGCCGTGGGGAGCGCTGTGTTGGCCCGCAATACCGCCCACCTTGGCCACGCCGGGGAAGGCGTAATCGAGGCCGCCGATCAGGTCGTTGACCGCGCCGCAGCCCGGATCCACCAGCAGCAGCATGGCGTTGATGCCCTCAACTCCGGCGCCCACCGCCATGCGCCAGGGTTCAGCGGGACCATCGAGATCGGGGAGGTCGGCCGTATCCAGGTAGAAGGGATGAAGTTCAGCCCCGGGAAGGCGTAGCAGGGTGAGGCTGAGGGCGGGTTCATGCTCCAGCTCCCGGGGTGCCCCTCCCGCCTCGGTGCCCACCACGCCGCTGCCCAGGCAACCGATCCAGTGGCGGGCCTGCAGTTTTTGGCGCAGCAGGGGCAGCAGGCGGGGCAGGTCGCTGGCGTAGCTGGCCGAGGCGAACACCAGGGCCAGATCAGCCGAGCCGACGCCCGCCAGTTGGCGGGCCAGCTCATCCACCGCCGCCTGCAGGGAGGGGTCTCGGGCTAAGCCGGTGCGACACCAGGCGCCGCTCTCACGCCGCGCCAACCAAGGGAAGGAGGGGAAGGCAGCCATGGCCGGACCCTAGGCCCTGGGGGGGGTGAGCGGATAATGGCGCCTTACCGTCCTCGATCATCTGTGCCGGATCCGCTTTACCGCTCCCTGGTCTGGCTGGCCGTGCGTCTGGGCCTGCTTTTCACGGTGGGGTTACCGCTGGTGCTGCTGGTGTGGACCTCGGTGCGGCGGGAGGGGGCCCTGGGGCGCCTGCTCGGGCTCTACTGGAAGATGGCCAGCCTGCTGTTGATCGCCCTGCTGCTGCTCACCAACAAGGCGCCGCTCGGCTTCGCCCTGCTGGTGGCGGCTCCCCTGCTGCTGGTGGCGGTGCTCTGGTTCTGGGTGGACCTCAATGAGGAGCTGGCTGATTTCCCCACCTGGCGCGGCCTGCCGCTCACCGTGCGGATCTGGCGCTGGAGCCTCAGCTTCTATGCCTTGGCCCTGGCGGCCCTGGCCAGCACCGCCCTCTCCTGCCTGGCCGGCGGCCTGGAACGCCCGGTCTGCACCGCCTGGCTGGAAGCCCCCGACCAGCTGCATGGCGTGCTGGCCCAGATCTTCGGCTTCGTGTTCGGCGGCCGCTGGACCCCGGCGGTGGCTGGTTTCCTCGGCTATGCGGGTCTGGCGGGCTATGCGGTGGGCTTACTGCAATGGCTGCTGGTGCGATTGCCGCGCCAGGGGCGCGTGGCCGGCGAGTTCTAGGGGGCCCAGACCCCTGAGGCTTTGCACGGTAGTTTCCGCGAGGCTCTCTGATAGCCAGAGACGCCCTACCCCATCCTGACCCGGCCAATCCCTGCAGCCCCCAGGCCGTCCGGCTTCGGTTCCACCCCCCAGGCCCGGGGCTTCCCCCTGATCGGCCCGTGTCGTCACCCGCTCTTCACCGCGGACCCATGCCCCCCCAAGCAAGCCCCCTGCTGCCGGATCAACCACCGGAAGCCACCGCCCCCACGGAACAGCTCTTGGCCCGGCTGGAGGCGATCAGCCGTGAGCGTCCCGATCGGGTGCTGCGGCTCCGCGGCACCCTGCGAGCCCTGCCTCCCGAGGCCGGCAGGGAAGGCGGCGAGGATCCCGCAGCGGCCGCGTGCTCCGATGAGCCCTGTGAGCTGGTGATCTACCGGGGCTTCTCCAGCAGCACCACCCATCCCACCGCCTTCGACCCCGACCAGCCAGCCCTGCCGGAGAGCGCTCGGCTGCTCAGCGCTGAGCTCCTGCAGGCCCCGCTGCGGCCCGGCGAAGCTGAGGGCCTGCTGGCGGGGCCAGGGCCGGTGGATTTGTTCCTGGAGCCTGGGGCCTGGCCGTAGCGGCGGGCACGGCCGCCCAGGGCCAGGTGCAGCGGGGGGCGGTGTCGGGGCGGGCGTTTCTAGGCTGAAGGCTCCTGGGCATCGAAGCATGCAGCTGCGGCATGTGATCAACCTCCACAAGGGATCCACCGCCCTGGTGATCGGTGCCTTGATGCTGGCCTACGCCAATGAATCCCTGGGGGCCTGGGTGTATCTGGCCCTGCATGGCACCTACGGGATGCTCTGGTTGCTCAAGGAACGGATCTTCCCCGACCGCCAGTGGCAGCAGCCGATCGGCTGGGTTGGGGCCGTGGGGGGCTTCTTGGTGCTGGCGCTCTACTGGCTGGCGCCCTTTCTGCTGATTTCTTCTGGCGCCGTGCCGCCCATGCCGCTGGTGGCCCTGGCCATCGCCCTCAATCTGCTCGGTGTGTTTCTGCATTTCGGTAGCGATGCCCAGAAGCACTTTGTGCTGAAGCTGCAGCCTGGCCTGATCGACGATGGCTTTTTCGCCCGCTGCCGCAACACCAACTACCTGGGCGAGTTGCTCATCTACCTCTCCTTCGCCCTGCTGGCGATGCACTGGCTCCCCTACGTGGTGCTGGCCGGTTTTGCCTTCGGCGTGTTCCTGCCCAACATGCGCAAAAAGGATGCCTCCCTCTCCCGCTACCCCGGTTTTGCCGCCTACCGGGAGCGTTCGGGGCTGCTGCTGCCGCGGTTGTTGGGCTGAGCGCGCTCAGCCCTCCAGAATCGCCCCGCAGCGACCACAGACGGTGGGGTGGGCGGCGTGCTGGCCGATGTCGGTTTCGTAGTGCCAGCAGCGCTCGCACTTCTCGCCTGCGGCGCGGGCAATCCTCACCGTGATGCCCCCCTCGGTGGCCTCAGCCAGCACTTCGGCCGGTGCCGCGCCGCCGAGGCGAAGGGCCGAGACCAGCAACCAGTCGGCCAGGTTGTCCACCTCCGGATGAGCACTTTTTCCCAGGCGTTCGATCGTCTTACGGAGGAGTGCTGTCGAGTCAATCTCGTCGATCACCAGTTGTACCTCGGCCTCTAGTGAAGAGCGGATAGCCCGAGAAGCTTCGTTCTTTTGAATAGGTGCACCAAAGATTTCAGCTATCGCCACAACCACATCTTCTCCAACGACAGAGGTTGCAGCGGCTGCCGCAGATTTCTTGGCCCCCTCAAGGCGAAGTTTTCCCAATGGGCGATTGACCATCGGACGCAGCACCAAAAGCAGATCTTTGATTCCTGCATGGTCATCAAAGCTATATCCAGTCTTGGCTGCGGCCCGCCACTCCGCCGGCACCGTGGGCCAGCCCCGCTCAAACACCGAGGCCTCGGCCACCGGATAGGGCAGGTTCTGCCAGATGTCTTCGGCCATGTGGCAGAGCACCGGCGCGATCAGGCCGGCGAGGCGCTCCACCACCAGATGCAGCACGGTCTGGCAGCTGCGGCGGCGGAAGGAGCCGGCCGCGCTCACATAGAGGCGGTCCTTGGCGATGTCGAGGTAGACGTTGGAGAGATCCACCACGCAGAAGTTCTGCAGGGCCTGGAAGAAGCGGTAGAACTCGAACCGCTCGAAATCGGCGCTCACCGCCTCGATCAACGCTGCGGTGCGCTGCAACATCCAGCGATCCAGCAAGGGCAGCTCAGTGATCGGCACCGCATCGCCGCCCTCGGCCTGGGGCCGGGGATCGAAATCGTGCAGGTTGCCGAGCAGGTAGCGGGCCGTGTTGCGCACCTTGCGGTAGACATCGGCCAGCTGCTTCACGATCCCCGGTCCCAGCGGCACATCGGCGGAGTAATCCACCGAGCTCACCCAGAGGCGCAGCACATCGGCGCCGTAGGCGGGATCTTGTTTTTCGTTTTTACCCCCCTCCACCAGCACCGCCGGATCGACGACGTTGCCGAGGGATTTGCTCATCTTGCGGCCCTTCTCATCGAGCACAAAGCCGTGGGTCAGCACCTTCTTGTAGGGCGCCCCGCCGGTCACGGCCACGGCGGTGAGCAGGCTGCTCTGGAACCAGCCGCGGTGCTGGTCGGAACCCTCGAGGTAGAGGTCGGCCGGGAAGTTGAGGGGGGTGTCGCCCGCTGAAACCGCCTCAGCGGATCCGCCAACACTTGCCGCCGCAGCACCGGCAGCGACGGCAGCGACGGCCGCTTCACCATCTGCCCCAGCCGCAGCTGCGCCAGCCCCCAACGCCCCGTCGCCAGCTGCCGGGCCAACCGGAGTGACCCCCGATTCCGTTGCGCCCTTCAGGCCCCCCAACACACTTGCCCAGGAGGAGCCGGAGTCAAACCACACATCCATGGTGTCGGTGCCCTTGCGCCACTGGTCGGCCTGGTCGACCCAGGCGGGGGGCAAGAGGCCGGCCTCTTCGCGCTCCCACCAGACATCGGAGCCGTGCTCCGCGATCAGGGCCTGGATGTGGGCGAGGGTGTCGGCGTTGAGCAGCACCTCGCCGCTTTCGCGGTGATAAAACACCGGGATCGGCACGCCCCAGGTGCGCTGGCGCGAGATGCACCAGTCGCCCCGGTCGCGCACCATCGCTTCGATCCGGTTGCGGCCGCTCTCCGGCATCCAGTCCACCGAGCCGATCGCCGCGAGGGCCTGGTCGCGGAAGCGCTCCACCGAAGCAAACCACTGCTCGGTGGCGCGGAAGATCGTGGGTTTTTTGGTGCGCCAGTCGTAGGGGTAGCGGTGGGCATAGCTCTGCTCCGCCAGCAGGGTGCCGGTGTCGCGCAGGGCGGCCAGGATGGCGGCGTTGGCGTCCTTCAGCACATTGAGCCCGGCGAAGGGGCCGGCTTCGGCGGTGAGGGTGCCGCCCTCATCCACCGGGCAGAGCACCGCCAGGCCGTGCTTGCGGCCGGTGTTGAAGTCGTCGACGCCATGGCCCGGCGCCGTGTGCACCAGTCCGGTGCCCGATTCGGTGGTGACGTAGTCGCCGCCCACCAGCACCGGCGCCGTGCGATCCAGCAGGGGATGGCGGTATTGGATTCCCTCCAGCGCCTGGCCCTTCACGCTGAGCAGGGGTTCGAGGGGGCGCTCCAGGGTGGTGCGCAGGCTGTCGAGCAGGGCCTCGGCCACCACCAGGTAGCGGGGGGCGTCGGCGGGGGCGGAGCCATCACGGCAGATGGCGTAGTCGAGCTCGCCATTGACGGCGACGGCCAGGTTGGCGGGCAGGGTCCAGGGGGTGGTGGTCCAGATCGCCACGAACAGCTGCTCGCGGTGGTGGTGATCGGTAGGCCCTTCGATGCCGTGGGGACGCAGCTCGCCGGCCAGGGCCGCGGGCAACTCCACCACCGGGAAGGCCACGTAGGCGCTGGGGGAGGTGTGGCCGTCTGGATATTCCAATTCGGCCTCGGCCAGGGCGGTGCGGGAGCTGGGGCTCCAGTGCACCGGCTTGAGCCCCCGATAGATGTGGCCCGCCAGCACCATCTGGCCGAACACACCGATCTGAGCCGCTTCGTAGGCCTTGTTCACGGTGAGGTAGGGCTGTTCCCAGTCGGCCCAGATGCCCCAGCGGCGGAAGCCCTGGCGTTGGCCCTCCACCTGCTCTAGGGCGTAGGCGTGGGCGCGGCGGCGTAGGCCAAGGGGGGTGAGCTGCTGGCGTTCGTCGCTGGAGAGCCCCTGCAGCACCTTCAGTTCGATCGGCAGGCCGTGGCAGTCCCAGCCCGGCACGAAGCGGGCCCGCTTGCCGTTGAGCAGGGCGTGCTTGTTGATGATGTCCTTGAGCACCTTGTTGAGGGCGTGGCCCACGTGCAGGGCGCCGTTGGCGTAAGGCGGGCCGTCGTGCAGGGTGAACACCGGGCCGGGGTTGACCTGGCTGAGACGCTCGTAGAGCCGGTTCTCGGCCCAGAAGGCCTGGATCTCGGGCTCCCGCAGCCGGGCGTTGGCCCGCATCTGGAACGGCGTCTCCAGCAGGTTGAGGGTGTCCTTGTAGGAGGCCGGGCCGGCGGTCACAACGGCAGGATGCGGGAAGCGGGGATTATCCCGTCCCGCCGGGCGGTTCCCGGAGCCGGAGTCTGGAGGGCCCTGCACTCCACTGCCCTTGGTCGCCGAATCTCGAGCCTCGAGGCTCTTGTTCCAGGCCCCCTGGTGCCGTGGTGGTCAAGCTCCGGATTTCAGCTCGCGGGAGGGCGATGGCGATGGGGCGGGGTCCCCGGCCGCGGCGGGCGAGGAGGACTGCGGTTCGGGAGCCGCTGGGGCGGCGGCGGGTTCGAGATCCTGATCCGTCTGTGCAGGGGCGGGAAGCAGGCCTGTGGGGCTGACCGCGCTGGCTCGGACCGCGCTGGCGGCCACGGGCTCGGAGTGGCCTGGCATCTCTGAGGGAGGTAGCGGGTCCCCGGCCGCTTCTGGGGCCGGTGCTGCCGGGTAGGAGCTTGGGGCATCGGAGCCGGCGGCGTTCTGGCTGCCTGGGGTTGTTGCGGGGTCGCCACCGGCATGGCCCGTCGGGGCGGTGGCCGGTCCGGCTTCATCCGACGTGGGTTCAGCCGGGGTCTCCGGCCGCACCCAGCGTTTGCCCTTGCGTTTCCCTCCGCTCCTGGCTGGGGCCCCACCGCCAGGGCTGGTTGGGGCGGTGGGACGCCGCTCGCCTGCCGCATTGCCCGCCACGCCACGAGACCCCGCAGTGAGCTGCCCGATCCCCGCGGTGAGGTTGCCGAACCCAGAGCCGGCCTGCTCCAGCAGACCGACGGAGGTGATGCCTAGCTGGCGGAAGCTGGTGCTCCAGCGCTCCAGGGACCCCAGCCGCTGCCGTTCCTCCTCGGTGAGCTGGCGCCAGCGGCCCTGGCCCACCTCCAGGCCGAGGCGGCCGATCAGCAGGGCGCCGCAGAGCACGCCGAGCATCGGCGCTCCGGTGAGACGGTCGGCACTGGTAACCAGATCGAGCCCCAGGAGCAGCAGCACGGCGCCCCAGGCGGAGTCACGGGGCCGGCTGAGCTCCGGGGCCAGCAAGGGCAGCAGCAGCACGGTGAGGCCCAGGGGCAGGGCCAGCAATCCCCCGAGGGTGGCGAGCATGGCCGAGGCCGGCAGGGTCTGGCTCCATTGTGCGTGCTCTGGTCGGGTCGCGCTCTGCCTAAAGTTGAAGTCTGCCCACCTGGCGGAATTGGTAGACGCGCTGGATTTAGGTTCCAGTGGCTTCGGTCGTGGGGGTTCAAGTCCCCCGGTGGGCATGTCTTGAATAGCGGGGGCGCTCCCCTGGCGGGGCACCCCTGATGGGGCACCCCTGATGGGGCTCCGTGGAGCAGGGGCGCAAGCGGGCCGCCAGGGCGCTGGCCTGCAACCAAAGCACGATCTCTCGCCGTATTGGCCGCTGCCTGGAGGTGATCTGCCGGGGGGCTGGATCGGCGGTTGTTCCGACCACCTCGGTGTGGAACGGTCGCTGCAGCTGCTGCGGGAGCGGGTGATCGATGCCTGGATCTGAGATCCCGTTGACGACCTGCCGCCCCCCTCAGGGCGACCCGGATCTCGCCCCGCACCCTCCCTTGGCGTATTCCCGTGGCCCTGCACGCCGCCCCCGGCCACCCCCTCGCCGGCGAACGCGCCCTCACCACCACCGACCTGCCTTGCTTTCCGTGCCTTGACATTCCGGCCGGGGCCTTTGAGCGTTCCCGCAGCCTCCCCCACGGCCTGGGTCTCGACCATCAACCCACCGCAGCGGCGCCCTACAGCCGAGCCTGCTGGGAAGAACGCGCCGAGGACGCAATCACCCTGCTGTGCTGCACACCCCTGAACCGTCTGGCCAGCCCTGGCCTGGTTCCCCTCGACACTCCGGCTCCGTTCGGAAACGGCGGCGCCCTGCTCTGCCACCGGGACCTGGCTGACCATCCCTCGATCCAGCTGCTGCTGGAAGCCCTGCGCTGGCGCCTGGCCCAGGAGGCTGCCACCTTGCCGGATCTGGAGCGCCTGTAGGCGAGAGGGCGACCAGGCGGCCCCAGCAGTCCGAGGCCCGATGTCCGTAATCTGGTGGGCCTTCCGGTGCTTTCGGTGACCCGGTTCTGTTTCAGGTCCCATCTCCGCTGATGTCCCAGGTCCTGGCGCGCATGCCGGCTTCCCACCCCTCCCCCGCAGCGCCCCCCGATCCCGAGGCCGTGCGCCGATCTGCCTCGGTGCGCAGTGTGCCTAAGCGGTTCCTTGATCCGCCGGCGGCCTTGAACCCCACGGTGGGGCTTTTTTTAGCGGGCTACGGCCTGGCCGCGCTCACCATCTGGGGCTGGTTTGTGGGGGGCTGGTCCTTGCCAGCGCTGCTGGCCCTCGGTTTCCTGGCTCTCCACCTGGAGGGCACCGTGATCCACGACGCCTGTCATAACGCCGCCCACCCCAACCGTTTCTGGAATGCGGTGATGGGGCACGGTGCGGCGTTGCTGCTGGGCTTCAGCTTCCCGGTCTTCACCCGGGTGCATTTACAGCACCACGCCCATGTGAATGATCCGAAGCACGATCCCGACCACATCGTGAGCACCTTCGGCCCACTTTGGCTGATCGCACCACGCTTCTTTTATCACGAGGTGTTTTTCTTTCGGCGCCGCCTTTGGCGGGGGCATGAACTGGTGGAATGGGCGGTGGCAAGGGTTGCTTTCTTTGCCATTGTTCTGCTTGCCATTCAGCACGATTTTCTTCCTTTTATCTTCAACTGCTGGTTTGCCCCGGCGCTCATGGTTGGGGTGACCCTTGGACTCTTCTTCGACTACCTGCCGCACCGGCCCTTTCACTCCCGCAACCGCTGGCACAACGCCCGCGTTTACCCAAGCAGGTTGATGAACTGGTTGATTATGGGTCAGAATTACCATCTGGTTCATCACCTCTGGCCATCGATTCCCTGGTTCGAATACAGGCCCGCCTATCACGCCGTTCGCCATCTTCTCGATGCCAAGGGGTCACCGCAGCGCCTCGGCCTGTTCGAAACCCGGCGCGATGGCTTCAATTTTCTCTACGACATCTTCTTCGGTGTGCGCAGCCACAAGCGCCAACGCAGCCGTCTCAGGCCCCTCGCCGCCTTGATGCCGACCCGGCATGCCCGCCGCCGCGTGATTGAAGTGCTGCATCGCACGGCAGTCTCGCCTCACCGCTGAGCACACCCCGATCCAGCCCTGGCTCAATCGGCCAGGATCTGGGGCACCCGCACAAAGTCACCCTCACGCTCCGGTGCCAGCTCGAGCAGGTCCTCGCGCACCGGCGTGGCATTCACGGCGTCATCGCGGGTCACATTCACCACTTCCACAGCCCTTGTGGTGGGGGGAACCCCTTCGGTGTCCACCTGCTCCAAGTGGGCCACGTAGTCGAGGATCCGCTCTAGCTGGCTGGTGTAGGTGGCGATGGTGGCCTCGGCCAGGTCGAGGCGGGCCAAGTGGGCCACCTTGCGCACATCGTCGGCGGAGATTCGGCCCATCCTCGTGTCGGCTGTAGGGGCTCCGAACCTAATCGGCCTCCGGCGAGGGGAGGCCATCAGACGGCGGGACCATCCGCCAGAAAATCGCGCAGATCCTCCACCAGAGAAGCAGCGGCCAGATCGAGAAAGCGGGCCCCTTGGTCGGCCTGGGCCAGGTAGGGGTCCGAACCCATGCGGCCATCGGGATGGCGACGGCGAAAATCCTCCGGGCCATGGATCGGCCCGGCAGGGGCCGCCTCCGGCAGGGGTCTCTGGGCTGCCACCAAGGAGGGCTCAAGGTGGAGGGTGAGGGCAATCTCGCTGGGGGTGGCGTGGTGGCCCTCCCGATCGCCGTAGAGCTCCCGGGCCAGCCGCATCACCGGCGCGGCGGTGAACCAGTTGGCCAGCCGACAGCGCAGCTCCCCGGCCACCGGCAGCCCCCGGGCGGCCGCGGTGCCATAGGCCTGGGCAAAGGCGGCCCGGGTGGTGGCGATGTTGCCACCGTGGCCATTCACCACGTAAATGCGCTCAAAGCCATGGCGGGCCAGGGAGAGCACCACGTCATGGAGCACCGCCAGCAAGGTGGCGGGCTGCAGGCTCACTGTGCCCGGGAAGCCAAGATGGTGCTCCGCCATCCCGAAGGCCTGGGCCGGGGTCACGAGCACGCCGCTGCGGCGACCCAGCTCCAGGGCCACCGCCTCGGCGGTGAGGGCATCGGTGCCGATCGCGCCGGTGGGGCCATGCTGCTCGGTGGAGCCCAGGGGCATGATCACGCCCTTGCAGCGCTCCAGGTAGGACTCCACCTCGGGCCAGGTGCGCAACTGCAGGCGGATGGCCTCAAGGGGCAGGGGCTCGGCCGGGAAGGATCCCGAGGCGGCGGTTTGCGGGCCCACGGTGATGGGGGATGGAGTCGACACCCGTGCGTTGCGCGGTGATACTGGCGACCCTAGGGGGCTGCGCCGGCGACAGGGCTGCTGCCCACAGCCCGAATCAGTTGGGGCGATATCCCTGCCGCGACAGTGGACGATCAGTGGGCGGTGCCGTTGCCGTCGTAGGCGTCGGTGTCGTAGTAGCCACCCTTCGTGCCGAAGAAGAGGGTGGCCAGGCAAAAGAGGCCGGATACGGCAAGCAGCACGGTGCTGAGGGTGAGGCTGGTGGAGTTCATCAGGTCAGGTCAGGGCGGGTCGCTGAGGCCAGCGGTATTCATTCAGTCTGGCGCCGATCGGCGCCGGGTGCCGCGGGCGACAACATGGCGCAGGACGCCGGCCGAACGACTGCCGCAATGATGCGCTGACTCTGACGATCCTGCGCTCAACATTCGCCATCCCCCAGTTCTGGGAAATCGGCGGCGGCACCACCTTCCCGCCAGGCACCTGGATGAAATTCGGCCAGTACGTCTCGCTGAATCACAACAACCGTCTCGGCGATCACGCAAAGCTGTTCTTCGAACTCGGCGCTTCGCTGTACAGCGCCCCGATCGCCGCCTGGGTTCTCAAACTCCAGGAGAATGACGCCCGGCCCATCCGGGTGATCCGCGATCTGAGCCGCTTCGGCTGATGGAGGATGTGGATCGCGGATGTTAGCGAGGAAGTGGATGGCGGGTTCGTAGGGGAAGGAGGGCTTGAAATCCAACCTGGCCGCTGAATTCACCACTGCCGAAGAAGTTGGTGAGGAGGTCGAGCGCCGCCGATGAGAAGGCGCTGTGGCCGGACACAAACTCGGCAAAGGGAACCGGTTCGGCAACCTCGTTGTACTGAGGGGCCGCCCGCAATGCGGGCCAGCCATTCCCATACCTAGGGGCTAATTTTTTGCATGTAAAGCTGACACAGAGGAGCGCTTATCATTCTGAGCTTTCTACAGTAAATATTCACGAATGCATCAATGGCCAGCTTGGGGCATCGGATCGGGTCCACGCCGCCGGCAAGGGGTTCTTGCCAGAGGTAGTCATCAAACACGATGATTCCCTGTGCACTTAGCAATTCGAAGCCGAGGACGGCGTCAAGCAATACATCTGGCGCCTGATGGGATCCATCGATATAAATAAAGTCGAAGTATCCCTGCTTGCCTTCGGCGAGGAGCTTGGGCAATTGGATATTGCTTAATCCTTTGTGAAGGGTAATACTGGCTTCATGGCTTACCCTGGATCTGGCAAGTTTGAGATTATGGTGGAATCGAGCCTCTACTTCTGTCATGTCTGCGGCGGCGGATCCACCCGCCTTGTGCTCGATTCCTCCTTCCCAGCTATCAATGCAATGGATTTCGACATCCCGTTGGCTGGCAAGGATTTCAATGAGATAAGTCGTGCTATTGCCTTCATAGGAGCCGACCTCAAGAATGCGTGCCGGACTCAGCTCGTTGAGCAATGGACCCCATACTGCTTTGTGCCGGTCGAACCAGCTGTTGGTGAAGAGGTAATCGTTTTCCGCAGTTGTCATATGAGTCGATTTGATTTTGCCCCTAGAGCAATTTCATCACCTTAGTCTTGGCTTGTCGCCCTGGCCACTCCCATCGCCGCCGATCACCCTCCAGCCCTCTCCCGCTCCTTCTTCGCCCGCCCCTGTGAGCTGGTTGCCCCCGAGCTCATCGGCTGCCTGCTGGTGAAACGCCAACCCTCGGGCGAGCTGCTGTGGGGCGTGATTGTGGAAACCGAGGCCTATTCGCAGGCGGAACCCGCCTGTCACGGGCATCGCCGCCGCACCCCCAGCAACGAAACCCTGTTTGGTGAGCCTGGCCACTTCTACGTGTACGTGAGCTATGGCATCCACCACTGCCTGAATGTGGTGACCCATCGCGCCGACTGGGCCAATGGGGTGCTGCTGCGGGCCGTGGCGCTGCCAGGGGAGCAGGAGCGGATCGGGGCCGGACCTGCCCTGCTGGCCCGCCGCTTCGGCCTCGATCGTGCCTGGGATGCCACAGCGGCCACCCCGCACGAGGGCCTCTGGCTGGCGCCGCGCCCCCAGCCCCTGGCGGCCTGGCTCAGCGAAGCCGCCGGCCGGCCCCTCGCCGCCTTGCTCGCCGCCGAAGCCCCCTCCCAGCCCGCCGCCGAAGCCTCGGCCGTGGTGCAAACCAGCCGCATCGGCATCAGCCAGGCCCAGGAGCTGCCCTGGCGCTGGTATCTGCGCGCCAGCCGCAGCGTCAGCCGCCGCGCTGCGGGCGACCGCCGGCCACCGCCGGAGCAGGCCTGGTGGCCCAAGGCCGAGGACATCCGCACGGGGGATGCGCTGGCCCGATGACCGGCCGGCCCCTAAGTTGTAAATAAGGTGTGTTAGCGGAAGTCTTGAGCGGCTGGAGTCACCGCCACGTGATCGATCTGGCGGCCTTCTCGCTCGCCGATTACACCACCGTTCTGGAGTTGGCCCAGCGGTTCCGGGCCATGCCCGTGGCTGGTGCCCGTCGCCTGCCTGCCCTGCAGGGCAGGCTGATGACCAGCCTCTTCTTTGAGCCCAGCACCCGCACCCGCAGCAGCTTTGAGTTGGCGGCCAGGAGGCTTTCGGCCGATGTGCAGAGCTTCTCCCCATCGTCCAGCTCTCTGAGCAAAGGAGAGAGCCTGCTCGATACCGCCCGCACCTACGTGGCCATGGGCACCAACGTGCTGGTGGTGCGCCACCGCTGCGCCGGCGTGCCCCACACCCTCGCCCGCGATCTGGATCGCTGCGGTGAGAGGGTGGCCGTGCTCAACGCCGGCGACGGCCTCCACAGTCACCCCAGCCAGGGCCTGCTGGATCTCTTCACCCTGGCCCGCCATTTCTCTCCGGAAGACCCCAGCCCCGCCGCACTGCGGGGCCGACGGGTGGTGATCGTGGGGGATGTGCTCCATTCCCGGGTGGCCCGTTCCAACCTTTGGGCGCTCACCGCCTGCGGCGCCTCGGTGGTGCTCTGCGGCCCGCCCACACTGTTGCCGGCCGGCTTCGCGAGCTTCGTGGATGGCCCCCCCCCCGGCCAACTCCAGGATCCGGTGGCGGAACGGGGCACGATCACGATCCGCCGCAGCCTGGAGGAGGCCCTGCCCGGCGCCGACGCGGTGATGACCCTGCGGCTCCAGAAGGAGCGGATGCACCAGCACCTGCTCACCAGCCTCGACAGCTACCACCGCCACTACGGGCTCAACCACCGGCGGCTTGCCCTGTGCGGTCGGCTGGTACCCGTGCTCCATCCCGGTCCGGTGAACCGGGGCGTGGAGCTGGCCGGCGAACTGCTCGATGATCCCCGCCACAACTTGGTGGAGGAACAGGTGCGCAACGGCATCCCGATCCGCATGGCCCTGCTTTACCTGCTGGCGGCCGGCGAAGGCCTCAAAGCAGCTTGAAGCCGTCGAGCATCAGGCCCCAGAGCAGGCCAATGCGAGCCATGTCCATGAGTTGCAGCACCAACCGATCCTGCCGGCCGGCCAGCAGACCCGGCCGCAGGCGCACCGCCAGCTCAATCAGCAGCACGCACATCAAGGCGGCGATGGGATCGAAGTAGGCAAGGGCTCCGGCAATGGTGCCAAGGCCACCACCCACCACCATGGCCACCAAGAGCACGATCAACAGCAGGGAGAGGCGTCGCCAGGGATTGGTGGCCCAGCCCTCCAGGCTGCTGCTCAGCTGGGCGATCCGGCGCTGGAATCGGGTCTGCTGAAAGCGGGGAGCGGTGGCGGAAACCAGCGGTCCCCGGAGCCGCGGCGGCTTGTCGACCACACCTCTCGGAGGCAAGGGGGAAAGGGGGCAGGGCGTAGACGGTCCGACCAAGTGTCCTGCCCGGCGCGATGGCCAGGCAGGAGGCCCTGGCGGTGATCCCCATCACCCGGCCCGGAGCCCTGCTCAGCTATGTCTACACCATCTCTGGGGTATTAGCAGTGCCTTCACCCCACCGATAGGGGATCCCAATAAAAAAAGCCCGTGGCCGAGGCCCGGGCGGGTGATGGGGACGAATCCAGCAAACCAGCCGGATCGGGGAGGGGCAAGGGGAAGGTGCCGAAATCCGGAGCGTCCGTGTGGCCATGGACGAGCCAGCCATCTCGACCCTGTCATCCAGGAGGTGATTCAGTCTGGAGCGAGACACCCAGTCCTGGGAGGGCTTCAGGCCTCACCGTCCTTTTTGCGGGCGCCCTTACCCTCAAGCAGCTCCAGCAGGGCCTCCATCTGAGCCATCACCCCCCGTACCTCGCCGGCCTCGGGCAGCAAGCCATCCTCCATTACCCCCTGATGCATTTCGCGAAGCTCCTGGCGGATGTAGCGAAGGTGGCTCACCACCTGCTCACGCTTGGACTGCGACATCGGCTGGGGAACGGATCAACCTACCCTTTTACCCCATCACCCGTCGAGACCCGCCTATTTTTCGCCAAACCGGGCTTTCGCCTCCTCGTAGAAGGTTCGATCCACCTCCTCCAGGCCTGCCTCAGCGGCCAGGCTCTCGATCCGCCGCCGCACCACCGGCCGCACGAAGAAGGGCACTTCCTTCAGCCGTTGTTCGGCATCGCTCGACCACTGCATGGGCTGGGAAAGAGACATCGGCAGCCAACTTTGCCTGGAGCCCCAGGGAATGGCGGCCCGCCCAGGCCATCGACCTCGGATCGACGGCCGGCACGGCAGAAGCTGCCATGCCCAGGCAGCGCAGGCTGCCAGAGGCCCCGTGGTGAATCCCCGGGCAGGGTTCCCGTGCTGGACTGCTGAGTATCCCCATTCTCCCCGGAGCGCAGCCACGATGGCGTTGGATCAGCTCAGGCAGTTTCTGGCTCGCATGCAGGACGAACCAGCCCTGCGGGCCCAAGTGCTGGCCGCCGCCACCGCCGACGACGTGGCCCAGATCGCCGCCGGGGTGGGCTACAGCTTCTCCGGCGATGAACTGCTGCGCTTCTCCGGCCAGAAGGTGGGCCGCGTCACCGTGAGCAAAAAGGACCTGCCGGGGGAATACAACTGATTGGCGGCTGGCTCAATGCCGCACTGGCTGGTCACAATGCGGCGATGCGAAGTGCGAACAACCCAGGCCTCACCACCGATCAGGAGGCGCTGCAGGAGGAGTTCCTCGGCGCCCTGCAGGCCCTGGGGGGCTCGGCGGGCAATGGCAGTTGCGGGAGCTGCTGGGTTGGGAAGAAGCCACCTATGAGGCCGTGAAGGCGTCCTTGTTGGCCTCGGGGCGAGTGCGTACGGGGCGGGGGCGGGGCGGGGCGGTGAGCCTGGCGGATGGCGCTGGCGATGAAGGCGCTGGTGGGTCCGCCTTGGAGGCGGCGGGATCCTTCGCGGAACCAGGCGGATCCGTCGCTGCAGCGGAAAGTTCCCTCCCAGCAGCGGCTGGCAGCAAGGCTTCGGCGCTCTCGGCACCCCTTAGGGCCTCTGTCCGGCCCGCCGCCGGTCCCGCTCCCCTTGGCCCCCAGCCCGCCGGCAAGCGGAACCTCTCGGCCTTCATCTGGAGCGTGGCCGACCTATTGCGGGGCGACTACAAGCAGAGCGACTACGGCAAGGTGATCCTGCCGTTCACGGTGCTCCGCCGGCTCGACTGCGTGCTGGAGCCCAGCAAGGAGGCGGTGCTGGCCGAGAAGAAACTGCGCGAAGGCCAGGGGCTCGACCCCGAACCCTTCCTGCTGCGGGTGGCAGGGCAGGCCTTCTGCAACACCTCAGCCCTGGGCATGAAGCGGTTGATGGGTGATCAAGACAACATCGGCGAGAACCTGCGGAGCTATATCCAGGCGTTCACGCCCGAAGTGCGAGACATCTTCGAGAGTTTTGAGTTCCACCTGCAGGTGGACAAGCTTGACAAGGCTGGGCTGCTCTACATGGTGTGTGAACGCTTCGCCCAATTCGATCTGCACCCGGACACGGTGAGCAATGCCGAGATGGGGCAAGAGTTCGAGGAGTTGATTCGCAAGTTCGCGGAGCTCTCCAATGAAACGGCTGGGGAGCACTTCACGCCGCGGGAGGTGATCAGGCTGATGGTGAATCTGATCTTCATCGAAGACGATCAGGCCCTCACCCAGGGCGGCATCGTGCGCAGCCTCTACGACCCCACCGCGGGCACCGGCGGCATGTTGAGCGTGGCGGAGGAACACCTGGTGGGGATGAATCCCACGGCGCGCTTGGTACTGAGCGGCCAGGAGCTCAACCCCGAGAGCTACGCGATCTGCAAGGCCGACATGCTGATCAAGGGGCAGGACATCAAAAATATCCGCTTCGGCAACACCCTCGCCGATGATCAGCTCGGAGATCAAAAGTACGACTACATGCTCTCCAATCCCCCTTTCGGGGTGGAGTGGAAGAAGATCCAGAAGGAGGTGCAGAAAGAAGCCGATCAGCTGGGCTATGCGGGCCGCTTCGGGCCGGGATTGCCAAAGGTGAGTGATAGCTAACTGCTGTTTCTGCTGCACCTGATCAGCAAGATGCGCCCGGCTCTAGAGGGCTACAGCCGCTTCGGGATTGTGCTGAATGGCTCGCCGCTGTTCACCGGCGGGGCGGGCTCAGGCGAGAGCGAGATCCGCCGCTATGTGCTGGAAAATGATCTGGTGGAGGCGATTATTGGCCTGCCCACCGCGATATGTTTTACAACACCGGCATCAGCACCTACATCTGGATCCTCAGTAACCGCAAACCCCCTGAGCGCAAGGGCAAGGTGCAACTGATCGATGCGAGCGGCTTCTGGCAGAAAATGCGCAAGAGCCTCGGCAGCAAGCGCAAGGAGTTAAGCCCCGAACACATCGCGGAGAACACCCGCCTGTTCGGCAACTTCGAAGAGGCCGAGCAAGGCGGCAAGCCGATCAGCCGCATCTTCCGAACCGAAGACTTCGGCTACCGCACTATTACCGTGGAGCGCCCGTTGCGCGATGAAGCGGGCAACGTGGTGCTGGGCCAGCGCGGCAAAGCCAAGGACCAACCCCAGGCCGATTCCAGCCTGCGCGACACCGAAAACGTGCCCCTCTCAGAAGACGTGCAGACCTACTTCAAGCGCGAGATGCTGCCCCACGTGAGCGATGCCTGCTGGATCGACCACGAGAAAACAAAAGTGGGCTACGAGATCCCCTTCAACCGCCACTTCTATGTGTTCACCCCACCCCGGCCCCTGGAGGTGATCGATGCCGAACTCAAGCAGGTGACGGATCGAATCCTGGAAATGATTGGGGGGCTGAGTGGCTGAGCACCCGGCGCTTCAAGGCTGGGCTCAGCAACTTCGATGGCTTGTACCGGCCGTTGGTCAACGAGTGGCAGAAGATCGATAATGGTGTTCCAGCCCCAAGGCTGCTCAGCAAAGAGGGCCGACCATGACGGCAGGATTCACCACCGAGCGCCAGGATCCCGAACTCGATCGGGTTTCCGCTGCCATGCTGCGCCCTGACCAGCGGAGCCGATCGATGCAGGCTGAAGCGCTGGGGCTGGACGCCGCCGATGGCCTGCTGCGGATCGTCGGCATGATCCAGGCCGCCAACCTGCCAGAGGCCCTGCGCGCCGAGCTGGTGCCGGCCCTGGAGAAGCTGGTGGCGCGCCATCACCCCGAAGGCCTCTGGCTGTTCGGCAGCTGGGCGAGGTGCAGCGCCAGCCGCCGCTCGGATGTGGATCTCCTGGTGATGGGCCTGGCCGACCGGCGCCTGCTCGATGCGTACGACGTCGTGTTGGAGACTCTGAAGGACTGTTGCCTGCCCATCCAGCCCCTGGTTGCCGGCCGGGATCTGCTGCGTAAGCACGGCGACTCTCCCTTCTGGCGCACGGTGAAGGCGGAGGCGATCCCACTGCTGGAGGGGTGTCGTTTCCCATGAGCCAGGAGAGAGCGCGCCATCGGGCTGGGTTGTGGCTGGCGCAGGCCCAGGACGATCTGCGGGCGGCCGAGGTGCTGCAGGCTGCCGGTCAGGCCGCTCAGGCCTGTTTTCTGGCGCATCAGGTGGGCGAGAAAGCAATCAAGGCCCAGCTGGCCGCGGACGACCGCGACCTGCGCAGCCATTCCCTGACCAACCTGCTGCGCGAGCTTGGCGCGGAGCCGGCCGAGCGTTGGCAACGCCAGGCCCGGGTGCTCGACAAGCTCTACGCCCCCACCCGCTACCCCGATGCCCTGGGCGATGACCTTCCCTCTGCCGTATTCGGGCCCGAGGATGCGGCGGCGGCGCTGGAGGCCGCCACGGCGCTGCTGAACTGGGCTGGGGCAGCACTGGAGGCAAGCGATGAAGGCTGAAGCACTGGAGATCGATGCCGATGGCATGCCGCTGTTCCGCCCGGATCCAGCCGCGGCCCCGTCACGCATCGATGTCACAACCGCCCTGCGGCTGGAGCAGGAAACCCTCCACTTGCAGGATCTGGAAGCCAGCCTGATGGAGGAGTGGGCTTCGCCTGAGGACGAGGAGGCGTTCGCAGACCTGTGAGCCCGCCTCCGCCAGCGAGGTGGTGCGTGAAGCGCTGCGGCTGATGGAGCAGCAGGATCAGCTGAGGCTGTTGCAGTTTGAGCAGTTGCGTCGCGACATCCAGGACGGGCTGGCAAGCGGTGAGGCGCAGGCCTGGAACCCAAAGGCGATCAAGGCCGAAGGGCGCCGCCGCCTGGGGGTCCATGACGATTCAAGGCTGGGCGTGTGAACCTTGGGATGAACGGGGGCTGTCGGCATGAGCGAAACCACTGAACCATCTCCAGCCTCGGATCTGATTCTGTATCAGACAGAGGATGGCAAAACCCGCATCCAGTGCCGCTTTAATGACGAGAGTCTTTGGTTGACGCAGGCCCAGATCGCCGATCTCTTCCAGAAAGATGTCAAGACGATCAACGAGCATCTTCTGAATGTCTATCAAGACAAAGAGCTCGAGGAAGATTCAACCATCCGGAAATTCCGGATAGTTCGAATCGAGGGAAAACGCGAGGTGGCCCGCGAGATCAGCCACTACAGCCTCCAGGCCATTCTGGCTGTTGGGTTTCGCGTACGCAGCCAGCGAGGCACTCGCTTCCTATCCGAGAGCGACTGGAACAGGCGCTAGCATGGATGGACCTATACCGAACGAACAACCATCTTGAAAACCGACGACCTGATCCTGGAGATTCAATCGCTACCTGTCGAGGAACGTGCTCGCGTTGCCGATTGCATCCTCCGCTCCCTCAATCAGACGGTCTCTGAGGTCGATCAGAAGTGGGCCGATCTGGCTGCAAGGCGATTGCAGGACATTCAGACTGGCACCGTCAAGCCTGTGGCCGGTGAAGACGTTTTTGCTGAGATCTGGCGTCGGTTTGATTGATGCAAATTCTGTGGCCCGTTTTGGATGATCAGGTGCGTCGTTGCCTGGTTCACCGCTTCCCCTATGGCGTGATCTACTCTGTTGATGAGCAAAAATCGGAGCTTCTGATTTTGGCCGTCATGCACCTCCATCGGCAGCCGGGCTACTGGAGCGAACGCACATGAGCTTTCCGCGTTACCCGGCCTACAAGCCCAGCGGCGTGGAGTGGCTGGGGGAGGTGCCGGAGCATTGGAATCGGACAGCGCTAAAATTTCTGGCTGATTATCAGAATGGCTACCCTTTCAAGCCCGAAGACAGGGGCACGGAAGGCCTTCCGATTATTCGGATTTCACAGTTGACGGGAAACGATGAACCCGCCTACTACTCGGGTGACCTTGATGAAAGAGTCAAGGTTCGCGATGGTGACCTCTTGTTTACGTGGTCGGCAACCATTGATTCATTCATCTGGGACAAAGGCGAGGCTTGGCTTAACCAGCATATTTTTCGTGTTTCACCCAGCGCGGAAGCCGACAAGCGTTATTTGTACTACGTGATCAAACACGTGGCCCCAAAGTTGGCCGACTTCGACGCCCACGGCAGCACAATGCGCCACATCAAGAAAGAAAGCCTTGGGGAGAAAGTCTATGTTCCATCGGTTCGAGACCAAGCACTAATCGCCACCTTCCTCGACCACGAAACCGCCAAGATCGACGCCCTGATCGCCGAGCAGCAGCGCCTGATCGAGCTGCTTCAGGAGAAGCGCCAGGCCGTGATCTCCCATGCCGTGACCAAAGGGCTGAATCCACACGCGCCGATGAAGGATTCGGGGGTGGAGTGGCTGGGGGAGGTGCCGGAGCATTGGGAAGTCGGACCAGTCAAGAGGTTCCTCGCCTCTATGAACCACAAACGAATTCCCCTCAGCTCGGAAGAAAGGTCAACACGACAAGGCGAATATCCCTATTATGGTGCGTCTGGAGTCATCGATTCCGTCGACGAGTTCCTCTTTGAAGAATCATTGGTACTGGTCTCCGAGGATGGAGCGAACCTGCTTATGCGGTCAACCCCTATAGCCTTCGTCGCGAGCGGGAAGTACTGGGTCAACAATCATGCTCACATTCTTAAGCCCATAGATGGGATGCCAGCTTTCTGGAGCGAAATGATTGAATCGCTGCAACTAGCGCCTTTTGTGACCGGTTCAGCTCAGCCAAAGCTAACCGCAGAAGCCCTGATGAATCTCATGGTCACGTCACCACCAGAAGAGGCTGAAAAAAGTGGTATCCAAAAGCGAATCCAAGAAGCAATGGCAGAGTTTGATCCACTGCTCGATGCATCTCGCAATTCGATAGCTCTTTTGCAAGAACGCCGCTCGGCCCTGATCTCCGCCGCCGTCACCGGCCAGATCGATGTGCGTGGCCTGGTGCCCGAGGCCGAGGCTGTATGAGCAGCACCCCCAAGACGATCCAGATGTCCTGCCCAGCAGTGAACTCAGGCCATACAGATAGGCTCTCTGCTCAAAAATTTTGCAGAAGCTGCACCGGATAAGCGGAGAAGAGTTGATCAACAGTCATCAATGTGAGTTCATGCTGTTTCGCCTGCGCAATCAACAGACGATCAAACGGATCACGGTGAATCGGTGGAAGCTCAGCCAAATGAGCCATTGCCCCCTCGTCAACTGGCAGCGCCGCGATTCCATGGGCTGTTCGCTGATGCATCCTGGGTGGCCGCCCGAAATGATTCGGGCAGCTTGGGGTCGGCAGTGATGTATCAAAGAAAGACGTGCGTATCCAGCAGTAGCCTCATCACACCTCAAAATCCTGCAGCAGGCTGTCAGGAAGAGGAGTATCAAAGTCGTCTGGGACGCTGAACGCTCCAGCCGCCAGGCCGAAGGGGCGTAAGGAGGATTGAGGCTGCGGGATGGGTCGCAGTTCAGCGACTGCACGGCCCCCGCGCACAACCAGAACCCGTTCGCCAGCTTCGACTCGATCCAGCAGCGCGGCTGGATCGTTTGCCATGTCCTGCGGACTGATGTTGGTCATTTTCTCAGTTTACCGGCCAAATCGATGGGCGGGGCCTGGTGCCTGAGGCCGTGGCTGCATGAGCAGCACCCCATCGTGGATACGCAGGTTGTGCTGAGCCACTGAGGATCGCTCAGGACAAGTCCAACCAGCCCCTCAGGGCCATTTCCAGCTCGATCAGCAGCTGGGGCTCCAGCTGCCCCACAACGGCCCCCAGCGCCTGGATCGGCACGCTGAACAGCTTGTCCACCATCAACTGGGATGGTTTCTGCAGGCCATTGCGTGGCGAGGGAGTCACCGCAATCCGCACCAGCGGGGCCTCGATCAGGGTGCTGGTGAGCGGACAGAGCGTGACGCTGGGATGGGCCTGCAGCCAGCGGTCGGCCTGCACCACCACCGCTGGCCGGGGCTTGCCGGAATACACCCCAGCACTGGCGACGGTCACCACCGTTCCTCGACGCAGGCCCCCTCTCAGCGCTGCCGCAGCCTCCGTCATGCGGTCCAGTCGCTCCAGTCAGGCACCTGCTCGCTCCAGTTCGGGACCTCCAGCTCAGCCAGGAGTTGCGACTGGCGGCGGGCTTCCCCATCGTCGCCGTGTCGGAGCAGGTACTGGCTGATGGCCTCGCGGATGCAGGCACTGCGGCTCTTGCCCAGTTGATGCGCCAACTGGTCGAGCCTGCGCTCCAGCTCGGGTTCCATTCGCACACCGATCACCATGGCGCCGTGCGTGCAACGGTCCGTGCAACAGTTTAGGTGCCTTGGCTGGGGGCGGTGCTAGCCCTGCGGTGCCAATGGCTGGATCGAATGGAAGAACGCCCAGGGGCGCAGCTTGCGTGAGGTGAAGCGGTGGCCGCAGATCGACGCTGCCCTTTCGAACTAAGCTGCTAGCAATCAGCAAGCAGCCTTTCACGATGCGCACCCTCTACATCCGCCACGTGCCCGACGAAGTGGCCGCAGGGCTTGAGAAGCTCGCCGCCAAGGCGGGTCTGCCGTTGAGCACCTTCGCCCTGCAGGAGCTCACCGAATCCGCCCGGCGCGCCGACAACGCCGATCTGCTGAACGCCCTGCCCTCCCTGCCGATCGAGCGCGCCAGCATCCTTGAAGCCCTTGCCGAGAGCCGCGCCGAGCGCTGATGCTGGTGATCGATGCCTCGGTGCTGGTCGATGCCCTGCTGGTGGCAGGCCCTGCGCGGATCCGACTGGCGAGCGACAACCTGCAGGCTCCGGAGCTGATCGATGCCGAGCTGCTTTCGGTGCTGCGCAGGCTGGTCCTGGCCGACAAACTGCAGGAGGGTCATGCCCTGCAGGCACTGGCCACCGCCAACCGTCTAGGCCTGCGCCGCCACCCCAGCCGCTCGCTCTGGCCCCGGGCCTGGGAGCTGCGCACCAACCTCTCCGCCTATGACGCCCTCTATGTGGCCCTGGCCGAGCAGCTCGACGCGCCCCTGGTCACCGCCGATGCCCGCCTCGCCAGGGCACCGTGGCTGCGGTGTCTGGTGGAGGTGATTTGAGCATCGGCATGGTTCTTCGCTCCGGGAGAACAGCCTCAGCACAGATGTACTCCAGCAGCCGTTCTTGCCATCGCCGCATCACTTGGCGTGATCGGCAATGGCGCTTCGGAGCGGATACTCGATTCCTGATGATGCAATAACTGCATAGTTACCGGATCTGGCCTAACCCCACGGCCTAAGCTGCACCCCGAAAGGTGGCCCTTCCGCAGCTGCTGAGCCGATGAGCCTCCACCACGAAGTCGCCTTTGAGCGCGAGATCTGCGAGCACCTCGCCGCCAACGGTTGGATCTACGAAGAAGGCAGCGCCGACGCCTACGACCGCCAACTCGCCCTCTACCCGCCCGATCTGATCGCCTGGGTGCAGGAGACCCAGCCCGATGCCTGGGAGGTGCTGCAGAAAAACCACGGCTCCAAGGCCAACGCCACGCTGCTGGAGCGGGTGCGGCGCCAGCTTGATCAGGTGGGCACCCTCGATCTGCTGCGCCACGGCGTGGAGGTGCTCGGCCTGCCCAAGGCGCTCAAGCTCGCCGAGTTCAAGCCGGCCTTCGGGCTCAATCCGGCCATCCTGGCCCGTTACAACGCCAACCGGCTGCGGGTGGTGCGGCAGGTTCGCTATTCGACGCGCAACGAGAACAGCCTCGATCTGGTGTTGTTTGTGAACGGCATCCCGGTGGCCACCGTGGAGCTCAAGACCGACAACACCCAGTCGATCGCCGATGCGATCTGGCAATACAAGACCGACCGCGATCCCAGGCCCGCCGGCCAGGCGCCCGAGCCGCTGCTCTCCTTCCCCAGCGGCGCCCTGGTGCACTTCGCCGTGAGCAACCGCGAGGTGCAGATGACGACCCGGCTGGAGGGCCGCCGCACCCAGTTCCTGCCCTTCAACCAAGGCTCCGATCCAGGCGGCCCCAACTGTGGCGCCGGCAATCCGCTCAGCGCCGGCCACACCACCGCCTACCTCTGGGAGGAGGTGTGGGAGCGCCATAGCTGGCTGGAGATTCTCGGTCGCTACTGCATTGCCGAGCGCGACAAAAAGAAACAGCTCCGCCGGCTCGTGTTTCCCCGCTATCACCAGCTGGCCGTCACCCGCCTGCTGCTGAAGGCGGTGCTGGAGGAAGGCCCCGGCTGGCGCTACCTGATCCAGCACTCGGCCGGTTCCGGCAAAACCGCCTCGATCGGCTGGGGCTCTCACCTGCTCGCTGATCTGCACGACGCCAACGACCGCAAGGTCTTCGACACCGTGCTGGTGGTGAGCGATCGCAGTGTGATCGACACCCAGTTGCAGGAAACCCTGGAGAACTTCGAGCGGCGCAAGGGTGTGGTGGCCTCGATCACCACCGAGAAGGGCATCAAGAGCGAGCAGCTGGCTGCTGCCCTTTCGGGTGACAAGAAGATCGTGGTCTGCACCATCCAGACCTTCCCGGCCCTCTTCAAAAAAATGCAGGAGCTCACCGCCACCAGCGGCAAGCGCTTCGCGGTGATCGCCGATGAGGCCCACAGCTCCCAGACCGGCGCCGCCGCCGACAAGCTCAAGCAGGTGCTCTCCGCCGCGGAGGTGGCCGATCTGGCCGATGGCGGCGAGGTGGACTTCGAGACCCTGCTGGCGGCCCAGATGGGCGCCCGCACCCGGGAGGCCGGCATCACCTACGTGGCCTTCACCGCCACCCCCAAGGCCAAAACGCTCGAACTCTTCGGCCGACGGCCCAACCCGGCTGAACCGGCTGGGCCGGGCAACCTGCCGGCGCCCTTCCACGTGTATTCGATGCGCCAGGCGATCGAAGAGGGCTTCATCCTCGATGTACTCCAGAACTTCACCTCCTACAAGGTGGCCTTCCAGCTCGCCCAGGACGGCCACAACCTCTCCACCGAGGAGGTGGAGCGCAGCGCCGCCCTCAAGAAGCTGATGGGCTGGGTGAAGCTCCACCCCCACAACATCGCCCAGAAGGTGCAGATCGTGGTGGAGCACTTCCGCCAGTTCGTCGGGCCGCTGCTCGATGGCAAGGCCAAGGCGATGGTGGTGGTGGGCTCCCGCAAGGAGGCTGTGCGCTGGAAGCTCGCCATCGACAAGGTCATCCAGGAGAAGGGATACAAGCTCGGCACCCTGGTTGCCTTCAGCGGTGAAGTCAACGATCCCGAGATCGGCCCCGATGGCTTCACGGAGCACAGCCAGAGCCTCAATCCCGGCCTCAAGGGCGAGATCCGCGAAGCCTTCAAGGGCACCGACTACCAGATCCTGCTGGTGGCCAACAAGTTCCAGACCGGCTTTGATCAGCCGCTGCTCTGCGGCATGTATGTGGACCGGCGCCTTGATGGCATCCAGGCTGTCCAGACCCTCTCACGCCTCAATCGCTGCCATCCGGGCAAAGACACCACCTATGTGGTGGATTTCGTGAACGAGCCTGCCGACATCCTGGCGGCCTTCAAGACCTACTACGCCACGGCCGAGCTGGCCGAGGCTACCGATCCCAGCCTGATCCTCGATCTGAAAACCAAGCTTGATGCCCAGGGCCATTACGACGAGTTCGAGATTGACCGGGTGGTGAAAGTTCTCCTGAATGAGAAGGCCAGGCAGAGCCAACTCGTGGGAGCGATCGAGCCGGTCGCGCAGCGACTGATGACTCTCTACAAGGAAGCCAGGCTCGCCTATCGCCAGGCTGAGGAGATCAACGACGGCGAGGCCAGCAAGCGTGCTAAGGATGAGCTGGATGCCCTCACCCTGTTCCGCAGCGACATGGGCACCTATGGGCGCTTCTACACTTTCCTCTCGCAGATCTTCGATTACGCCAACACCGGCCTTGAAAAGCGGGCGATGTTCTACAAAGCCCTGCTGCCGCTGCTGGAATTTGAGCGGGAGATCAACACTGTGGATCTCTCCAAGCTGGTGCTCACCCACCACCACCTCCGCGATCTCGGCACCAGGAAGCTCGACATGAGCCAGGGGGAAAGCATCCCCATCCCTGGCATCGCCCCGGGTGGTGGCGGGGTACAGGACAAGGATAAGGTGGATCTAGCCGAGATCATCGCCAAGCTCAATGATCTGTTTACCGGTGAGCTGAGTGAAAACGACAAGGTCACCTATGTGCGCGCCGTGATCCGTGGCAAGCTCGTGGAGTCAGCCACCCTGCGTCAGCAGGCGGTGGCCAACAGCAAGGAGCAGTTCGCCAATTCACCGGATTTCGGCACCGAGCTGATGGAGGCAATTATGGGCGCCCTCGATGCTCACCAGGCGATGAGCAGCCAGGCCCTCAACTCCTCCGAGGTGCGCGATGGCATCAAGACCGTCCTGCTCAACCACACCAACCTCTACGAAGACCTGCGCGATCAGGGCAGCAAGAATGAGCCCTGATTCGCTCGTCCACACCGCTGCGGATCAGGCCAGGAGTGTGGTGCTGCAGATGATGGCCGAGCGGGGCCGGGGTGTTGTGCTTGTGGGCGCTGCCTGCCTGGATCTGGCCCTGGAGCATCTGCTCAAGGCCGTGATGGCTCCGAGCCAGGACCCCGATGACGGCCTATTCACCCCCGATCGCTCGCTCGGCAGCTTCGGCTCGAAGATCAGCCTGGCCTCAAGGCTTGGCCTGATCGAGTCGCCGGTCGAGAGGGCACTCCAAGCCATCCGCTCGGTGCGCAACGACTTCGCCCACAGCGCCGGCGATCCTTCCCTACAGCAGGCACGCCATCAGAAACGCCTGCAGCGGGTCTACAGCGAGGCACAAGCCAACCCTCTCTGGCCAGCGCTGGAACCACTGCTCAACCAGCAGGCGCACCTCAAAGAAGATGAGCGGCCATTCGTGCTGTTGGTCACGGTCCTTGTGGCCTCGATCGAGGCCTGTGCCCTGCTGCAGCAACCCTTCCAGCCCCGCGCCACGGTGCGGTTTTCAGGGGCTGAATCGCCCTGAGTGGGCTGCACGACCAGATCGCTCGGGCCGTCGATGGCTTGGCTGCTCAGCCGGGAGCCCTCGTTCAGTCGAGATGCCGGGAGAATCCGCCCAAATGGGAGATGCCCAGATTGGAGATGATGGAGAATAGGGGACTCGAACCCCTGACCTCTGCGGTGCGATCGCAGCGCTCTACCAGCTGAGCTAATTCCCCGTCGCCCGCCATTATCACTAGCAAACCGCCGTGCGCGGACCCCCCCGTGAGCGATTCCATGGCTGATGCCGGCACCCCTCCCCTCGACGGTCGCGGTGAGCCGATCACGCCCGAGCGGCTGGAGGCCTTCGATGAGGCCGCCACCGCCGAACTGGCCCGCCGCCTGGAAGACGACGACTACCCATCCCCCTTCGCGGGTCTGGCCGACTGGCACCTGCTGCGGGCTCTGGCGATCCACCGCCCCGAGCTGGCCCGCCCCTACGTGCACCTGGTGGATCAGGAGCCCTTCGACGAGGATTGATCCCCTTGCTCCCACTGGCTGATCCCCTTGCATCCCCCGGCTGAATCCGGTGTCCCCGCCGATCCCCTGGCGGGCCGCCGCGTGCTGGTGCTGATCAGCGGCAGCATCGCCGCGGTGAAACTGCCCCAGCTGGTGAGTGCCCTGGTGAAGCGCGGCGCCCTGGTTCGCTGTGCGCTCACGCCGTCGGCGGCGCGGCTGGTGAGCCCGGTGGCCCTGGCCAGCCTCAGCCGCCACCCCTGCCACGGTGACGAAGACCCCTGGAGCCCCGCCGCCCCCCGCCCCCTCCATGTGGAGCTGGCCGAGTGGGCCGAGTTGGTGCTGCTCGCGCCCCTGAGTGCCACCACCCTGGGGCGCTGGGTCCATGGCCTGGGCGACACCTTGGTGGCCTCCGTGCTGCTGGCCTGTGAGGCGCCGGTGTTGGTGGCGCCGGCGATGAACACCGCCATGTGGGGCTCCCCCGGTGTGGCGGCCAACTGGCAGGCCCTGCAGGGCTGGGAGCGGGTGGTGCCCCTGCCCCCCGCCAGCGGTCTGCTGGCCTGCGACCGGATCGGCGATGGCCGCATGGCCGAACCCGAACGCCTGCTGCTGGGGCTCGAATCCCTCGCCGTCTGGGGCTGGCGGCGCGATTGGCTCGGCCGCCGTCTACTGGTGAGCGCCGGCCCCACCCGCGAGCCCCTCGATCCGGCCCGCTGCCTCACCAACCCCAGCACCGGCCTGATGGGCCTTTGCCTCGCCCAGGCCGCCCTGCTGCGGGGGGCCGAGGTGGAGTTGGTGCATGGTCCGCTGACGGCGCCAGCCGCGCTGCTGGAGGGGTTGCGCTGCCATCCGATCACCACCGCCACCGAGCTGGAGGCGGCCCTGGCCCGGCTGCAGCCCCAGGCCCACGCCATCGCCATGGCTGCAGCGGTGGCCGACCATCGCCGGGCCGCCCCCCTAGCCGACAAGCTCTCCAAGCAGGAGCTGGAGGCGGCCCTCTGCGGCGGCTGGGAAATGGTGCCGGATCTGCTGGCCGGCCTTGTGGCCCGCCGGCCCGCTGGCCAACGCATTCTCGGCTTTGCGGCCTACAGCGGCACGGATCTGCAGCCGGTTCGCACCAAATTCGCCCGCAAAGGCTGCGATCTGCTGTTCGCCAATCCAATCGACAGCCCTGGCGCTGGCTTCGCCAGCGCTACCAATACCGGCTGGCTGCTGGGTCCGGGCCCCGAAGAAAACCGGCTGGAGCCCGCCTCCAAGCTGGCCATCGCTCACCGGTTGCTCTCGGGTCTGGGGGCGTCTTTAGGCGAGTCGCAAGCCTCCGAAAGCTGAGGATCTCGCCGAAACCCGAACCGTGGGTGGAGACGCTCCGATGCAGCGAGCAGATGCAGCGAAGCCCAGACCTGGGACAAGGCAACAGCCAGACATCAACCCAGCCATCAACATGCCATAGGCATCAAGTACACCCTAAGAAGGGCGGCCGGGAATCGATCAGGCGGCCTGGGGCTGCTCCCCCTGCGTGCCCGTCGCCCGGGGAGCCTCCCGTTGCAACAGATCCAGGAAGGTACGCAGTTGCAGGCGGGGGATGTAGGGCCAGCCGCCGCTGTCCTCCATCGACTCCAGCAATTGGTAGAGGTGGTTGCGGTCTTCGGGGAGGCTGTTTCGGAAGGCGCCATCCTGAATGGTGCGGTGCAGCTTTTCGAGCCGCCGCAGCAGATCCAGCAGGGCGGCAGGATCCCCTTCAAGGCCTTCAGCCAACGTCAGCAGAGCCCTGAGCTCCTCTTCGCCCGCTCTTCGGCCCGTGGCACCGGAGCTCACCACGGCGGCAGCTGGTTCGTGGCAGGGGGTGGGCGGCTCAGGGATCATGCGCCTCTCATACAGGTTGTTGAGAGCCGCTGCAAGCTATCAGGAGTGGGCGTTTTGCACCGGTAGGATCCCGGCCGGCCCAGTCCTTGTCCGTCTCTGCGGCGTTTCCCCCATGCGTTTCCGTCCCCTGCTGGCCCTCGTGCTGGCGTTGTGTCTGACCCTGGTCACCGCATGCAGCGGCGGCGCCAAGGCCCTCGACCGGTCGAACACCACCTACGACGACATCGTGAACACGGGTCGGGCTAATGATTGCCCCACCCTTCCCGATTCGGCCCGCGGAACCATCAACCTCGACCCCTCGGCCCGCTATCAGCTGCGGGAGATCTGCCTGCACCCCTCCGAGGTGTTCGTGAAGGGTGAGCCGGCGAACAAGCGCCAGGAAGCCCAGTTCGTGCCCGCCAAGATCCTCACCCGCTACACCTCCAGCCTCGACCAGGTCTATGGCGATCTCAAGGTGAATGGCGACCAGCTCACCTTCACCGAACTGGGCGGCATCGACTTCCAGCCTGTCACCGTGCTGCTGCCCGGTGGTGAGGAGGTGCCCTTCACCTTCTCCAGCAAGGAGCTGGTGGCCAGCGCCAATGGCAACGCCTTCACCACCAGCACGGACTTCAGCGGCCCTTATCGCGCCCCGAGCTATCGCACCAGCAACTTCCTCGATCCCAAGGGCCGTGGCCTCACCACCGGCTACAGCAGCGCCATGGGTCTGGTGCCCGCCGGTGACGACGAGAAGCTCCGCAAGGAAACGATCAAGCAGTATGTCGATGGCACCGGCACGATGAATTTCTCGATCACCAAGATCGATTCCGAAACCGGTGAGTTCTCCGGCGTGTTCGCTGCCACCCAGCCCTCCGACACGGACATGGGCACCAAGGCCGCCGTGGACGTGAAAATCACCGGTGAGCTCTACGGCCGCCTCGAGAAGGCCTGATCCGCCAGCCCTTGGAATTCGGGAGCCCTCGGCTGGTTCACAACCGCCGAAAACCCGTCACACGAGAGTCGATGGATGTTCGATCGGTTCTCTAGTCGGGGATCGGTTCTCCAAACCAGCCTCAGGCTCCCTCCGGGGGGCCTTTTTCATGGCCGTTCCCCACGGCGCGGTGGCTTCCCAAGGCACCGGACCAGCGGGAGCCCGTCCGACGTCGCCAGGAGGCGCGCGAATTCCCTAGAGAAAAATGGGCCCGAAGCAGGGGTCCAGCAGCCCTTGCAGGCCGCGGCCTATCCAGCGGCCACCGTCTGGGAGAATCACCTGCCCCTGCCTGCCTCTCCGGCCATGACGATCGCCGCGCCCGGTCTGATCCAGCCCCATGGAGGCTCCCTGGTGGACCTGATGGTGCCTGCCGACCAGCGGGAGACGGTGCGCACCGGGGTGGATCGGGTGGTGGCCTGCAGCGACCGCAATGCCTGCGATGTGGAACTGCTGGTGGTGGGCGGCTTCTCGCCCCTGCGCGGCTTCATGCATCAGGAGGACTACGAGGCGGTGGTGGCCAACCACCGCACCAGCAGCGGCCTGCTGTTCGGCCTGCCGATCGTGTTCGACACCGCCGATCCCACCATCGCCGTGGGCGACCGGCTGCTACTCACCTACCAGGGCCAGGACCTGGCCGTGCTCACGGTGGAGAGCCGCTGGGAACCCGACAAGGTGAAGGAGGCCAAGGGCTGCTACGGCACCACCTCTTTGGAGCACCCCGCCGTACGCATGATTGCCACCGAGCGTGGCCGCTTTTATCTCGGCGGCCGGGTGCAGGGCCTCGAACTGCCCCGGCGGGTCTTTCCCTGCCGCACGCCGGCCGAGGTGCGCTCCACCCTGCCCACCGGCGAGGACGTGGTGGCCTTCCAGTGCCGCAATCCGATCCACCGCGCCCACTACGAATTGTTCACCCGCGCTCTCGAGGCCACCAACGTGAGCAAGGGCGGCGTGGTGCTGGTGCACCCCACCTGCGGCCCCACCCAAGACGACGACATCGCCGGCGAGGTGCGCTTCCAGACCTACGAACGTCTCGCCTCGGAGGTGAACAACCCCCGCATCCGCTGGGCCTACCTGCCTTACTCAATGCACATGGCGGGGCCGCGCGAGGCGCTCCAGCACATGATCATCCGCAAGAATTACGGCTGCACCCACTTCATCATCGGCCGCGACATGGCCGGCTGTAAGTCGAGCCTCAGCGGCGACGACTTCTACGGCGCCTATGAGGCCCAGGATTTCGCCCGCGACAACGCCCCCGAACTCGGCATGGAAACCGTGCCCTCCCTGAACCTCGTCTACACCGAGGAGGAGGGCTATGTGACCGCCGAGCACGCCGAAGCCCGCGGCTTGCATGTGCGCAAGCTCAGCGGCACCCAGTTCCGAGCGATGCTGCGCGGCGGCGAGGAGATTCCCGAGTGGTTCGCCTTCCGCAGCGTGGTGGAGGTGCTGCGGGCCGCGGCCTGAGAGCCCCGCCGGGCCATTCGTGGGCCAGACTGAACCGGGCCACGAGGCCTGCGGTTAACATTCCTTAACTACCGTCTCACCTGGAGGCACGGCCTTGAAGAAACGCTGGCGCAATGCGGGGCTCTACGTCCTGCTGGTGATCGTCTTCATCGCCCTGGGAACCGCCTTCCTGGAGCGTCCCGATCCCGCTGGGGCCCCTCGAACTCTCCGCTACAGCGATTTCGTCGAAGCCGTTCAGTCGAACGAGATCTCGCGGGTGCTGATCTCCCCCGACCGCGGCACCGCCCAGGTGGTTGAGAACGATGGCCAGCGGGCCGTGGTGAACCTCGCCCCCGACAAGGACCTGCTGAAGATCCTCACGGACCACAACGTGGACATCGCCGTGCAGCCGAACCGCGAACCGGCGGCCTGGCAGCAGGCGGTGGGCAGCCTCCTCTTCCCCCTGATCCTGCTCGGGGGCTTGTTCTTCCTGCTGCGGCGGGCCCAGGGCGGCGGCGGCAATCCAGCCATGAACTTCGGTAAGAGCAAGGCCCGGGTTCAGATGGAACCCCAGACCCAGGTGACCTTCGGCGATGTGGCCGGTATCGAGGGCGCCAAGCTCGAGCTCACCGAGGTGGTGGACTTCCTCAAGAACCCCGATCGCTTCACCGCCGTCGGCGCCAAGATCCCCAAGGGTGTGCTGCTGGTGGGCCCACCGGGCACCGGCAAGACCCTGCTTGCCAAGGCCGTGGCCGGTGAAGCCGGTGTGCCCTTCTTCTCGATCTCCGGCTCGGAGTTCGTGGAGATGTTCGTGGGCGTCGGCGCCAGCCGGGTGCGCGACCTGTTCGAGCAGGCCAAGAAGAGTGCCCCCTGCATCGTGTTCATTGATGAGATCGATGCCGTGGGCCGTCAGCGGGGCGCAGGCCTCGGTGGCGGCAATGACGAACGGGAGCAGACCCTCAACCAGCTGCTCACCGAGATGGACGGCTTTGAGGGCAACACCGGCATCATCATCGTGGCCGCCACCAACCGGCCGGACGTTCTCGATTCGGCGCTGATGCGGCCCGGTCGCTTCGATCGCCAGGTGGTGGTGGATCGCCCCGACTATCAAGGAAGGCTGCAGATCCTCAAGGTGCACGCCCGCGGCAAGACCCTCGCCGCCGATGTTGACCTCGACAAGGTGGCGCGCCGCACCCCGGGCTTCACCGGAGCCGACCTGGCCAACCTCCTCAACGAGGCCGCGATCCTGGCCGCTCGGCGTCAACTCACCGAGATCGCCATGGATGAGGTGAATGACGCCATCGAACGGGTGATGGCGGGCCCCGAGAAGAAGGATCGGGTGATGAGCGAGAAGCGCAAGCGCCTGGTGGCCTTCCACGAAGCCGGCCATGCCCTCGTGGGCGCCCTGATGCCCGACTACGACCCGGTGCAAAAGATCAGCATCATTCCCCGCGGCCAGGCCGGTGGTCTCACTTTCTTCACCCCCAGCGAGGAGCGGATGGAATCGGGTCTCTACTCCCGCTCCTACCTGCAGAACCAGATGGCCGTGGCCCTTGGCGGCCGCGTCGCCGAGGAGATCGTCTACGGCGAAGATGAGGTCACCACCGGTGCCTCCAACGACCTCCAGCAAGTGGCCCGGGTAGCCCGCCAGATGGTCACCCGCTTCGGCATGAGTGATCGGCTCGGCCCCGTGGCCTTGGGCCGCAGCCAGGGCGGCATGTTCCTGGGGCGCGACATCGCCGCCGAGCGCGACTTCTCCGAGGACACCGCCGCCGCCATCGACGAAGAGGTGTCCCAGCTGGTCGATGAGGCCTACCGCCGCGCCACCGAGGTTCTGCTTGCCAATCGTCCGGTGCTCGACGAACTCGCCGAGATTCTGGTCGAGAAGGAAACGGTGGATGCCGAGGAACTGCAGGAACTGCTCCTGAGCCGCGATGTCAAGGTGGCGGCCTACGTCTGACGCCGCCGCCGACCTGATCGCTTCGCTCCGCCACCAGCCCCTGTTGGTGGTGCTGAGGCCCTCGAACCCCCAGCAGGCCTTTCGTGCGATCACCGCACTGGCGACCCTGGGGGTTCACCATGTGGAGCTGGCCTGGCGGGCCGATCCTGCCTGGGTGGGCGAGTGTCGTGAGCTGATTCAGGCCTTTCCCGGCCTCCTGCTCGGGGCTGCCTCCCTCTGCAGCGCTGCCGCCCTGGAGGATGCCCGCAGCGCAGGTTTCTCCTATGCGGTGTCGCCTGTTCTGGACCGCGATCTGGTGGAGAAGGCCGGGCCGGATCTGGTGTTGGTGCCTGGCGTGATGACCCCCACCGAAGTGCATCAGGCCCGTGCCTGGGGCTGCGCGCTGGTGAAGCTCTTTCCCGCCGCTCCCCTAGGAGCTAGCTACTGGCGCCGCCTCGTCCCTCCCCTGGGGACCTCCCTTCCCTTCTGTATTGCCGCCGGCGGCCTGGCCGCCGAGGATGTGCTCCCCTGGCTGGAGGCCGGGGTGGATGCGGTGGCCCTGGGCTCCAGCCTGAGGGTCAGCGAAGCGGGCGAGGTGGATGGAGAGGGTCCCCTGCGCTCTCTGGTGGCAAGCCTCACGGCACGGTCCGTCTGAAGGAAGGTGCCTCGCGCCGCTGGGCACTCCCGCCGCCGGGCTGGCTGAGCAGCCCGGCTCAGCCAGCCATGCTCAGAACGCCTGCTTGATCCGAGCCGTTCCACCGGCGATCCCCCCATACTGTTGCCGTTGCGAGTCTGCAGTGCTACTGATGAGATAGGCGATTCTTAACCATGTCTCAACTCACGATCACGCTCAGCGAGAAGGCCGACGCCCTGATCGCCCAGCTCCAGAAGGAGATCTTCAACCGGCGCCGCAAAAAGGTGTCAGCGGCCGGCGTGATCGAAACCCTGGTCGAAAGTGGCGCCAAGTCCCAGTCGGACAAGCGCTTCGCCACCTCCTGGAGCAATCTGGTCGCCGACATCGAAAAGGCGGCGCGAGTGGCCCATGCTCACGGAGCCAAACCGGCCAACCTCAGCGACGAGGAGTGGGCCTTGGTGCTCTCCCATCGCACCCGGGTGGTGGCCCCTGCCGCCTCATCCCGCAGGTCGGCCGGCAGCACCCGGGGAGCGGCGGTGCGCCGCGGCGCCAACGCCAACCGCGTTGCGCCAATCGCAACGGACGCCGACGCCACCTCTAGCGACAGCGCCTCCAAGACCGCCAGGAGCCGTTCTGCAGGGGGCGCCGCCAAGGTCTCCAGGCGCCGCTCCTCCCGGCCCAGCAAGGCGACCAGTTCCGATCCCCTGGGCTCTTCCCCAGAGACAGCCGTGCCCACCGCTGTGGTGAAGCGAACCACCAACGCGAAGTCCGCTGCGAAACCGGCCCGGACAACCCGGAAGGCATCCTCTTCTCCTGCGAAGGAGTCGGCCAAGATCAGGGCCACCAAGCCCAAAGTCACTAAGCCCAAGGCCGCCCAGTCCAAAGCCAGCGCATCGCAGCCCACCTCCACCGTTGGGAGGGCCACGCCGAAGTCCACCGGGGGCAGCCCAGCCTCCAGGGCCCCCCGTCGTTCCGCCGGTCGCGCCAACCCCTCTTTGGTGGCCATCCCAACCTCCGAGGTTGTCGCCATCCCCGCCACGGCAGCTGCGGCCAACCCCACCAGAAACCGCCGCGAGGCGGCTTCCACCACCCCGGCGGCCCGCACCCGCTCGGCGCGGGTTTCGGCAGCCACCCGCATGGCGAAGGCCGTCAGCCGTCTTGGGGCTACAACCAACCCAGGTCCAGTTGCGGAGCCCCCTCCGGTGCCTCTGGCCGTCAGCGCCAATGGCAGCAGCCCCTCGCCGTCGGAGCTGGCCTGATTCTGCGGAGCTGGTCTAACGCAACGCGGCCCCCAGGGTGCATCCTTCAGAACAGGCTGCACTGACCCTGTTGCCGCAAAAGGTGGTCCGCCAGCACTACGGCCACCATCGCCTCCACCATCGGCACCGCCCGTGGTAGCACGCAGGGGTCATGCCGGCCCTTGGCCGCCAGGGTGGTGGCCTCGCCGGCGGCATTGATCGTTTGCTGCTCCTTGCGGATCGTGGCGGTGGGCTTGAAGGCCACCCTCAGGGTGATCGGCTCGCCGTTGCTGATGCCGCCCTGGATGCCACCGGAGTTGTTAGTGGCTGTGTGCAGGCGGCCATCCTCACTGGCCAGGAAGGGATCGTTGTGTTCGCTGCCCAGCAGCAGCGTGCCCTCGAATCCCGAGCCGATCTCGAAGCCCTTGGTGGCCGGCAGCGACATCACCGCCTTGGCCAGGTCGGCCTCCAGCTTGTCGAACACCGGCATGCCGAGCCCCATCGGTGGCCGGCGCACCAGGCATTCGATCACGCCACCGCAGGAATCGCCATCCCGGCCGATCGCCTCGATCCGCTCGATCATCCGCTCGGCAGACGCACCATCGGGGCAGCGCACGATGTTGGCCTCCACCGCCTCCAGGCTCACCGTGGCCGGATCGATGCTGGCCTCGATCGTGTGGATACGCCGCACCCAGGCGATCACCTCAGTGCCGGCCACGTGGGCAAGCATCTGCTTGGCGATGGCGCCGGCCGCCACCCGTCCAATTGTTTCCCGCGCCGAGGCCCGGCCGCCGCCGCTGCGGGCCTGGATGCCGTATTTGGCCTGATAGGTGGCATCGGCGTGGGAGGGGCGGAAGGCCACCTCCACTTCGCGGTAATCCTGAGGGCGCTGATCCTTGTTGCGCACCAACATCGCGATCGGCGTGCCTAGGGTGAGGCCATCGAGCAGGCCGCTGAGGATCTCAACCCGGTCGTCTTCCTTGCGGGGGGTGGTGATACGGCTCTGCCCAGGTTTACGGCGGTCGAGCTCGGCCTGGATGGCCTCCAGGTTCAGGGGTAATCGGGGCGGGCAGCCATCCACGATCACCCCCACCCCGCCGCCGTGGGATTCACCGAATGTGCTGATGCGGAAGAGCTGGCCGAAGCTGCTGCCCATGGGAAAAGCCTTCGTGGCTGGAGCCTACAGGCAGGTTCCGGCAGATCAACTAGCTTGATGTGGAGCCAGCGCCAGCTTCACCTGGTGGAACTTCGCCTGGTGGAGCTTCACTTTGGGGAAGGGGAAGACGCGGTGAAGACCCAGGCAGGCCTAGCCGGCCCAGATGCCGAGGCAGCCTTCTGCCTAATGTCGCCTCCTGTGTACCCCGCTTGCTGCCTTGCGAAAACAGGAGCGGGCCGCGCTGATTCTGCGGCGGTTGGAGGAGCGCTATCCCGAAACGCCGATCCCCCTCGACCACAGCAACCCTTTCACCCTGCTGGTGGCGGTGCTGCTCAGCGCCCAATGCACCGATAAGAAGGTGAACGAGGTCACGCCGGCCCTGTTCGCCGCCGGGCCCGATCCGGCGGCGATGGCGGCTTTGCCGGAGGCCACGATCCTGGCCCACATCCGCCAGCTGGGGCTCGCCCGCACCAAGGCCACCAATGTGAAACGCCTCGCCCAGCTCCTGATCGAGCGCCATGGCGGCGTGGTGCCGGCCAGCTTCGAAGCCCTTGAAGCCCTGCCCGGCGTGGGCCACAAGACCGCCAGCGTGGTGATGGCCCAGGCCTTCGGCGTGCCTGCCTTCCCGGTCGACACCCACATCCATCGCCTCGCCCAGCGCTGGGGGCTGAGCAGTGGCGAGAACGTGACGCGCACCGAAACCGATCTCAAGCGGCTATTCCCGCGCGAATCCTGGACCAGGCTGCATCTGCAGATCATTTTCTATGGCCGCGAGCACTGCACAGCCCGCGGCTGCGACGGCACCGTTTGCCCGCTCTGCCGGGAGTTGTTCCCCAACCGACGGCGGCCCATCCTCACGAGCAAGGCCTAAACCCAGCCGGGTGTGGTGGGTGAAGGATCAAACCAGTACTGCTCCATCAGGATCCCCAACCGTTTCAACACCGAAGTGGAGCGTCCCCTGGGGTATGGGCGGCCATCAACTGACCCACCGCAAACAAAAAACCCCTGCCGTAGCAGGGGCTTTGAAGAGATCGTGAAAGCAGATCCTAAAGAATCTGCAGACCCAATCAGCCGATCGCCGGAGCGGTCAGCGCCACAGGGGTGGCGGTGGCGGCAGCCAGGTCGAGCGGGAAGTTGTGAGCGTTGCGCTCGTGCATCACTTCCATACCCAGACCAGCGCGGTTCAGCACATCAGCCCAGGTGTTGATCACACGGCCCTGGGAATCCAGGATCGACTGGTTGAAGTTGAAACCGTTCAGGTT
>CALRXC020000013.1:0-75933 GCA_943372025.1 Synechococcus sp. UW140 | reverse complement strand
TCAGACCACACGTTGGTGGCGGTTGCAGGGCCCTGATTCGTGACGGTCCACGACACCGTGAAGGGCTGGTCACTAGCGGCGGCTGCAGGAGCGGAAGCGGTGACGAGTTGTAGATCAGGTTGATTAAGTAGCAGGTTGATGGGTACGGCTAAGTGGTTGTTAGATTCGTTCGTCTCCCCTTGATAGCCATAATCATCTGTGCTAAACAAAATATAATATTGGCCAGCTTCGCTGATGCTAGGAATGGAAAGCGAAACGCTCCTGCTTTGGCTGCTATTAGCCGCCAGAGGCGTGAAATTGAAGTAGTCTCTAAAAAAGAAATCATTCTCATCTAGCGTTGCATTTAGTGACAGATAAACTGCGTCGTACCAGTAATTGCTGACTGCGGCCAAGCCGCTATTCGCGACTGTCCAAGACACAGTGATTGAACTGCCGAAAATGGCTGCCGCTGGAGCCTTCGCCGAGATGATCTGTAGATCGGGCCCGTTGAGATCGAGGTTGACGGGCAGGGCGAAGTGGTTATTGCTTTCGTCAGCCTCAGCTTGTTCGCCCAGGGAATCAGCGCTGAATATCAGATAGTATTGACCGGCTTTACTTATATATGGAATGGAAAAGTATGCGTCATGACTGTAGCTGTTTCCTGCTCTTAGTGGGCCTGCCTCGTAATTTAAGGATTTGGTGTCTTTCTCGTCAAGCACGGCGTCTGACGATAGATAGACCGCATCAACCCAGTAGCCATTGGCGGCGACTACGCTGTTATTATTGACCGTCCAAGAGACGTCAACCAAGTCGCCTATGCTGGCATTGGTTGGGCCCGATGCGGCTATGAGCTGCAGATCGGCAGCCTTTGCGTTTGCACTGGTCGACATCATGTTGGCTGCTTTAGATTACCTTTGTAGCACGGTACTTGGCTTCTTGGCGTAGGGCTATTACAAAACCCTTATCTTTAGGCCTGGTTCAACACCTGACTTGATCAATCTCAGGGTCAGCCTGGGCGTCAGCTTCTAGGAACCCTTGTTGAGGACTTGTTCCCTGCCGTCTGTGGGGCGGATTAAGGATCTACAGGCCCCTGCCGGGCTGTTGTTTTCGGATGGACGCTTGCGGAGCGGTTGTCAAATTCAGGGCTGTAGCCGTGATTCATGGATTCCCTGGATCCGCCCGCAGATCCAGGCTGCCGTAGCGGGGGCCAGCAGCACGCCATTGCGGTAGTGGCCGCTGGCAATCAAGAGGCCGGGTTCGGGTTCCTCCAGCACCGGTGCAGCTTGGCCACGGGGATGGCAGCGCAGACCCTGCCATTGGCGCACCACCTCCGCCTCCCTAAGCCAACTCGGAGCTTCGCCCCCAAGCTGGCGCAAGAAAGCCAGCGCCGACGCATCGGGCCGATCGCCCTGTTCCAGCGTGGCCCCCAGCCAAAGGCGACGGCCCTGGTTACCCAGATCCGGCCTGGGCACGAGGTTCATGCCGCGCCACACCACCACTCCTGGCCAGCTCCACTGAGGTGCGGAGGCTAGTTCCAGTTCCATCGCTTGGCCTAGGACCGGTTCCAGGTCCAGCACCAGGCCGAGGCTGGCCAACAGAGCGGCGGTGCCGAGGCCCAGTGCGAGCACCAGCCAGTCGGCTTCCAGGTGCCGGTGGCCTTCCAGGACCAGCTGCCAGGGTCTGTGTCGCACCACGGCCACGGCCTTCCCTGCCACGCAGACGACACCCGCTCGCTTCGCTTCGCTGAGCATCGCCGCCATTACGGCTCCTGGGTCTAGCTGGCCATCCTCCGGCGAAAACAGCCCACCGAGTGGCTGGCCGGGGAGTTGGGGCTGCAGAAGCTCCAGCTCCCCGGGGCTGATCAATCGCACCGTCTGGCCCAGCCGGGTTCGGTCGCCCGCAATGCGGGCCTGTTTCGACAGATCGTCTTCGTTGGCTGCCAGCAGCAACAGCCCACGACGATGCGGTAACCGGTAGCCAAGCTGCTCCAAGTCAGCCAGCCATTGGCACCAGAGAGCTTGGCTCTGCTGGCGAAGGCGCCAGGCTCTGCCAGCACTGCGGTGAAACACCTGGGCCATCATCACGCCAAGGGCGGCCTGGCTGCCGCTGGCCATGGATGGTTTTTGGAGGGCGAGGGCGGGATCGACCAGAGTGACCGGATGGCCCACCCCGGCAAGCTTCCAGGCCGCCGCCAGACCGATGATCCCTGCGCCTACCACCAGCACCGATCCCCTGGTTGGGACCACCGGGTGCATCGCCATCCTCAATGCCTGGCTCAGCTCAGACCTGCTTCAGGGCCACCTTCACATCCTGGGGCAGGAGCTGGGCATACAGACCGAATCCACGGGCCACCTTGATGTAAGCCTTGCGCAGCGCGTCGCCGTCCTGCAGCCGGGCTGCTTCATCAAGCTCGGCCAGGGAGGCCTTGAGCTCCTTGGCCCGTTGCGTGGCTTCGGACCGCTCGGAGGGGAGCAGCAGTTTGTTGATGTAGAGCATCTCGCGGCTCACCTCCTGCATGGGGCCATGGATGAGGTTGCGGGTGAACACCCAGTTGCGGGTGTTCACGAGGTTGGCCAGTTCGGGCAGTCGGTCGCGGGCCGAGAGGAAGCCTTCGGCCTGACGGGTGATGGCGCTGATCGCTTCGGGGGAGAGGGTGGTTGGCGCGCTAGCTCGGCTGCCGCTGCAGGCTGCTACGGAAACGCTCAGCACCACGGCCAGAAGCAGGGCCGCCAGGCGGCGCAGGAGGCCCGGGCCCTCCAGGGCGGTTGCGGGGGCCGGGGCGACCGGACTGGCGGGGCGGACCATGGAATGGATTGGCACAATGCCGCGACTGTACCGAGGCTGGCCCTGGGGGAGAACGGCGCTTAGCCGGTTGCAACAGCAGCCTGCCGCAGCCTCCGGCCCTGAGCCCAGGGAAGGGCGCGGGTTCAGCGCCGACGGACCATTCGCAGCCGGCCGGAAGGCCCCGCTCAGGCGCCTCGCGGCCCTGTGCTTCCCACCGACCGCTCTGATCACAACGGTCACAATGGGCGCAGTTGGACCTGGCCATGGGCTCCCCTTCGGCGATCCTGCAACTGATCTGCCCCGATCGCCCCGGGCTGGTGAGTGAGCTCTCCGGCTGGGTGGCGGCCAACGGTGGCAACATCCGCCATGCCGATCACCACACCGATGCCGGGGCCGGCCTGTTCCTCAGCCGGATCGAGTGGGGTCTGGAGGGATTTGGCCTGCCCCGGGCGGCGATCGCGTCCGCCACGGCGTCCCTGGCGGCCCGGATCGGCGGCGAAGGCCAGCTGCACTTCTCCGATGCCATCCCCAAGGTGGCCATCTTCGTGAGCCGGCAGGATCACTGCCTGGTGGATCTTCTCTGGCGCACCCGCTCCGGTGAACTGCCGATGGTGGTGGCGCTGGTGGTGAGCAACCATCCCGACTTGGCCGGTGTGGCGGCTGGCTTCGCCATTCCCTTCGTGCACGTACCAGTGAGCGCTGCCAACCGCGCCGAGGCGGAGGAGGCCCAGCGGGCGCTGCTGGCGGAGAACGACATTGAACTGGTGATCCTGGCCAAATACATGCAGGTGCTCAGTGCCGGCTTTCTGGAGCGCTTCCCCGCCGTGATCAACATCCACCACTCCTTCCTCCCCGCCTTCCAGGGCGCCCAGCCTTATCACCGGGCCTGGGAGCGCGGGGTGAAGCTGATCGGCGCCACGGCCCACTTCGTCACCGAGGAACTCGATGGCGGGCCGATCATCGAGCAGGCCACCATGGCCGTGAGCCATCGCGATGAGGTGGAGGATCTGATCCGCCTCGGCCGCGATACCGAGCGCCTGGCCCTAGCCCGCGCCGTACGCCTGGTCCTGCGCCGCCAAGTGATGGTCTACCGGGGCCGGACTGCGGTGTTCGCCTGAAGGGTTGCGCCGGAGCAAGGCTGCGGCGGTGGCCTACGGCCGGGCGGGGACGTCTAGTGCGATCCTGCAGGATGACTGGTTTCGCCTCCTTGAGCGCCTTTCTGCAAGCCCTTGATCGTCGGCTGCTTGCCCAGAGGCCGGCCGCAGCGGCCCCCCTGGGCTGGCGCTGTTTCCAGATCGGTGTGTTCCTTTTGGCGGCCAGTGCCTTTTTCGGTGGCCTGTTCCTGCTGGTGGCCCTGATCCTGGGGAGCCGGGGCCGACGCCCGCTTCTGGCCGCCACGACGAACCGCTTGCTGCTGCTGGTGGCGGCCCTGATGGCGCTGGGCTGCTTCGGCGCCTACAGCGGCTGGCTGTCCTGGGTGGGCCTGGGCAACTGGCTGCCGTTCTTCTGGGCCTTCTGGGGCTTCCAGCCCTACCTCGCCACCGCCATGGCCCGCCGCCGGGTGGCCCTGGCGCTGGTGGCGGCCACCGTGCCGGTGATCCTCACGGGCCTGGGCCAGCTCTGGTGGGGCTGGCACGGACCCTTCCAGGCCTTAGGAGGTCTGGTGATCTGGCATATCAAGGCCGGTGGCAACCCTCCTGGACGGTTGGCAGGCCTGTTCGACTACGCCAACATCGCCGGCTCCTGGTTGGCCTTGGCCTGGCCCCTGCTGCTGGCGGCCCTGCTGCAGCCCCGTCTCGATCCCCGTCGCCGCGCCGTGGTGCTCCTGCTGACCGTGGGGCTGGTGATCGCCATGTTCCTCACCGATTCGCGCAATGGCTGGGGGGCCCTGCTGCTGGCCGTTCCCCTGGTGGCCGGACCACTCAGCTGGGGCTGGCTGCTGCCCCTGTTTCTCCTGGCCGTGGCGGTGATCGCCGCTGCCAGTCTGGTGGGGGTGCCGGAGATCCTCCAGGCTCCGGCCCGGGTTGTGGTGCCGGAAGCGATCTGGGGCCGGCTCAGCGACCTCCATTACGCCGGCCAACGCCCCCAGGAGATCACCCGACTGGCCCAGTGGCAGGTCGCCCTCGGCCTGATCGCCGAGCGCCCCTGGCTGGGCTGGGGTGCCGCGGCCTTCAGCCTGATCTATCCCCTGCGCACCGGCCACTGGCATGGCCATCCTCACAACCTGCCGATTGATCTGGCCCTGAGCCATGGCATGCCGGTGGCGCTCCTGCTGGTGGGCTTTGTCCTGGGGCTGCTGCTGCGGGCATTCGGGCCGGCTCTGCTGCGTGGCGGTGTGTTCGATCGGGGCTGGTGGACCGCCGTGCTGGTGCTGGTGGCGCTCCATGCCACCGATATGCCCTTCTATGACAGCCGCATCAATGTGGCGGGCTGGGTGTTGCTGGCGGGGCTGCCGGCCATGGTGCGGCCCGAGCCTCAGCGGGTTTTGCCTGTGGCGAGCCCGGCCCCCATCTGAGGGTTGCGCCAGGGGTTCGGCCAGTGCCGCTGCGTCTGTCATTGGCCTTGAGTCAGCCTTCTTCTGGGGCGGCACCAGGAGGGCCGCCGAGGCCTTCGCCGGTGGATTCACCGATCGGATCGGCCATGCCGGCGCCGTTGCGATGTCGCCACAGGGTTGAGGTGTCCAGCGGCCCCTTCAGGTGCTGCCAGGGCAGCACCGCGTGCTCCCCCCAGCGACCATGGACCACCCCTTCCCAGGTGGGTGGTGGCGGCAGGCCGGGCGGTGCCGCGGCGATGGCCTCGGCCTCACCGGATTGAACCGCTCGGTAGGCCTTCTTCCAGCCTCCGAGGCTGGTGTGCGCTCCCCGGGCCGCGGCGATCACCGGAGCGAGCCGCCGGTCGCTGCGGGAGAGGAGGGCCTGGATCACGCTCCAGCCATAGCTTTCCGGCCGGAGCTCGATGCCCCTGGGTTTGAGGCGCTTCGCCAGCAGTTTGAGCCGTTGCTCAGCTTCCGGCCGCACTCCGTCCCACTGGAAGGGCGTGTGGGCCTTGGGCACGAAGGTGCTCACCCCCAGGGAAAGCCGCAGGCCCGGGGTGGCCTTCTTCAGGTCCAGCAGCAGGGAGGCGGTGGCTTCGATGTCGGCCTCCTCCTCGCTCGGAAGACCGGCCATCCCATAGAGCTTCAAGCCGCTGAGCCCCCCTTCGCGGGCGTAGCGGGCCGCGGCGAAGATCTCCTCGGTGGCGAGCTTCTTGTTCACCACCTCCCGCATCCGCTCGCTGCCGCTCTCGAACGCGATCGTGAGCGATTTGCTGCCGCGCTTGGCCAGGATCCGCCCCAGCTGGGGCGTCACGGTGGCGGCCCGCACCGAACTCACGCTCAGCCGCACGCCCTCGAAGCGATCGCCATCGAGCCAGGTCAACAGATCGGCGAATTGCGGGTGCTGGGTCACCGAGGCGCCGAGCAGGCCGAGCCGCTGGGTGGCGGCCAGCCCCACCTCCACCGCTGGGATCAGGCCGTCCTCCAGGGAGGGGGTGCGGAAGGGGAGGGTGAGGTAACTGGCCAGGCAGAAGCGGCACAGCTCCGGGCAGCTGCGCACCACCTCCACCATGTGGATCGAGGGCCAGGCGGCCTCCGGGGTGATCACCGTGGAGTGGCTGAGGGTGTTGCCGCGCCAGGTCTGCTTGCTGATCTGATCGGGGATGCCGGCCTCTGTCGGTTCAATGGCCAGCAACATTCCATCGCCGCTGTAGCGGGGTGCGTAGAGGGATGGCACATACACCCCCTCCACCCGGGCCAGGTTGCGGAGCCGCTCGGCCCGGGGCTGACCCCGGCAGGCCTGCAAGGCGTCCACAAAGGCTGGCAACAACTGTTCTCCATCCCCCAGCAGCACGGCGTCGAGGAAGGGTGCGAGGGGCTCGGGATTGGCCGTGAGCACCGGCCCACCGCCGAACACGATCGGGTCGTGGTCACCCCGCTGGTGGCTCCAGATCGGGATGCGCTCATCCTCCAGGAGATCGAGGAGCACCGGGCCATCCAGCTCCCAGCTCAGGGAGAGCCCGAACAGTTCGGCCCCTCCCCCCCGGTGCCGGTGCGGGGGATCCCCCCGGTCGGTGAAGAGCCGCCGCACATCCACATCGGCGCGGCGGGCCAGGGTGGCCCACACCACCTGATATCCCAGGCTGGTGATGCCCACCGCGTAGGTGCTCGGGAAGGCCAGCACCACCCGCAGGGCGTCCGCCGTGGGCCGGGCGGGTTCAAACAGCAGGGTTTCCTGGTCCAGGGATGGAAGGCTGGGGCCCCCAGCGTGTCACCGCGACTGCACTTGGCGTGGGGGAAACTGGCGTAACGCTGCCTGGGCGGAGCATCGCCCCCTGTGAAAAGGTCTGGCGATCAGGACCTGCCGCCAGAGCCAAGCCGGCAAAAAGCCCGGAGTTCGTGACAACCCCGGGCTGAATGCATGGTTCGCGCAGGTGGGCTGGTCGGACCCAGGGTTGCGGCCCTGGCCCGAACCCGGACTCACTTGGTGAGCAGGGCGCTCAGGGGTCCGATCAAGCCGGTGAGGGCGGAGCTGGCGTTGGCAGGGGTGGGCGTGGAGCCCTTGGCGAAGGTGCTGAGCACCAGGTTGGCGGCGGTGTTAATCAGGGGCCACTTGTCGCCGGCGATCGGCCTGATGACGGGCGAGGCGGTGTTCCAGAGGGCCTGGAAGCCGCCCATGGCAGCAATGGCCGAGGCCATATTGCCGGCCTTGACCTCTCCCTCAGTCTTGTTGAGGAGATCGAGCACGGGGGTCACGGCCTGCCCCAGGGCGGCCTGGCCGGTGGCGGTGGCGGCGGTTTTGGCGGCCTCGCCGGTGGTGGCGGCGGCATCCTTGGCCGCCTGGCCGACCTGGTCACCCGCCTGGCGGGCGGCTTCCTGGGTGCCGGAGCAGCCGGTGAGGGCCAGGGCGGCCAAGGCGGCGGCGGCGATCGTGGAGCGACGGATGGCGCTGATCGGGCGCATGGAAAAGCAAGCGGCGTTCACCTTCCTTTTAGAGGGGCTGGGAAGTTCGTCCAGCTTTGTGGGCATCTCGTTACAACCGCTACCAACCACCTGACCACTTCAGCTCCCGCGGCGGGCAGGGTGTGAGATCACAAAAAAGGGAGCGTTGCCGCTCCCTGGGGCCTGTCCCGAGTTGATCGGGTGGCCTGCGTTGAAGATGCTCCGACCCGATCAGGGGTCGGAGCCTGGGTTCAGCCGAGCAGGGCTTTGAGGGGTCCGATCAGGCCGGTGAGGGCGGTGAGGGCATTGTCCTTGGTAGGAGCGGTCTCGCCACCGAAGGTCTTGGTCAGGAGGGTCACGCCCTTATCGATCAGGCCGTAGTTGTCACCAGCGGCCAGCTTGACCACGGGGGCCGCGGTATCCCAGAGGCCCTTGAACTTGGAGATGGCGTTGGTGGCGGCCGGGATGTTGTCGGCCTTCACCTCCTTCTCGGTGGCGTTCAGCACGTTCAGCACGGGGGTGAGAACGTTCTTGAGCTGTTCATTACCGGTCACGTCAGCGGCGCTCTTTGCCACCTGCACCACCGTGCGGGCGGCATTCTTGGCGTCGCTGGAGACGATGCCGCTGCAGGCGGCAAGGTTGATGGTCAGCATGAGGGCCAGACCCACCACCACCAGGCGGCGCAGGGGGGCCAGCATGGTGCGCAGGGTTGTCATCCAGGAGGCAGTCATCGGAAAGGGTCCGTTACGAAGGACTAATGGACCGTAGGCGGAGAATGGCTGAACGTCAGCAATCCTTTCCGTACTTGCCTGCAAGTCTTCGCAACCCTGATCGGATCCTGACGACCATCAAACCCCCGCCAGCACTTTTGCTTCATCTTCACTGCTCACCACCCGGCCCTGATCCTCGAAGCCGGTGATCTGATCGAAGTTGAGGTAGCGGTAGAGCTCATCCGCCAGGGGATCGATTTTGGCGGCCGCGATCACAAGGTACTCCTCCTTGCTGGGAATGCGGCCCAGCTGGGCACACACCGCCGCCAGTTCGGCGCTGCCCAGATACACCTGGGCGCCGTTACCGAGGCGGTTGTTGAAGTTGCGGGTGCTGGTGGAGAACACGGTGGTGTTGTCCTCCACCCGCGCCTGGTTGCCCATGCAGAGGGAGCAGCCCGGCATCTCCATGCGGGAGCCGGCCGCCTCGAAGGTGGCGTAGTAGCCCTCTTCCTTGAGTTTTTCCTCATCCATGCGGGTGGGCGGGCATACCCAGAGTTGGGCGGCATTGGCCCCCTGGCCCTCCAGCACCTTGGCCGCGGCACGGTAGTGGCCGATGTTGGTCATGCAGGAACCGATGAACACCTCATCGACCGGCGTTCCCGCCTCTTCGCTGAGCAGTTTCACGTTGTCGGGGTCATTGGGGCAGGCCAGGATTGGCTCATTGAGTTCATCGAGGTTGATCTCGATCACGGCGGCGTATTCGGCATCGGCGTCGGCCTCCAGCAGCACCGGGTTCGCCAACCAGGCCTCCATCGCCTTGATGCGGCGGGCCAGGGTGCGGGGATCCTGGTAGCCGCGGGCGATCATGTTTTTCATCAATGCCACGTTGCTGCGCAGGTATTCACTCACCGTTTCCACCGAGAGCTTGATCGTGCTGCCGGCGCAGGAGCGTTCGGCGGTGGCGTCGGTGAGCTCGAACGCCTGCTCCAGCTTGAGATCGGGCAGACCTTCGATCTCCATGATCCGGCCGGAGAAGATGTTCTTCTTGCCAGCCTTTTCCACCGTGAGCAAGCCCTGCTGGATCGCCACATACGGGATCGCGTTCACCACATCGCGCAATGTCACGCCCGGTTGCAGGGAGCCGCTGAACTTCACCAACACCGATTCGGGCATGTCGAGCGGCATGGCACCGATGGCGGCGGCGAAGGCCACCAGCCCGGAACCGGCCGGGAAGGAGATGCCGAGGGGAAAGCGGGTGTGGCTGTCACCGCCGGTGCCCACCGTGTCGGGCAGGAGCAGGCGGTTGAGCCAGCTGTGAATGATGCCATCGCCGGGGCGCAGGGCGACGCCACCGCGGGAGCTGATGAAATCGGGCAGCTCGGCGTGGGTCTTCAGATCCACGGGCTTGGGATAGGCTGCGGTGTGGCAGAAGCTCTGCATCACCAGATCGGCGCTGAAGCCGAGGCAGGCCAGCTCCTTCATCTCATCGCGGGTCATCGGCCCGGTGGTGTCCTGGGAGCCCACGGTGGTCATCAGCGGCTCACAGCTGGTGCCGGGACGCACGCCAGTCAGGCCGCAGGCCTTGCCCACTATCTTCTGGGCCAGGGTGAAGCCCTTGCCGGTGTCGGCCGGCGCGGCCGGGCGGATGAACAGCTCCGAGGGGCTCAGGCCTAGCTGGGCGCGCACCTTGTCGGTGAGCGAGCGGCCGATCAGCAGGGGGATGCGGCCGCCGGCGCGCACCTCATCGGTGATCGTGCTGGGCTTGAGCTCGAAGCGGGCCACGAGCTCTCCGGCGCCCGGTTCCCCGGCGGCCCGCTCGATCGTGCCGGCGTAGGGCCGGATCGTGATCACATCGCCGGAGTTCAGTGCGGTCACGTCGCATTCGATCGGCAGGGCGCCGGAATCCTCGGCGGTGTTGAAGAAGATCGGCGCGATCTTGCCCCCCAGGATCACACCGCCGCTGCGCTTGTTGGGCACATGGGGAATGTCGGTGCCGGTGTGCCACAGCACTGAGTTGATGGCGGATTTGCGGGAGCTGCCGGTGCCCACCACGTCGCCCACATAGGCCACCGGATGGCCCTTGCCCTTGAGGCTGCGGATCAGCTCCAGGCCGCCGCTCATGCGGGTCTCCAGCATCGCGTTGGCGTGCAGTGGGATGTCCGGACGGGTGGTGGCGTGGGTGGCTGGGGAGAGGTCGTCGGTGTTGGTCTCGCCTTCCACCTTGAACACGGTGACCGTGATCTCGGCGGGCAGCTCGGGCTTGGCGGTGAACCATTCGGCGGCGGCCCAACTGTCGATCACCCGCTGGGCATGGGGGTTGCTGGCCGCCAGCTCCAGCACATCGTTGTAAGAGTCGTACACCAGCAGGGTGCGACTCAGCCCGGTGGCGGCCTCGGCGGCGATGGTCGCATCGGGGCTGGAGAGCAGCTCGATCAGGGCGCCCACGTTGTAGCCGCCGATCATGGTGGCCAGCAGGTTCACCGCCTGGCCCGGGCTCACCAGGGGGCTGGTGGAGCTCCCCTGGGCGATGGCGGCCAACCAGCTGGCCTTCACGTAGGCCGCCTCATCCACCCCCGGCGGGATTCGTTCGCTGAGCAGATGCAGCAGGAAGCCCCCTTCCTCGGCAGGCGGCTGCTCCAGCAGGGCCGTGAGAGCTGAGGCCTGGGCGGCGTTGAGCGGTAGGGCGGGCACCCCCAGCTCTTCACGCTCCAGGGCGGCCTGGCGGTAGCTGGGCAGCAGGTCGGCGGGAGCCAGGGGGGCGGCGCTCATCTCCTTACCGTTTTGGATGATGCTCACCATTCTCCGTGCTGGCCGTGCCCCCTTAGGTGGCAACGGCGACGGTTGTTGCCCAGGACTCTTTAGGGACTCCTGAAAAACAGAGTGGCGAGCTGGCTCGCTTGGAGCCAAGGGATCGCGCAGCGCCTAGACAGTGCGTCAGCATGTCTGCCCAGTGACCAGCGATTCATCTCTTCAAGCGGCCCAAGGCTCCGGATCGCCATCCCGAGGTAGGAGTTGCTTCGTTCTTGCTCTCTGTCCAATCTGCAGGCCCTCCTTATCTCTGGTGGTGTGTTCTCTCCCCTGGAAGAGCCAGGGGTTCATGGCAGCACGATTGCTTTGCCGACAATCTTTCCACTTGCTCGCGGCGAGCATCCTTTGGGGCCCAGCGGAAAGAGCCCGATGGTTTTGGAATCGGGATTCCGCTTGGCCAGTTCGAGCAATGGAGCCAGGGAAAGGGTTTCCTCTCCAAAACACAGATTGATTCTTTCAGTACGTTGACCAGAAAATTGACTAAAGAAACTTTTTGTGCCTCTGGAGTCTTTAGGCCGGTGGAGTTAAGATATTCACCATAGAGGCGATAAGTGTTGATGGCCGAGGTTTCAGGGAAAAAGCTCAACGAAAAAAACTTTGAGTTTAGAGATAAAGAGCCAACGAGAAGGGTCAGGGTAAGAACAATCAAAAATGATTTGAAGATCACCAAGAGTGGGCTGTTGAGCACATCGTCGTCTAAGGGGATGGCGAAGGAGCTGAATAGAAAAGCCGTGTTGAACACGAGTAGCCAGGACAGAATGGGCATGAAGCATACATAGGAAAAACCCATGTACTTCACATACCAGTTGTGATACGCCAAAACGGAGAAAAAAAGCATAGATGATGCCATAGAAGCAATGACGATCAAGCCGACTCCTTGAAGGTCAAGCACACTTCGCAATGACGCGAAATACTTGTATTTACTATGGATGACCTTCTTATCGAAGAAGAGGCAACTGGCGAATGTCATTACGGCTAGAAGAGCTACGAGTTGAACCAGTGGGCTGGTTAGCGAAAGCTCTTCATTCCTGAAGCGGACGAGGTTAAAGTTATAGCCATCAGCAATACCAAAACGATTGCTCTTAAGCAGCTGGACGATGGGTGAAAGACCAAACCAGTAGTCATCACGAGTTGTCGCATTTGGTTTAAGCCATGTGGAGTATGGGTAAACAGCAAAACTGAGGAGAAACCTAAGGCAGTTAAGCACAGCAGCTTTGGCATACGAGAAAAGATTCCCATAGTGATTCATTAAATTGCCAACAGAAGATTGGTACTCGGGAAGATTGGAGTAGGCTGTTATTGAAAAAGAGTAATGGGCGAACGAGAAGATGCTCAGCGCGGCCGACAAGATATAAAGGACAAAGGTGGTATTTCGCACTGCTCGCTTTGAGATTGGGAGGTTTCCTGATGGGACACCAGCAGGGCTATGCAGGGGCCTGCTTGTTTTAAAATACCGTAGTTTAAAAACTCCCAGAATGGCAAAAGGAATCATGCAGATCAGGCCATAGCTTTTGCAGGTCGCCGCATAAATGGTTAAAAGCAAGGCGGAGCAAAGCAAGTTAGATAGACGAATCTTTCCCGTATGCCTGAGAAAGACTAAAGCGGTCAAGCAGGACATGGCGAAATAAACTGTGATAACAAGATCATTTTTTGAAGATATAGCTTGAAAGATCTGCTGGTCAGAAGAGATGATGAGACAGATGGTGATGAGCTTTGCTGTTGCCAGCATGCAAGCCACGTTTTGATTTCTTTGCGTGCTGATAAGATCGCAAATGTTTATGAGTGCCCCAATCAGGACGATGAATTCCAGGGTGTTGACGATGCCTAATCCCTTTAGGTTGCCAAGCAAGATGTCAGGAAAATATAATAAATCATGGCCTAATGGGAAGATGGCCTGAGGCAGAGATGGCGAATGAACTATAAAGGGAGACCTGCGAATGAGCATGTGCGGTATTCTTGCCAAGTTATCAGTGTATGAATCCCATGAGCTTGGACTTGAAATTAGGATTGAACAAAGCAAGACCAGGACGATAGCAGATAATGTAACAACTATCCTTGCTTTTTCTGTTTGTAAGAAATATCGCCTTAGGCTCCACTTTCTCCCATGAATGAGAGGGAAGTTGATTGCTGAAGTTGAAGATAATGACCAATCGTCTTAATCGCATTCCCCAGTCGAAGAGGCCTAAGCGCGAAATAGGCAATGCTAATCAGTGCATAGACTGCAAGCAAAAGCTTTGCGCTATTCGCGCTGCTCAAGGGAATCAAAAAAAGATAGAATAAAAATAGAAAGCTTTGGCTTGCTGCAAAGGCAATGACCGGAACAATGCGTTTTGGTAAAGTTGACGCCTGCGCAAGCAAAGAAGCAGCAACTAGCCACGTTATGAGGAGAAGGAGGCCTGATAACATCTTAAAATTTATAAATCCAAGTCAAGGCTTTAAAAACTTTGGGCGTTGGTTTGGGCGATTGTGGGCAGGGGAAAGGTAGACAGGCCCCTCTTCTATCGGCTGGACCACCAAGCCGCGAATCTATCCGACATGCCCTCCGGAGGGGTGGGAAGCTTTCTCAGGACGGCCCTGCTGCCGGAGGCGGGTTGGCAGGTGGAGGGGCCCGGTTCGTCCCCATCGGCAGCTTGGACGAAAGCGCACGGTTGCAGTTTGCCAAGCCCCAGTTTTCGCTCACTCCCGGCCAGGCGGCGGCGGTGTTCTTGGCCCGAGAGGTGGTGCTGGGCGGAGGCCTGATCCAGGCCTGAGGTGCGATGGCCAGAGCCCAGGGCCCTTGTGGCCGCAGGCCGTTAGGGTGTTTTGATGCCCAGCTGGCAGTTGTTTCGCAGGCCCATGATCTCCACCTCCGATCTCCACATCGTTGAAACCCGGCCCCTGGTGCCGCCGGCGGTGCTGCACGCGGAGCTGCCGATCAGCGAGGCGGCGGCGCGCACCGTGCAGCAGGCCCGCGAGCGGATCAAGGCGATTCTCCATGGCGGCGATCGGCGCCAGCTGTTGATCGTGGGTCCCTGCTCCGTTCACGATGGGGTGGCTGCCCGCGAGTACGCCGAGGCGATCGTGCAGGCGCAGAAACGCCATCGCGACGACCTCGAGATCGTGATGCGGGTGTATTTCGAGAAGCCGCGCACCACCGTGGGCTGGAAGGGGATGATCAACGATCCCCACCTTGATGGCAGCTACGACATCAACACCGGCCTGCGCCGGGCCCGGGGCCTGCTGCTGCATCTGGCCGAGATGGGCCTGCCGGCCGCAACGGAGCTGCTGGATCCGGTGGTGCCGCAGTACATCGCCGATTTGATCAGCTGGACCGCTATCGGCGCCCGCACCACCGAAAGCCAGACCCACCGCGAGATGGCCTCGGGCCTGTCGATGCCGATCGGCTTCAAGAACGGCACCGATGGCAGTGTCGCCACCGCGATCAATGCCATGGAGGCGGCCGCCCGCCCCCACCATTTTCTGGGGATCAGCCAGCAGGGGAATGCGGCGATCGTGAGCACCACCGGCAATCCCGATGGCCACCTGGTGCTCCGCGGCGGCAAGGATGGCCCCAACTACGCCCTCGCAGCGGTGGAGGCCGCCGCTGCCCAGTTAGCGCGCGATGGCTTGCCGGCCCGCCTGATGGTGGACTGCAGCCATGGCAATTCCAACAAGGACTACCGCCGTCAGGCTGAGGTGCTGCGTGAGGTGGCCGACCAGGTGCGGGCTGGCTCCGTGCATGTGATGGGGGTGATGCTGGAGAGCCATCTGGTGGCGGGCAATCAGAAGCTTCCGGGCGATCTCTCAGCCCTCACCTACGGCCAGAGCATCACGGATGCCTGCATCGATCTGCCCACCACTTTGGGGTTGCTCGAGGAATTGGCTGGCGCCGTTCGCCTAGTGCGGGAACAACAGCTGGCCGCCGCCTGAGACCAGGCTCTTCTGCCTGCGGCCTGGATGGGCTGGTAATCGCTTCTTTGGCACTCCCTATCTTTGAGTGCCACACCAGCAACCCTGCCACGGGATGTTCGGGCTGAACAGTTGATTGTTCCGACCTGATTACCCTTGGCTATCCCTGGTTCCGGGTGGCTTGGGTTCATGGTCTATCTCCTGCAATTCTGCGGTTTTACCGATCCCCTCGAGCTGTTCTATCTGGAGCAGCGAAGGCTGGCGGTCCACTCCGGCGCCTCCTGCGGTCCCGCCTATGGCGGCTTCCGGCCGTTCCAGCTCGACGCCCTGTTGAGCTGGGCCCTCGACACCGCCCGGGGACGGCACTGGGATGGCGACGCGATTCAGCGCACCGTGCTCGATGTGTGGATGGAGCGGGCCGAGGTGATCCGGCAGTGGCAGCTTCGCCTGCGAGAGCAGCCCGATGATCGCCTGCTGGTGGCGGCGCTCGGCAGCCGCGGCGACTGGGACCGTCAGTGCGAGGACCTGCTGCGGGCCTGAGGGGCCCTTCAGGCCACCAGGAGCTGGCTCCAGAGCCAGGCCACGGCGAGGGGCACGGTGAGGTTGTCGAGTCCGCCGATCGCCACCTGCTCGAGCAGGGCTGCTGCCAGGGCGATCCCCACCACCGCGGCCGGTGTCGGCACCGGCTGGCCGCCGGCTCCCGCCAGGGCCGCCAGGGTTAGCAGCACCGCCAGGCTGGTGAGCGCCATCGTGGCGGTGCCGACCAGGGAACGCCGCTGGCCCAGGATTGTCCAGCTCGGTGAGGTCACCTCGGGGCCCAGGAGGCCAGCTAGCCCATCAGCGAAGGCCATCACCAGCACGCCGCTGGCCACCACCAGCGGCTCCCAGGGCCACCAGACAAGCAGCAGCAGGGTGATCGAGGTTCCGTAGGCCACCGTTCCGTAGCTGGCGCGGTCGACATCTTCGACGCCCGGCAAAAGGCGACGCCGGTGGTTCACGGCGGCCAGCAGGGTGGCCAAGGCGGCGGCAGGCAGGGCGACCCAGCGATCGATGCCTAGGGCCCAAGCGATCAGCACCACAGGGCCGGCCCCGATGTGCACCACCTTGCGGCTCCATTCCCCCCGCTCCGGCCAGCGGGCCCGGACCGCCAGGGAGATGCTGGCCACCAGGGTGAGCCACACCAGCACGGCGAGCACCCCGATCGATTGCCGCCCCCACCAGCCCATGGCCACCCCGCTCAGGCGGCCTGCTGCATGGAGCTCATCAGCCGTAGCTTCAGGATCGCCTTGGCTTCTAATTGGCGCACCCGCTCGCGGGACACGTTGATTTGGCGGCCGATCTCCGCCAGGGTTAGTGGCTCGCTCCCCTCAAGACCGAAGCGGAGCCTCAGGATCTTCTGCTCGCGGTCGTTCAGCTGCGCAAGCCAGGTGCCGAGGTGCTCCTTCTGGAGATGCCGGTCCATCGAGTCGAGATGCTCGTTGCTGGCGGGATCGGCGATCAGCTCCCCGAGGGTGCTGCGGTCCTCCTCGCCACGGGCGTGGGCATCGAGGGAGGCGCAGGGAGCGGTCTGGGCCAACAGCTCCTCAAGCTCATCGGGGGTGGTTCCGAGGGCATGGGCCAGTTCCAGCCGGTTGGGTTGGCGGCCGAGACGATGGGAGAGCTCGCGGCTGATGCGCCGCATCTTGGAGAGCTTCTCGCTGATGTGAATCGGCAGCCGGATCGTGCGGGCGCTGTTGTCGATCGCACGGGTCATGCCCTGGCGGATCCACCAATAGGCATAAGTGGAGAACTTGTAGCCCATCGCAGGATCGAATTTATCGACCGCTCTCTCCAGGCCGATCGCCCCCTCCTGCACCAGATCCAGTAATTCGAGGCCCTGATTCTGATACTTCTTCGCCACGCTCACCACGAGGCGGAGATTGGCCGCCATCATCCGGTCGCGGGCCCGTTGACCCATGCGGATCCGCCGGTTCTGCTGGGGGGTGCGTTGCTCGGACTCCAGCGACTGCAGCTGTTTGCCCGCCTGCACATGGTGGGCCAGCTCGATTTCCTCGGCCGCCGTGAGTAGGGGCACCCGGCCGATGGTGCCCAGATACCAGCCGATTGAATCGGCGCTCAGGCGGCCAGCGGCTCGACTAGCGCTCCCGCTCGACCCCTGACGGGATGGACGGTTCGCGGTGCCGGAATCAACACGTCCATGGGCTGACTTCGCCCCCATGGGGCCACCGCTTGCGGCAGCCCCGTTGGGTGCGGAATGCAGAGGTGTCCCCATCACCCCAGGCCTCCGAAATGAATTTGGCCGGAATGTAGCACCCCTGCGTCGAAGGGAAAGCTTTGAAGTGGAAGATTTCCTGTATCAGCAATGACGCGAGATCGGTGCCTGTCGTGGTGGTTACATTTTCAGACCGCCGCGCCAGCGCTGAATGAGAATGTTTTGTGAAACCAATCCATCATCTTCGGGCTGAATCTGTTGGAAGCTGCCGTCGCTCTGCATGTGCCAAGCGGTGCTGTCCTGCAGATAGAGCTCAATTAGGTGGCGGAGTTGCTCGCTGAGCTGGGCCTCTTCGATCGGCGCCACCGCCTCGACCCGTCGATCGAGGTTGCGGGGCATCCAGTCGGCACTGCCGAGAAACACCTCATCACGGCCACCGTTGCCGAACCAGAAGATGCGGGAGTGTTCCAGGAAGCGACCGATCACACTCACCACCCGGATGTTCTCGCTCAGGCCCACCAGGCCGGGCATCAGGGAGCACATGCCTCGAACCACCAGATCGATCTGCACGCCGGCCGCTGAGGCCTCGTAGAGCAGGGCGATGATGGCCGGATCCACCAGGCCATTCATCTTGGCTCTGATCAGCCCGCCGCGGCCCTCGTGGGCATGGCGGATCTCGCGACGGATCAGTTCCTCCATGCCGCGACGCAAGGTGACCGGTGCCACCAGCAACTTGCGGAAGCTCTGTTGTTTGGAGAAACCGGTGAGGTAGTTGAACAGCTCCACCAGGTCCTGCCCGAAATCCTCCCGCGCGGTGAGCAGGCCGAGGTCGGTGTAGAGGTTGGAGGTGCGGGAGTTGTAGTTCCCCGTACCGATGTGCATGTAGCTGCGCAGGGTGTCCTTCTCGCGCCGCACCACCAGGGCCACCTTGGTGTGGGTCTTGAGCCCCAGCACGCCGTACACCACATGCACGCCGGAGCGCTCCAGTTGGCGGGCCCACTGGATGTTGTTGTCCTCGTCGAAGCGGGCCTTCAGTTCGACCAGGGCCATCACCTGCTTGCCGTTTTCGGCGGCGCGGATCAAGGCCGCCACCACCGGGGAATCCTTCGAAGTGCGATAGAGGGTCATCTTGATCGCCAGCACCGAGGCATCGTCAGCGGCCTGGTTAAGGAATTCCTCCACGGAGGTGGCGAACAGGTCGAAGGGGTGGTGCAGCAGCACATCGCCGCGGCGTAGCACCGAGAAGATGCTCTGGAACTCCTCAGCCTTGATTGAGCCGTCCTCCAGTTCACTGCGCTGGGCTTGCACCAGGGCTGGAACGGTTCTTCCCTTGAAGGGCAGGTCCTTGATGTCGGGCAGGGGGATGGCCAGCAGGCTCATCAGGTCATCCAGCCCGAGGGGACCATTAATCCGATAGAGGTCTTCCGGCTCCACACTGGTTCCGTTCATCAGCAGCTGCACCACCTCATCGGGCATCTCGTTGGCCACCTCGAGGCGCACCACCTCCCCACCCATGCGGCGTTTGCGCAGGCCCTCCTGCAAAGCCTCCATCAGGTCGTCGGCCTCCAGATCGCGCAGTTCCAGGTCGGCGTCGCGGGTCACCCGGAAGAAGTAATGACCCTCAATCACCATGCCTGGAAAGAGGAGCTGCAGGTTGAACGCCACCAGCTGCTCCAGCGGCACCGCCGTGAAGACCGGCGCGGGTTCGCGGCTGCAGAGCTCGGTGGGGATCGGCACGAAGCGCGGCAGGATCTTCTGGGGAACCTTCACCCGTGCGAACTGCTGCTGGCCGCTGTCTGGATCGCGGATCAGGGCCGCCACGTTGAGGCTGAGGTTGCTTAGGAAGGGAAAGGGGTGAGCAGGATCCACCGCCAGTGGCGTGAGCACTGGAAAGATGGCGCTGCGGAAGTAGGCGTCGGCCCAGTCCTTTTGGCGAGGGTTGAGCCGGGTGTAGTCGATCAGCTGGATGCCGTATTCGTCGAGGTTGCGCTTGAGTGAATGGCGGTAGTGCTGCTGCTGCAGTTCCAGCAGGGGGCGCAGCTTGGCCTGGATCGCCTCCAGTTGCTCCAGGGGGGTGTGGCCGTCGTCACTGAGGGTGGTTATCCCGGCCTCCTGCTGCGACTTCAGCGAAGCCACCCGCACCATGAAGAATTCGTCGAGGTTGTTGCTGAAGATCGCGCTGAACTTGGCCTGCTCCAGCAGGGGGGTGTGCTCATTGAGGGCCTGGGCCAGTACCCGCTGGTTGAAGGCGATCCAGCTCAGCTCCCGGTTGATGTAGTGCTCGGGGGCAACGAGGACGGGCGTGGAGGTGGACGCGGTCATGGTGTTTTGCGGAAACCCGCGTCAGCGGGATGGGAAAGCTAGCAATCACAGGCGGATTAACCTGGTGTCGGAGCCGTCTGGCGCCGCGTGCCGCCCGCCACCAGCGCCGCCACCACCACCATCAACGCGATGCTGAGCCAGAAGGGGCTCCGGTGGCCCAGGGTTTCGTAGGCCAGTCCCGCCAGCGGCGGCCCGAGGAAACTGCCGGCGCTCTGGAGGCCCTGCAGGCTGCCCAGGGCGGCCCCCTGGCCGGAGCCCTCCAGCCGCCGGCTCACCAGGCTCCGCAGGCAGGGGGTCACCAGTCCGGTGCCGAAGGCCAGGATGGCCACGGCGCTGAACACGGTGGGAATGGCCGAGGTCGGCCGGGCCAGGGGGATCAGCAGACAGCCCGTCACCACACAGCCCAGGCCCACCAGGCTCAGTCGCCACTCCCCGATCCGTTGCACCAGGGGGCCAATCAGGCCGCCCTGAACCACGGTGGCCACCACCCCCACCACCAGGAAGGCGAGGGCTGCTAGCTCCGGCCCCCAGCCGAAGGTCTGGCGGAAGTAGAGCACCAGCATGGCAGTGAAGCCGCTGAAGGCCAGAAAGAAGCAAAAGAAGGCCGCGCACAGCCGCCGCACCCGCGGGTTGGCGAACACCGAGGCCAGCTGGCTGAAGGGCTGCAGTTCCCGCCGCGGGGGCAGGGCGATGCGCGCCTCAGGCGGATGGGTTTCCGGCAACAGGGTAAGCACCACCAGCAGGTTGACCACCGCGAAGCCCACCGCCACGAACAGCGGCAGGGTCACGGAGTGACGCGCCAGCAACCCCCCCAGGCCCGGGCCGAGGATGAAGCCCAGCCCGAAGGCCACACCGATCAGGCCGAAGGCCCGTGCCCGCTGCTCCGGTGCGGTGATGTCCGCCAGCAGGGCGGCGGCTGTGGCGGCTGTGCCGCCGCTCAGGCCATCGATCAGTCGGGCGAGAAAGAGCAGGGCCAGGGGCAGACCGGCGGCGGCGGCGCCCGGCCATCGTTGGGACCAGGGGAGGCTCACCGTGAGGGCGAACAGGCCCAGTCCTAGAATTGAACCGGCTACACAGAGCGCCATCACGGGCCGTCGGCCGAAGCGATCACTCAGGGCCCCAATCAGGGGGGTGGCGCTGAACTGGGCCACCGCATAGGTGCCGGCCAGCAGGCCGAGGATGCGGCCATCGCGGCTGAACCCCGCCAGTAGAAAGGGCAGCAGAGGAAACACGATGCTCTCCCCCAGCCGGTCGTTGAGCAGGGTGAGGAAGGCGCAGAGTCTGGGGGAGGGTTGTCCGAGCGGCAAGGCGGCCTCCCGCTGCTGGTTTGTCAGCTTCCCACAGGGCATGGGGCTCGATGCCGGCTTCCGCCGCCGGTTCAGCCTGGGCCGAAGGCGGCAGGACGACCATCGAAGATGGGGCTGGCGTTATACCGACTCGACTCCGTGATGGCTGCCCGATGATGTCCCCAGGATCGCCGGCCGGATCCACCGACGCTGTTTCCGTCGCCCCCGTCGCCAACCCCATCGCCGCCTCCGCTCCCGACACCGCTCCGCAGGGGCTTCCCCGCGCTGGGGGGCTGGCGGCAGCTGCGGAGGTTGGCGTGCAGGGGGCCTCCGCCGCGGCCTGGCTGATCCCGATCTCCGGGCTGGTGCTGGTGCTGTTTCTGGTGGTCCATCTGGCTGGGGTGAGCCTGGCGCTGCTAGATCCGGCGGGTTTCGAGCACCTGGCAGAAGTGCTCCACCGCCAGCCCTGGCTACCGCCCCTTGAGGTGGCCCTTGCGGCCGCCTTGCTGCTCCATCCCCTGCTGGCCCTGCTGCGCAGCGCTTCCAACCGTCAAGCCCGTGGTGCTGTGGCAGGCCCGCAGCGCAGCCGGCGGGATGGTGGCCTGGAGGCCGCGGCCGCCCTGGCCGGCCGCTGGGCCCCCTGGAGCGGGGCGTTGCTGCTGGTGTTCCTGGTGGTGCACTTGGCCCAGCTGCGGCTGCATCGCTCGGCGCCCGGCGCCGAGCTGGAGGCCCTGCTCGCCGCCTTGGCTTCCCCCTTCTCCCTCGGCCTCTATGGCCTGGCCGGTGCCGCGGTGGGGCTTCATCTGCTGCAGGGCTACGAGAGCGCCCACCGCAGCCTGGGCTGGCTCGAGCCGGGCAACCGGGAGCGGATCCGCTGGGCCGGGCGCGCCCTCGCCCTGCTCCTTGGCGCCGCCTTTAGTCTGCTGCCGATCGCCCTGGTGCTGCGGGCCTCCCTGGCGGCCGGCATGCCATGACCTCCCCCTTCGCCTTCGGCTCCCCCCGCGGCAGCGGATCCCCCGCCACCGCTCCGCCAGCGCCTCCAGCATCGTTGCCACCCTCCCCGCCGCCGGCGCCGCGCCTCGATCCGCGCCTGCCGGCGGGCCCGCTGGAGTTGGCCTGGCAGCGCTGCCGTGAGGACCTGCCGCTGATCAGCCCGGCCAACAAGCGCAAGCTGCGGGTGCTGGTGGTGGGCAGCGGCCTGGCCGGCGCCTCGGCCGCCGCCACCCTGGCCGAGCAGGGCTATCGGGTGCAGCTGGTCACCTATCACGACAGCCCGCGGCGGGCCCATTCGGTGGCGGCCCAGGGGGGCATCAACGCCGCCAAGAACTACGCCGGCGACGGCGACAGCATCGACCGCCTCTTCCGCGACACGCTGAAGGGGGGCGATTTCCGCGCCCGCGAGGCCGGCTGCCACCGGCTAGCGGAGATCAGCGGAGCGATCATCGATCAGTGCGTGGCCCAGGGGGTGCCCTTCGCCCGCGAGTACGGCGGCACCCTGGCCAACCGCAGCTTCGGCGGCGCCCTGGTGAGCCGCACCTTCTACGCCCGCGGCCAGACCGGCCAGCAGCTGCTCTATGGCGCCTACCAGGCGCTGATGCGGCAGGTCGCGGCGGGGCGAGTGGAGCTCCTCACCCGGCGCGAGATGGTGGAGCTGATCTGCGTGGATGGGGTGGCGCGGGGCGTGGTTTGCCGCCACGGCCTCAGCGGCGCCCTGGAAACCTTCACCGCCCATGCGGTGCTGTTGGCCAGCGGCGGCTATTCGAATGTGTTTTATCTCTCCACCAATGCGGTGAAGAGCAATGTCAGCGCCATCTGGCGGGCCCATCTCCAGGGTGCCTGCTTCGCCAATCCCTGCTTCACCCAGATCCATCCCACCTGCATCCCGGCCGGTGACATCTGGCAGAGCAAGCTCACCCTGATGAGCGAGAGCCTGCGCAATGACGGCCGCGTCTGGCTGCCGGCGCAAGCGGGGGATGGAAGGCAGGCCGCGGCGATTCCCGAGGCGGAGCGCGATTACTTCCTGGAGCGTCAGTACCCCACCTACGGCAACATGGTGCCCCGCGATGTGGCCTCCCGCCGCGCCCGGGAACTCTGCCTGGAAGGTCGTGGCGTGGGGCCGGGCGGCCGCGGTGTGTACCTGGATCTGGCGGAAGCGATCCGCCGCGACGGCCGGGAGGCGATCGAGAGCCGCTACGGCAACCTGCTCGATATGTATGCCCGCATCACCGGCGAAGATCCGCTGGCCTCTCCCCTGCGCATTTATCCCGCGCCGCACTACACGATGGGGGGCCTGTGGGTGGACTACCACCTGATGAGCACGATTCCGGGATTGTTTGTGCTCGGGGAGGCCAATTTCTCCGAGCACGGCGCCAACCGGCTCGGGGCCAGTGCCCTGATGCAGGGTCTGGCCGATGGCTACTTCATCGCTCCCGCCACCGTGACGGCCTGGCTGGCGGGCCATCCGCAGCCGCAGATCGGTGCCGACCACCCGGCCTGCCGGGCGGCGGCGGCCGCCGCTGAGGTCCGCATCGCCGCCCTGAGGCCCGGGCCTGTCCGACCGGTCGGGGGGGATGGCGCTGGCAGACGCACCGCTACGGATCTGCACCGGGAGCTGGGCCTGCTGATGATCGAGGTGTGCGGCATCAGCCGCAGCGCCCCGGAGTTGCGGCGGGGGCTGGCGGCGGTGGAGGCCTTGCGCCAGGAGTTCCGCGAGTGGGTGCGTGTGCCCGACCACGGCGCCGGGCCCGATGAGGCCCTGGAGAAGGCGCTGCGGCTCGAGGATTTCCTCGGCCTGGCGGACCTGATGCTGCGCGATGCCCTGGCCCGGGAGGAATCCTGCGGCGCCCATTTCCGCGAAGAGTTCCAGACTCCTGAGGGTGAGGCCCAGCGCGACGACGCCCAGTTCGCCCACATCGCCGCCTGGGAGCACCGGGAGGGGGCGCCACCCGAGCGCCTCACCGAACCGTTGCGCTACACCTCCATCACCCCGAGCCAGCGCGATTACCGCTGAGGCAGCTCGGAACCCTTGTTCGCAGCCGCAGAACCCCTGTCTGCTTGGCCACGCCCGCCAGCTCCTTTCTCCCCTGCTTCCCTTTCCCTGGCGCTGGTCTGCTCAGCAGCTCCGGCCTTCCCCCGCCCCTTCGCTCCCTCGCCCGCCAGGCCCTCCCGCTCCAGGCCCTGTCCCCTACCGCCGATCCCATCCGCCTCGCCCCGTTTACACCCTTTCAATCCGCCCCGCCTCGCCGCTCCGCCCACCGTCCATGCCCTGCCATGAGCCTTCAGACCGCCTCCGCCACGATCAGCCTCACCCTGAAGGTGTGGCGCCAGACCGGCCCCGGCCAGCCGGGAGGCTTCGAGAGCCACCGGCTGGAGCGGCTCAGCACCGATCTCTCGCTGCTGGAGGCCCTCGATCTCCTCAATGATCGCCTGCTCCGGGCCGGCCAGCGCCCGATCAGCTTCGAGCACGACTGCCGCGAGGGCATCTGCGGCTCCTGCGGCTTCCTGGTGAATGGCCAGGCCCACGGGCCCCAATCGGCCACCAGCGTCTGCCAGCTCTACCTGCGCCGCTTCCGCGACGGCGACATCCTGGTGCTGGAGCCCTGGCGGGCCCGCGCCTTGCCCCTGGTGGCCGACCTCACGGTGGACCGCAGCGGCTTCGATCGGATCATCGCTGCCGGGGGCTACTGCTCGGTGAACACCGGCAGCGCCCCGGAGGCCAATGCCATCCTGATCGGCCGCGACCAGGCCGCCAGCGCCTTCGATACCGCCACCTGCATCGGCTGCGCCGCCTGCGTGGCCAGCTGCCGCAACGCCTCCGCCAGCCTGTTCGTGGCTGCCAAGCTGGCCCATCTGGGCCAGTTGCCCCAGGGCCAGCCCGAGCGGGCTCAGCGAGCCCTGGCGATGGTGAACCAGATGGCGGCCGAGGGCTTCGGTGGCTGCAGCAGCCACCTTGAATGCGAGGCGGCCTGCCCCAAGCAGATCTCCGCCGACTGGATCAGCTGGATGCGGCGGGAGCTGCGCGGGGGGTGAAGCCCCGCTTGCCTCGCTGCCTGCCCCCGTTGTCGCCGGCGGCGTCAGGATTCCCCCCGGCGTCAACATGGCGCAGGTCCCCCCACTGACCCCCACGCCCCATCCGTGAGCCAAGCCTTGGAAGGAAATCTCCCCAGCCTCACGCACCTTGATTGCCGCGGTGAGGTTCACATGGTGGATGTGAGCAGTCGGCCAGCCACGGTTCGCGAGGCCGTGGCCGAGGGCTGGCTGGGCATGCAGCCGGTCACGCTGGCGTTGGTGCTGGAGGGTCGGGCTCCCAAGGGAGATGTGCTGGCGGTGGCCCGGGTGGCGGCGATCCAGGCTGCCAAGCGCACCGCTGAGTTGATTCCCCTCTGCCATCCGCTGCCGCTTTCCGGGGTGAAGGCCACGATCGAGCCGGCCCTCGATGGGTCTGGGCTGCGTCTGGAAGTGCTGGTCTGCACCACCGCTGCCACCGGTGTTGAGATGGAGGCGCTCACGGCCGTGAGTGTGGGCCTGCTCACCCTCTACGACATGGTGAAGGCCGCCGATCCCGCCATGACGATCGGGCCCATCCAGCTGCTGCGCAAGCAAGGGGGCCGCAGCGGCGTTTGGGAACGGGGTGATGGCTGAACCCACGGCTGAACCGTTTCCCGCCGAGGGATTGCCGCTGGAGGAGGCGCGGGCGCGGGTGCTGGCCGCGCTGCGGCCTGATCCGCCGATCGAGACCCTCCCGCTGGCGGCCTGCCTGGGCCGGGTGATGGCGCAATCGGTGCTGGCCAGCGAAGCGGTGCCGGGATTTCGGGCCGCGATCCTCGATGGCTACGCCGTGGCCGATGCCATGCCGCCGGAACCCGGTCGCCGCTGGCGGGTGGTGGGACAATCCGCAGCCGGCGCCCCCTACCCGCAGCCCATCGGGGAGGGGGAGGCGGTGCGCATCCTCACCGGCGCCCCCTTGCCGGAGGGTGCCGCGCGGGTGTTGGCCCAGGAGCAAGTGGAGGTCCAGGGGGCGGCGCTGCTCCTCACGGAGGCCGTTGGCCCGGAGCCCTGGATCCGTGCCGCCGATGAGGAGGCGGCGCCGGGGCAGGTGCTGGTGGAGGCCGGCCAGCGCCTCGGGCCCGCCGATCTGGGTCGGTTGGCGGGCTGTGGTGTGGCGATGCTGCCAGTGGCGGTCCGGCCGCGGATTGGCCTGCTGATCAGCGGCGATGAACTTGTGAGGGCCGGTGCCGATCGCCAGCCCGGTGAGATCTGGGAAAGCAACGGCACCCTCCTCGAGGCTCTGTTCGCCCGTCTGGGCTATCCGCTGACCCTGCGGTTGCAGGTGGCCGACCGGCCGGATTGGTTGGCGGCCGCCTTTGACCAGCTGGCTGCCGGTTGCGATCTGGTGGTGAGCACCGGTGGCGTTTCCGCCGGCGACAGCGACTGGATCCGCCCCCTCTTGGCCGAGCGGGGCACGGTGGCGTTCTGGAAGTTGTTCCTGCGGCCGGGACGCCCCTTTGCGTTTGGCACTCTGGCTGGATTGCCCTTCTTCGGTCTGCCGGGTAATCCGGTGGCAGCCGCCATCACGGCCTTGCAGCTTGTGCTGCCGGCGCTGCAGGCGCTGGAAGGGGGCGATGCCGTGGGTCTGCGGCGGTTGCGGGTGAGGCTGGCGGCGCCCCTGAGGCGACGGCCGGGGCGGCCGGAACTGGCCCGGGCCCGATTGGCATTCGCCGCCGACGGGCTGCCGCTGGCGTTGCTGGAGGGCAGCCAGGCGTCGTCCCGCATCGGTTCGCTGCAGGGGGCCGAGCTGCTGCTGGAGCTGCCCGCCGAGGCGGCCACGCTGGAGGCCGGCACCGAGCTCTGGGCCCAGCTGCTGCTGCTGCCCCTGTTCTGATCTCCTGTCTTCACAGCGGCGTGTTGCCTTCCACCCAGGTGCCCACCCCGTTCACCCATTCCCGTTTCCAGAACGGAACCTCGTGCTTGAGGCCTTCCAGCAGGGCCTGGCCGCACCGCTGGGCCGGGCCGCGCCGATCCGCCGCCACCGCCACCAGCACGATGGCCTCGCCCGGCCGCAGCCGACCGATCCGGTGCCGCACCAGCACAGCGGTGGCCCCCTGGGCCGTGACCATGGCCAGCTCCCGCAGGCGGCGTTCGGCCATGGCGGGGTAATGCTCCAGCTCCAGGGCCTCCAGCGGCAGGCCTTGGCCACTCACACCCCGCACCCGGCCGATGAAGTGAGCCTCAGCGGCGGGCAGGCCACCGGGCAGGTCCGCCAGCTGCCTTTGCCAGGTGGCCAGGCAGGCCAGGGGATCAAGGGTGGTGGAGAGCAGCTGCAGATCCAGTCGGGGCAGCGTGGCTTCCACGGGATCGCGCCGCTCAGCCTCCACTGTCAGCCTCCACTGATCGGTGGCAGGAAGGCCAGTTCATCGTTGGGGTTGAGGGGCGTGTCGAAGCTGGCGAAGCTGTGGTTGATCGCCACCCGCACGCTGTGCGCTGGTACTGGATCGGGCAGTTGGCTCCAGATCTGGTGCGGTGTGAGGCCGGCGCTGTGGGGCCAGGGTCGCTCCCTCCAGCCCGCCCGCTCCCGCAGACCGGCGAACAGCAAGACCCTCACCGTGGCCGCTGCCTCGGCGTTCGTTCCCCCATCGCCTGGCCCGCACATGGCTGGTCTAGATCACTCCAACCACTCTGCCGCTGCCGCAACCCCACAATGGGCTTTACGCCGCTGGCCTGCTGTGGCCCTTTCGATCGCCCTGCTCACGGTGTCCGATCGCCGCAGCCTCGCCGACGATCCCTCCGGTGATGCCCTGCAGCAGCGCCTTGAGGCTGCGGGCCACCGGCTGCAGGAGCGTTGCATGGTGCCCGATGACCGATACCGGATCCGAGCGGAGGTCAGTCGCTGGATCGCTGATCCAGCCGTGCAGGTGGTGATCAGCAGTGGTGGCACCGGCCTCACCGGCCGTGATGGCACCCCGGAAGCGGTGGCTCCCCTGCTCGATAAGACCATGGATGGCTTCGGGGAGCTCTTCCGGATGCTCTCCTTCCAGACCATTGGCACCAGCAGCCTCCAGAGTCGCTGCCTGGCGGGGGTGGCCAATGGCACCCTCATCTTCGTGTTGCCCGGTTCGCTCGATGCGGTGTCCACGGCCTGGGACCGGTTGATCGGCGCCCAGCTGGATGCGGAGACCCTCCCCTGCAATCTGGTGCAGCTGTTGCCTCGCTTGCGGGAAGATCCAGGTCAGCTCGCCTGAGCGCCGATGGAGCCCTCTGCGCTGCTGCTGCTTGCCCTGGCTGGGGTGGCCTTTCTCTATGCCTCCGTTGGCCATGCCGGCGCCTCCGGCTATATCGCGGTGCTTGCACTCAGCGGTTTTGGCGCCGCAGAGATCCGACCCCTTGCCCTGGTCCTCAACGTGCTCGTGTCCAGCCTCGCCAGCTGGAATTTCGCCGCCGCCGGCCACTTTCGGCGCGAGGTGTTTTTGCCGCTCGCCCTGTTCTCGGTTCCTGCGGCGTTGGTGGGCGGCATGGTCTCCTTGCCCACCCTGCCGCTCCAACGCCTGCTTGGGCTGGTGCTGCTGTTCTCAGCCTGGCGGTTGTCGCAGCCTTCCCAACCCGGAGAGGTTGCTCCAGCCGTGCCAGGGCCGGCGACCATCAGCCTTACGGGAGGCCTCCTCGGCGGGCTGGCCGGCATCACCGGCACCGGTGGCGGCATCGTCCTGACGCCGCTGATGATCCTGCGGGGCTGGCTGGTGCCTCGCCAGGCCGCGGCCGTCTCGGCGGCATTCATCCTGGTCAATTCCCTGGCGGGGCTGGCCGGGCTGGTGATGGCCAGGGGGAGCGCCGCTCTGCCTGCGGCCGCAGTGGTGGGGCCCATGGCGCTGGCGGTGATGGTGGCCGGAGGGCTGGGGGCCCATTGCGGCAGCCGTCGCTTTCCTTCCTTGTGGATTCGGCGCCTGCTGGCCGTGGTGCTGCTGGTGGCAAGCGGAAAGTTGCTGGGCTGGCTGGGCTGAGGGCAGGCGTCAGCCGCCCAAGTAGGCCATCTCCGCATGGCGAGCCGCGGCGGCGGCTGGCGGGGCCGGCGGCGCTCCAGGCATCCAGGCCGCCTGACGTTGTTCGCTCCAGCGGTCGTCCCGCCTGGCCCAGCGGGCTGCCAGCACCTCCTGCAGCGCCCCCGGCGGGGTGGTGGGCTCCAACCAAGGCCGTAGATCGAGGCCGTTACCGGGGGCGGCGAACAGGCAGCTGTAGGCGATGCCGTCGGCGGTGACGCGCAGGCGATTGCAGTCGCCGCAGAAGGGAGTGCTCACGGAGGCCACCACGGCCAGCAGGCCGCCGCCGTCGCGATAGCGCCAGCGGATCGCTGTGCCGTGCGGATCGCGGCCCACGGGCTCCAGCGGCCAGCGGGTGGCGATGCGATCCACCATCTCGGCGGCGCTGATCACCTGGCTGGGATCCCAGCCGTTCCTGTTGCCCACATCCATGTATTCGATCAGCCGCAGCTCCACCCGCCGCTGCCGCGCCAGGTCCGCCAGCGCCAACAGCTGGTTGTCGTTGTGGCCGCGTTGGATCACGGCGTTGAGCTTCAGCGCTCCTTTCCGCGGATCGAAGCCCGCATCACGGGCGTGGTCGATCGCCGCCAACACCTTCGCGAGCAGGTCGTCGCCGGCGGTCGTTCCGCCCGGCAGGCCCGCCATCGCTGCCACGCTGGCCCCGGTGGCGCCGTCGAGGCTGAGGGTGATCCGGTCCAGCCCGGCCCTGCGCAGGGAGCGGGCCCGAGCGGCCGTGAGCAGGCTGCCGTTGCTGGTGAGGGCGATCTCAGCCAGGCCAGCGGTTCCGCTGGCCGCGGCCTGGCGCAGGGGCGCGGCGCCGCTGATCAGATCCTCCAGGCCGGGGTGAAGCAGGGGTTCGCCGCCGGTGAGCCGCAGGCTCCGGACCCCCAGCGCCACCGCGGCGCGCACCACGGACAGGCGTTGAGCCCGGTTCAGCAGCCCCGGCGGCTCCACCCCATCCGGCAGGCAGTAGGGGCAGGCCAGGTTGCAGCGGGCCGTGAGCGAGAGGCGCAGAACCCCCAGCGGGCGGCCGTGGCGATCGAGGGGCAGGGGTAGCGCCATGGCCCAAACGCTAGGGGTCCCAGCCCCCGGCCAGCCGCTCTAGCTTCCGACCCACCCCATGGGGCGCCCGTCGTGCCCGCTGATCCCGCTCCAGGTGGTTGCCGTGGAGGCGCGTTAGAAGGAGGGGCGGTTCTGGTTGCGGATGGCGCGGGGGTCGAGCGGCACCGCCTGGCAGGGCAGATCCGCGAGCCAGCCCTGCAGGCGCCGCTCGCCCCGCTGCACCGCCGCCGCCAGGTGGGCGCGGATCGGTGCGCTGCTCGGATAGAGGCCCAGCAGCGGTTGCAGCCGGGTGCCGTCATGGGCGAGCGGAAGCCGGCCGGGGCTCGCAGCGGCTGCCGCCAGGAGCGTGTGCAGGGCCGCGAGGGTGAGGTCCGGCATGTCCACGGGGCAGAGCAGCAGGCGCTGCTCGGGGTGGTGCTGCATCAGCCGGTGCAGGGCCAGCAGGGGCCCTTCCCAGGGCGGTGGCTCGGCCAGGGCGGTGAGAGGGCTGTGGCCCACCTGGGGCTGCTCCCCGCTCGGCCGCAGCTCCTTCCCCAGCCGCTCGGCCAGCACCAGGTGCTGCGGGTGGCGGCTCAGCAGCGTGATCGGGCTGTGCAGGTCGGCCAGCAGCCGCAGGGTGCGCTCCATCCAAGTGCCCCCCTCGGGGTGGGGCAGCAGGGCCTTGTCGCGCCCCATGCGCCGGCTTTCGCCGCCGCTGAGCAGGCAGCAGCGCAGCGGCGGTGGTGGCACTGCGGGGGTGGTGATGGCAGGAACGGACGGAACGGTTAGAGCGGGCTGGTCCGGTTGGTCCGGCTGGGCAGGGTGTGATCCAGGCACGGCCTCTCTGTAGCAGGGGCAGCCATCGGCGAACCCGCCGGCCCATAGGGTCGCCCAAACACCTCTTGCCGCCATGCCTCTCTGCCCTCTTGCCGTCACGCTGCTCGCCGCCAAGCGGCGCTGCGGGCTGAGCTTCGCCGATCTCGGCGCGCGGCTGGGGGTGGATGAGGTGTGGCTGGCGAGCCTGATTCATGGGCAGGCCACCGCCAACCTTGCGGAGGCCGACAGCCTGCTGGAGGCCCTGGCGATCCCCGAGGCAGAGCGCCAGGAGCTGCGCGAGCAGCTCACCACCTATCCGATCAAGGGCGCCCTCGACCCGGTGATCCCCACCGATCCGTTGCTGTATCGCTTCCACGAGATCCTGCAGGTGTATGGCCTGCCGCTCAAGGATGTGATCCAGGAGAAATTCGGCGATGGCATCATGTCTGCGATCGATTTCACCCTCACCGTCGCCAAGGTCGAAGACCCCAAGGGTGATCGGGTGCTGGTGACGATGAATGGCAAGTTTCTGCCCTATCGCAAGTGGTGAGCCAAGTGCGAACGGGTCCCGTCGCCGCGGAGCATCGAGGGCCGGATCCAGCCACCGCCGCGCCGTAACCAGCGCAGCGGCAGCGGGCACGGCGCCGCTGCGCTCTGGAGCTGGGCAGCGGCCTGATCGAAGGCCTGGCAGAAACGCCAGCAACGCCATGCTGCCGGTGTGGCTTGAGCCATCGGATCCCGGGCTGGGTCCGTCGTCGACCGTAAGCGCCAGCTCGCGGCGCTGGCGGTCGCCGCGGAAGATCACGCCCGGCAGCAGGGGCGCCAGCAGATGGCGCACCAGCAGGCTGGGGCGCAGCAGCACGAGCAGCACGGCCGATTCGCTCTTCCACCTTGCTGGTGGTCTCGATCAGCCGGAGGGCTGTGTACTGACCAATCCGATAGCGCATCAGATCGGCATTCAAAATCCGGCAAGCCGTGCGCAGATCGGCGGCTTTTGCTGCGCAACCGGAAGACATTTAATCCTCAACATTCGGCTGTTTTTTATCCCTGGCTATTGCCTGTTCCCGGATAGCGCCGTAGGCGCCTCGATTTCCTGGCTCTTCATGCCATGCCGGTATCCCCATCGTCTAGCGGCCGCTGCGCCATCAGGGTGAGGAAGGCCCGCAATCGACCTCGGTTTGTTGTGGAGGGATCGAGCTGGACTCGGGCGGAAAGCAGTGCTGCTTGATCAAGGCGCTCAAAGCTCTTTCTCTGGCGTTCTCGCGCCTCAGCTGCTCGGTTTCGCTCTCGATTTGCTTCATCCGCTGCTCGGCTTCGCTCTCGTTGCGCTTCGAGCGCTGCTTGATCTGCTCGATCTCGAGCTCGATCCCGCGCACGGGTCGCCAGTTGAGAGTCGATAAGAACTGTCGCCACCGAGGCAGCGATGAGAGGGATGCCCCATTGCTGCTGGAGGCCGATGCTGCGGCCGAAGGCGGTGATGTGGTCATAGGAGGAAAAGAGTGCGATCAGGCCAAGGATCACTCCCCCGCCGGCCTGGATGGCACCGAGGTGATCCAGGCCGGGCCAGGGGCGCTGTGGTGCTGGTAAGTCTGGCGGAGCCGGGGGCGTCTCGCTGTCAGCGGGGGCGCTTGGAGCGCCTGGAGTGTCAGGGGGCACAGGGGACGGGAGGCAACAGAGATCCCAGGGGCTTCCCCTTTCCAGTTCCACCATGGGCAGCACCGCTTCATCGCCGCCACGCCCGATGGCCATCCTCTGTGGTGCCGGTGGATGCCGACCTCGCCCGTCGCGCCCTCGCCCTTTACCAGCGCTTCGGCAAGGGCCTCGACAAGGGCCTCGGCCATGCCGCCCAGCTGAACTTCGGCGATTGCTTCGCCGCTGCCCTCGCCGAGCGGGAGCAGCTCCCCCTCGCCGATGCCGGCGAGGATTTCGCCGCTGCGGGGTTCTGAACCAGGCGCCCCTCAGCTCGCCCTCTGGATCCGATGTCCCGGCAAACCGTAGCGGTTGCAACCGGATGGACCCCAGGGCGGCGCTGCAATGACCAGCCCTGCCTTCCACTCCTGAGCGCTCCCGAGCCCGCCACCGCCGCCATGGCCCCCGACCCTTCCCCCAGCCCCCAGCCGGTTCGCAGCCAGTGCCCCTATTGCGGCGTGGGTTGCGGGCTGGAGATGCTGCCGCCTCGCCCCAGTGCAGCTGCTGCAGCCCCTGGTGCCAGCGGCCAATCCGCCCCAGCCGGCCCCTGGCAGGCCCGCGGCGATCGCCTCCATCCCTCCAGCCTCGGCCAGGTGTGCGTCAAGGGCGCCACGGTGGGCGAAAGCCTCGATCCGGGCCGCCTCACCCATCCCCTTTATCGCTCCAGCCGCGATCAACCCTTCGAGCGGATCAGCTGGGACCAGGCCTTTGAGGTGCTGGTGGAGCACATCCAGACGACCCTGGCCAGCAAGGGCGCCGGGGCGATCGCCATGTACGGCAGCGGTCAATTTCTCACGGAGGATTACTACATCGCCCAGAAGCTGTTCAAGGGCGCCCTGGGCACCAACAACTTCGACGCCAATTCCAGGCTGTGCATGAGTTCGGCCGTCGCCGCCTATCGCCGCAGCTTCGGCTCCGATGGCCCTCCCTGCTGCTACGACGACCTCGACCTGGCCGATGGCGTGCTCTTGATCGGCACCAATACCGCCGAATGCCATCCGGTGCTCTTTCAAAGGCTGCTGAAGCGCCGCAAACGGAATCCCGGCTCCGTGCGCATCGTGGTGGTCGACCCCCGCGCCACCGCGACCACCGCCGCCGCCGACCTCCACTTGGCGATCGCTTCCGGCACGGATCTGGCCCTGCTGCACGGCGTGGCCCATCTGTTGCTGCGCGCCGGTGCCCTCGATCGGCCCTTCATGGAGGCGGCCACCGAGGGGTTCGAGGCCTTCGCGGCCCATGTGGAGCCCTGGACTCCGGAGCGCACCGCCGCGATCTGCGGGATCCCCGAGCAGCAGCTGCAGGCCTTTGCCGAGATCTGGGCGGGCTCGGCGGCCATGCTCAGCCTCTGGTCGATGGGGCTGAATCAGCGGGCTGAAGGCACCGCCACGATCGGCGGGCTGATCAACCTCCACCTGCTCAGCGGTCAGATCTGCCGGCCCGGTGCCGGGCCCTTCTCCCTCACCGGCCAGCCGAATGCCATGGGCGGTCGGGAGGCCGGTGGGCTGGCCCAGCTCCTGCCCGGCTACCGCTCAGTGGGCGATGCCGGCCACCGAGCCGAAGTGGAGCAGGCCTGGGGGCTGCCGCCGGGGGCGATCGATGCCAGCCCGGGCCTGGCGGTCTGGCAGCAGATCGAGGCGATGGAGGCCGGCGCCCTCGACCTCTGGTGGGTGGCAGCCACCAATCCCCTGGTCAGCCTCCCTGATCTGGCCAGGGTGCGGGCCGCCCTGGCGCGCTGTCCCCTGGTGGTGTTGAGCGAGGCCTATGCCGGCAGTGAGACCGCCGCCGCCGCCCATCTGGTGTTGCCCGCGGCCCAGTGGAGCGAGAAGGAGGGCACGATGACCAACTCCGAGCGGCGGGTCACCTTCTGTCCGGCCTTCCGGCCACCCCCGGGTGAGTCCAGGCCCGACTGGCAGGTGTTCGCCGAACTGGGCCGCCGCCTCGGCCATGGCAACCTCTTCCCCGCCGCAGCCACCGCGGCCGATGTGCACGCCGAATTCGTGGCCCTCACCGCTGGCCGTCTCTGCGACCTCTCCGGCCTCAGCCACCAGCTCCTGGCCGAGGCCGGCCCACAGCAGTGGCCATTTCCTCCTGGCACACCGCCCGGCGGGGAAGCTCGGCGCCTCTACGGCGACCGCCACTTCCCCACCCCCAGCGGCCGGGCCCGTTTCCAGTGCGATGTGCCCTTAGGCCTGGCCGAGCCACCCTGTGAGCGCTTCCCGCTGGTGCTCACAGTCGGCCGATATCTCGGCCAGTGGCACACCATGACCCGCACCGGTCAGGTGGCCCGCCTCTCGGCCCAGCATCCGGAACCCCTTCTGGAGATCCATCCCAACGACGCGCTGGCCCACGGGTTGGCCGATGGCGGCATGGCCCGGGTCCACTCCCGCCGCGGCAGCGTGTCCGTGCGGGTTCAGGTCACGCCGCGCATCCGGCCCGGCACCCTCTTTCTGCCGATGCACTGGGGGGCCAGTCAGGTCCAGGCCTGCGAAGCCAACTTGCTCACCCATGAGCTGGCTTGTCCCCATTCCTTCCAGCCTGAACTCAAGGCTGCCGCCGTGTGGGTGGAGGCTCTTCCGCCCTGAACCGTTGGGCCGATCGCGGCTGCTTGTTCGACCCCATCAACTCTGATCGCTGATCGGCGATCAGGGGCTTTCAATCAAAATAGGTGCGAAGCGCAGGTAGGGGCTTCCGGCTGGACCTTCCTCGATCAGGCCTGCCTGTCGCCAGCGGGCCATGTGGCGCGTCACGGTGACGCGGGTGTGGTTCACAAGCTCGGCCAGTCGCTCGTGCTTCAGCCGTACCGGCAGTTCGTACCACTCACCGCAGCGATTCCCCAGGCGATACACCAAGAGCTGGATCAGGGCCCGGAGCCGCTGTTCTGAATCGCTGAGGTGCTGGATTCTCAGCAGGGCTGCTGTCCACTCAGACAGCCCGACCGTATCGGCGTCTTCCGATGGGCTGGCACTGCGCAGAAGACTGGTGGGTTCGAGGGCCTCCAGGTGCAGCCAGGCGTGGCGCAGCAGCTCCAGGGAGAGGGGATCCCCCGTTTTCAGAAAGCCCAAAGTGATGGGATCTGTGGCTTCACCGTTTGGCTGACTGGTGGTGAACGCCACGCGGATCAGACCCCGACCGACCTGCAGACTGGTGATTGGGCGGAGGTGATCGCCATCCAGCATGAGGGTGTGGCCCTTCGGGATGCACAGAAAGGGGGTCGCGTTGGCAGACGAGGTCATGGTGCCATCACCCGTCTTCGTGGGCATGGCGCCGGTAGAGGAAATCGAGGGCGTGGTTGCGCAGGCGGCCGTAGCGGGGATCGGACTGGATCTGTTCGTAAATTCGGGGGCGATTGAAGGGAACGCTGAGGATTTCGCCAATCGTGGCCGCAGGTCCGTTGGTCATCATCACGATGCGGTCGGCGAGGAACAGCGCCTCGTCGATGTCGTGCGTGATCATCAACACCGTGGGTTTCTGTTCCCTCCAGATCGCCAGCAATTCCTCCTGCAGCTCCTCTTTGGTGATCGCATCGAGGGCGCCGAACGGTTCATCGAGCACCAGCACCGCCGGATTGACCGCCAGTGCACGGGCGATCGCCACCCGTTGCTTCATGCCTCCAGAGATCTGGCCGGGTCGCTGATCGGCGGCGTCGCTCAGGTGGACCATCTCCAAGTGATGGTCCACCACCCGGCGACGTGCCGCTGGGTCTAGCTCGGGCCGTGCTGCCTTGACAGCGAGTTCCACGTTTTGGCGCACGCTCTTCCAGGGCAGCAGCGAATAGTTCTGGAACACCACCATCCGGTCCGGTCCCGGGTGTTCGATCGGCTGACCAGCCAGAAACACCTCGCCAGCACTGGGTCGCAGAAAGCCTGAAACCATGTTGAGCAGGGTGCTTTTGCCGCAGCCGGAGTGGCCGATCACACAAAGGAATTCCCCTTGGTTCACCTGCAGATTGATGTCCCGCAGGGCCTCGTAGCGGCCCCGCCGGCTCTCGAAGACCTGGCCGACCTGCTTGAACTCCAGGAAGCGGGAGTTTTCAGGAGGCCGGGGGGAATCCAGAAGTGGGCTGGTCATTGCAAGGTGGGCATGGGGACGACGGATGGCGGCAAGGTCGCGCTGGCCAGGGGCGGTTGGGTTGCATCCGGCAGGGAGCGGAGGTAGTCGAGGGGGGTGTCCTGGTCAAAGGCGATGCCATCGGCAAGGAGAAAGGGATGGCGATCCGGTCGAAGGGCTGCATAGCCAGCCCGGGCCAGGGCGCGGTCGCACAGGTCCGGGCGGTAGACCTGCGCCAGCAGTTCCAGCCGGTTCGTGGGGAAAGGGCAGCGCCCCCAGCGACTGAACTGGGTGAGGATCCAGGCCCCCTCCGCGGGATTGGGCACATGGGCCCGATCGGAGTGGTACCGGTTGAAGTGGAGCAGGGTGCGGGGCTGCTCGCCGGTACCAGCGTCGAACTGGTTGCGCAGGGCGATGGCGGCCCGGCGGCCCAACCACTGGGGCTGGCTGAGCAGCGTGGCGAGCTGATCGCGTCGACCACCGTCGTCGCAGCGGGCGCCTGCCTGCATCAATCCGGCCCCCAGGGCCTCAAGGGCGTCTGGGTTGGCCTCCGCCCAGGCTTCCGAGCAGGTGAGCACTTTCTCAGGGTGCCCGCTCCAGATGTCGAGGTCGGTGGCGAGCACATAGCCCTGGCGATCCTCCACCGCTTCAGCCACGCGGTAGCGGCCGGCCACGAAGCCCTGCACCCGTTCGGTGCGCAGGGCGCCGTGCATCACCATCGGTGAGAGGGCCTCAAAGCGCACCTGTCGCTCCGGGTCGATGCCAGCTCCGATCAGCCAGTGACGGACGAGCAATTCGGCGATGCCAAAGCGTTGGGGCACGGCTAGGCGCAGAGGTTGCTCGCCCCGCTCCAGCCAGCGAGCCAGGCTGAGGCGGTCCCTCACCCCTGCTTCGAGCAGGGGGCGGCCCAGGCAGAGGGCATTGCCGTTGCGGCTCACCGTCATCGGCGTGATCGCCGCCCAGGGCTGACAGCCTCCGAGCCCGAGGTTGAGGGCTAGGGGGGTGGTGGCCGGTGTGATCGCAGCCTGCAGATCACCGGCCACCAGAGCCGCATCGAGCCGCTCCCAAGAGGCGAACGAGACCGGCACCAACTGCAGGGATTTCCGATCGAAGAGATCCTGACCTAAGGCCAGGGCCAAGGGGGCGATGTCGAGGCCCGGCAGGTAGCCCAGCCGCACCAGGCGCGCTGCCGGCCCCACCCCCGACCCCGGCCGGCCGGGCTGGGCAGCCGTGGCCACACCACCGGTCTCTGCCACCGACATGGTCCCCGCCGCGGCGATGGTGGCGCGGTCTGTGCGGCGCTGGCGGAGGCGGCGCTGCTGCTGCAGAAAACCGATCAATTCAGCCCGCAGGCCGTAGTAGGTGGGATGCTCCATCACCTCCAGACGCTGCCGCGGCCGGGGGAACGGCACCCGCAGGATCTGGCCGATTCCGGCCTCCGGTCCGTTGGTCATCATCACCACGCGGTCGGCGAGGAGCAGGGCCTCATCCACGTCGTGGGTCACCATCACCGTGGTGACACCGGCCTCTTGGCAGATCTGCATCAGCTGCTGTTGCAGATTGCCGCGGGTGAGCGCGTCGAGGGCGCCAAAGGGTTCATCGAGCAGCAGCAATCGCGGCTGGATTGATAGGGCCCGGGCGATCGCCACCCGCTGCTTCATGCCGCCGGAGAGTTCGGCCGGAAACTTGTCGGCGGCCTGAGTCAGCCCTACTAGCGCCAGGCTGCCGTCCACCTTGGCCTTCCGTTCGCTGGCGCTGGCACCGCCCATCACCCGGTTCACCGCCAGGGCCACGTTCTGACGGACCGTTTGCCAGGGCAGCAGGGAGTAGTTCTGGAATACCACCATTCGGTCCGGTCCCGGTTCGGTCACTTGGCGGCCCTCCATCAAAATGCCGCCGCTGCTCGCTTGGGCGAGGCCGGCCATCAGGTTGAGCAGGGTGCTCTTGCCGCAGCCCGAGTGGCCGATTAAGGCGATGAATTCACCCTGATCGACCTCCAGGTCGATGTCCTTCAGGGCGACATAGCGGCCGCCGTTATCGAGCGGAAACTCCTGGCTGACATCATCAACCGTGAGGAATGCGGCCATCTCAGCGGGCCCCACTGGCGATCAGGCTGCCGACCCAGGCCACGAGCCGATCGAGGGCCAGACCCACCAGGCCGATCACGACGATGGCCAGGATGATCTGGCTGGTGCTGGTGTCGCCGCCGGCGTTGTAGGCGTCCCAGATGAAGAAGCCGATGCCGCCATCGGCTTTCAGCATTTCCGCCGCCACGATCGCCAGCCAGGCCAGGCCGATGGCGATGCGAAGCCCCGTGAACACATAGGGAGCTGTGGCCGGCATCAGGATGTCGACCAAGTAGGTGCGCTTGCTGAGGCGGAGCACCCGGGCGACGTTGGTGTAGTCCTGTGGGATTTCGTTGATGCCAACGGCCGTGTTGATGATGATCGGCCAGATGGCGGTGATGAAGATCACGAAGATGGCAGCGGTGTCGGCCTGCTGGAACACCAGGAGCGAGATCGGCAGCCAGGCCAGCGGTGGCACGGTGCGCAACACCTGAATCAATGGATCGAAGCCACGCCGCAAGAAGCGGTTGGTGCCGATGGCCAGACCCGCTCCGATGCCCACGATTGCTGCGAGGCTGTATCCCAAGGCGACGCGCTGCAGAGAAATCAGGAGCTGAAGCCCCAGGCCTTTGGCGGTGCCGCCGGCATCAAAGAAGGGATCCTTGATGTAGGGGTCCCAGGTTTGGACGATCACTTCAACCGGACCGGGGAAGCCGTTCCGGTTGATCTGGGTGAGGAGTTGCCAGAGCAGCAGCGTGAGCCCGATGCAGACCACCGGCGCCTTGATCTGGTTCGCCAGAGGGGAGCTCAGCCAGCTCTTTGCCGGCCGGCGCTTGCTCTGGGGGGAGGCGGTCAGGGTGGTCATCAATCGGGGGCGCTGTCGGTGGGCAGGGGTGAGGGACTCGGGCAGCCCCACATGGTTGGATCAATAGGAGACCCATCACCCCGCTTGAAGCAGGGTGATGGGCGCTCAGATCATTTCAGAGCCTTGATTTTGAGGCCGTTGAGATAGGCCTGGGGATTGTTGGAGTCAAACTTGGTGCCATCGAAGAACACCTCCAATCCACGGGTATCGCCGGCGGGACCAGCGCCGTAGCCATTGGCTTTGGCAGCGGCTCGCCAGAGGTCGCTGCGATTGACTTGATTCACCAGGGACTTGATGTTGGTTCCCTTCGGCAGATAGCCCCAGCGGATGTCTTCGGTCACAAACCAGGTGTCATGGCTCTTGTAGGGGAAGGAGGCATTGTCAGCCCAGAATTTCATCTTCAGGGCGGGGAGATTGGCAACCTTGCCCGTGCCAAAATCGATGGTGCCCTGAAGCCGGGGCAGGAGATCCTCCACACTCGCCTTCACATATTTGTCCTCAGAGAGGATCTTGGCCAGTTCATTGGTGTTGGCGGGGTTGTCGGCCCACTTCTGGGCCTGTTGCACGGCCATCAGCAGGCGCAGGGTGGCATTGGGGTTTTTCTTCACCCAGTCGGCGCGCATGGCGAAGGCCTTCTCGGGGTGATTCTTCCAGAGCTGACCGGTGACAAGGGCGGTATAGCCAAGCTTCTTGTTGACCAAGCGCTCGTTCCAGGGCTCGCCAACACAGAAGATATCCATGGTGCCCGACTTCATGTTGGCGACCATCTGGGGCGGCGGGATCACCACCAGGTCAGCCTTCTTGTTGGGGTCGACGCCATTGGCCGACAGCCAGTAGCGCATCCACAGGTCGTGGGTGCCGCCCGGGAAGGTCACAGCAGCCTTGAACTTGTCTCCGGTTGCATTTTTGCGGTCGACCGCCTTGGCCAGACCAGGCGCGGTGACACTGAACTTGTCCTTGAGAAATTCGTTGGAGGCTGAAATGGCCTGGCCATTGAGGTTCAATCGCGCCAGGATGAACATCGGTACGGGCTGCCTGCTCTTGCTGATCGCCCCGGTGCTCAGCAGATAAGGCATCGGTGAGAGGATGTGAGCACCATCAATGCCGCCGCGGGCACCTCCCAACTCCAGATTGTCGCGGGTCACAGCCCAGGAGGTCTGCTTCTTGAGATCCACTCCGGTCATGCCCTGCTTAACGAAGAAGCCCTTCTCCTTGGCGATAATCAGAGGAGCCGCATCGGTTAGAGCGATGAAGCCCAGCTCCACGCTGGTGGTTTCGGGCTTGCCGGGGGCCGCTTGGGCGGGGGCGGCGCCCAGCAAGGTGGCAAGACTGCCGAACTGAACCACCACACCGGTGGCAGCGGCTAGGCCAGTGCGCAGGGCTTGGCGGCGAGTGAAAGGGGTCATGAGGGGATCTGGTAGCGAAAAACAAGGGCGACGATCGGACGCCGGGACGGGAACTGAGGGGTGAATAGAAGTGCTGCCGGTCGGCAAAGCTGGAGGGTGCGGACGGCTCCGTCGGTACAGAGCCGTCTCCAGGCGGGAGGTATCAGAGCCAGGAACCCAGCGATGGAAGTTCTGGTAGGAACGACATCCCTGCAACTTCAGGCCATGGGTTTCGGATTAGAAACCTATTCCCAACCCCAAGGGGCAGGGAATCGGACCCGATGGTGGTCATCAGGATTAGTTGAATCCCGACGACTCCTGAACTGAACCGCCCGGTTCATCGCATCACCTTACTTCAGTGTCCTGGGGACAAGACACTGTTGATAGGGCAGCAAAAACCTTTGATGGCAGTGCTAGTGGGGAGCTGGTGGATGGAGAGCGACCGGCCAGCAACATCCAGGCTTCACAACAAAGAGCCCAAGGTGAATGTTTTAATCGGCGCTAATGCTTGCCTAATACACTACGGAACCACGCGGCCCCAGACTGTGTCGGTGGCGTTCGTTACACAAACACCCCCATCGTCAGCTCTTCAGGTCAAATTCCTCCAGGGCACTGGGCAGATTGCGGTGCTCGTGGCCGGGATGGCAGAGCTTGACCAGAGCGAAACGTTCCAGTTCATCGAGTTGGCTCCAGCGCTCAGCGCGGAGGGTGACACCCAGCTGCCGGCACGATTCCAGCAGGACGTCGGGGATGGCTCCGCCCTTCAGCCAGGCCGCGCTGCGCAGGGGATCGATCGCTCGGGCCGGCCCCTGGGGCAGCTCGGCGCTGCGGGCCAGCAGCCAGCGGCGCAGCCCCTCCAGCTCGTCAGGGCTGTCGGGCCAGGCCAGCAGGTCGCGCCGTTCCGCCTCGCTGAGGCCATGCCAGTGCGCCAGCTTGAGCTTCACCCCAGCCAGATCGAGCTTGCGACGCACTGCCATCGGGATGCAGCGCAGCTCGCCGCTGAAGTCGGCCTCGAACGCGAAGAGGCGCCGGTGTCGGTCGCCACTCATGGCGCGAGCTCTTGACGCAGCCGTTCGCCGCAGCGGGCCTGCAGCAGGGCCCGTGCCTGATCCAGGGCCGCCGGCAGACTGCTGAAACGCCGCGCGAGCCAGAGGTAGGACCCCAGATTCCAGAGCAGGGCCTCCGCTAGGGGGCCTTCACCGCGAAGTGCTGCCAGACCCTCGCTGCGCCAGGTCTCAAGGTTTGTCCAGGCCTGCTCGGGGGCGTTGATGCCATGGTCGCGAGGGTGCAACAGGATCCGCTCCACGCTGCCATCACGAACCCGGGCCGTGATCCCCGCCCGCGTGGTGGGCAAATCGGTGGAGCCCTCCAGGCCCTTCACGGTGAGCACATCGGTTTCACCGGCTGCCGTCAGGGCCTCCCAGGCGCGGGTTTCCGTGGGGGGATGCACGAAGCCGCTCACAAGCAGATGCTCGCCGCGATGCGGAGTCCAGAGCAGTTCCAGGCTGGCTACCGGGGGCCGTTTGCCGATCGCGTCTCGAATCGCGACCAACCGCTCAGCGCCCGGGAAGTGATCGGGTTGGTGGGTGAGGGCCAGGCCATGCCGATCGAGGCGTGCCTGCACCGTGGCCAGGGGCAGGCCGCACCATTCGATGCCCAGGCTGCGGAACAGCTCCGCCAGGGTCACCCCGTATTTCACAGGCATCGGAGCACCACCGTGCAGCACCACCGGCAGCCCGGCGGCGGCCAGGCTGAGGGCAAGCAGGGGGAGCAGGGGGGCCGTGCGGCTGCGGCCGTCGTAGGGCACACCGAAGCAAAGGGGCGCTGGCCCGCCGCTGCTGAGACTGGGCCCATGGTTTCGGTAGCTCTCCAGCATGCCGGTGAGCTCCACAGGGGCCGGACGGCGGATGCGGTGGGCGATCAGAAAAGCCCCGATCTGGGCCTCGTCGACCTGACCTGTGAGCATCAGGTCGATGGCGGTGCGGGCTTCTTCGCGGCTGAGGCCGATGCTGGTGTGTTCACCGCTGCCCACCTTGGCGATCAGCTCGCGGAACAGGGCCCGCTCCGGACCAAGGGCCCGAAGTTGGGCGGCCCGCCGCTCCTCCCCGGCCGCTGGCAGCGGAGCCATCCCTGGATTTGTTTCTGGATTTGGTAGCGATTGCAACAGGTCGCAACGGGGTCGACGTGATGGCATTGTCACAGAGAGTTAGACGGCCAGAACCGGTCGGTTCCAATCCCCCAAACCCAGCGGCAGGTCTTCTCTGATCTGCTGGCAGGGTCTAGTTGGGAGTGGTGATCGTCTGAGTGAACTTTAATGGTGCCGGTGCCATGGATTTGTTGCCTCGATTGCAGTATCTAATGCGGCATCGATTGCAGCTGATAACAGCAGGATCATAGTTGATATTTCTTGGCATTCCGGCCTTGCCCTTCTGAATGTTTCTGCGCACGGATGTTTCTATGCACGGATGTTTCCTCATCCGGTGCTGATTTGATCTATCGCTCCGATCTCTCAACTCTGGTTGAGGGGCCGGCCAGCGCAGCTCTCCGATGTTCAGGCCCTTGGCGTTATCCACTCGTCCCCGATCCGGCCATGTCCGCCTCCTCCACCCCTTCCCCGGCCGCTCCCCTCTCCCGTCTAGAGGAGGCCAAGGCTAGTTTCAGCGGTCTTGATCTCGCCCCCCGACTGGAGCTGTTAGGACACGACGGCTGGGAGTCCCTCGATGAAATGACCCTCACGGTGCACCTCAAGTGGCTAGGTATCTTCTTCCGGCCCGTCACGCCAGGGCGCTTCATGGTGCGCCTGCGCCTGCCCAATGGCGCCATCGAGGCCAGGCAACTGGCGGTGCTCGCCGAGTTGGTCGACCGTTGTGGAGAGCACGGCAGCGCCGACATCACCACCCGCCAGAACCTCCAGCTCCGGGGTCTGCTCCTGGAGGACATGGCCCCCCTGATGGCGGCTCTGGAGCGGCTTGGGCTGACCAGCCGTCAGTCGGGTCACGACAACCCGCGCAATATCACCGGCAACCCTCTGGCGGGGCTGGATCCCGAGGAATGGCTCGATACCCGACCGATCGTGCAGGCCATCCAGAGCGCCCTGCTGGGCCCGGGCGGCCCCCGCAACCTGCCCCGCAAATTCAATGTGGCCGTTGGCGGTGCCCCCGATAGCTTTCTGCTCCACAACGACCTCGCCTTTTTGCCCTCCCTGCGGGCTGGCGAGCTTGGCTTCACGGTGCTGGTGGGGGGCTTTTTCTCCGCCCAGCGCAACGAACTGGCCGTGCCCCTCGGCCTCTGGCTCCGGCCCGCTCAGGTACCCGCCTTCACCCTGGCGGTGCTGCATCACTACAGCATCCATGGCAACCGCTCGGCCCGCAATCGCAGCCGGCTGATGTATCTGGTCGAGGCTCTTGGCCTTGATGCTTATCGGGCCGCCCTGCGGGCCACCTATGGGGAACTGGGTGGTGCCGACCCCGACCTGCTAGATCACGACGGCTCCCATCTCGTGAACCGGGCCCCTCGCGATCTCTGCGGTGTCCATCCCCAGAAGCAGGAAGGCCTGTGCTGGGTGGGGCTGAATGTGCCGATGGGCCGGCTGGAGGCCGACTCCATGGCGGAGCTGGCTCGCCTGGCTGCGTCCTATGGCAGCGGCGATCTGCGCTTCAGCGAGAGCCAGAATGTGGTGATCGCCGATGTGCCCGCCGATCGGGCCGAGGCTCTGCTGGAGGAGCCGCTGCTGCGCCGCTTCCCCGCCGTTCCCGGACCCCTGCTGGCCGAGGCGGTGAGCTGCACCGGCAATCACTACTGCGGGCTTGCTCTGATTCCCACCAAATCCACGGCCCTGGCGGTGGTGGAGGAGCTGGAGCGCCGTCTGGAGCTCCCCGAGGCCGTGCGCACCCACTGGACAGGCTGTCCGAATGCCTGCGGCCAGCCCTACATGGGGCAGATCGGGTTGATGGGGGCCAAGGCCCGCAAGGATGGACAGATGGTGGAGGCAGCCCGAATTTTTCTGGGCGGCTCCATGCAGAACGAAGGCCGCCTGGCCGAGCTTCACCACAAGGGGGTTCCCCTCGACGAGCTCCCCGATGTGCTGGAAGGGTTGCTGATCGATCATTTCGGTGCCCGCCGGCGATCGGTCGCTGATCCCCTTTCGGTGCCATCGTGATGGCGACACGGCTGAGCTGTGCCGTGTCGTGCACCCCCGCCCTGGACGACCTCCTCGACCCCCTCGACCCTGCCCACCTGCCGTCGCCGGCCAGTGCGGATCGTTGGGAGTGGTTGCAACGGTTGCGCGCCGGCACCTTTCCACTGGAGCCCTGGCTGGCGGCGATCGAGGCTGGTGGCGTGCCGCCCGAGTCCGATCTGATCGCCGTTTTGGCTGAACGCCTCGATGGTGCCGCCATGGTGCGGTTGCTGCGATGGTGGCTGGCCCAGCCCCTGCGGGACCCGGCCCTTCCCCAGGGCATCCTTAGGCTTCGCGATCCTCTCGTGGCCACGGCCCTGCGCCAGGGCCTCAGCGACCATTCCGCCACCGAGGTTCAGGTGGCCCTGTTGCCCCTGCTCGGGCACCAACGCCAGTCCCTTGATTTCGGCCTGCTGCAACGCCGGGCCCTGAAGCCGGCGCCACGGCAGCAGCGTTGTGCCGCCCTGGAGGGCCTGGGGCTCGGATTGAGCGCCTGGCCCCTGGGGGCCTTGCGCTCCACCTTGATCCAGCTCGCCACCGACCTTGATCCCGCTCTGGCCGCCGCCGCGGTCGACAGCCTGGCCCGACTTCCCAATGGTCGCTCCAGCCTGCTGGCGGTGCGCTCCCGGGCCCTGGAACCGGCCGTGACGGCGCGGCTTGAGCGTCGTCTCCGGAGTCTGCCGATCCGCCCACTCCTGTTGCTGGTGCACGGTCGAGCCCAGGGGGAGATCCCGGCTGAACTCCTGAGCTTGGCCGCCGAGCTGCGGGAACGGCGTGGGGCTCCGGTGCTGTTGCGGGCCCTCACGGATCCGCAGCCCGCCGATCTGCCGACCCTGGAGCACCCCCTGGGGCTGGTGCCGCTGTTGCTGCTGCCCGGTGAACACGTGCGCCACGACCTGCCCCGCCTGCGCCTTGAACTTCGACCCAGCAGCGGTCTGCGGCTGTTGCCGTTTCTGGGCAGCTGGCCTGTCTGGCAACGTGCCCTGGCGGCTGAACTGGCCCGTCAGCTGGCCGATCGGCCGTCGCCTCCATCGAGTCCTCCCCTGCTGTTGCACCATCCGATCGCTTCTCCCTTGGGGCGTCGTTATCTCCGCCTTCTCGCCTCCATTACGGGCGCCATTCCCCAGGAGGCTGCCTACGGTTCGGATCGAATCGAGGCCAGTCTCCTGGCGCATCAAGGTCCCGTTCTGCCGCTGGCTTTGGCGGCCAACCGACTCACCGAGGCGCTCACCTCCCGCTTCGGTGAGGCGGCTTCCCCTCTGCTCAGCCGTCCGGCCCTGCGGCAGGTTCTCCTGGAGCAGCTGGAGGCCCTGCCATGACCCTCCCGTCGCCGAGCGATTCCGCAGCTCCCGCCTCGCTGCAGCCCGGCCTTTCCTCTCAAGGCACTGTCTACCTGGTGGGGGCCGGCCCCGGCGATCCCGAACTGCTCACCCTCAAGGCCCATCGCCTGCTGCGGAGCTGCGATGCCCTCGTCCACGACTCGCTGGTGCCGAAGGCGCTGCTCGATCTGGTGCCCGCCCATTGCGAGCAGCATTTCGTGGGTAAGCGCCGCGGCCACCATTCGGTGCCCCAGCCCAGCACCAACACCCTGCTAGTGGAGCTGGCCGCCCGCCACCGCACGGTGGTGCGGCTCAAGGGTGGTGATCCTTTCCTCTTTGGCCGCGGTGGCGAGGAGGCGGCCCACCTGGCCCGCCAGGGCATCCCGGTGGAGGTGGTGCCTGGAGTCACCGCCGGCATCGCCGCACCTGCCTACGCGGGCATCCCCGTGACCCATCGCCGCGCCGGATCGAGCGTCACCTTCGTGACCGGCCATGAGGAGATCGACAAGGGTCGTCCCGGGGTGGATTGGCGTGGTTTGGCCCGCAGCAGCGATGGGCTGGTGATCTACATGGGCCTGCACAATCTGCGCCGCATCGGCGAGGAACTGGTGGCCGGTGGCCTCGATCCAGCCACTCCGGCGGCGGTGATCCAGCAGGGCACGGTGCGGGGCCAGCGGTTGTTGCTCTCCAGCCTGGGGGAGCTGGCCGATCAGGTGGAAGCCCAGGGGTTCGCCTCACCTTCGATCGTGGTGGTGGGTGAGGTGGTGGCCCAGCGGGTGGAGGCCTGTGCGCCGGAGCCGGCCGATGCGGAGATGCCGATTCCGTTTTGATTGGGAGTCCTTCCCTGGTGCCGGGGCATGCCCCGACCGCCCTGGGCCATTTGCCGTTCCATCGGAAGCCCTTTCCCTCACCTCCAGGCGCTGCTGGACCTGATCGGTGCTCAGGCTTGCCCGTTCCGTTCCCCCGCCTAATCACTCCAGCCGCAGTACGCCGCCGGTGCGATCCCGCCGTTGCTGATCTTGGGCCGCGAAGCGGGCCAGGCAGTTGCCCCGGGGCGCCAGCACGCAGGCCACGTAGTCGGAGGCATTGATCAAGGCGGCGCGCAGGGCCTTCGCGGGCGGCGTGCGCTGCACCTCCGAGGAGGAGTTGCCGAAGTTGAGGGTGCCGGCGGCGCCGGTGAGCACCTGGCCGGTACGGCCCATGTTGGGGAAGAGCAGCAGGGCGCCGGCCGCCGCCGGCAGCAGGCTCACGCCCTTCTGCTGGGCCGCCGCCACGTTGGAGGCACGGCCCTCCACGGTGCGGGCGCCAACCACTTCGCCAGTGGTGCTGTCGACCACGCGCACATCAATGGCGACGTAGTCCTGGGTTTCCAGCTGCTGCTTGTTGTTGCCGAAGCCCAGTAGGCCGAAGTTGCTGGTGGATCCCTTCTCGCCCACGCGGGAGTCGAAGGAGGTCACGGTGCCGAGCACGATGTAGCGGGCGCCGGTGAGCTGGCCCTTGCGCGCCGCGTTAGCGCCCTTGCGCACCAGGCCCAGCTCGACCATCTCCTGCTCGGAGAGAACGGCGCCCACGTTCTGGCGTTCGACCACTTGCAGCTCTCCGGTGGCCTGCAGCTCATTGGCCAGGGCGTGGGCCAGGTCCGTGGCCACCGGCCCCTGCCACCACCAGGTGCTGGGGGTCACGGTGTTTTTGAAGTCCGGCACCGACACCGTGGGCCGGCCGGCGGCGCGGGAGCCACCAGGCTGTCCCTGTGCCTGGACGGCTTGGCCGACCGCCAGAGGCGCACTGAGGCTGAGCAGCAGTGGCACGGCGGTAAGCAGGCGCCGCATCGGGCTGGACAAGGGGCTGGAGAGGAGGTGCGCCATCGATCGGGCAAACAGAGGGAGTGGAAGGGGAGGCGGCGGTTCGCAGCGGGTGGTTCTCAAGGCCCCTTGGCTGGCCACAACAGTCGGGCGGCACGGGCTCCGCGCTTCACCGAGGCGTGCCGAGGGCAGAATGGCGGGGGCCGGTCGCAGGGATGGAGTTGGACGTGGTGGCATTCAAGCAACGCCCCTGCGGATTGCCAGCGGGGGAAGTGGCCTGCGGAAACCGGCTTTTGGTATCGGCTTTCACTACCTGCAGCACGCCGGTTTCGGTTCACTGGACGATCAGCTACCGGTTGCGCCCCGTTGCGCCTTCGCCATGACCGCCACCGTTCCTTCGCCCAACCTGGCCGCCGGTCTCCCGGAGCTCCCCGAACCGCACCGTCCCCCCAGACCGGCGCCGATGTTCGAGATGATCCCCTATGAGAAGTTCCGCGATACCCCCTCGGTTCGTTTCTTCGACATCACCGTGCCCGGCTCCAATGCCCGCGACATGGTGGTGCATGCCGGTCCGGCCATCAGCCCCCCGAATGATCCCGTATCCGGGGCCTGGCAGTTCTATCTGCATCCCCACCAGGAAGACAACCTGCTGGCTATGGATGGTGGCCGCACCTTCTATCTGGTGAACCTGGGCTGGAACTATCCGTTCCACATCGTGCGGCTCGAGAGCGGCGGCGACATCCTGCGCATCCCCCCGGGCACCTTCCACCGCTCGGTGTCCGACCCCGATGGCTCCTTGGTGCTCAACCAGGCGGTGCGCGATGAGGGGGCCAGCATCGTGCGCGAATTCCGTGTCTATAACAGCAGCCGCATCCCCAGGTTGTTCGCCGTCACCTCCCGCACCGCGCCGCTGCCGAAGCTGCACGGGGTGAGCTGGTAGGTCCTCGGCCGGCCGGATCAGCCGGTGCGGCCCGAGGAAAGCCGGGCCCGGAAGAGCCCAGGGCCGCCTGTTCAGCCCAGGCGTAGGTCGATCGTCGCGTCGCCGCTCCGGCGGCGGCCCCGCCAGGGCTGGCCCTGAGGCTCGGCCGCGGCCTCGGTTTCGGCAACCAGGGCTGTGCCCTCAGGGTTGAGCTGGAAGGACCGGCCCGCGCCATTGCCGTGCAGGCTGAGCACCAGGGGCAGGTGGGGAGCCATGACCGGGTGCAGGCAGGGATAGAGGCGCTGCAGCCTATAGCGCACGGCTAGGGGTGAGCCGTCGGTGGGCAGATCCAGGGGACGTCCCGAGAGTCCCAGCCGCCATTCCCGGCGGAAGGCAGCGTTGGCGGTGATCTCAAAGCGGCGCAGTGAGCCATCCACGAAGCGGCTGGTGAAGCCCCCCTCGCGGGGGAAATCACAGATCAGCGGCCAGGGCTCCAGGGCCGGACGCACCTCCAGCACCGCCTCGCCCTCCTGCCAATGCAGCATCGGCTGGAAGCGCCAGTCCCAGATCTCCCGGAAGGGGGCCGGATCGAGGGCCAGGCCATCGGCGGCCAGCTCGGCCAGCACCGCCTCCAGGTCGGCCCAGAGGGCGCTGGGGAGCAGCATCTGGTCGTGGAGCTCGCTGCCCCAGTCCCTCAGGGTGGTGGGGCGGTGGCGGGGGTCGAGCAGGTGGGTGGCCAGGGCGCTCCAGAGCAGGGCCACGGCGCTGCTCCACTGCACGTGCGGCATGCTTTCCAGCGCCCGGAACTCCACCAGCCCCAGGCAGCCGGCGGGGGCGCCGGGGTTCCAGAACTTGTCGAAGCTGATCTCGCTGCGGTGGTTGTTGCCGCTGCGGTCGGCGTGGAGGTGACGGAGGGTTTCCCCGATCACGCCCCGCTGGTCGGAGCCGGGTTCGTCCGGGCCGCTGCCGTCATCGGCCTGCTCGAGGGCCCGGTAGGCCAGTTCCAGATCGAAGTTGTCGCCGGCCGCCTCATCGGCCCTTGGGGCCTGGGAGGCCGGACCCACGCAGGCGCCGCTGAACAGATAGGCGAGGGCCGGATGGTGCTGCCAGTGGCGCAGGATGCCAGCCAGCCAGCCTGGCCGCCGGAAGAAGGGATGCTCCTCCAGGCTCGGGCCGCCCCAGAGCAGGTGGTTTCCGCCGCCGGTGCCTTCTGGACGGCCATCGAGGGCCTGCTTCCAGCTGCGCAGCCCCACCCGTTCGCCGGTCCGCTCCAACAGCCGCAGCCACTGGTCGTAGTCGGCCCAGCCGTGGCAGATCGGCAGGTTGATCTCCAGTACGCCCGGATCGGCGGTGAGACCGAGCATCTGCCAGTGACCTTCCCAGTCCACCGGCAGCATGCCGCTCAGCTGCGGCGGCGCGAGGCCCGCGAGGCTGTCGGCAACGGCCTGCAGCAGGGCGGTGAGGGGGCGGCGGAAGAGGGGCGGCAGGAAGAGCTCCCAGCTCTCGCCATCGGTTTCAAGGGTGAGCACCTGGCGGGGCACCCCTTCCGGGAAGTGCTCCAGCGGCAGCCGCAGGCCTGCAGGGCCGGGGGCGCCACTGAGCTGGCGGAGGCTCTCGTCGAGGGGCCAGGCGGCTGGCAGCCACTGGATCGGTGCCGTGGGGAGGTCGGGATCAGGCTCGGCGGCGCTGAGGGGCACGGCCCACACCCGCCGGCCTGGATCGAGCGGATCCCGCAGCTCCAGCGGCTCCAAGGCCACCCCCAGCAGCCCCGCCAACTGGGCCAGCCAGGCGGGACCTGCGGCGGGGGCAAGGGCTGCTCCCGGGGGGCGATCGTCGTCCGCTGCGGGCCACCGCACCGCCGGCTGGCCATCGAGACCGGTGAACAGGCGCAGGGCCCAGCGCGGGTTCACCTCCCCCTCATAGCGCTTGCCGGGGCAGTACAGCAGGGTGCTGCCGGGCCAGGCGGTGCGCTGCAGCTCCCGGGCCATGGCCCGGGCCATCGGCAGCTTGGTGGGGCCATCGGCCGCCACGCTCCATTCCGCGCCACTCGGCTCAAGGGGCACGTAGGTGGGTTCGCCCCCCAGGGTGAGCCGGATGCCGGCAGCCCCGAGCCGGCGGTCCACCTCCCGGGCCACCCGCCCCATCCACGCCGGGGTGTCGGAGGCGCGGGAGGCTTCCCCCATCGGGGCCATGGACAGGGTGGTGGGCACGGTCGGGGAGCGCGGTGGGCGGATCGGCGTTGATGGGACCCGATTGGTGCAGGAGCAGGCAGCGGGCCCCAGCTGGGGGAGGGTCGGCTGGGCAGGGAGGGATCGGCGGATCGCCGATCCCTTGCCTCCGGGGGCTCAGACCGGATCAGCCGGTGGGGCTCGTCAGCACCTGGCCAGCTTGCACCGGCACGGGGGTCAGTTTCCAGATGCGCTCTGCGTAGTCCTGAATCGAGCGGTCGCTGCTGAAGAAGCCGCAGCGGGCGGTGTTCAGCGCCGACATCGTGCTCCAGCGCTGGGGATCCCGCCAGGCCTCGTCCACGGCGTTCTGGGCGCGGCGGTAATCGCCGATGTCGGCCATCACCCGGAAGGGATCGTGGCTGCAGAGGTTGGCGAGTAGGGGGTGGAAGAGGTCCCTGTCGCCTTCACTGAAGTGGCCCGAGCCGATCAGATCGATCGCCTCCTTGGCGATCGGGTCGTTTTCCAGCCAGGGCAGGGGGTGATAGCCGTGGCGGTTGATCTCGGCCAGCTGGTCGGCGGTGTGGCCGAAGAGGAAGAAGTTGTCCTCGCCCACCCGCTCGCGGATTTCGATGTTGGCGCCGTCGAGGGTGCCGATCGTGAGGGCGCCGTTGAGGGCCATCTTCATATTGCCGGTGCCGGAGGCCTCCATACCGGCGGTGGAGATCTGCTCGGAGAGGTCAACCGCGGGGTAGATCCTCTGGCCCAGCTTCACGCTGAAGTTGGGCAGGAACACCACCCGCAGCCTGCCCTGCATGGCCGGATCGATGTTCACGATCCCGGCGATGCCCACGATCAGGCGGATGATCAGCTTGGCCATGTGGTAGCCCGGGGCCGCCTTGCCGCCGAAGATCACGGTGCGGGGCGGCAGGTCCTCGCCGTTGCGGAGGCGCAGGTAGCGCTCCACGATCTGCAGGGCGGCCAAGTGCTGGCGCTTGTATTCATGGATCCGCTTCACCTGCACATCGAAGAGGGAGGCGGGGTCCACCAGCACGTCGGTGTCCTGGCGGATGGTGGCTGCCAGACGCTGCTTGCTCTGTTCCCGCACCTCCTGCCAGCGCTCGACGAAGGCGCCATCGTGGGCCAGGGGTTCTAGGCCCCGCAGCTGGTCGAGATTGCGGCGCCAGGTGGTGCCGATGCTCTCATCCAGCAGGGCGGCCAGGCCGGGGTTGGCCACCGCCAGCCAGCGGCGCGGGGTCACGCCGTTGGTCACGTTGGTGAAGCGGTCGGGCCAGAGGGCGGCGAAGTCGTGGAACACATTCTCCACCAGCAACTTGCTGTGCAGTTCGGCCACACCGTTCACTTGGTGGCTGCCCACCACCGCCAGATGGGCCATGCGCACCTTGCGTTGGCCACCTTCCTGGATCAGGGAGAGGCGCTCCAGCAGCTCGGGCTGACCCGGATAGCGGATCCGCACCAGGCGCAGGAAGCGGGAGTTGATCTCGTAGATGATCTCGAGTTGGCGCGGCAGCAGCTGGCCGAAGAGCTCCAGTCCCCAGGCCTCGAGGGCCTCGGGGAGCAGGGTGTGGTTGGTGTAGCTGATCGCCGCGGTGGTGATGCTCCAGGCGGTGTCCCAGTCGACGCCGTGGTCATCGATCAGCAGTCGCATCAGCTCCGCCACGGCGATGGCGGGGTGGGTGTCGTTGAGCTGGACCGCGAACTTGCGGTGGAATTCGGTGGGGGCCATGCCCTGGCCCTTGAGGATGCGGAACATGTCCTGCAGGGAGCAGGACACGAAGAAGATCTGCTGGCTGAGCCGCAGTCGCTTGCCCTGCTCCATCTCGTCGTTGGGATAGAGCACTTTGGAGAGGGTTTCCGATTGCACCTTCTGCAGCACGGCGCGGGTGTAGTCGCCGGCGTTGAAGGAGGCGAAATCGAAGGCATCCGGCGCCTGGGCACTCCACAATCGCAAGGTGTTGGCGGTATGCACGCCGCAGCCGAGGATCGGGGTGTCGTGGGCCACGCCGATCACGGTGTGGCCGCCGATCTCCACCGGGTAGCTCCATTCCGGCCGGATCACCTCCCAGGGGTTGCCGCGGGCCAGCCAGGGGTCGGTGCTTTCCTGCTGGCCATCCGGTCCGATCTGCTGGCGGAAGATCCCGAATTCATAGCGGATTCCGTAGCCGATCGCGGGGAGCTCCAGGGTAGCCATCGATTCCTGAAAGCAGGCCGCCAGCCGGCCCAGACCGCCGTTGCCCAGGCCGGGCTCCGGCTCCTCCGCGATCAGTTCCTCCAGGGAGAGCCCGAGGGCCCGGCAGGCTTCCTCGGCCTCGGCGTGGATGCCGAGATTCACCAGGTTGTTCTCCAGGTGGGGCCCGAGCAGGTATTCCGCAGAGAGATAGGTGGCGGTGCGCACGTGGGCGCGGGTGTAGGTCTCGGCGGTGTCGACCCAGTTCTGCAGGAGGCGGTCGCGCACCGCCAGGGCCAGGCAGAGGTAATGGTCGTGGCGGGTGGCCAGGGAGGTGGATTTGGCCTGGGAGGAGAACAGGTGGTGGCGCATCGCGCCCTGCAGACCCTGCCCATGGGGCGAAAGGCTGGTGGCGTTGGAGGGGGCATCCATGGCGCTGCCGGGCGAATCGGGAATTGGGGCCTTCATCGTGCGGAACGGGTGGTTGTTGCTGCACCAATCGATACAGGCCGCACCAGCTTCATGGGGGCTTCCGGTACGGCCTGAACCTTTTGGCAGGGTCGGCAGCGCGCGACGCTCCCTGAATCGAAACGGCCAGGATCGCTCGCTCAAGCCAGGATCTCGGGCACGATGCTCCATTTGAACTCGCTCTCCACCTTGGAGGAACCGGAGAAGGTGCCGTTCACGGCGGCGGTGAGGTTGGGGTTGGAGGAGGTGGCCAGGATGATGTAGCGGTCGTCGGTATGACCCTTGCCGCTGGGATCGAAGCCCCGCCAGCCGGCCCCGGGCAGATAGATCTCCGCCCAGGCGTGCAGGTCGTAGCGCTTCGGGGGCGGTTCCACCAGGTGATAGCCGCTCACGAACCGGGCGGGCAGGCCCACGCAGCGGCAGGCCTCGATCATCAGCATCGCCAGGTCGCGGCAGGAGCCCACCCGTTCCTTGAGGGTGCGGCCAGCGGGCCAGGCGGGGCCCACATGGCGTTGGGTGTACTTCACCCGGTCCTGGATGATCTCCAGGAGCTGATTGAGGAACCGCAGCGCCCGCTGATCGCTGCCCATCAGGGCCTCCTGGGCCAGATCCACCGCGGCCGGATCGTGCTGGCCATTGGGCAGCCAGCCCTCGATCGCGCCCATCAGGTCGCCGTTGAGACGCCCCACCGGATAAGGGAGCTGGGGTTCGTTGGCGGCCAGGCAGGTGTCCAGCGCCGGTGCCGAGCTGGTTTCCACCTCGCTGGTCGCCTGCACCAGGAAGGTATCGGTGCTGCCAAGGAAGCGGGCCCGCAGGATCTCATCGCCGCTGGCCGCAACCAGCGCATAGAGCTGGTCGGGCTCGGGGGTGATGCGGCACTCAAAGCTCCTCAGGCGCTGGAAACCGTGGCCGCGGGGCTGGAGGCAGAAGCGGTGGTCGCCGAGCAGAACGGGGGCGCTGTAGCGGTAGCTGAGGGTGTGGGTTATGCGGGCACGCATGCCGGCTCGGAGTTGGTGGGGCTTTCGGGGGCTTCCGGAGCGGGCGCAATGAAATAGCGCTGCTCGATCAGGGTGTGGAGCTGGTTGAGGTCCTGCTGCAGCTGGTCGATCGCCTCATGGAGGCCATTGGCGATCAGCTCCTCGATCCGGGTGAAGCTCCAACGGGCCAGGGTGAGGCCGCTGAGGCACTCCAGCTCATCCGGGGCGCCTGGCACGGCGTTGCTGCGCACGATCTTCAGGGTTTCGCTGATCCGCTCAAGGCAATAGCGCACCGAGCGGGGGAACACCGGATTGAGCAGCAGGAAGCCCGCCACCGCCTCCGGCGCGATCGCCCGCTGCTGGGACTGGCGGAACATCTGGTAAGCGCCGGCGGTGCGCAGCAGGGCGATCCACTGCAGTTCATCGAGCACGCCGCCCACCTCTTCGGGGGTGGGCAATAGCAGGAAGTACTTCACATCGAGGATGCGCGTTGTCTTATCGGCGCGCTCCAACAACCTTCCCAGCCGGCTGAACTGCCAGGAGAGGTCGCGGCTGAGGGTTGCGTCGGTGATGCCGTAGAAGAGCTGGCAGGCGGAGCGGATGTCGCGGAGTTGCTCCTGGGGGGGTTGCTCCCAGAAGCTGGCTTCCTGCAAGCTCCAGTAGGTGGCATTGAGGTGCTCCCACATCTCGGTGGTGAGCACATCGCGGATTTGGCGGGCATTCTCTCGGGCAAAGGCGATGCAGTTCAGCACGCTGTTGGGGTTGTCTTCCCGGCGCACCAAGAAGTTCACAACGTCTTCGGGGCTGGCGGCGGGGCAGAGCTTGTCGAAGAGGTCGCGCTCACCGCTGGCATCGATCAGGGGCAGCCAGGGTTCGGCGCTGCCGGGGGGGCAGTCGAGGGCCATCGCCTCGCTCACCTCCACAAAGCGGGAGATGTTCTCGGCCCGCTCCACGTAGCGGTTGATCCAGTAGAGGGAATCGGCAACCCGGCTCAACATGATGCGCTGCCTCCGATCGGGGCCGCGGCGGCTTCGATGCCGGTGTCCGAAACGATCCAGGTGTCTTTGCAGCCGCCGCCTTGGGAGGAGTTCACCACCAGGGAACCGCGCCGCAGGGCAACGCGGGTGAGGCCGCCGGGGGTCACCCAGTCGCCCTTGCCGCGCAGCACATAGGGGCGCAGGTCCACATGGCAGGGGTAGAGCTCCCCTTCGCTGAGGGAGGGCACGGTGGAGAGCTCCAGGGTGGGCTGGGCGATGAAGTTGCGGGGATCGGCCTCGATCTTGGCGGCAAAGATGGCGACCTCTTCGCGGCTGGCGTGGGGTCCGATCAGCATGCCGTAGCCGCCCGCCTCCGCCACCGATTTCACCACCAGCTCATGGAGGTGGGCGAGCACATAGGAGCGGTCGGCGGGCCGGGCGCAGAGATAGGTGGGCACGTTCTCGATGATCGGCTCCTCGCCCAGGTAGTACCGGATCATTTCCGGCATGTAGGCGTAGATGAGCTTGTCGTCGGCCACGCCGGTGCCGGGGGCATTGGCAATCGCCACCCGGCCGGCTCGGTAGGCGGCCATCAGGCCCCGCACCCCCAGCATCGAATCGCTGCGGAACACGGCCGGATCGAGGAAGTCGTCGTCGATGCGGCGGTAGATCACATCCACCAGCGTCAGGCCCGTGGTGCTGCGCATCCATACCCGATCGCCCTCGCAGACCAGATCGCGGCCCTCCACCAACTCGATGCCCATCTGCTGGGCCAGGTAGCTGTGCTCGAAGTAAGCGCTGTTGAACACGCCGGGGGTGAGCAGCACCACCTTGGGGGTGTCGGTCCAGGGGGCGAGCTCCTGGAGGGTCTGGAGGAGGCGAGAGGCGTAGTTGTCGATCGGCTGAACGGTGCGGCCGGCGAAGAGGCTGGGGAAGATGCGCTTCATCACCCGCCGGTTCTCGAGGAAGTAGGCCACGCCGGAGGGGCAGCGCAGGTTGTCCTCCAGCACCCGCCAGGTGCCCTCACCATCGCGCACCAGATCGAGGCCGGAGATATGGCACCAGCGCCCCAGGGGTGGGGTGAGGCCCTGCATCTGGGGCCGCCAGCCCTGGGAGCTCTCCAGGTCTTCGCGGGGCACCACCCGATCGGCGATGATCCGCCCTGGGCCATAGACATCAGCCAGAAAGAGGTCGATTGCCTGAAGGCGCTGGAACAGGCCCCGCTCCAATCGGGCCCACTCACCGGCGGCGATCAGGCGGGGCAGGGGATCAAAGGGCAGGATCCGCTCCACCCCCTGGCTGCCGGAGTCATTGAGCCGGAAGGTGGCCCCCAGGCGCTTGAGCAGGGCCCCGGCGGCTGCGTGGTTGCGGTTGAGCTGGTCGAGGCCCATCAGGCCAAGGGAGGAGAGCAGGGGCTGCAGGGCGGCCCGGGGTGCGTCGGCGGCGCTGAAGTACTCGTCGTAGCCGTGGTTGGGGCGGTATTCCGTGAACATGCTCACCTGGGCACTGGGGTCGATCCTGATGGGCGGGCTAGCCTTGCTCTGGTTGCGGTTGCTACTGATGTACAGGACCTCATGCTCCGCATCAGACCGTGGAAGGTGCTGAAGCTAACTTTTCACACCTGGCTTTTTGTTCTTGGATCGGTATCTCAGGATCCCATTGAACGAGGGGTTGATTTTGGTTGATTGTAGTCTTTCCATGAGAATCTCCCCGCATCATCCACGCGGTTGGCGATCTTGGTTTCCTAGGCTAGCGTGTATCCAGCTCAAATCACCGTCGCTGGTCATGGATTGGAGAGTTTAACTATAAAGTAACCGGCCAGAAATGGTTTACACTTTCATAGATTAAATTGCTCTATTTTCTGTTGCTGCTCCACTCCTCAGCTTTGCTCGAGATCCGCAAGCAGCGTGAACGCTGAAGGAAGCGTCTGCCCAGCAAAAAAAAAGAGCAAGGGTTTGGGCATTTGATCTTGGGGGGTTTTGCAGCTTTCGCGGTTGCTCCTGGTCGAGTGATCGGCTGCTCCCGCTGAGGTTTTGATGCTGTTCCTGCTCCCCTACAGCAGGAAATAACGCTGCGCCATCGGCAGCACCTCCGCCGGCTCACAGGTGAGCAGTTCTCCATCGGCGAACACCTCATAGGTCTGGGGGTCCACCTCCACCTTGGGCAGGGCGCCGTTGTTGCGCATCGATCCCTTGCCGATGGCGCGGGTGTTCACCACCGGCACGCAGGGCCGCCGCAGGCCGAGGCTGCGGGGTAGGTCGGCATCGAGGGCCGCCTGGCTGACGAAGGTGAGGCAGCTCGGGGCCAGCGCGCCGCCGAAGGCCGCGAACATCGGCCGGCCGTGAACCGGGCCCGGGGTGGGAATGGAGGCATTGGCATCGCCCATCTGGGCCCACACGATCGAGCCCCCCTTGAGCACCAACTCCGGCTTAACACCGAAGAAGCCGGGCTTCCACAGCACCAGGTCGGCCAGCTTGCCCACCTCCACCGACCCCACCTGGCTGTCGATGCCGTGGGCGATGGCTGGATTGATCGTGACCTTGGCGATGTAGCGCTTCAGGCGGGTGTTGTCGTTGCGGCTGGAATCCTCCGGCAGGCTGCCCCGCTGCACCTTCATCTTGTGGGCCGTCTGGAAGGTGCGGATGATCACCTCCCCCACCCGCCCCATCGCCTGGGAATCGCTGGCGATGATGCTGAAGGCCCCCAGGTCGTGGAGGATGTCCTCGGCGGCGATCGTTTCGCGGCGGATGCGCGATTCGGCGAAGGCCACATCCTCCGGAATGCGCGGATCGAGGTGGTGGCACACCATCAGCATGTCGAGGTGCTCCTCCAGCGTGTTGCGCGTGTAGGGGCGCGTGGGGTTGGTGCTGCTCGGCAGCACGTTGGCCTCGCCGCAGATCTTGATGATGTCCGGCGCGTGGCCGCCGCCGGCCCCCTCGGTGTGGAAGGTGTGGATCGTGCGGCCGCCGATGGCGCGGATGGTGTCTTCCACGAAGCCCGCCTCGTTGAGGGTGTCGGTGTGGATGCACACCTGCACATCAAAGCGATCGGCTACACCCAGGCAGCAGTCGATCGCTGCCGGGGTGGTGCCCCAGTCTTCATGGAGCTTGAGGGCGCAGGCGCCGGCGCGGATCTGTTCTTCCAGCGCCTCCGGCGTGCTGGCATTCCCCTTGCCAAAGAAGCCCAGGTTGATCGGCAGTCCTTCCGCCGCCTGGAGCATGCGGGCCAGGTGGAAGGCGCCGGGGGTGCAGGTGGTGGCATTGGTGCCGGTGGCCGGGCCGGTGCCGCCTCCCATCAGCGTGGTCACGCCACTGGAGAGGGCCGTTTCGATCTGCTGGGGGCAGATGAAGTGGATGTGGGTGTCGATCGCGCCGGCGGTCACGATGTGGCCCTCGCCGGCGATCGCTTCTGTGCCCGGGCCCACCACGATGTCCACGCCGCTCTGGATATCGGGGTTGCCCGCCTTGCCGATCGCCACGATGCGGCCATCCCGCAGGCCGATGTCGGCCTTCACGATCCCCCACCAGTCGAGGATCAGGGCATTGGTGATCACCGTGTCCACGGCGCCGCCGGCCCGGGTGGTCTGGGCCTGACCCATGCCATCGCGAATCACCTTGCCGCCGCCAAACTTCACCTCATCGCCATACACGGTGTAATCCTTCTCCACCTCCAGGAACAGCTCGGTGTCGGCCAGTCGCAGCCGATCGCCCGTGGTGGGTCCGTAGGTCTGGGCGTAGGCCTGGCGGGAGATGCGGTAGGGCATGGCCGGAGGAGTGGGGGGCTTGGGTCAGGGCCTGGAGGGGCGTGGCTTCAATCCAGCGGGCCGTTGATCAGCCCGTTGAAGCCGAACACCCGCCGGGCGCCGGCGAAGGGCACCAGTTGCACCTCGCGGCTGTCGCCCGGTTCGAAGCGGATCGCTGTTCCCGCCGGGATGTCGAGCCGCAGGCCGCGGGCCGCCTCCCGGTTGAAGTTCAGCGCCGGGTTTGCCTCATGGAAATGAAAGTGGGAGCCCACCTGCACGGGCCGATCGCCCGTGTTGGCCACCGTGAGGGTGGTGATGGGCCGGCCGACATTGAGTTCAAGGTCGCCGGGTTCAGGGATGAGTTGGCCGGGGATCAGGGGGGACATGGCTGGCTTGGGATCAGCGGATCGGGTCGTGCAGAGTCACCAACTTGGTGCCATCGGGGAACACCGCCTCGATCTGCACGTCATGGATCAGATCCGGCACCCCTTCCATCACCTGGTGCCGCCCTAGCCAGGTGGATCCTGCGGCCATCAGCTCGGCCACCGTGCGGCCATCGCGGGCCCCCTCCAGCACCTGGAAGCTCAGCCAGGCCACGGCTTCGGGGTGGTTGAGCTTCAGGCCCCGGTTGAGGCGGCGTTCCGCCAGCAGGGCGGCGGTCACGATCAGGAGCTTGTCCTTTTCCTGGGGGGTGAGGTGCATGCCTCGAGGGTGCGGTGGCTGTTAAAGGATTCTGCGGGCAGTCTTGCAGTGGCATCCGGCAGCGCCCGTTCACGGGGAACCCTCCTCTCCCCTCAGCGCCGATCGGCCAGGCTCCGGGCTTGACCGGCCGCCCCAGCGGCCTCCAGTCCTGCGAAGGGCTTTTCCTGGAAGGGCCACACCCGCGGCAGCTCCGGTGCCGCCAGCCCCTGGGCCGCCCGGATCCGGGCCCATAGCCGGGTGAACCAGCTGCGGGCCGCCGTGCTCGAGGGGCCCCGGTAGCGCGCCAGCAGCCCCTGCTCCAGGGCGCCACACGCCATCGTGCCCTGCAGGCCGGAGCGATCGCCGCGGCAGGCCTCCACCAGCTCCGCCAGTTCAGACCCCGCCAGCTTCTGGGGCGCCGCCCAAACCAGCGAGCCGAACACCGGTTCCCCCGCCAGCCCGTGGGCTACTACCAGGGAGCTGCCCCCCAGTTCCAGGCGATCCACCAGCTCCCAGCGGTCGCCGTCCGGATCGCGGCGGCGGATCTCCAGCAGGGACCGCCAGCGCCCGGCGCCGAGGCTTTCCCCGGCCGCCGTGCGGCCCAGCCGCACCAGCTCCGCCCCCAGCCAGCCGGCTCCGGGGGCCAGGGTCACCCGCGTGCGTTGTTCGTAGAGGCCTTCGGCATACACCACCAGCTCCTGGGGAAGCCATTCCAGGTCGGCGCCCTCCTCTAGCTGGAAGGCCAGCTCCTGCAACGCCCAGGCGCCTTCGGGGCGGAGCCGGGACCGACCGATCGTGCCATACACCTTCTGGGCCGCCACACTGGTGAGCAGGGCCCGGCTTCCGGGCTCCAGGTGAACCGTGATGCTCAGCCGGTCCCCCCCCACCAGGCCGCCGGCCGTGTGGAGCAACGGCAGTTCACAGCGGCCATTGGCCCGCGCGAAGGCCCGCTGGATCTTGAGTGGGGCGCTGGTGCTGCCCTGGTGGCGGCTGAAGCCATCGCCACCGCGGCTGAATCGCAGGCTGGCGCGGCCATGCCAGCTGCCGGATCCGGTGCTTGGAGCCTGGTCGGAGGCTTGGAGAGCCGCTGCTTCGGCGTTTGCCTTGGCGCTCGGTTTGTTTCTCGCGTCAGTGCTCGTATCACTGCTTGCAGCGACGCTTGTTTTGTCTCTGCCGTCGCTGCTTGCTTCGCCGCTCGCTTCGCCGCTCGCTTCGCCGCTCGCTTCGCCTCTGGCTCCGCCGCCTTCCCTCGCTGGCTGGTGACGGTCTGCCGGGCTGTTCGCTGCCAAGGAGGTCTCCCCGCTGACAGGGTCGCCATTCCAATCCGGTGCTCTGCGCTCCACGTCCACCCCTGCGGCCGCCACACTCTGGTGGGTCATGCCTCCGGGAGCCAGCCGCCTTGCCTGAATCCGCATCCGGGCCCCTCACCCTCACCCAGCGCTCCAGCACACCGCCGCCCGGCGCCCCAGAGCCGGGGCTGCGCCTCTCCCTCGGCGCCGATGAGCGCACCCGGCTGCGCGGTCATCGCCGTAGCGCCTGCGGTCGTGATCTGGTGCTGCAGCTGGAGCGCGGCGAGCCGCTGCAGCCGGGCGAATGGCTCAGCGGTGCGCCCGGCGATCCGCCGGTGCGGGTGGAGGCGGCCGCTGAGCCCCTGCTGGTGGTGCGCGCCAGCGCCCCCCTCGACCTGCTGCGGGCGGCTTATCACCTCGGCAACCGCCATGTGGCGTTGGAAGTGTGCGCCGGTGAGCTGCGGCTGCTTGAGGATGCGGTGCTGGCTGATCTGCTGGAGCAGCGGGGGCTGGAGCTGGAGCACCGCCTGGCCCCCTTCCTTCCGGAGGCCGGCGCCTATGCCGCTGCAGGCGGCCACCGGCATGCTGATGGTCATGGCGGCCCTGGTCACCAGCGCGGCCAGGGCCATCACGGACCTGACCAGGCTCACGGCCTGGATCTCGAAAACGGCCAGGTGCAGGGCCACCGGCATGCTCCCGACCATGACCACCACCAACACCACCAACACCACCAACACCACCAACACCACCACGACCCAGGTCACGGCCAGGATCACGATCACGGCCCCAGCCCTGCAGATCACCCTACCCATGGCTGAATCCCCTCCCATGGATGCGGACCCGCCCATGGCGGCCGCCCCGGCCCATGCCACGCCCCCTGCGCCACTGGCGCCCCCCGCCCCGGGGGAGGCGCGCCTGCGGCTGTTCCAGATGGTGAGCCCCGCCCTGCCGGTGGGGGCCTTCAGCTACTCCGAAGGTCTCGAATGGCTGGTGCAGCAAGGCAGGCTCCCCGATGGGGCGGCGGTGCGGGCCTGGTTGGAGGCCGAATGCCGCGCCGGTGTGCTCCCCATCGAGGCCGCCAGCCTGCCGGAGCTGATGGACCTGTTGCGGCGGGCCGGGGGGGATGGCCCCGGGGCCCGCGAGGCCGCCCTGGCGGTGCGGGAGCGGGACAACTGGCTCCTGGTTCAGCGGGAGGCGCCCGAGCTGCGGGCCCAGCAGCGCCAGATGGGGGGCTCCCTCGGCCAGTTGCTGGCGGATCTGGGCTGGCCCCCGCCGGTGGAGGCGGCCCCCCTGGCCTGGACCGCCGCCTGGGCCTGGGCGGGCCTGTGTCTGGAGATCCCGCCCGCTGAGCTGGTGGAGGCTTACCTCTACGCCTGGACCGCCAGCCAGCTCAGCGCCGCCGTGCGGCTGGTGCCCCTGGGGCCCACCGAGGCCCAGCGGCTGCAGCTGGCCCTGGCCCCTGGCCTGGCCCATCGCGCCCGGGAGCTCGTTGCCAGCGATCCCCGCAGGCTCTGGAATGGTGGCGTGGGGGCAGGCCTGGCCCAGTTGGGCCACGGGGAGCTCTACTCGCGCTTGTTCCGCAGTTAGGACAGCATCGGCACCGATTGACGACGCCGGCTTCCCAGCCTCCGTCCGCTGAGGGTCGCCCCAGGCGTGGCTGGCGGGCGCGGTTGTCCTGCCATGGTGCAGACCGGCAGGAATGGCTTGCGATTGGCGGGCGTGCCCGGGTTTGTTCGGGGGCCTCCCAACTGGGAGCCTTACGGGCTGACTGCGGCGATGGTCGGTTGTTGCGGCGAGGCGCTGAAGCGAGCGCCGGGTCTCCCTAGCCTGCTCTCATCGGCAGGACATCAGCCGGGAGGAGCGGTCGCCATGAGCAAGCTGCGGGTGGGGGTAGCCGGGCCGGTGGGATCGGGCAAGACGGCGCTGGTGGAGGCCCTCTGCCGGCGGCTGCGGGATCGCTTTGAGCTGGCGGTGGTCACCAACGATATCTATACCCAAGAGGATGCCCAGTTCCTCACCCGGGCCGGGGCCCTTGAGCCCGAGCGGATCCGTGGCGTTGAAACGGGGGGCTGCCCCCACACCGCCATCCGCGAGGACTGCTCGATCAATCGGGCTGCGGTAGCGGAGCTGGAGGCGGCCTTCCCGGCCCTGGATCTGGTGCTGGTGGAAAGCGGCGGCGACAACCTGGCCGCCAGCTTCAGCCCTGAGCTTGTGGACCTCTGCATCTACGTGATCGATGTGGCCGCCGGTGACAAAATCCCCCGCAAGGGCGGCCCCGGCATCACCCGCTCCGACCTGCTGGTGATCAACAAGATCGACCTGGCTTCGATGGTGGGCGCCTCCCTAGCGGTGATGGAGCACGACACCACCCGCATGCGGGCCGGGCGGCCGTGGTGTTTCACCAACCTCCGCAGCGGCGAGGGGCTGGAGGCGGTGGAGGCTTTTCTGCTGCGGCAGTTGCCGCCGGCCGGGGCGCTCGATGGGCAGGTGGATGATCTGGGGCGCGCTGGTTGCTGAGGCCCACCGTTCAACGTCAACGCCGCATAAAGGCCGGCAATTGTCGGGGTATGAACGTTTCCGTTACAAGGGACACTAAGTCGCAGGTGTTCCTCTCGATACGTTCCCCATACAGCGGGGCTGACCGCTTCCCGCAGCACTTTTTGGAGACACATTCATGCACCCCTCGGCGATTCGCAAGCCCTCGCTTCGTCTGATCGGTGGAGCCACGGCCCTCGCCACCTCCCTGTCCCTGGTTGCCTGCGGCGGCGGCGGTGGGGGGGGACCTACCTCCAGCGGTGGCGGTGATGCCACCGGCGGTAACTTCGATGGCGAGGTCAAGGTGGGCATCCTCCACTCCCGCTCCGGCACCATGGCCATCTCCGAAAACACGGTGGCCGAAGCCGAGCTGATGGCGATCGATGAGATCAACAAGGCCGGTGGCGTGGCGATCGACGGCAAGAAACTCAAGATCGTGCCGATCGAAGAAGACGGAGCCTCCGACTGGCCCACCTTCGCCGAGAAATCTAAGAAGCTGATCGATCAGGACAAGGTGGCCGTGGTGTTCGGCGGTTGGACCTCCGCCAGCCGCAAAGCCATGCTGCCGGTGTATGAGTCGAAGGATGCCTTCCTCTACTACCCGATCCAGTACGAAGGCCAGGAGTGTTCCAAAAACATCTTCTACACCGGTGCCACCCCCAACCAGCAGGCAGAGCCCGCCGTGGAGTGGCTGCTGAAGAACAAGGGTAAGGACTTCTTCCTGGTCGGTTCCGACTACGTGTATCCCCGCACGGCCAACACGATCATCAAGGAGCAGCTCAAGGCCCAGGGCGGCAAGCTGGTGGGTGAGGACTACCTCCCCCTCGGTAACACCGAGGTGGCGCCGATCATCGCCAAGATCAAGCAGGCCCTGCCCAAGGGTGGTGTGATCGTGAACACGCTGAACGGCGACAGCAACGTGGCGTTCTTCAAGCAGATGAAGGCCGCCGGCATCACCCCCGCCAATGGCTACGCGATCATGAGCTTCTCGATCGCCGAAGAGGAGATCGCCGCCATCGGTCCCGAGTACCTGGAAGGCACCTACGCCGCCTGGAACTTCTTCCAGAGCCTCGACACCCCCGCCTCCAAGAAGTTCACCGCCGACTTCAAGGCCAAGTACGGCGCCCAGCGGGTCACCAACGACCCGGCTGAGGCCGCCTACACCATGGTGTACCTCTGGAAGCTGGGCGCCGAGAAGGCCAACAGCGTCGACGACAACAAGGTGCGCGACGCCCTACCTGGCGTGAGCTTCGATGCCCCCGAGGGCAAGGTGACCGTGCAGCCCAACCACCACATCGAGAAGCTCGTGTTGATCGGCGAGGTGCAGAAGGATGGCATGTTCAAGATCCTCGAGAACAAGGGCTTCGTGAAGCCCGTGGCCTGGAACCAGTTCGTGCCCGAAACCAAGGGCTACACCTGCGACCACACCCAGAAGCGTCCCGACGCCGGCAAGTTCAAGCTCTGAATTTCAGCCTCCACGCTGATTATTGCCTTGATGGGGGGGACCCAGATCCCCCCTTTTTCTTTGATCCTTTGTTGTCCCGCCGGCGCGGGTCACCATGACAGCTCTTTTCGACACGCTCTTCAACGGGCTGGCCATCGGCTCGGTGCTGATGCTCACCGCCCTCGGTCTGGCCGTGGTGTTCGGCCTGATGGGTGTCATCAACATGGCCCATGGCGAGTTGATGATGCTCGGCGCCTACACCACCTTCGTGGTGCAGAACCTGCTCAAATCCGGCCCGCTGCAAGCTCTGTTCCCGATCTACATCCTTCTCTCCATTCCGATCGCATTTCTGGTCAGCGGCCTGGTGGGCCTGCTGCTCGAAAAAACGGTGATCCGTCGCCTCTACGGCCGGCCACTGGAAACCCTGCTGGCCACCTGGGGGGTGAGCCTGATCCTGCAGCAGTTTGTGCGATCGGTGTCCACGGCCTTCTTCCTCGGCCTGCTGGCCGCCGTGGCCCTCGGCCTGCTGGCCCCCCGCTTCACCCCGGCCGCCTGGTGGCGCCAGCGCTGGACGCCGCTGCTGAAGGCGGGCAGTTGGATTTTGGCCCTGATCGTTGGGATCGCTCTGGGCTCCTTGCTGGGTGAGCAGCGGGCTCTGCACCAGCCCTGGTTCAGCGCTCGCAACATCGACGTGACCGCCCCCGAGTGGCTGCGAGGCTCGATTGATCTGGGCGGGGTCACCATGCCCACCGCCCGCTTGTTCATCCTCGCCCTCACCGCTCTTGCCTTGGTGGGGGTCAACTGGTTCCTGCAAAAGAGCGCCTGGGGGATTCGGATCCGTGCGGTCACCCAGAACCGCTCGATGAGCAGCTGCCTCGGCATTCCCACCGAAACGGTGGATGCGCTCACCTTCTTCGTGGGGTCTGGCCTGGCGGGCATCGCTGGCGTGGCGGTGTCCCTGCTGGGTTCGGTGGGTCCGAACCTCGGCGGTAACTACATCGTGCTGGCTTTCATGGTGGTGGTGCTCGGCGGCCTCGGCAAGCTCTGGGGCACGGTGGTGGCTGCCTTTGTGCTCGGCATTCTCGATTACGTGATCGGCTCCGGATCGTTGCTGCTGCTGTGGCCCTCGATGCCGGCGGCCCTCAATGGCGTGATCAGCTTCTTCGCCACCACCTCGATGGCCAAGGTGCTCGTGTTTGTGTTGATCATGGTGTTTCTGCAGTTCCGGCCGGCGGGGATGTTCCCGCAGAAGGGCCGCATGGTGGAGGCCTGATTCATGCCCGTTTCAGCCACACCGCTCGCCTTTGTTCGCCGTTGGTGGCCCTGGATCCTGATCGTGGCGGCCGCCCTGATCCTGCCGGTGATCCTGCCTCCCTTCCGGCTCAATCTGCTGGGCCGTTTTCTATCCCTTGGCATCGTGGCTTTGGGTGTGGATCTGATCTGGGGCTACACCGGCCTGCTCAGCCTCGGCCAGGGCATCTTCTTTGCCCTCGGGGGTTATGCCCTCGGTATGCATCTTTCTCTCAATAGCCTCGAGCCCGGTCAGTTGCCGGAGTTCTTTGGTCTGTATGGCGTGAATCGTTTGCCGGCCTTCTGGCAGCCGTTCAGCTCACCGCTGTTCACCCTGGCGGCCATCTGGGTGATTCCGGCTCTGGTGGCAGGAATCCTCGGATTTTTGGTGTTCCGGAACCGCATCAAGGGGGTGTATTTCTCGATCCTCACCCAGGCAGCCCTGCTGGTGTTCTTCAATTTCTTCAATGGCCAGCAGAAACTGATCAACGGCACCAACGGTCTCAAGACCGACACCGCCAAGGTGTTCGGGGAGCTGGTGGGTTCCGATGCCATGCAGCGCAACCTCTTCTGGCTCACTGTGCTGCTGGTGATCGCGGCCTGGCTGCTCTGCCGCTGGCTCACCAGCGGTCGCTTTGGCGATGCCCTGGTGGCCATCCGCGACGACGAACCCCGCATGCGCTTCACCGGGTACAACCCCACCGTCTACAAGACGTTGGTGTTCACCGTGGCGGGAGCCCTGGCCGGTATCAGCGGCGCCCTGTACACCGTGCAGTCCGGCATCATCAGCCCCCAGTTCATGGCGGTGCCCTTCTCGATCGAGATGGTGATCTGGGTGGCGGTGGGAGGCCGCGGCACCCTGCTGGGGGCCGTGCTTGGCGCCGTGTTGATCAATTACGCCAAGAGCCTGATCAGCGAACAGCTTCCCGAAACCTGGCTGTTCGTGCAGGGGGCCCTTTTTCTTCTAGTGGTGACGGCCCTGCCCGATGGTTTGGTGGGCTGGTGGCGCCAGGGTGGCCCGAGCCACATCCTGGACATGTTCGGCTGGCCGCCCCGCAGCGCCACCTATCCCGGCCTTGACCTCGATCCTTCGGTGCTGGCCGAGCGTGAAGCCCTTGAGGGCCCTGCTTCCCCCGATTCCGCCAGCGGAGGTGGGCGATGAACACCCTGCTCGAGCTGCGCGGCGTGAGTGTGAGCTTCGATGGCTTTCTTGCCCTCAACGATCTCAACCTCAGCCTCCAACCCGGTGAGTTGAGGGCGGTGATCGGTCCCAATGGTGCCGGCAAGACCACCTTCCTCGATGTGATCACCGGCAAGGTGCGCCCCACCCAGGGCGATGTGTTCTTCCGGGGGCGTTCCTTGGTGGGCACCAGCGAACATCGGATCGCCCGGCTCGGCATCGGCCGCAAATTTCAGACCCCCCGCGTCTATCAGAACCTCACAGCGCGCCGCAACCTGGAGCTGGCGGTCAGCGATCGCTCCCCCTTCGATCTGCTCTTCCGCGGCCTCGATGGCAGCAGCCAGGATCGGGTGGCCCAGCTGCTCAAGGTGGTGGGCCTGGCGCCCCAAGCCCAGCAGCTGGCCGGGGGCCTCTCCCATGGCCAGAAGCAGTGGCTGGAGATCGCCATGCTGTTGGCCCAGGATCCTGATCTGCTGCTGGTGGATGAACCGGTGGCGGGTCTTTCCGATGAGGAAACGGAGCGCACCGGCGAGCTGCTGCGCAGTTTGGCGGGGGATCACACGGTGCTGGTGATCGAGCACGACATGGAGTTTATCCGCAACCTCGACAGCCCGGTCACGGTGCTGCATGAGGGCCATGTGCTCTGCGAGGGCAGCATGGAGGCGGTGCAGAGCGATCCCCGTGTGATTGAGGTGTATCTCGGCGTTGAAGATGACTTGGAGCCTGGAATCGCCCCCCCCTCCGGCCTTTCCGATCGCTCGTCCAGTGAGCTGCAGCCATGACCGTGATCACCACCCCCCCATCCCTGGCCCATCCCTGCCACGAAGGCGGCGATCTTCTCGGCATTCGTAACCTGAATGTCTATTACGGCGAAAGCCACATCCTGCGCAATGTCGATCTCTCGATTGCGCCTGGCCAGATGGTGTGCCTGATCGGCCTCAATGGGGTCGGCAAGACCACCCTGCTCAAGGCGATCATCGGCCTGTTGCAGCAGCGCAGTGGCACCATCGTGCTGGCTGGCGCGGATATCTCCCCCCAGCCTCCCCATCAGCGGGCCCGCGGTGGTATCGGCTACGTGCCCCAGGGGCGAGAGATCATCGCTCAGCTCACTGTGCGGGAAAATCTGCTGCTGGGTCTGGAGGCCCAGCCCGGTGGCATCAGCCGCAACCGCCACATCGATCCGCTGGTGTTCGAGTTGTTCCCGGTGCTGGAGAAGTTCCTCAACCGGCGGGGCGGCGACCTTTCCGGCGGTCAGCAGCAACAGCTGGCGATCGCCCGGGCCCTCCTCGGCAAGCCCCGCCTGCTGCTGCTCGATGAGCCCACCGAAGGCATCCAGCCCTCCGTGGTGCTCGACATCCAGCGGGCCGTGGCCCGCATCATCCGCGAGACGGGCATCAGCGTGCTGCTGGTGGAACACCACGCCAGCTTCGTGCGCCAGGCCGACTGGTACTACGCCATGCAGAAGGGTGGGGTGGTGGCCAGCGGCCCCACCAGCGAGCTGAGCAAGGAGGTGATCCAGCGCTTCCTGAGCGTCTGATCAGCGGCGGCTGTTTGTTTGCTCCGGTGTTCATTGGGTGGTGTTCATTTGCTTCTGTATGCGGCCCGCCCCTCTTTCGGGGGGCTTGCTATGAGTTGATGGAACCACTGGACCCCCCACCATGGCCTCTCCCCTCTTGAGACCGCACTTGGCGCCGCTGGCTTCGCTGCTGGGTGTCGCCCTCGCTTCCACCCTTGCCACTCCCGCCGCCCTCGCCGGCAGCTGTGAATTCCTCTCGCCGGTGGGGGGTGATGGAGTGTCTCCGATCGTCACCAAGACGATCAGCATGGGCAATCCCCTCGGTCGGCCGAATTGGAACACGGACTTCTACGTGACCAAGCCCTATAGCAGCTACAAGCTCTTCTTCACCGCCAATTCTTCGAAGAGCGCCACCTATCCGGTGGAGGCCTACCTCAAGTTCACCGATGGCTCCAACCTGAGGGTCTTCAACGCCAACATCGCTCCTGATCCCGGCACCGGCGGTGGCAAGGACGTGCCTGCGGTGCCCGGCAAGCAGGTGAGTCAGGTGAACATCAAGGTGGGCTCCAGCGACAACATGGCCGCCACCGGCTTCACCTACCGGGTGTCGGTGCAGGGCTGTCGTTGAGGCCATTCCGGACCGGGACCCAGGGCTAGCTGGTTCGGGCCTGCCCGCTGCGGTGCTCCGCAGGGTTGAGGGTGCGATCAGGGCCTGGCACCTTTGAGCAACTCCCGCCAGAGCTGCTCGGCTTGGTCGGATGGGACCTGTGCCAGGGCGGTGGCATCGCAGCGGTGGATCGGCCGGCAGCCGAGGCTGTTGATCAGCATGGCTCCTTCGCATGTCTCCAGGTCGCTCGGCTCCAGCGGGGCTTCGTCGGCGCGGTCGAGGCGCAGGGCGCGGCCGCGCATCACCCCGGGTAGGCAGCCGCTGGCCAGGGGTGGGGTGGTCCAGCGGCCCTGCCTGAGCACCAGCAGGTTGGAGGCGCTGCCGCAGCACAGATCCCCATGGCTGGAGAGCAGCAGGGCATCGTCGGCGCCTGCGGCGTGGGCTTCCCGCCGGGCCTGCACCTGGGCGGTGTAGGCGAAGCTCTTGCAGCGGCTCAGCCGGCTCGCCGTGTTGCGCCGCTCCTGACGGCTGATCCAGGTGGTCACCGCTTCGAATTGCGGGGCGGTGGCGGTGAGCTGTAGCCAGAAGCGATGGGCAGGAGCGGCTTGCGCTGGCGCGGGCAGATCCAGCCCCCGGCCGCCGCTGCCCCGGCTCCAGTTCAGCCGCAGCGCCCCGGTGCGAATGCCGCTGCGGGCGATGGCCTCCGCCACCAAGGGGAGGATCAGGGTCTGGTCCGGGGGCGGCGCCATCGCCAGCAGCTCAGCCGAGCTGCGCCAGCGCTCCAGGTGCGCGTCCAGCAGCTGGAGCCTCCCCTCCTCGAGGAGCACGGTTTCGAACAGGCCATCGGCCAGCAGCAGGCCCCGGTCGGCCAGGGGCAGGGCCAGCACGCCGGGATCGCCCCACTGACCCTGGGGGAGGGAAGCGGTGGCACCCGCGTCGGGCGGGTGGGGGACCGCTGCGGCGGGCCCAGCCGCTGCGGCGGGCTCACCTGCTGCGCTTGCGGCGATCCAGGCGATGGGGGCCGTCATGCCAGGGCCTCCAGCAGCGGCCGGATCTTCCAGCCCATCTCCAGGGCCTCACCGGCGGGATCGGAATCGGCCACCACCCCTCCCCCCGCCTGCACCCGCAGACGCCGCCCCTTCACCATCACGCTGCGGATCAAGATGCTGCTGTCGAAGCTGCCATCGGCGGCCAGGTGGAACAGGGAGCCGCAGTAGGGGCCCCGCGGCACCGGCTCCAGGGCGGCCAGCCGCTGGCAGGCCCGCAGCTTCGGCGCGCCGCTGATCGAGCCCCCCGGCCAGCAGGCCCGCAGCAGGTCGGTGATGCCCTTCCCCGCCGCCAGCTGCCCCGTGACCACCGAGGTGAGATGGTGCACCTGGGCATAGCTCTCCAGCCCCACCAGCTGGGGCACCTGGATCGAACCGGGCCGGCAGACGCGGCCCAGGTCGTTGCGGAGTAGGTCGACGATCATCACGTTCTCGGCCCGGTCCTTCGGATCGCACACCAGCTCCGCCGCGGCATCCGCATCAGCGGTGGGATCGCCATGGCGCGGGCGGGTTCCCTTGATCGGCCGGGTTTCCACGCTTCCGGCCGCATCGCAGCGCAGGAAGCGCTCCGGCGAGGCCGACACCACCGCCTCATCCGCCGCGATCGCCAGGCCCGCGAAGGGGGCGGGGCAGTGGCGGCGCAGCCGGCTATGCAGGGCCAGGGGATCGGGTGTTGCCGGCAGGCTGGTTTCGCAGCAGGCGGTGAGGTTGGCCTGGAAGATGTCGCCGGCGGCGATCCAGCCGAGCAGGGTCTCCACCTGGGCTGCGTAGCGCTCTGGTGGCGTGTGCCAGTGCCAGGCCTCCAGGGGGATGGCCGCCATCGCGGGGTCTGGGGGCAGATCACGGCCAGGAGCACCGCCCGGCGGCTCGGCAGGCCGGTCGTTCGGGTCGGGTGGGGCTCCGAGGGCATTCAGCCGGGCCGCCATCGCCGCCAACCGATTGGGATCCTCCCCCTCCAGCCAGCAGCGCCGGCTGGTGCGTTCGAAGTGGATCAGTGGGTCGTGGCGGGCCGCCCACAGGGTGGCCATGTCGCTGGGGCGCCAGTGGTCGGCTGGCTCCACCCAGGCACCGGCCTCGTAGGCCAGCCAACCCAGCCAGGGCCCTCCCCGCCGCTCCAGTTCCGCCAGGGCGGCGAAGGGATCGCTGGCACCGGCCTCGCCGGGCAGCCCCTGGCAGCGCACCAGCTCAATCGGATCGACACCCAGCACGGCCCGTTGTCCGAAGGCTGAGCCATCGCCCTCCAGCAACACGAGGCCTTCCCGGCCGCCGTGGCGGGCGAGGGCCCGGGTGAGGTTCCAGGGTTCCCACCAGGGAAGATCGAGGCGGTGGCGCGGTGTGCTCAAGGATCGGAGGGTGTGGGCTCCAGTGGCGGCGCGGCGGTTGCCCCGCGGCTGGCCAGGTCGGGGCGGCCGGCCTCGATCAGGGCGGCATCGCGGATCCGGCAGCTGTCGCACACCCCGCAGGGTTCCGAGCCGCCGCTGTAACAGCTCCAGGTGTCGGCGATCGGCACCCCCAGCCGCAGGGCTTGGCGCACGATCTCGGTCTTGCTCCAGTGCACCAGGGGCGCCCAGAGGCGGGTGCCCTCCCCCTGGCGGCCGGCACGGGTGGCGAGATCGGCGAGGCTTTGAAAGGCTTCGAGGTAGTCGGGGCGGCAGTCGGGGTAGCCGGAGTAATCGATCGCATTCACCCCCAGCACCAGCCGCTGGGCGCCGCGGGCCTCCGCCAGGCTGAGGCCGATGGCGATGAACACCGTGTTGCGCCCCGGCACGTAGGTGCTGGGAATCGTGCCCTCCTCCACGCCGCCCGTGGGCACCGCCAGGCTGGGATCGGTGAGGGAGGAGCCGCCCCAGGCGGCCAGGTTCACGGCCACGGTGTGGTGTTCGGCGAGCCCGAAGGCCCTGGCCACACCTGAGGCCGCCTCCAGTTCGCGGCGGTGGCGCTGGCCATAGTCGAAGCAGAGGCCAATCACCCGGTGGCCCGCTTCCAGGGCCAGGGCGCAGGCGGTGGCGGAGTCGAGGCCCCCGGAGAGCAGGGCCACGGTGGTGGGGGGTGGGGCTGCCATGGGGTCAGGCTGGCAGATTCCGGCCCCCTTCCGCCTCGACGCCGGCGTTCCGGCTGATCAAGATGCGGAAGATCCCTTGTCGCCATGCCATGCCTTGCCTGCGTTCCGGTGGAGGTGCCCGGCCGTCTTTCCTCTGGCGATCGGCGGCTGATCGATCGGCGGCTCATCGGGCGGCGGCTCATCGGGCGCTGTTCCCCGGCACCGGGCTGCGGTCCTGGGGTCGTTGGGCCGGAGGGGCCGGCCTGCTGCTGGCGGGGCTCCTTCCCCTGTGGACCAGCCTCGCCCCGGCTCCGGCCCTGGCCATTCCCCGGCTGGATCTGAAGCCCTATCCCGCCCCGGCCCCCGGGGAGCGCCGCTGGGTGATCCAGCTGAGTGGCCTGCTGCCGCCCAGCCCGGATCCGGCCCTCTCCGCTAACCCGGCCGACTGGCGTGTGGAGCTGATCGCAGGCCGCAACCTTGAGCTCGACTGCAACCAGGTGATGTTCTCGGGCCGAATGCGCAGCCAGCCCGTGGCCGGCACCCAGCTGCGGGTGGTGCAGATCAGCGAGGTGACCCCGCCGGCCTCCACCCGCATGGCCTGCCCTCCCGGGGAGCCGAAGCGGCGGGCCTTCGTGCCGATGGGCGGCAAGCCCTTCGTGGTGCCCTACGAGGTGAGCCGGCCGATCGTGCTCTATGCCCCGAAGGATCTGGAGCTGCGCTGGCGCCTCTGGAAGGCCGAGCGGCGTCAGTGGCCGGCTCGGGAGTTTTGAGCTTCCCGGGGGGCTGCCGGTTCTGGGCCTTGTGCAGGGTGGTGCGGGCACCGATGGCCACGATCGCCCCTTGAAAGGGTCGGATTTGGTTCCGGCAGACGGCGGGGGCTGCCGGCGAAGGAGGGGTTCGGGGCAGGCTGGCGCTGGCCAGCCCTGAGACGGCCTTCGCAGCTTCTGGGGGCGTTGGGATTGGGCGCAGGTCGGGGATCTGGGGGCCTTGAGGCGGCCGGGGTATGCCTGGCCAGGAGGCGATGGTTCCTGGCGGGCCCTACGGCGCCCTTGATCGGCGGTCAGGAAGTGGGAAAGGGTGCACCGTCAGGGCTCCGTGCATACCCTGGAGCGGTTACTGGGCTCTGAGGCGATTCCGCCGCGATCGACGCCAACCGGCTGCCCGTCCGCGGAGTCCCGCGGAGCCGTGCCATGCCCGGTTGGCGCTGCTTACCCGCTTCCCACGCCCCGCCAGGCGTTCGTCTCCCCTTTTCCGTCGCCAGCACTCGCGTCCCATGCCGTTCCGCCACGACCGCCGCGATGTCCGCAGCGACGACCGCCGCGACTCCCGTTTCGAGGAGCAGGACGGCCGCGAGCTCCACGGGCCCGATGATTCCGCCGAGCGCGACCTGAACCAGCAGCGATCACCCCGCCGCTCCCGAGGGCTGAGCGGCTGTGTGCCCTGGTTGATGGCGGGTCTGGCCGTGCTGGGGGGTGGCTTCTACTGGGGGTATCAGTTCCGGGCGGCCCAGAGGCTGTCCGCCGATGAGCTCAGGGAGCGGGAGCGGCAGGAGCTCCGCACCATGGGATGGCAGACCGGCGCCGATGGGGTGCTCACCCGCTGGTGCACCGACGACTGCAATCCCCCCAAGCTGTTCGGCGGCGGCATGGCCCGCATCTTCGAGGTGTATTGCAAGGACCGCCCCTGCGGCAACATCCGCGCCACCTTCCGGGTGCTCGATCGCGACGGCAAGGAGATCGGCACTACCACCGCCAGCAAGGATGGGCTCCAGGGGGAGCGGCTGCGGTTGGTGGTGGTGAGTCCGGAGGCCCAGGCCGAGCGCTTTGAACTCAAGGAGTTCACTGCCCAGGCGATGGTCTATTGAGCCTGCCGGTGTTCACGACCGCGTTCGCGCCGGCGGAGCAGCTCCAGTGCCGAGCTTTCGCCAGGGCATCGGCCTGCGAACGCGCACCGAAGCGCTACGCCATCTGTTCAAGCAGGACGTGTCCGGCGAACAGCCGCCCGAGAAGGTTCTGCAGGGCATTGAGGCCGGCACGAGGTGGACGGCAGCAAGCGGGCTTGCCGGGCTCAGCCTTGGTCTTTGGTCCCCGCCCCAGTGAGAGCAGCCGCGAAGGCCGCGGCGCTGAAGGCTTCATCGTTCCGCAGGCTGCGGGCCATGGGGGTGAGCTGGAAGGTGGTGGATTCCTCCTGGCAAGCGAGCAGACCGCGCCGCAACAGGCCGTAAAACAGGGCTTTCGTCTCCTCCAGGTCCATGCCGAGGGAGTCGGCCACCTCGCGGGGCGTGGCGCCGCCGTCTTCCACCAGCACGAGCACCTCGAGGTCGTCAAAACTCAGGGTGTGGGCAAAGGGTTGGTCCATGGGTGGTGGGTGCCCCTACCGGGCGGTGGCTGACGGGTGCTCTCAGCATGGCGCCGCAGCCGCGGCTGGGAATGCTGATGGGAAAGATCCGAAAGGATGACTATGGCCACACCTGAACCCCTATCCGGCCCCCCGCCCACTGGCGCCCGTCCGCCCGGCCTGATCCAGCGGTACCGGGAGGAACTGCAGGCTCGCCATTACGCACGCCGCACGGTGGCTACCTACGAGCAGTGGCTGCGGCGGTTCCTGCGGTTTCATCGCCTACGCCATCCGCGCGAGATGGGAAGCGAAGAGGTGAATGCCTTTCTC
>CALRXC020000012.1:0-78848 GCA_943372025.1 Synechococcus sp. UW140 | reverse complement strand
TCTGTGTTCGGTTTGGTGGTAGTGCTCCGAACAGGGTCACAGACCGGCCCACCCTTTGCCACAGCTGATGTCTGAGGGAGGTGAGCCGTCAGCCCCGGCTACGCCGGGGCTGCTCCTCCTGAGTTACACCACTCCACGGGACGCTGCTCGATAAGAAGCGTCCTCATTTATGAACCAAAGAATGACACCAGTCCGCCAGATTTCCTGTAAAGAAGTCGAAGAGCGACGCCGGCGATTCCGGGTCCGCATAAAATCCCCACGTCCCCACCGTACAATCCCACAGTCCCACTGCTCCGCATGCCCTTTGGAGCAAGTTGCCGGCTTGCCATCGGCTGCATAGACCGACAATGGCAGCCACCGCAGAGCGGATATCGGACCCGCCCATACAGCGTGCGGAGGATGTGGCGACCTGAGTCAGGCTGTAGTTGGGATTTCCATCGTTCATGCGACTCCACCCAAACACCATCGCTCGACAAACGACCCAATGCTGGCGCACAACAGCTGCATCCTGCCCCCAAGAAATCGATTTCGCGGAGTAAACTAAACGAGATTCTAAGAGCAGCACCCCGAGCGATCTTCTTTTTTGATCGGTGCCGATCTGTGAGCAACGTCACTGTCCTGCACGACAAAGGTCACTTCGCTGTTGTGCATCTCCATATAGTTTTGGCTGATGGTGGCAAACCCACTTTCAGTAATCTCACCATTCAAGATCATGAACACGAGGTCTCAGAGCAACGATCGAGTCAACCAAGGCCAAATGATCACGTCCTTGAAAGCGTTTCGTTGGTGCGCGCAGCGCGGCGCGCTTGCGCTATCGGCGGCTGCGATCATCACACCGACTTGGGCGCAGCCGGATGCCGTGAGATCAAGCCCTACGGCGTTGCCAGGCATGCACCAACAGCCCCCTTCGCCCAAGCCCTCAGAGACGGTTCCGCACAGCTACATTGTCGTCTTCAAGCCGGGCGCGGCTGCAGCCTTGTCCCGAGCCCGCGAGGCGATGGGACAGTTCGGCGGCAAGATTGTTCACGTCTATACCTCGGCGTTGCTGGGGTTCAATGTGAAGCTTCCACGCGATTCCGTTCGGGAGAAAGCGGCGCTGGATTACTTGCGGAACATCCCCGAAGTGGCCTTCATTGAGCAGGACACAGTCGGCAGTTTCAACGTGATACAGCCGCCAAATCCAGCCGGCGCGCCGCCGGCTGGTCTCGATCGGATTGACAGACGTCTCACGCCGTTAAATGGCACCTACACATATAGTGAAACCGGCGCAGGCGTAAACGCCTACGTCATCGACAGTGGCATACGAATTACGCATACGGAATTCAGTGGGCGCGCCACCAATGGTTTCACGGTAGTGGCTGGCGATTTCACCGACTGCAAAGATCATGGCACGCATGTCGCGGGAACAATTGGAGGCGAGACCTTCGGCGTCGCGAAGGATGTAAACCTCATCAATGTACGCGTCGGTGACGCCGCATGTGCTCCAACCGCAGCGGCGCAAATCGCCGGCATGGACTGGGTGGCCACGAACCGCGTTCTACCGGCCGTGGCGAATCTGAGCCTCGGCGGACCGGTCTCCGCCGCGGTCGATATGTCGATCGGCGGCATGATCGCGGCTGGCGTGATCGCGGTCGTCGCCGCCGGCAATAACAACGGTGACGCGTGCATGCGCTCTCCGGGTCGCGTTCCCGCCGCGATCACGGTGGGCTCCACCGTGCCCGCGACAGACGCGCGATCGATTTTCGTAGGAGGCCAGGCTTCGAATTTCGGGACGTGCCTCGATCTATTCGCGCCAGGCAGCAACATAGTGTCCGCATCGAGAACCGGCGACGCAGCGACCGCGACGCTATCCGGCACGTCGATGGCCGCGCCTCACGTCGCCGGCGTCGTCGCTCGCTTCCTGCAAACGTATCCAGCCGCCACGCCGACACAGGTATGGGCTGGGATCCTTAATGCCGCGAATACGGCTGCTACAACAGGCTGGGGCGGGGTGACAGACCCGCAACCTGGATCTCCGAACGTGTTGTTGCATTGGGGTTCACTCAATGACGGCGTAACCGACGGCGACCCGCATATCCGAACCGTCGATGGCGTCAATTTCGATTTCCAGAGCGCGGGCGAATTTACCCTCCTGCGCAACGCGAACGGACTTGAGATTCAGACGCGCCAGTCGCCCGTGTCGACACAGCCGCCGATTCCCAATACTTACACAGGTCTGTCGGCGTGCGTGAGCCTCAATTCCGCGCTGGCCGCGCGTGTCGGCGGCCGCCGCGTGACCTGGCAGCCGGAAAAAGACAGCAACAGCGGCGCGATGACGCTTCGGGTCGATGGCGCACCGACCGCCGTGCCCACCTCAGGCATCGACCTTGGTCCGGGCGCGCGCGTATCTCGATCGGCTGCGGGAAACGGTATCGACATTGACTTTCCTGATGGCACTGGCTTGACCGCGACCTCGCATTTCTGGGGCGCGCCGCACAATCGCTGGTATCTGAACGTGTCGGTTTTCCGTACGCCAGCCTATGAAGGAGTCATGGGCGCCATTCCCACGGGCAGCTGGCTGCCCGGCCTTCCTAACAATGCCTTTGTTGGTCCAAAGCCGGCGGCGGCCGCTGACCGCTGGATTGATCTCTACGACACCTTCGCCAATGCTTGGCGGGTCACTGATCGGACCAGCCTGTTCGATTATTCACCAGGCGAATCTACCGAGACCTTCACGATGAAGGATTGGCCACGAAAATCTGGAGACTGCAAGATCCCCACCCTGCCGATGGCGGCAAGCCTGCCCGCGCGAGCGGCACGACAGATTTGCAGTGGCGTCCGCGACAAGAATCGCAACGCCAATTGCGTTTTTGACGTCATGATGACTGGCGAAAAGGGCTTCTCCAATGCTTATATCGTTAGTGAGCAGATCGAACGCTTCGCGACGCGAACGAATCTCGGCAACCGCGACAAGACCTTGGTGGCGACTGTGGTGCCGCGATCCTTGTCGGCCAAAGCAGTTCCTGCCGGGACGGTCCGGTTTCTCATCAATGGAAAACCTTATGGAGAATCGCGCACTGACAAGCTGGGCGTCGCCACGCTGTTGGCGAAAAACCTGAAACCAGGGAAGCATCAAATCTCGGCCGAGTTCAAGCCAGAGAGCGCCGCCGGCTTTCTCCCGAGTTCGAGTGGGACGCTAACGATCGTGGTAGGCGAGAGTGAACTGCGCATGAATCGCTGAACTTGAAGTCTGCAAAGACGCCGTCTAATGGCGACGGCGCGACGCCCTGGAAGCGGTGGCAAATGACCGAGAACAAAGACTCCAATCGCGCTCCCGCCCGCCTGTCGTCTTCGACCGATCATGCCCCCGACCTGATGATGACTCCGTCATTCCCTACCCTTATCGGCGGGATGACGGGAGTGCCTGTGGTGTGATGGCTCACCACCCCCCACCCGCAGCTAGATCGTGGTCGCTGAGCTCTCCTGAAACCAACCGAGGAATCGACGACGATCACGATCGCTCCTGCTCATCCAGATCACCCTCCCAGCGGAGCCTGCAGCGGAAAGAGAGGCTCTCCCGCTGCTGGAGCAGCACCAGGGTGCGCAGCCAGGACGCCTCCGCCTCGCGCTTCGCAAGGCCATCAGGCAGTGCAGGAAACCGACGAAGGGCTTGAGAATCGCGATCCTGCGAACACACAGTGGCAGCGCGATCTTTCGGTGAGCCACAACAAGATGGGTGGTGTGATGGTGGCGGATGGTGATGGGCCCGGATCGCTGGCGGCCTATCAGGCGGGGCTGACGATCGCCGTAGGCCTTGCAATCGGTAGCGCCCATTCGAGTGGACAGGCTGCCACCATCTATCAGTTTCGCACCTCCAGCTCCTCACCTGCCACTCAACGGCAGCGTCAGGAACAAGCCAAGGGTTGAATTCTAAAGATTGATTCTGTCCAAGATGCAATGATCAAAACCCTTGGCGGGCGACCTCAACTCATGACTTGGCTCACCGCGATGCAGGCTGGCCACATTTCTTGTGAGCAATATCACCGTGGCGAATGGTCTGGATCACAACCTCTGCTATCCGCTGGCGCAACACTTCTGAAGTTCTGATCCTCTGCGAGGCGATTCCCCCAATGGCCAACGTTCTGATCCTGCTTGACGGCTTCTATCGCTTCGGCGCCTCGGGTGGCGGAATTGCAGACTTCACCTTCGTGCGGCTGGTCGAGATCCTCAACAACGCCGGCATGACCGTCACCAAGGCGCACCGCGACGTCGATGCGTCGGCCGACATTGACAACGTGACCTTGGCATTCGCCCCCGTCCCGGGTGATCCCTCGGTCATCAACCTGCGCGACTTCGACGTCGTGTGGATGTTCGGCGCCCACGGGCAGGATGCCAATGGTTCGAGAAACCTGACGTCCGCCGAAGTGGCCGCAGTCGAAGCGTTTATGGACGCCGGCGGCGGGGTGTTTGCAACAGGCGACCACGAGAGCATCGGCTCGGACATGTGCGGACGTATCCCGCGCGTTCGTCTCATGCGAGCCTGGTTCGGAAACGGTGCTATTGGCAATAATTCACCCATGGTCGCCCGCCCCGCCACCCCCGGCGATCCCGGTGTCCCGGGCGTGCCAGGCTTTCCGCGCAACTTCGACCGTAACGGTGCAGGCCGCGGCGACACGCTGCAACGCAATCCCGCTGGTACCTACCCCACGGCCAACCGAGTGTGGTTCGAGAATCAGTCGGACTCTGTACCTCAACCGCTGTCGCCAACGACAGCCCCAGCCCACTCGATCCTGCGACACGCTGGACGCAATCTCTTGGTCTACGCGGATCACATGCACGAGGGCCACACCCTGGGTGCCGATGATCTGAGTGGCATTTTCGACTACACAAATGCGTATCCGCTGGACGATGGCTCCGGCCGCACGGTCATCGATTTCCCTCCTGCGGTGAACGGTCAGGACGTGCTGCCGCTGGTCATCGCGACCGGCCAGACTGTCTCACCGCCGACAGATCTGGGCCAAGCCAACTCGAGCATCTCAGATGGACAGACCCCGCCCACGCCAAAGACGATCAACACACTGTGCGTGTACGACGGCACTGTCGTCGGCAAGGGCCGCATCGTCACGGCTTCGACCTTCCATCATTACATCGATATCAACCTCGATGGCGACAGCAGTCTGAATGCGGACGGCCTGACCAATGCGGGCCCCGACGCCGAGAAGGGCAAGGGCTTCTATGGCACTGGGTCGGCGGCTGCGGTTTACCAGGACATCAAGCAGATCTTCGTCAATATCACCAACTGGCTGGCCAAGCCGAGGATCAACATGGAGCTGATCCTCGAACGCAGCACGATCAGCCAGGACGAGGCGACCGCGGACTCGGACATCGAGCAAGCCATCGTCGTCACAATTGATGGCATCCGTCCGAACCAGTTCCCCTATGGACCGATCACGAGCCTCGGGAACCCGCCGGAGCTCTCCGACTGGGCGCCTGACCTGACCTTCCCGGACAACAGCGGCCTGACGGCCGTGCCAACCGAGGTCGACAGCGACGATCCGAGTCTGAGCGATCGCCTGCAGCGCTTTACGTTCACCTACCGCATCGAGGTCGTCGTTGCCGACGCGTTCGACTTCGCTACTGAGAGGGACGAGGTGCAGGTCACCGCGACATTCAACCCGGTGGCCGGCACTCCACAATCCGATTTCGCGATTGTGCAGCTGGTCAAATCGGCGAACCCGTTCATGCTGGATCTCGCTAACAACAATGACACGCACTGGCTCAGTTCGGACCTCCGAGTGTTCTCGGTCGTGACCGGACAGACCATGAACGGCAGGCTGCTGCCGCCCGACGCCACCCGTGCCCAAGCGCTCGACTTCTTGCGCGAGCTGGTTAACGCTATGACGATCGCACAGTTCGAATCGATCGCAATCACGCAAAGCGGATCCAGGCTGAGCTCGCTGCCGACGACGACGGATTTGAATCGCAAGGTCTACAACTTCGCCGTCGCCAGGGTGCGGCTAAACGGCAACATGGCCGTGGCGAACAACCTCCGTGTGTTTTTCCGCATCTTTACCTCCCAGACAACGGCTGCGCTCCAGTTCAACCGCGGCGCGAGCGGGCCGACGGGCGGGTACTTGCAGACGAATGGCGTCGATCCCATTGCCTTACCGAGCCCAAATAGCTCCGGTAGTGAGTGGCTGTCGATCCCGATGTTCGCCGCTGCCCGCGATGCCACGCCTGCCGACCAGCAGGATCCGGTCAACGTGAGGCCGAACAGCGTCAAACCAGCGTTCGGGCCGGCCGGTGGCTCGCAGATCTCGACGTTCTTCGGAGCGCTGATCGACAGCAATCTCGATGGCGACATCATCCAGGAGAGGCCAAACGGCGGACCCATGGTGTCGATACGAGACCTGCTCATGAGCGAGCACCAGTGCCTGGTGGCGCAGGTTGAGTACGCGGGCACGCCCATCCCGTCCGGCTCAGGGCCGTCCACCTCGGACAAGCTTGCGCAGCGCAATATTGCATTTACCGAGGTTGCCAATCCAGGCACTAATGCGTCGCGAGCGGCCATCCACACTTTTGAAATCGAGGCGACGCGTGGTACAATCAGCGAGGCGTTTCCGCCAGACGAGCTCGTGCTGACCTGGCGCAACAAGGCGCCCGAAGGCACGAAGGTGCAGATCTTCATTCCCACCTGGGATGCCCAGGGGGTCGTCGACCTTGCGGAGCGTTATTATGCCCGTCACGAGATTGAAGTCGTGGATGAACACACGATTTCCGTACCGGCGGGCGGTACACGCTACGTACCAATCCCTCAGAGCAACAAGCGCCAGACGGGCGTGTTGTCCGCGCATCTGCCGCTTGGCATTACCAAGGGTCAGCGCTTTGACCTTTCGGTGCGCCAGATCACAAACCAATCAAGGGGGCTCGACATTCCAATGACGAAGACCACCCAAATACCGCTCGGAAGAGCAACTGAAATCTTGCGTAAGTTACAGATCTTCAAGGATGATGGTGATGCGAACGGCGACAATCTGCCTGTCGGGGTGTTCGACATCGGCGATCGCGAGACGCTTGTGACTGATCTTCGAGTTCTTGACACGGACGGAGAGTTTGCCGTGATCCTCAGGGCGCCCGACCCTAAAGAGGTAGCAGCTATACAACAAAGCAATGGCCGCTGGCGCAAACTTGTCGGTGCCTTCCAGCTCGCCATCCCCGTCTCGACGAAGGGGGACATGTTGAATTACTTCCTCCGCCTGCTATCGGTCCTTCAGTGGCGCCTTGAGAAGTTGCCCGCACGCAGTCGCTGGATGGCCACGATGACCCGTTACGTTGAAATGACGGCAGCAAAAGTCCGTGCGCTTGGCGGCCGACCGGAACTGGTCCCCGCAACGCCCGACGGCGTTTTTGATCTCGATGCCGCAGGCGGAACCAAGCCGAATTCCGGCGATGCTGGTCAAGGTGAAGCCATTCCGAGTGGTCTAGACACCCGGGTTGGTCTTGATGGAGATGATCCTCAGGGCTTTGAGCCGGCGGAAGACTGGCTGGGCGAACCGGGGCCGGCATCCAGCCACCTCTGGTCTGGCAAGATCAGTGGCCTTCTGTTCGACCACTTCGGTGATTTCGAAGGCTTCACCCTGGAGAATAGCAACGGTAAACATGTACGGTTCTTCAGCCGCGAGACGGCAATCCTTAAGCTTGTTCAAACAGCTTGGCTTGATCGCTACCTCGTGACTGTCATCTCAGTGTCAGCATTCAACCGAACAGTGGTTCGGCTGTTGCTCCGTGGATACCAATGAACTGGAGCTCGATTGGGGCAACTGGCGGCAATCTGCGGCGAGCTCATCGAGAAGTGTGACGCTCGCCTCCTCCCGGGTGGTGATGTTCGTCTAGGCGATGGGTGGGGATCGCCCGCCACGCCCACGGCACCGCCAACGTAGGTTGAGGAGGGCGAGCCGGCAGGGGCGGAGCGTCTTGGTACAGCACCTAGCCCAAGCGGTCTTACCAAACCGTCCATCGCCCTGGTCGATCAGCTGCGCTCCATCGACAAACAGCGCATTCGCAGGCGCTACGGCCAGGTATCGCCTCAAGAGGAGCCATCGCAAGACAACTGATCATCCCTGCCTCAGGCTGACCATCAAATCCTGATAGATGGCCAGCCTGCTTCATTGCCTATGCGAGTTGCAATAGGCGCGATCGCCGGCCAAGCTCCATGCCCAGAGCTGGCAGAGCTCAGTCGGGCGTTAGCGCAGTTTTCGATGCCTGGGAGCTCCGGAGCCTACGCCGCAGCCGGCGGCTCCAGGCCAGCGCCGCCCCCGCGCCAGCCAAGGGCAGGGGGCCTGGAACCTGGGCCTGCAGGGCGCCAATGTCGCGCAGGCCCCGGGTGGTGCGGGGATTGCCCAGCACATCGACGCTGATCACGCTGCCATCGATGGGGCTCAGCAGTTGGTTGGCGCCATCGGCATTGGCGATTTGGTCGATGAGGGGGCCAGTGGGGTTGGGATAGGCACCAGAGGGCAGTCGGCGCCGCAGCATGGGAAGGGCCGGCGGCGACTTGTTCGGCTACGACCACCAGTCCATGGCAACCTTCCTGCGCCCACCTGAGATGCTCCTGGTACGTGGGGCTGGGGGCTGTGCCCTACCGACCACGCACTTCATCCTTCCGCCTATCGCCATGACGACGTCCACCGACCTGAGCTACGGCGTGCAGGAGTACTACGGCACCACCCTCAGCAGCAGCGCCGATCTACGCACCGACGCCTGCTGTGATGCCAGCAGCGTTCCCGAGGCCCTGCGCCCGCTGTTGGCCCGCATCCATCCCGAGGTGCTGTCGCGCTACTACGGCTGTGGGCTGGTGGTGCCGCCGTTGCTGGAGGGTCTGCGGGTGCTGGATCTGGGCTGCGGTAGCGGCCGCGATGTGTATCTTCTGGCCCAGCTGGTGGGCGCCGGCGGTGAGGTGGTGGGGGTGGACATGACGCCGGAGCAGCTGGAGGTGGCCCGGCGGCATCAGCAGCACCACGCCGAGCAATTTGGCTTCGCCAACGTGCAGGTTCTGGAGGGCCGCATCGAGCAGCTCGAGCAGCTGCCGCTGGAGCCCGGCAGCTTCGATTTGGTGATCTCCAACTGTGTGGTGAACCTCTCGACCGACAAGCTGGCCGTGCTGAACGGGGTACGGCGCCTGCTCAAGCGTGGCGGGGAGTTCTTCTTCGCCGATGTCTATACCGACCGGCGTGTGCCCGAGGCGCTGCGCCACGATCCGGTGCTCTACGGCGAATGCCTCAGTGGCGCCCTCTACTGGAACGATTTCCTGCGCCTGGCCCGCCAGGCCGGCTTCGCCGATCCCCGCCTGGTAAGCGACCGGCCCCTGGAGATCACCGATGCGGCACTCACCGCCCGCACCGGCCCGATCCGCTTCTTCTCCGCCACCTACCGCCTGTTTCATCTCCCCGAGCTGGAGGATGCCTGCGAAGACCACGGCCAGGCGGTGATCTACCGCGGCACGATTGCCGAACACCCCCACGCCCTGCCCTTCGACAAGCACCACTGGATCGAGGCTGGCAAGGTGTTTCCGGTGTGCGGCAACACCTTCCGCATGCTCGCCGATAGCCGTCTGGCGCCGCATTTCAGCTTCATCGGTGATTGCAGCCGTCACTACGGCCTCTTCGAAGGTTGCGGATCCCTCCTGCCCTTTGACGGTGGCGTGACGCAGACCGCTCCCGCACCGGCAGCCACGGCAGCCACGTCTTCAACGAGCGGCTCCTGCTGCTGAGGGGCCGCCAGGGATAGAACCCCGCCCCAGGGTGGGGGGCCATCCCCACAAGGCGCGCCGTTTATGAACGCAACGCAAACCTGGCCTGGTGGGGTGGAAGGCAGTGCGTGATGGCATCAGCGGCAACCTGCATCAGCTCGCTGGCACGGCCGCAGCCTCGACCACCAGCTGGGCACTCGGATTTGCAGCCGTATCCGATCTGGTTAAAGGCATTGACGTACGGTTCAAAGTCTCATGCTGCCCAGAGTGTCATCGAAGCCGGCTTGGTCGGTCATCGATCTAGTGAAACTTGATTGCTTTACGGAGGCTAGTGACCATTCTCACAACTCGTTATGATTTAAGTCACATCCCTTCCTTGAATCAAGTCTAGTTTGGCAACAGGTCTTCTCCAGGGCGTATTTCCTGCCGGAGACCGCTCACACTACGCATTAGGAATCGCCCCATGGACAAGCAAGTTATCGATGCTACCCAGTTGAAGAAGCGCGGTGCTGTGACGCGCTTGACGCTATCTGCTGGAGTAGCCAATGACCTGAAGGTTCTCAAGCAGGGCCTGAAGGATCTGGCCGAGCGCCTAGGCCATTCAGCCTGCGCGACTGGCTGCAATGAGTTTCACCTGAATCTCGAGCGCGACTTTGTCGCCCGCATCAATAACAACGTCGTGGCGCTGAACCCACAACCGCTGCCACCGATCGCGCTGCCCCAGGATCCGATTCCCGTTAAGGCCGTCCGTGTCTCCGCGCCCGCGGCGGTATTCGACAACATTGAACAACTGGGCTCCACGATCGAGAAGGTGCTCGGGCGTTTGGGCTGTCCAAACTGCTGCTCGGGCTTCGACATCCTCTTCCAACGAGAACTGGACGGCTTCGTCGTAGACGCCAAGCTGGCCATCAAGGGCACGGGCCGCTTCGCCTGAAGCTGTACCGGAAGAGACGCATCTGATGCAACGCCATTTCCCGCAATTGGCCGGTGTCGGTGTCAGCTGGACCAGGTCCCTGGACCCGGTCTTGCTGCAACACCCCGAACTGGTGGATTGGATCGAGTTCGAGCCACAAACCACCTGGCTTGTGGCGTCTGCCGGCACACCACCGCAGGCGCCACGAGCGGTTTTGGACCATCTTCAGCGCCTGCCGGGGAGGAAGTTAGTTCATAGCGTGGCGGCACCGGTGGGGGGCATGACACGACCCACAGAGCATCACCTCGCGTTGTTACGCGAGGCCGTGCGGGCGCTGGATGCACCCTGGGTTTCAGAGCACCTGAGCTTCAATGCTTCCCATGGCATCTGTACTGGCTTTTTCATGCCTCCAAGGCAGACCGACGCGCAAGTTCGCGTCATTGCTGACAACATCTGCCGGCTGCAGGATGCCCTCGGCGTGCCGGTCGCCATCGAGAACGGCACCAGTTACTTGCGCCCGCGCAGTGATGAGATGTCGGATGGGGAGTTCTTCGCGCGCGTTGCAGAAGCTGCGGACTGCGGCTTGCTACTGGACCTCCACAATGCCTACGCCAACGCCGTCAACGGCCGCCAGCCCCTGCAAGACTTTCTCGCGGCTCTGCCGCTGCACCGTGTCTGGGAAGTGCACCTAGCCGGTGGAATGACATCTGATGGGTTCTGGCTTGACGCCCACTCCGGGCCGGTGCCGTCTGAGTTGTGGCACAGGGTTCGCGATCTTCCTCATCGACTGCCTGCACTACAGGCGGTGATCTTCGAAATCTTTCCATCCTTCCTGCAAGACCTTGGCAGCGCAGTCGTGGTCGACGAACTGCATCGAATCCGTGCCTGGATCGGCGAACAGGAAATCGAAACTGCGCCATCACCAGTCATCGAGCAAGACTCTGTGCTGACCTTTCGCTCTGTCGATCATGGGACTCAGCCGGCGGCAATGGGCGGACCATGGGAAGCTGCGCTGACTTCGCTTGTTACCGGTCAGCCGGTGCAGCCGGATGATGCTGACACTGAGGCCATGCAAGCAAGCCTCAGCGAGGAAGCAGGTGTCGCCCTGGTGCGCGACCTGGTGTTCTCCTTCCGCGCATCGATGGTGGTGCAGGTGCTGCGGCTCAGTACGAAGTTGCTGCTATGCAGTGTTGGGCCTGAAGTATTCCGACGCATGCTGCGCGATACCTTTGAGCACCATCCGCCGGCGCTCTATGCCACGTTAGAAGCGAATGCATTTGCTGCACAGGTGGCTGCGCGGGAATGGAGCGTGCCCTATCTGGCCGACATGCTGGACTACGAACTCGCGTTGACCCAGACCTTGATCGACGGTCAGCCGCGCGTCGTCAACTTTGCCTTTGAGCCGATCCCCCTGCTGCGTGCGCTCACGGACGGACGCCTGCCTGACGAAGTGCCGGAACTGGGTTGCTTCGAGGTCGAACTCCTACCAGAAGCAGAGACTGTTCAGTGAGAACATAGGCTTCAGCGACAGGTGCTGACATCGCCGGCGGAGCGAACTAGGTCTGAAAGCCACTGCGCTGCCAGCAGCGAAGTCCGGCGGTGTTGGTGCTCACCACCAGGTTGAACTGCATCAGCCGGAAGCCCAGCCGCCTCGCCGCCTGCAGGGAGTGCTGGCAGAGGCGGCTGCCGATCCCCTGACGGCGACAGCGTTCGGCCACCACATAGCCGGCGTTGGCCACATGGGCGCCGAAGATCCGCGGCCACCATCACCGCCTGGCTCTGCTTCACCCACGCCGCATGGGCCTCGTCTTCTGTGATGGCCGGGTCGTGAAGGAAGGTCTCTCCGGCGCGGAAGACCGGTTCCAGCAGCGCCCAGATCGCCGGCCAGTCGGCCTGTTCGTAGGGCCTGATCTGAAGTGGCGGTGTCGGAGTTGCCACGGGCGGGGTGTCAGGTGCGTTGATTCTCCCGCCGCTACGGGATACTCGGCTGGCCACTTCGCTGTGTATGGATTCACTCGCCGCCACCCCCGACCCAGCGGCCGCACCGCTCACGATCGCCTTCTTCGGGCTTGGGGCGGTGGGCTCCTCGATGCTGATCTGTCTCTCGGAGCTGGCCGATCGCGACGACGTGCCGTTGCGCTTTGTGGTGGTGGTGCTCAATGACGAGCTGGCCCGCGATGCCCTGTTCCACGCCGAACACCTGTTCGAGCGGATCGACTTCATCGCTCTGCCCGACTTCGCCCCTCTCTTCGAGGGCAGCGCCCCAGAACTGCAGCGGCTGGCCGGCGCCCACTTGCTGGTGAACGCCGCCCAGCCCGGTTTCAACACGCCCCTGCTTGAGCTCGGCCTCAGGCTCGACGCCCATGTGGTGGATCTGGCGTCGGACATGTACGACGCCGAGACCGAGCGCAGCCTCACCTTTTCCCAGTACGCCTTCAACGAGGCCTACCGCGAGCGCGGCCGCACCGCCCTGATCAACCTCGGCGTTTCCCCCGGGTTGACGAACTTCCTGATTGGCCTGCGCCTGCATCAGCTGCGCGGTTCCCGCCGCCGCGACCTGAAGATCGAGAGCGTGGATCTCTATCTCCTGGAAGACATCGACGCCGATGAGATCGTGTTTTCCTGGTCGCCGCTGGTGGCTCTCGAGGAGCTGGCCGAACGGCCCCGGCTGCTCCGCGATGGGCGCATCCAGGTGCTCGACCCCTTCAGCGCCGCCCGCGAGCACCAATTTCCTGGCGAAGTGGAGCCCACCCGCCAGTACCCCCTGTACCAGGAGGAGCTGCTCTCGCTGCATCGCTCCTTCCCCGAGATCGAATCGATCAGCGTTTACACCGGTGGCTCCGAGGTGGAGCTGGTGAAGGCCCTGTTCAAACTCAACCTGCTCTCCAAGCGCACCCTGCCGCAGCAGCAGAGCGAGCTGACGGTGGAGGCGATGGTGCGGGCCATCCTGCCGGGCATGAATAAACCGCGCCGCATCGAGGAATATCTGCGCAACGGCGTGATCCGCCGCGCCCACTTCGCCGCAGCCGCTGAGATCCGCTACACGGAGAACGTGCGCAACGACCGTCAGGTCACGATCGAGACCGTCGGCCTCAGTTACCTGCGCTACCGGGGCCTGCTGGGCAGCCCCTATGCCGGCGCCACCTACATCTCCTATCCCACGGCCGTGGGTGCGGCGATCCTGGCCTGGCATGCCCTGGAGTTCCTCAGAGAGGAGGGCGGTGAACTGGCGGGGGTGGTCACAGGGGAGGATCTGGCCCGGCTGTTGCCCCGTTCCCGTGCTGACGCCATCCGACGCGATCTGGTGGCCTGGGATATCGACCTGTTCGAGAGTGTGCGCGACGCCACCCCGGTCTGAGGCCTGCCATGGTCTGTGGATCGATTGACAGGCATGGTGGACGTTCTTGGTTTGAGCAACTCCATGACGTCAAGCCCGACGCCGACCAGTGATCTGCTGGTGATCACCGCTAGCAATGGCCAGAACCGACTGTTGGCGGAGCGCTTCGCTGCAGCCGCCCGCGAGCAGGGCCAGAGCGCCGAAGTGCTCGATCTGACCACCATCGACCTGCCACTGTTCACTCCCCGGGCCCAGGCGGCGGGCACACCAGCGGCGTTGGCGGCGCTGCAGGCCCAGTTGGCCGCGGCTCCGCGCTGGGTGATCTGCGCGCCGGAATACAACGGTTCGATACCGCCGGTGCTCACCAGCGCCATCGCCTGGCTGTCGGTTCAAGGCGATGACTTTCGGGCCCTGTTCAATGGCCGCCCCGTGGCCATTGCCACTCACTCCGGCGGTGGCGGCCACACCGTGCTCACAGCCATGAGGCTTCAGCTGGCCCACCTCGGCGCCCACGTGGTGGGCCGCCAGCTGGTGAGCAACAAGACCCAGCCCGCCAAGGACGATTCCATCGCTGATCTGATCTCCCGCCTGAACCACCTCCGTGCTGGCCCTCTGGTGGCCGCTACCGGCGCCTGAGGATCTCCCCTGGCGTCAGGGCCCTGTGCTGCCCTGCCCCAGCGATGACCCCCAGCTAAGCCGCACCGGGCCGATGCCGGGCACCTCCCGCAGCCGCTCGGTCGCGCTGGTCGATCACCTTGCTGCTGCTGCCAGTGGATGGCGAACAACCAGGCCTCCTCGATCGAATCGAAGCGCTCATCGACCTCGAGGTGGGGCTGGCCGTGGTGATCAAGTTCCGGGGCGATGTCCATCGGTTCGATGTGATCTGAAATTGGCCGCAGCATCACCACAGGTCAGCAGGCCAAAATGATGAGATATCACACCACTGCGAAGATCGGCGCAAGCGACCTCTCAGATGATTGATCCGTCTCGACGATCAGGAGTGGCTGAAAAGATGTGATCCACGGTGACAAGAAGACCCAGGGACGAACGTAACGATGTGGCCACAAATTCAAAGATGTAGGCGTCCCGGCCTGGCCTATTCAGGCGTGATGCCAGGCCGAGCCGCTTATCCTTACTCAGCCCATTCCGGCCTTGTCCTTGACGTCTTCGATGGTATTCCGGATTTTGGCCTCGACCTGCTTCTGTTTGCCGGCGAGACGATCTCCTTGGTTGCCCGTGACGTTACCGATCGATTCCTGGGTCTTGCCTTCGAACTCCTTGGCGTCAGCCTTGACACGGCCAGCGGTGGCGGCCAAGGGCAAGGATGGGCCGCTGAGGGTGAAGGCTCCTGATGCATGGGCGGGAGCGGTTAAGGCCGGCGTGGCGATCAACACCAGCAGGCTGAAGGCAATGCCAAGGCAGGTGACGGACAGCTGACGCAGAGAACAACAATTGTGATTCATGGTGGGCATGGAAAGGGGAGTCATGACGATGTTTGGTGTTCGATCTCAGAGCATATGGAGCGGCCGGATCGCATAAGTGCAAATCCTTTCGCTTGTCACGCCATTGCTCCTCCTTTCAATCTGGTCCTGAAACTGGGGCTTGAATGCTGTAGATCCGCGCCGGCCCGCTGCGGGAGCGGCGTTTGGCGAGTCGAGCGCTCCGGTGATCCAGGCAAACGCATGCTGGGTTGATGGGTGAAAGCACCCCTACCGCAGGGAGGCAGCATCCTTAATCGGCACCTGAACAGGCGTTCAGCTGATCGAGGCACAGGGTTCAAGCTCCAGATTGTTCCCTCGGCTCGCGGCGACATGCCGATCGACTCGCGCCAACCGCCCCAGCACTAGGCGGAGATCAAAAGCCGAGAGTTCACCGTCTGCTCTCCATTTCAGGCAAGTGAGGCCCAGACAGCAGCCTGTGCTGATCAGTCCGTTGGTCTTGATGGCGGCCCTCCTGGGTGCATCTGCTCCAAGTCTTCTCGGTTATGGACACAACGACTGCTGCCAAACTGCTGTAATCAGCTGCGGCGTATGGCCAGCGGTGTTGCGGCGGATGCCGATCGCCATACCAACGCTTCAGTCCGCCCCGATCCGGCCGTCCTGGATGCGAACGAGCGGGGGCGTGCCGATGCCAACAACATGGGGCCCGGCATCTTCTTCAAAGGCCACTTCCAGGGTTGAGAGCGCCAGAGAATGGGGCTCACCGCCAAACACGCTGCGGCCGAAATTGCCGGCCCGCAGGTTGGTGCGCAACAGATCCTTGCCGTTGAAGCTGGTGTCGAGCGTCAGCTGCAGGTCGTAGTTGAAGGTTGTGCCATTGGGCAGAGCTACGGGCGTCCGTGGGCGACCGGTGAAGTCATTCGGTGCCCGATTGACCGTGTTCGCCCCCGTGTTGACAGCCGAACCCGAGAAGGCATTGGCTCCCACCACAAAGGTGGCCAGACCGGAGAGCTTGGTGGTGGTGGAGAACTGATGGGCTTCCAGCTCACCCACCTTGGCCTCAAGGCCATCGACGCGGCCGCGCAGCACGGCAAGTTCCTTCTGGAACTCCTTCATCAGGCGCTTGAGTTCGTCGGTGGTCTCGGTGACGCGATCGAGGCAGGCGTTCAGCAGAGCGGCCGCTTCATAGCGGGTCATCGCCTGGCCACCCTTGAAGGTGCCGTTGGGGTAGCCAGCCACGCAGCCGTAGCGGTCCACCAGGTTGGAGAGGGCCTGGTAGGCCCAGTCGGTGGGCTTGACGTCGGAAAACTGGGATATGCTGGCGACTTGCTCCTGGCTGGCGTAAGCGTTCACACCGGCAAGGTTGAGATCGGCGGCGCTGGCGCCCCCCGCGACTGATGACCGAATCAGCGATGCCAAGGCGAGACGGGGAGCATTCACGAATCGGGATCAGCCAAGCGACCGAATCGTCCCACAACTCTCCAGCAAAGGAGGCAAACGGGAGTGTTTGCAGAGATTTGTTGGCTTCCGGCCTGGGGCGGCGCAACGGCCGATCAGGGCATTGCCGCCGGCCTGGCTCCGCCGCAGTCCTGCCATTGTTCCAGGAGCTTGGCTAATTCGAGACGCATCTGATAAAGCCCCTTGACGCGATGCCAAATGCCCGCAAGATTGGATTGAATTGTGGTTTTCAGTACCACAAAATTGCAGGCGCCTGAGCGCCTCACCTCCAGGCTGCTGCGCAGCTCCGAAAGCGGAATATCAATAGCCGACGGGGAGCGAATTGACGATAGCTCCCTATAAGAACTGTGACCAAGTAGGCGATATCCTGCCTGGGTTCTGTTGCTGGGGCTGATCAAGCCTTGATCGCAATAAAAACGAATTGTTTTCACCGGTAATCCTGATGACTGGGCGACCTGGCCGATCCTGAGCCCCGGGAGCCCATGCTGTTCTCCACCAACTGGTTGAGCCGCAGCGGATTAATGCCCGGCATCAGCCCACAGGCCTGGGGTTCGACAACAAACGGCTTGATCTCGGCGGCGGCGGGATTTTCACCCTGGGCCAGTCCACGCCGGATCACATCATTCACAACCGCCTTGAAGCTCCGGCCCGTCAGTCGGGCTGTACGGCTCAGCGATTCGGCTAGGTCGTCATCCAGAGCCAAGGTGGTGCGCATGGCAGCTGATCGCCTCCTTGGCATCGTGATGTCTTGCCTGAATGGCGTCAAGACGTCTGATGCAAGGCCCAGCCCCCAGGGCCCCCATCTCCCCCGCGCCCCTGACATCCTGGACATCCCCCCCGCCTCCATCCCGCCATGGCCTCCTGGCTGGTCACCGGCGCCAACCGCGGCATCGGCTTGGCCCTCTGCCGCCTGCTCCAGGCGCGGGGCGACAGCGTGATCGCCGTCTGCCGCACGCCCTCGGCAGAGCTGCAGGCGCCGGGGGTGCGGATCGAGGCGGGGGTCGAACTCACCAGCGCGGCGTCGCTGGAGGATCTAGCCACGCGCCTGGCCGGGGTGCGGCTCGATGGCGCGATCCTCAATGCCGGCATCCTGGAAGCCGACAACCTCGAGAGCTTCAGTGCCGAGAGCCTGCGGCGGCAGTTTGAGCTGAACGCCTTGGCGCCGCTGCTGCTTGCCCGCGCCCTGCTGCCCAACCTGCCGACGGGATCGAAGCTGGGGCTGATCACCAGCCGCATGGGCTCGATCGACGACAACGGCTCCGGCGGCTATTACGGCTATCGCCTCAGCAAGACGGCCCTGAACATGGCCGGCCGCTCCCTGGCGGTGGACCTAAAACCCCGCGGCATCGCCGTGGCGATCCTGCACCCCGGCATGGTGGCCACCCGCATGGTGGGCTTCGCCGGCATCCCGCCCGAGCAGGCCGCCGCCGGGCTGCTGGCGCGGCTCGATGCGCTCAAGCTGGGGAGCAGCGGCCGGTTCTGGCACGCCAAAGGGGAGGAGCTGCCCTGGTGATCGATTCCCCCTGCCCCGCACCGGCGCCGTGACCGGCGTGCTGGAGGCCCTGGCCTGGAGCTGGTAATCGATGGCGTGGCGGTGCCCGCCGGCCAGGTGGTGCAGGTGGCACTGGCCGCCTCGAATCGGTATCGGGAGGCCGGCAGCGGCTCAGCGGTCGAGACACCGCCACGTTCCGAGCAAGCTGCTGCGACCCCTGAAGGCACCCCGGCCAGCGCAAAACCCGGCGCCACTGAGCGACACGGGCTCTCAGCCCCCCGACGACCTCGAAAGCTTCAGCCCCCAGCGCCACCTGGCGGGCGACACGGGCCTCACCCTGCTGCCCTTCGGCGGCGGTGAGCGGGTCTGCCTTGGCAAGGCGCTGGCGGAGCTCGAAATTCGTGTGATGGCGGTGGGTCTGCTGGGCCGCCTGCAGCTGCAGTTGGTGCCAAAGGATCAGGATCTCTCGCTGCAGCTGATCCCCAGCCCTCGCCACGTGGGAGGTTGCGGGTGGTGTGCGCTGGCCGGCGGTAGCGTGCTGATATCGCTGGTTGTGCAGCGGTTCCTTTCACGCCACCAGCGATTCCCTGGTGCAAACCCCAGCGGCTCACTCCCACACCTGAGCTGGGGCCGGGATTGGATCCCCTTAGCTGTGGCGCCGCTCGATTCCGATCTGGATCTGGCGGTGATCGTGCGCCAACCCCAGCTCACGCCGGCCGAGAAGATCGCCTGTTGGAGACGCTTCCTTGGCGCCCTTGCGACCACCCGCAACCAAGACGGATGCCATGGATCCCAACAGATTGTTCATGCATGCTCAAGTGTGGATCTGAGGCTGGCAGATTTTCAGCGCCCAGGGGCTCTTCGGCTCGGATTGCAACTGCAGAACCCATTACATGTAGCCGTCCCCTCCCCCAGCGCTCCCTGCCCCCTCAGCGCAAGGAAGGTCCGCAATCGCTCTCGATTGCGGGCGGAGGGATCGAGCTGGACTCGGGCGGAAAGCAGCGCTGCCTGATCAAGGCGCTCAAGGCTTTCTCTCTGGCGTTCTCGCGCCTGAGCTGCTCGGTTTCTTTCTCGATCTGCTCGATCTCGCTCTTGAGCCGTTTCATCCGCTGCTCGTGCTGCAGCATGCGCTGCTCGTCGTTCTGCTCGTCGTTCAACATGCGCTGCTCGTAGCCGGGATCTCGACGCCAATTCAGCATCGACAACAGCTGTCGCCACCGAGGCAGCGATGCATGGGATGCCCCATTGCTGGGGGAGTGGGAAGGAGCGGCCAGCGAAGGAGAGGTGGTCATAGGAGCTGAGCAGAGCGATCAGGCCGAGGATCAGGCCACCGAGGGCCTGGAGGAGGCCAGGGCGATCCAGGCCGGGCCAGGGGAGTTGCTGCTGGAGAGAGTCTGGCGGACGCGCCGGCGGGTCGCTGCCCCCTGGGGGAGGGCCGGTAGCTGTTGGCGGTTGCGGCATGGCAAGGCTGGGTACGGGCATGGGGATCGCACCAAGTCCCCCGATGCATTGGTTCCACCAACCGCAACAACACCAGCGCAGAGGGAGGCCCCGGGTGGGCGAGAGCGTGGTGGAAACGCGAGCACCTGAGGATCAGCGCGCTCCCCGCAGCGACCTCACCGTGCAGCCGAAGCCGCCTCAGCCCGCCGGTGTCTCCCCCAGCGCCTCTCCCAGCGCCTGGGCCACCGCCCGCTGAAACACCTCCTCCTCCGGGGTCACACCGGTCCACTGCTCGAAGATCTGCATCGCCAGCTGCACGAGCATCTCCACCCCATCCACGATCGGGCAGCCCCGCTCGCGGGCCGTGGCCAGGAAGGGCGTGATGCGGGGGTTGGTGATCACATCCACCACCACGCAGGCCGGATCCAGCGTGTCCCACAGCAAAGGCACCTCCTCCAGCTCCGGGGCGCAGCCCAGGTGGGTGGCATTCATCAGCAGGGTGGTGCCGGCCGGCAACGCCACCTCACCGCTCCAGGGCTGCCAGTCGGCCGGCACGCCGGAGGCGCGGGTCACGGTGGCGGCCACCTCGCGGCCCTGCTCCTCGCGACGGGTCACCAGCGTGAGATGGGCGGCGCCGGCCCAGGCGAGTTCCACCGCCATCGCCCGGCCGGCCCCACCGGCCCCCAGCATCACCACCCGCTGACCCTTCAGCGGCGTCACCGTTTCGATCGCCTTCACCACCCCCTTGCCATCGTTGTTGTGGCCGATCAGGCGGCCGTTCTCGATCGTGAGGTAGTTGGCGGCGCCGATCGCCTCCACATCGCCGTCCACCGCGTCGAGCAATGGGATCACGGCCACCTTGTAGGGCACGGTGATGCCCACACCGCGATAGCCCAGCGGCCGCAGCGCCTTGATCGCCAGGGCCAGGTCGTCGCTGTTGGCGATGTCGTTCTTCCAGAACTGCCAGGGCAGGCCGTAGTGGGCATACACCGCATCGAACATCCGATCGATCGGGTTCTCGGCCACCGGATGGCCCAGCATCCCGGTCATCTCCTTCTGGGGGGGGATCACGGCGGCGGAGCGGCAGGCCTCAATCTGGCCAGGGCGGTGCGATCCGGCCGAGTTCTCGCCAATCTTTACGGTCAGCCGCGCCACCTGGCCAGCGACTGCTCCTTGCCGCTGCAGATCCAACGGACGACACCATTCCCGATTAGCCCCATCGGCCAAGGCGGCCCACCTTCATCAGCAGGGTGCCTGCGATCCGCGGGAATGGTAATAGCAGATGTTTCGGCGCGGAGCAGAGACTCGGCGAGACAGCGAGCGGACTGGTTAGCGCGAATCAATCCTGTAAGAAATTGGCCTTCACGAGGATGAGCCGGCTGCTTAATTCATACGGCATGCCTTGCTAGTGATTAGCCTTCGTTTGTTGCGAAGCCGCCTTGCCCAACCAAACGCTGCAGCAGCCCCAAACAGTGGCATGGGTGCAGGAACAGGTGTATTGGCCTTGGCATACGCATAGGGATGCATCACGTTGGCGGCCAGGGGGGTGAAAGAGTCAAGGTTGAGTAGATCATTCGTGTCTAGCGTGTTTTGAGCAAGGCCATAAATCTCTCCGGTACCAGCCGGGTTGTAGTCATAAGCAAAGACTGGTCCATAGCCGGCTTGATAGACATTTACCCCTAGCTGGTCATACACCGCGAGCGCAAAGTTGTAGGCAAGAGTTGCGCTATTCCACCAGGGCATCTGCCCAGGAGATCCTGCCCCGAAAAGATCGGGGCTAGCATTGTAGGAAGTGGAGGTGTAAATAACTTCATAATCAATTCCGCTTACATTGATGGCCACGGCCTGAGCGGCAAGCGGGGAGGCGAGCGGCAGCAAGGAAGCGCCGACGAAAGCGAGCAGGTGGATACGAGTTGAGGCTGTCATCGATTCAGGAATTGACGTAGTGGAACTGAAGGGGATTCGACAAGTTTAGGGATGCCAGCGTAGCGCCTCTAACAAAGCCAATGGCTTCGGGAAGAGCACCCGGCACCATGGAGTTGATAGGCTTGAGATCAATGCGAACTCCACTGGTTCCAGCATTAAGAGATGAGACCAGGCTGTACATTGAATTAGCACCCCAGAGTTGGATCCTGTCGCCGGATGCAAAATCCCGAATGATGGCCATGTCGATGGTGCCGCGGTTGGCAGACAGGCCATCGTCGTAGTAGGTGCCGCTGGCATCACCCAGCACGAAGAGATCGTCTCCAGCTAGGCCGGTGAGTTCGTCGCGGGAGCCCCGACCGCGCGGAATTGATCCCAACGGCACACCATTGAGGGTCTCACCTGCGGCGGTGCCGGTGATGATGTCGTTGCTGTCCGTGGACAGGCCAACGGTCGGTTCCTTGATCATGACGTTGAGGGTGTTGCCCACCTGCAGGCTGCGGGCCGTATCGCTGAAGAATTTGATCTCCAGGGTTTCGTCAGGATCGACCACCGCATCAGCCGCGATGGTTCTGGTGAAGGACGACCTTCCATCAGCGCCGATCAACACGTCTCCATTGAGGCCCCCGCTGCTGAAGTCGGACGCCGTAATGCCGGCGCCACTGGCCTGCCAATAGAACCGACTGCCTGCTGACACGTTGGTGGTGATGACACCAATCACGACGGCATTGCCTTCGAACACGGTGGACGGTGAAGCCGTGAAGCTGAAGGTCTGGACCGGCAGATCGTCGTTGAGGATCAGGCTGGAGGCGCTGGCGGTTGCTGGCGTGATCCGGCCATTGCTGGCGGAGCTGAGCAACACACGGAAGCGCTCATCCGGCTCCACCGTGCCATCACCAAGCACCGGGATGGTGATGGTGAGGTTGTCTTGTCCGGTGGCGAATACGGCGGTGCCGCTGGGCCATTGATTGAGGGCGAAATCTGCGGTGCTGGCGGGATTGCTGCCGCTGCCCTCCACAAGCCAGGCAACGCGGCTGCTGCCGCTGAGATCGCCGGAGCGGCTGATCTGGAAGGCAAAAGCGGTGGAGCCGATGGAGCCTTCGCTTTGGGATGGCGTGAGGGCGGTGATCGCCAGATCGGGCATCAGCGGCACCGTGCCTGCCGCCACGGTGATGGCTTCGGCAAAGCCCTTGAGATCGGTGTAGGAGACCACTAGCCGCAGCTGTTTGCCTTCATCGGCTGGCGCGATGCTGTAGCTGCTGCTGTTCGTGCCAACCACGGTCCAGTCGCTGCCATTGGCAGAGGTCTGCCAGCTATAGGCAAATGCACCATCCCCATCGGGATCGGAAGTGGCCAGAGCGGCGTTGAGGGTCTGGCCCACCACCGGAGAGCCGCTGATCGTGAAGCTGGCGGCACCGCGATTGGAGGGATTGAGCAGAAAGCCAGCCAGGAGCGGATCGTGGTCGGAGCTGCGGAAGGGATCGGCGTTGTAGAAGCTGTTGATTTGTGAGGCCGATTTGAATTCGGTGTTGTAATCCAGCACCACCGCTTCATCGCTGTTGATCGCCCACTTACGGGCGCTGCCCAGTTGGGCAGCGAGGCTGGCGCTGGCCAGCATGTGGTCCAACGATCCCCACTGGCCATTGAACTGATACGAATAGGAATCAGGCCCGTAGAGGCTCTGGTAGCCCCGAGCCGCCAGGGTGGTGATCGGATCTTCTTTCAGGTAGCTGTTCAGGTCGCCCAGGATCAACACATCCGGATCGTTGAGGCCGGTGGGAGAAGAGGCGAGCCAGTCGGCCAGTTCCGCGGCGGCGCGGGTGCGGCTGCCGTTGGAGAGGCCTTGGCCGTCGCCAGCGTCGGCATCGCCGCTGCCGCCGGCGCTGCTGCCCTTCGATTTGAGATGGGTAACGACTGTGGTCAGTTGTTCGCCGGACGCCACGCCGGCCTCAAGGCGCTCGAAGCTGACCGCCAGGGCGGGGCGTTGAATGCGGTTGCTGCCTTGGTCGAAGCTGCCGCTCTGAAGCGCTGCAGCGCTGGAGCCAGGCGCTTGGCGGACACGATCGCTGCGGTAGAGGAAACCAACGCTGATCTCATCACCGCCGAAGCGGCCATCGGGCTGCAGCAAGCCCGCCGATGGCGTGATGAAGCTGTAGGCATTGACGCCAAGGGCGGCATTAAGGTCTGCCACCAGCTGCTGAGCAGAACTGGAGGGGCCATTGCCATCATTTTCGAGTTCGTTGTAAGCAATGATGTCGGCGCTCAGGCCCAGAACCGCCGAGATCGTTTTGGCACGCTGCCGTTCAAACTCCGCCAGGCTGTTGGCGCCTCGCGCTGTCGGGAAGCCGCCGGCAGAGCCAGCTGCGCCGCTCCCATTGCCATTGAAGTAATTGAGCAGGTTGAAACTGGCGATCTTCAGGGTTCCCTGCACCGGCGGTGCTGTGGTGCTGCGGGGGTTGGTGGCGATGAAATTGGCCGCAGTGCCGCTCTGCACGCGATAACCGTCAAAGCGATGATCGAGCACCCCCGTGAGCGTCTCGATCGTGTCTCCGCCGCGCAGCGGATTGAGAGCGCTTAGCTGCGCGCCGGCGCGGGCATGGATCACGGGATCCGGATTCTGGCGGGTGCTGCCGTCATCCAGTTGGATGGTGCGATTGCTCAGGTCAGCCAGGTAAGCGGCGTTAGCCGCCGCATCCGGAGCGTTGGTCTGGGTGAACTGGGGGAGCCGGCCGCCGGTCGAGAGCCCTACCTGGCCGTAGCGGCCGAGGCCAAAAGTGTTGGTCACGGTCAGCGACCCGATCGCGGCCCGCACGGTCACCGCCATTCCCTCCACCGCCTCGAACGCGAGGCTGTCGAGTGCGGGCAGCACCAGGGTGGCAGCCGTGGGCAATGGTGCACTACCGAGCCGCGCCAGGCTGGTGAGGGAAGTGATCTGGGTGAGGCTGCTATTCACCGTGCCGCCCGTGATGCCCTGGGCGCTGCTGGCGTATTCCGCCACGGTGCCGCTCAGTCGCACGCGCTCACCAATGGCGCCATCAAACAGTCCCCTGGGGTCGTAGACAAAAATCCCTTCCGAACTGAGTGGGTCGGCGTCGGCATCGCTGTCTTCTTCCTGCAGGAAGAAGCCCGAAAGGCCATCGCTGCCTGGGAAGCTGGCCACCACCACCCCTTCCACCGTGACCGTCTGAGCCTGCAAGGGGCTTACGGCCCCAGTGCCCTGGATCGCATGGATGGGCGTGATCAGAACCAGCTGGTCGTTGTCGCTCACCGACACCGCCAGATCGGGCACCACCAGAGCGTTGTAAGCGGGATCGGCACTGCTGAGCTGAAAGCTGAGGCTGGCGGTGTGATCACCCTCCACGATGGTGTCATCCACAGCCCGCACCGTGATCGCACGGCTGTTGCTGTCGCTGAGCACCAAGGTGAGGCTGTTGCTGAAGCTGACCCCACCGGCGCTGAGCTGGATCTGGCCATCGCCGCTCAGGGTCAGCGTCACAGGGGCACTGGGGGTGGTGGCCAGGGCGATGCTGACGCTGTCGCTGGTCGGGCCCGCTTCCGCGACAGACGTGCTGCCGCCGCTGGGCAGCACCTGCAAGGCGGGCAGGGGGGTGGTGGAGATGGAGAGGTTATCGATCGCCAGACCGTGGTCGATGCCGCTGTGATCGGGATCCGACCAGCGCAGCCAGAGCTCGCCGCCGGCGGCAAGATTGAGACCCTCAATAGCGCCGGAAAGGAGCCGACTGTTCACGGCGAGGTTGCCATCGAGGGCGCCGGCGCTGCCTCCGGTGATCGGCGAGCTGAAGGCCAGGGCAGGCGCAGCGCTCCAGCTGCCACCGCTGAGGTCGCTGCCGCCGATCCGCCAGTCCAGGCTGAGGCTCTGGGCAGGGGCGCCGCTGTTGCGCCACTGTTCGCCAAGGAAGCTGAGGTAGACGCGATCAAGGCGAGAGCCTGTGTCGTTGAACAGGCGCAGTCCCCAGCTGAAGCTACCGGCGGCGGCATTGCCCGAGCCGATCGAGCCCAGGGCGCGGTCGCTGGAGGCGCTGGCGCCGAAGCTGTAAAGGTTGCCGGCGGTGCTGTTGCCCGTGCTGGCCGCCAGAGAGGTGCCGCTGCCGGTGCGGCGTGCCGACCAGCCAGGCAGCAGGCCATCACTCCATGGGGTGCTGCCGCTGCTGATCAGGCTGTCGAAGGTCTGCTGATAGCCACTGGCCAGCGACAGGCTGCCGGCTGGAATCACCGGCGTGCCGGGACTGAGCTGGAGGCTGCGGAACTTCTGCAGGGGCTTGCCATAGCCGGAAGTGGTCTCCAGGTCTTTGGAGATCACCCCGTTGGCGTACCAGATAGTGTCGCCGTCATCCACGAGCAGCTGCAGGTTGCTCGTGGCGGTGAGGTTGGCGGGCACCTCCACGATCGCCTCGGGGCTGCCGGCGCCCCCCAGCAGGCTGGAGAGGTCGGCGCTGAGGAGCAAGGGCGCGTCGCTGGCGGCGCCACTCCAGCGGTAGAGCCGAAAATCGGCGGGCGCCGCGCCGCTGGCGGCACCGCTGGGCCCGGCAACGATCAGATAGTCGCCGGCGGAGTTGCGTTCGATGCTGCGGATGCCCCGCCCCCCCAGATCGAGCTGGATCGGCATGCCGAAACGGGCCGTGCCGGCTGGGCCACCGCCAAGGCTGATCAGTTCGGCGATGTTCAGCAGCGGCACGATCAGCGCCTGCTGGCGGTTGCTGGTGGGCAGGGTGGGGGCCCGGAAAGCGAGGTAGGCGCCGCTGCCATCGGGCGCCATCGCCAGGCCTTCAATGTTGAACCCGGCCGGTTGCTCCGGTTGAACCCCAGCGGCGGCGCTGGCAGCGAGCCCAAGGCTGCCGCCCTGGGCCTGATCCCAGGCCAGCAGGTCGTCTTCCAGGTGGGCGTAGAAGCCCAGCGGCGTCAGGCTGCTGCCAGCGCCGCTGCCGCTCAGAGCCGTGGCGAACAGGCGATCGCGGTTGGGGCGGTCATCGCCACTGGCGTTGTTGCTGTGGGATCCCAGCCAGTAGAGGGTGGATCCGTTGCGGGTGGAGGCCTCCAGATCCACCTCGGAGCCGCCCACCAGGCCAAGGCTGGCATCCATGGCGAAGCTCGCTCCCGCCAATCCCGACTGCTGGCGGTTCACCAACCGCAGCACCTGATCCTCGTCGTCGGCCACCACCATCCAGTCGGCATCGATGGCGATGGCGCTGGAGGCATCGCTGGCGCCAACGTGAAAACGGGTGGCGGCGGGGTTGGCGGCAGCGGCGGAGGCGCCATAGGTGAAGCTGCTGCTGGGGCTGCCGTCGCCGTCGCTGACCGTGAGGGTGATCGTGGTGAGGCCCACGCCTGCAGGGGCGATGGTCAGCAGGCGGTCGGCACCACTGCCGCTGAGCAGCAGGCCGGAGGGGCCGACCACCGAAACGTTGCTGCTCTGCGCAGACAGCAGCAAGCCGGCGGTGGCGGTATCGGGGTCCGCCAGCTGAATGGCGATGCCGAGGGTGCGGGCGGGATCCGTGGGGTCGTTGATGACACCGCTGAGGAAGCCGCCTGAACCATTTGAGGGCAGGTCAATCCACGGTTGCGGCGGCGTCAGCAGCAGAGAAGGAGGAGCTCCAGGCCAATCGTTGTCGATGATCGCCACGGGCCGCTCAGCCACGATCAGACCCTGGTAAGCGAGATCGGCGCTGCTGAGCGAAAAGCGAAGCAGACCGACGTGCTGGCCTTCTACCAGCAGGTCGTCGACGGCGGAGATGTTGAGGGTTTGAGGGGTCGACCAGTTGGCGGCGGTGAAGCGGAAGCTGGAGCTGGCGGCTGTGAGCTGGGCGCCGGTGTCGACCGCCACCACCACATCGGCCAGGGGCTGGCTGCGCAGCGCCAGGCTGAGGCTGTCGCCGCTGCCCCCTTCGGCAACGGCCGAGGAACCGCCCGATTCGATCACCAGCACGCCCGGCAGTCCGGCGTTGTAATGGCCGGGGTTGCCGAGGCTGCCGCCGCTGGTTCGGCTGTTCTGAGCATCGCCTGCGGTGGACAGGCGCCAGGCGGATTGAATCTGCAGCGCAGCGAGGGCAGAGGCGGGGGCCCAGCCGCTGACGTTCTGGGCGCGGATGGTGCCGCTGAAGCTCTGGTCGTCGTAGGTGAGCCGATCAACCAGGGCTGCGGCATTGTTGTAGAGATTGATCTCATCGGCGCGGCCCAGGTTGTTGGTGAGGCCGCCGATCACCTTCACCGAGGGGGAGAGGCTCCAGGCAAGGCGAAAAGCGCTAGCTTCGGCTTCGGTGAGAATCACCGATTCACCGGGGGTAACCACACCAAACCCGCTCAGATCCTGGGAACCGGGTTGGCGGCTGTTGTCATCGAAACTCCAGCCGCTGAAGTCAACAGGGAGACCGCTGAGATTGGTGAATTCGATGAATTCACCACCATCACCCTGGTAGAGATACTCGCTGATCTGAATGGCCCCGGATCCCTCGTCGTCATCGCTGATCGTCACGGTCTGGCTGGAGGGAGTGCCAGCGGCGTAGGCGGAGCTGGAGGCCAGGCTGATCAGCACCGTTTCTGCGGCTTCGATCAGGCTGTCGGCCAGGGGCGTGAGCAGCAGTTCCACGGCCTCGGCGCCGGCGGGAATCGTGAGCAGGTTGCCGCTGAGGTTGGCGGCGGCCGTGAGCGGCGTGAGGCTGTAGTCGCTGTCGCGCACGGCCGTGCCCGCCAGATTGAGGGTCACGGCCAGGGCGGCGCTGGTGGATCCGCTGCGGCGAATCAGCAAGCGGGCGTTGTCGTTTGCCGCCGTGGCTTCATTAGCGCTGGCATCCGCGCCCTCGAGGCTGACGGTGGGAACGGGCGCGACGGCGCTGATCTGCAGATCATCAATCGCCAGACCGTGATCAGTGGAGGCATCGTTGGTCTCGGTCCAGCGCAACCAGAGCGTGGTGTTCGGCTGCCAGGCGAGGCCGCTAAGGATGCCGCCTCGATCGCTCACCCTGCCTGTTGTGTTTCCATCGATGGCTGCAGCCGCAGCCGAGGTGGCCTGCGGAGACGACCAGTTGAAACTGCCGCCAGGGGTGGTCCAGGTGGTGACTGAGGCGAAGGAGCTGGCGAAGCCGTAGCTCAAGGTCATCGACTGGGCGGTGTTGTTGTTGGCTTTGCGCCATTGCTCACCGGCGAACTGGATGTTGAGGGCCTCCAGCACAGCGCTGGAGCTGTTGGTGAGGGCCAGGGCGATCCAGCCGGCCACCGCCCCACTATTTGGACCTGGAGAGCCGTAATAGTCGCCTCCGGAGCCCAGCCCACCGAGTGCCCGGTCGCCGCTTCCACTGGTGCCGTAGCTGTAGAACGCCCCAGTGCTGGATGAGCCGGTATCGACGCTGTAAGTGGTGAGGGCCACTGGAGCGCCGACGGGCTGGCTGAAGAGGAACCAGCCCGGCAGGGACAGATCATTGGTCCAGGTGGCAGAGGTGCCTGTCGAGGCCAGGCTGTTGAAGTTCTGCTGGTAGAGGTCAACGAAGCTGACGGGCACGGTTCAGTCGACCTGGAACGTGGACATGTTGGGCTGGAGCGCGGGAATCTTTGTTATGAACAGTCGAACAATGGATTAAGAGATTGCTTGAGCCATTCGGCTTGCATGGTCCCGCAACGGGGAGTTTGCATACCTTTTAGCCCACTGATTAGCCCACTGATTAGCCCGTCACTTCACCCATGATCCAATTGACTGGAAACGACACAGCAAACTATTGGCCGCGGCCGACGGATGCCGGCTGCCAGCCCATTCCTAAGACCGGCAACGCCTCCGATCTGCGGTTGCTGCCGCCTTCCACCGCGATCACCCCCTGTTCAGCGTTGCCCCAGGGCAGGTGGAAGTGCTCGCGTTCACTCCCGTTTCTGCCCACTGGGCAGCCGCTTGATCAGATGGTGAATGTCGCCACCACGGCTGCGTGGTCGGATGCTGGGTCGGATTTTCGCTCGCTGGGTACCTCATTCACCGAAGGCAGACGGTTCGACGCCACAACCGTGCGTGCTTCGGGGATGTTCTCGGGGTTCACGAGGCGGTGGCTGGCAAAGATGTGGTCGATCAATTCGCCACGGCCCTTGAACACCCGGGTGTAGGGAGGCTTTGAGGGTGGCTGGCCATCCGGCGTGAGAAGTTGAGGCGCGGAGCCAGATTCCACATCCGATAACCGTCTCCCTTGTCGCCACTGCCAAAGCCAGCGGTCTCCAACTCCGAGCCCGTGGGGCCCTGAATGATCTGGGTGGTGGCGGCATCGGGCTGGTCGTTGAGGTCCCCGCAGAACACCACGGCCTTCTCGCGCCCCAGTCCTTGATCGGGATCGGGTTCACCGGCACCGGCGGACAGGATCGCATTGAGCCGGTCGCGAATCGTCAATGCTTCCCCGGTGCGGCGGTAAAGCGCGTAGGCGGCATAGCGGTAGCGTTCGTCCTCGTCTTTCGGGGCGAAGTTGCCCTTGGGTCGGGGATAGCTGATCAACTTCGATTTGAAGTGGGCGGTGATCACGGTCACCTCCGTACCGCCTATCTCCACCACCACCTCAAGGGCGCTGCGGCCCATGGCGGCGAGCAACGATTCATCAGCGGGAGTGCCCGGTTTGTCGAAGACCGGATCCTTCTGCTGCACCGGCCGGATCAGATCCGGAAACGGGCTGATGATGCGGATGGCGCTGAAGGGCTTGGTGGAGAGGATCGCCACCCGGATGGCACGGCTGGGTTCTCCCCCTGCTTCCGGGTCTCCCTCCGCCGCATGGGGCATCGAATGGGTGAGGGCCTGCTGCAGAGCCGTCAGGGCGCCATTCGGACCGATCTCCTGGAGAGCGAGCACATCAGGTTGCTCCTGATCGATCTCGGCTGCAAGCTTGATGAGTTTGGCCTGGAAAGCCTGCTGGGACTCCGGCTTCGAGGGATCAGGAAGGAACAGGTTCTCCACGTTCCAATTCATCACCTTGAAGGTTGTCATGGGGCTCCTGATCAGGTCAATCTTGAATCGGCTTAGCACCGTCAGGTTAAATTTGCTGGTTGGAAGGCTTTCAAGCAGACTCGACCAATCAGGTCAGCTGTCTGCTGTCCTGGTCAGCCACCAGCAGCAGGCCGCCCATGATTGCCAGGTTTTTGAACAGCTGAATCCGCTCCATCTTGTCTGCCACATCGCCATGGAAGAGCAGGGTGGTGGGCACCAGGAACAGCAGCAGCAGCACCGCTCCCAGACGGGCATTCCAGCCGCTGATCACCAGGGCCGAACCCACCGCCATCAGGGCCATGGCCGCCACCAGCAACACGGGCGCCAGCGGCAGTCCCTTGGCGGCAATGGCGCCGGCCACGCCGGCAAAGCCCAACAACTTGCCGATCACGGCATGGATGAACACCAGGCACAGCAGCACCCGGGCGATGCGGTTCAGCAAAGAGGGCTGGTGGGGCCGCTGGTTCATGGGGCGTGGGGGCTGCTGCGGGCATTCTGTGGTCGGTGGCCAGCGCTGTGGCGGTTGAGCGCGTCCTGGCCGGCTGGGCTGCGCAGGCAGGCAGGGAAAAGCCACGGCGAGCTGCAGCTCCACCGGGACGAGCCAGGGGCCGCATCGGGCAGGCTGCGGATGAGCACCAAGAAGTTCTTGCTGAGCCGCGGATTGGTCATGGTCAGAGGTGTCGCTGCCGAGCGGGGCAGCAGCTTCAGGCAGCCTCCAGCCCCAAGCGCTCCACGTTGTGCAGAAAGTCCCGGGCGCTGAATAGCTTGGGCAGGTTCGCCGCAGAGCCGTCAGACTTGCTGCGAGCCCCGGAGGCCTGCATGGCCTGCCGCATCAGGGCTGTACTTACCCATCTGACGCCATGGAACGGCTCAGGCCATCGGCGGCTCAGGCCCGCGTTGGTGGGGTCCCGCCACCATTCCCCACCGGCCCCATGCGCCAAGCTGGCGCCACCTTCGAACCGCCGCCGCGATGGCGCCCCTGCCGCCCCCCGAGCCCTCGCGCCACCTGGAAACCACCGCCAGCCTCGATGCCCGCAAGCTGCGCTTCGAGCTCAACCGGATGGTGCTGCCGATCGGCCTGGAGGCCAGCTTCGGCGTGATCCGCCACCCCGGTGCCTCCCTGGCGGTGCCCATGCTCGACGACGGCCGCGTGGTGGTGCTGCGCCAGTACCGCTTCGCCGTGGCGACGCGGCTGCTGGAGTTTCCGGCCGGCACCCTCGACCCCGGCGAGGGGCCCCTGGCCACGATGGAGCGGGAGCTGCAGGAGGAGGCCGGCTACCGCGCCGACCGCTGGGATCCCCTCGGCGCCATGCTCCCCTGCCCCGGCTATTCCGATGAGGTGATCCACCTCTTCCTGGCCCGGGAGCTCACCCGCCTGGAGACCCCCCCCGCCGGCGACGACGACGAGGACATAGAGGTGCTACTGCTGGAGCCGGCCGAGCTGGATCGGGCCCTTGCCGGTGGCGATGAATACCTGGATGGCAAGAGCGTGACCGCCTGGTTCCGCGCCCGCCAGCTGCTCGGACTGTGACCCGAGCCCTGCCGGTCCTGCCCCGCTCCAGCTCCCTGGCGGACTGTTGCCCGAGCACTCGATCGATCCCGTCCGCGCCCTGAAGGCATGACTCCTCCCCGCTGGCTGTTCTGGCACCGCCGCGACCTGCGTCTGGCCGACAACCTCGGCCTGGCGGCGGCGGCCGCCGCCACCCCAGCCGTGACCGGAGTGGTGGTGCTGGATCCGGCTGAACTGGCCGCCAGCCAGCAGGCCCCGGCCCGGCGCTGGTTCCTGGCCGAGAGCCTGCGGGAGCTGGCCGGCCGCTGGGAGGCCACCGGCAGCCGCCTGCTGATCCTTGAGGGCGATCCGGTGCTGCTGCTGCCGCGGCTGGCGGCCGCCACGGGGGCTGCGGTGGTGGCCTGGAACCGGGGCGTGGAACCGGCTGAGCGGGAGCGCGACCGCCGGGTGGCTGCCGCCCTGCAGGGCGATGGGGTGAAGGTGCTGGTCGACTGGGACCAGCTGCTGGTGGCCCCCGAAACGATCCTCACCGGCGCCGGCGATCCCTACCGCGTGTACGGCCCCTTCTTGCGCAATTGGCGCGGCCAGGTGGAGCGGCGCGCCGCCGCCGGCGAACTCGACCCACGGCCGGCGCCGCGGGAGTTGCTGGATCTGGATCCGGCGAGCCTCCCCCGGCCGGAGCTGTGGGCGGCCTTGCCCTTGCTGGCAGCGGTACCGACGGCCGCGCAGCTGGCGGCGATCAGGGCGGGCGACAGCGACGCTGATGGCGTTGGCACCATTGCCCTGCACCACAGCGAGGCCAGCGGAAACGATCGCCCCTCGACCCGCCGCCCGCAAGCCAGCGGCGCGCTCCGATCAGAAGCCAGCGGCGCCCGCTCCCCGGAACCAGGCACTGGGGACGCCGCTGAGCGAGCCCAAGCACCCTTCGCCGGCGCCGACCTCTGCCCCTGCCGCCCCGGTGAAGCGGCGGCCCTGGCCCAGCTGGAGGCCTTCACCGATGGCCCGGCCCTGGCCCGCTACGACGAAGGCCGCAACTTGCCGGGCGAGGCCGGCACCTCGGTCCTCTCGGCCGCCCTGCGCTTCGGCACCCTCAGCCCCCGCCAGGCCTGGGCCGCTGCGGCCGTGGCCCGCTTTGCCGCCCGCAGCGATGAGGCCCTGGCCTCGATCACGGTGTGGGAGCAGGAGCTCTGCTGGCGCGAGTTCTACCAGCAGGCCCTGTTTCATTTCCCCGAGCTGGCCGATGGTCCCTACCGGCCGCAGTGGCGCCACTTTCCTTGGGAGAACGACCCGAAGCGGCTGGTCGCCTGGCAGGACGGACTCACTGGCATGCCGATCGTGGATGCGGCGATGCGGCAGCTGGTGGAGAGCGGCTGGATGCACAACCGGCCTCGGATGATCGTGGCCTCTTACCTGGTGAAGGACCTGATCTGTGACTGGCGCCTGGGCGAGCGCTTCTTCATGGAGCACCTGGTGGATGGCGACCTGGCCGCCAACAACGGCGGCTGGCAGTGGAGCGCCAGCAGCGGCATGGACCCCAAGCCCCTGCGCATCTTCAACCCCGCCACCCAGGCCGCCAAGTTCGACCCGGAGGCCACCTACATCCGCACCTGGCTGCCGGAACTGGCCCACGTGGCCACCGCCGACCTGATCAGTGGCCGCATCGGCGCCCTGGAACGCCGCGGCTATCCAGAACCGATCGTGGACCACAAACTCCAGCAGGCGTGCTTCAAGGCGCTGTATGCCGGCCTGCCGCGGGGGTGAGCGAAGCGCTCAGTAGCGAAAATGGACGACCAACACCGTGCCCAGTGCGTTGCTGGTCTTGCCGGGGGCCGTGTATTGGCCATTGGGGCGACTCAGATAGAAGAGGGAGGGGGTGAGGGTGATGTGGTCGCTCACCCTCAGCGCCGTCCAGGCTTCCCAGGCGACGTTCCCATCCTGGGGGGTGCGGCCATCGCGCAGGCGGGTCACGAAGGTGGGCTGGCCCACGGCGAATCCGGCGGCATGGCCGCTGCCCAGCAGGTTGCGCCAGAGCAGGGCCGCCGACCACGACTGACTCGCAGCGATATTGGTGGCGCTGTTGGTGGACACGGGCAGGGCGGCGGCCTGCTGCTGGAAGCTGGCGCCCCAGCCCAGGTTGATCGAGGGCAACCAGCTCACGGCGGCCGGTTGCCAGGCGGCTGTGAGGGCCACGTTGTTGGAGAAGGCGGTCTCACCGCTGCCGGTGGGTGCACAGGGCTGGCGCTGGTTGGCGAACTCGGTGCCGCGCCGGACGTTCAGGCCGCACTGGCCATAACGCCAGGCCGCCGCCACCACGTAACCCGGCCCGCCGATCCCCACCTGGCCGAAGAGGCTGCCGCGGCTGTAGCGGCCAGCGATACCGGACCCGAGGCCGGCTTCGCTGGTGTTGGCAGCGGCGGAGCTGGGCGCCACATAGGAGGCGGAGGCGGCCAGGTAGGGACGACCCTCGGCCACGGCCTGCTTCCATTGGGCCCCCACCGCCGCGCCGGTGGCCTTGTTGTAGGTGCCAGGGGCCCCGTTGAGCGAGAAGAAATCGAGGATCGGCGGCCCCGGCTCGGCGCCATAGAACCAGGGCCGCAGGGCGGTGATCTCATGGGTGGGCCGGGCCAGCGCGCCCACCAGGGCCGTAACCTCACCGCCGATCGGCAAGCGGTAGTACAGACGCGTGACCTCCAGCACATTGGCGCCAGCCCGCGGAGCGGTGCTCTTGTCGAGGGTCAGCAGGTTGTAGGGGTTGCCCGAGAAGGCACTGCGGTTGGCATTGCCACTGTTGAGACGGGTGTAGAGCAAATCCTTGCCGCTGAGGCTGGTGAGCAGATTGAGGTGCACCTCGTAGTTCATCACCGTGGCGCCCCAGTTGGCGTTGTTGGCGGCGGGGTAGGCGTTGCGGCTGCGCTCCGGAATGGCGGCCGCATCGGGACCAGCCGGATAGGGGGCGTCCTGGGTTCCGCCGAAATGGGTGGCCCCCGGCGTGAAATAGGTGCTCACCACCAAGCGCGTGGTGGGGGAGAAACGGGTGACCGCCAAGGCGTTGAGGGCTGCATCAAGTCGATCGGCGCGGATACCGAACTCTTGGAGCCCGGCTCCCGAAGTCTCAAGCTCCCGACGCAGCCCCGCCACGGCCTGGCGGCCGGGCTCCAACGCCGCATCCAGCCGCGCCGCAGCCCCCATGCGCCCAAGGTCGGCCAGTCCGGCAGTCTCTCGGCGGGCCCAGCCGTCGTCATAGAGGGCGAGGCTGGCCCAGTCGGGATCGCCCACCGCTGGAACGGATGACGAGGCCGCCATGCCGGGAACCTTCCCCGGAACGACCGGACCGGACGGGGGGGCAGCACCAGCCGCATCGGCGCAGGTCAAGGAGCTGGCCAGCAGGATCACGGCGCTGCCGCCGGCAAACGGAGAGCCGCCTACACGGCCAAGGATCCGGCGCGGCCGACAACCGATCGCCGCGATCACCTCAGAGCGCGCCCACCGATAGCGATTCCTGCCGGTCCAGGGATCGGCCGGCGGCGCCGCTCAGCAGTCGCTGCAGGGTGCGGATCACGGTGTCCTGCTGGTCGGCGCTGAGCTCGGGGAAGATGGGCAGGCTGAGCACCTCGGCGCAGAGTCGCTCGGTGGTGGGAAGGCTGCCGGGGCCGTAGCCAAGCACTCCGTAGGCGGGCTGGCGGTGGATCGGGATCGGGTAATAGATAATCGTGATTACACCCGCCTCCTGGAGCTGCTGCTTGAGCCAGTCGCGGCAGCAGGCCTCGGGAAGGCCGTAGCAGGCGCTGTCGGAGGAGGGGGTGCAGGCGCCGGCGCAGGCCGCTGAGGCCTCAGGACAGGCGGCCACCCGCACCACAAACTGATTCCAGCTGTGGCCATTGGGGCCAGCCTCGGGCAACTGGATGCCTGGAAGGTGGGAGAGTTCGGCGAGGTAGCGGGCCGCGATCGCCCGACGCCGCTCCACCCAGCGCTCCAGGTGCGGCAGCTTCACCGCCAGAACGGCGGCCTGGATCGCATCAAGACGGCTGTTGTAACCCAGGTCGGTGTGCAGGTAGCGACGGGGCATGCCGTGCACCGCCAGCTCGCGCACCCGCTGGGCCAGCTGGGAATCGCGACAGGTCACCGCCCCGCCATCGCCGGCGCCACCGAGGTTTTTGGTGGGGAAGAAACTGAAGCAGCCGGCATCGCCCCAGCTGCCCACCGGGCGGCCGGCCCAGTGGGCACCGCTGGCCTGGGCGCAATCCTCGATCACCAGCAGCCCGTGGGCGGCGGCGATCGCATTGATGCGCTCCATGTCCACCGGCCGGCCGAACAGATGCACCGGCAGCAGGGCGCGGGTGGCGGAGGTGATGGCCGCCTCGATCCGCTCGGCATCGATCAGATAGGAGCCACCCTCCACATCCACGAAGACCGGGATCGCCCCCACGGCACTGATCGCCTCGGCGGTGGCAAAAAAACTGAAAGAGCTGGTGATCACCTCATCGCCGGGCCCGATCCCCAGTGCACGGAGCGCCAGGATCAAGGCATCGGTGCCGCTGTTGCAGCCGATCGCATGGGGCACGCCACAGATCCCGGCAAAGGCCTGCTCAAAGCCCGCGATGGTGCTCCCACCGATGTACTGACCACTGCGCAGAACCGCGAGAACCGCCTCCTCGAGACCGGGGCCGAGCTGCTCCAGCTGCTCGCTGAGGCTGAAGGGAGGAATAGGCATGGCGGCAACCTTAATCCCGCCTACCGAATGGGCCGCGTGGGCGCTCCAGAGCCTCAACGGGCCCAAATCGGCGCGGCGCCTGGATGCCATTTGATGTTGCAGCCGATCGAGGCGATCTGGGGCTCAGACACCGGCTGGTCCGCCAGCACCGCCGCCAGGGCAGCCCGCAGATCGCGGCCGTCGCAGGGAAGGTCGTTGCCCGGACGGCTGGGATCGAGCTGGCCGCGATAGGCCAGGCAATGGGCGCGATCGAACAGAAACGGATCGGGGGTGCAGGCGGCCTGGAAGGCGCGGGCCACGGCCTGGTCGCGGTCCAGCAGGTAAGGAAAGGTCCAGCCGCTGCAGGCGGCCTGGGCAGCCATCCCGTCGGGACCATCCTGGGGATGGGTGCGGAGGCTGTTGCTGGCGATGCCGAGAAGCACGGCCCGATCGCCCAGATCCTTCTGCAGCCGGGTGATCTCGGCCTCGATGTGCTTCACGAATGGGCAGTGGCAGGAGAGGAAGAGCACCAGCACAGGCCGGCCCGCCAGGGCAGCGGCGACGGGCAACCGCCCCACCACCTCCTCGAGGGCGCCCCGGTTGCACTCCCGCTCCAGCAGGGCCTGGGGCAGGGGCGTGCCCAGCGGAAGCATGGTGGAGGGGGTGAGGGCCATCGATCCGGAGTCCTCGACGAACGGCTGCGGCGTTCCTGCCGCCGCCAGGATCATGGCGAATGCCGCAGCCCCCGGTGCCTCTTCCCCTGGAGTCCGATCGCCTGTTGAGGTCAGCGGCTGTCCCCTGGTCGGGAGGCCCCAGGTCGCTCCGTTCCGGCCAACGTCACCGCGACTGCCCGGGGATCGGCCGTAGGCGGGCGAAGCCCAGCGGCCTGCTGCCGCTTCTCGGCGCCCTCGCCCTGCTCTGCGGCGGCTGCGTGCGCCCGCAGCAGCACAGCAGCGGCCGCGTGTTCGCCCTGATGCGTCACAACCCCGGCGATGGCCTGGCGGTGGTGAACGCCGCCGGGGGCAGCGGCATCCACATCTGGCTTGACCCCGACACCGAAACCGCCGGGATCTGCCGCCCCCGCTGGAATCCTGATCCGGCACGCCTGAGCGGCGGCGATGGCCCTTCCCCCCGCAGCAGCGGGCGAGCGCCACGGGAGGAGTTCTACGCCGCCCTGCGGCGGGGCCCGGTGCGCTGGGCCCTGCGCCGCCAGATGGAGGAACTCTGCCGCCACCGGGCTCCCGGCCGGCGCTTCCAGTGGCAAGGCCCACCCCGCAGTGACAAGGAATTCCTGCCGGTGCTGCAACCGCTGCTGGAAGAGGAGCACCTGCTCAGCAACCCCACCGCCGTGCGGCGGGCCGAGAAGCAGCTGCTGGGGTTACCCCTCACCCCCGAGGACTGGGACGAGACGCTGCCGCCGCGGCCGCCGGACGGCCCCTGAGCAGCGAGGCCCGCGCCAGGGGCCATGGCCGAGCGCGGCTGAAGCGCCGGTCGGGAGCGCGGTGGCGGCAGGATTCTTCTGGGAGCGGCGCGGGATCCCTGCGCGGTCAGGGGGAACGGCGCGGTGCGGGACCCTGATCGACGCGGGGTCAGAGGGGCTCCGCCACCGCCACCGCCGCCCCATACCCCGCGGGCACCTCCACATCCCAGAGCGCCAGGCCGCCGGGCAGGGGCGCAGACTCCCGCCGCAGGCGCTCCAATCCGGCCAGCCCCTCGCCACTGGCCTTGAGCCTGGCCTCGAGCCGACACCAGGCGTTCAGGAAGGCTGCGCCCCCCTGCTCCGGCGGCAGACTCTCCAAGCGAGCGAACGCAGCGGTCGGCAGGATCCTCCGGGCGATGGGCCGCCAGTCCAGACCGGGGCGGAGCAGCTCCACATCCACGCCCACGGGACGGCTGGGATGGAGGGCCAACAGGATCAGGTCGCCGGAATGGGCCAGGTTGAAGTGGGGAGCCCCATCCACCACCCCATCGAGGGCGGGCTTGCCGTGGGGGCCGTAGCGGAAGCGCAGCGCCGCCGGATCGCGATCCAGCCAGGCCCCGAGCACCTGCCGCAGGGCGGCGCGACCGAGCCGGTAGCGGTCTCGATCCCCAGGGCGGCGGAAGCGTGCAGAGCGCTCCTGTTCGCCGCGATCCAGCAGTGAGACCAGCTCGCCGGTGGTAGCGGCCCCTGCGGCGGCACGGCGATCAAGGATCAAGAGGGCCGGCAGCTCCTGATCCTCGGGTGTCTCCCAGGCCAAGGGGGGTACAGGCTGTCCTGGCCACCAGGGCAGAGGGCTGAGCTCCTCGCCCCAGGGACGCTCAGCTTGCTCGCGGCGCTCCAGCCTCAAGCCCCCCACACCAACGGCTCGGCTCGGCGCCAGTAGCGCGAGAAGCGGCGCAGGTCCGGCGCGGCCTGGCCCTCGAAGGGCAGGGCCACGAACGGCTCGGGCTCCAGCATCTGCAGCGGCAGCACCGCCGCCACCCTTGCCGCGCTGCAGAGCAGGCGGGGATCCACCGGCCGGCTGGTCACGAGGCCATCGCAGCCGTGCTCCTCAGCCGCCGCCAGGAGCTGAGCGGCAACATCCCCCTCGCGCACCGGCACCGGCAGCTCGGCCAGGCAGGCGCGCAGAAAGCGAATCCGGCCGGGGGCCGGCGACCACTCCCCTGCATGGGAGGCCAGGTTCGCCGCCCCGGCCGTGGCAGCAGCAGCACGACCGGCGATCCAGTCGGCGTCGAGCACGGCCACGGCCGGAGCATCGGGGTGGGCGAGGAGAGCGGGGTTCGCGGCACCCAGAGCCTCCTCGTGCACCCACACCAGCGGCCGACGGAGCGAAGCAACCGGGCTGGCGGCCTGAGCGGCAGCAGCCAACGCAGGCTGCGGCGGACTCTGCTCTGGCATCCGCCCTTCCTTCTGCCCAGCCAAGGGAAGGAACAGCCGCGTCTGCAGATCCTCGTAGCTCGCCTCAAACGGACACCCCGCCGCGCCGCCGCGGCCGGCCCGGGGGCAATCGCCGCAATAGCGGCCGCCGCTGAATCGTTCCAGGTTGGCCCGGTTGAAGATGTAGGGCTTGTGGCTGAAGCTGCTGGCCACCCACTGCCAGCTGAGGTTGTTGCTGGCCGGATCGCCATCGAGCAGGTGCCGCAGAAACCAGCGGGCGCCGGCCTGCCAGCGAACCCGCCGCCAGTGCACCACATAGGAGGCCAGCCACATCCGCGCATGATTGTGCAGCCAGCCCGTGCCGATCAGCTCGGCGGCAAAGGCATCGATGCAGGGCAGGCCGGTGGTGGCGGCGGCGATGTCGGATGGGAGCTCGGGGGCGTAGGCATCCGGCCGATGGCCGGTCTTGAGCGGTTCGCGGTCGTCCCAGATGCCATCACCGAGCTGGCGCCAGAGGCGCTGCCAGTAGTCGCGCCAGCCAAGCTCACTGATCAGTTTCTCGCCGGCACGGCGTTGGGCCTCGCTCCAAAGGCGGCTGCCGCCGGACGCGGAGCCGCCGGCAGCCGAAGCGAACAGATCCGCCTGCACCACCTCAGTGGGCTCGGCGAGGGCCTCCAGGCGGGCGAACACGGCCTCTCGCACCTCCGCCAGCGTGAGCACGCCATGGCGGATCCAGGGCGAGAGGCGGGTCACGGCGCCATCGAGATGGTTGCGGCTGGCGCCATAGCGGGCGGGATCCAGGGCGGCCAGGCGCTCCTCAGCTGCCCGGCGGCCACCACGGAGAAGGGGCGGTGGCATCAAGGGCGAGCGGATCTGCTTGAAACTAGGAGGGGCTGGGGCTCTTGCCGGAGCCACCCAGGAGGCAGGACAAGGCAGAAAGCCTGAGAGGCGCAACAGCCCCAGGTGTCCCCGCCGGCCGCTGGGGGAGAATCCCCGGATCGCACCCCAGCGTCGCCGGCGGCGCTCCCCCCATGCTCCTCGACCTGCGCGGCAAGAAGGCCCTCGTCACCGGCATCGCCAATAACAAGTCGATCGCCTGGGGCATCGCCCAGCAGCTCCATGCCGCCGGCTGCGAGCTGGGGGTCACCTACCTGCCGGATGAGAAGGGCCGCTTCGAGGGCAAGGTGCGCGACCTCACCGCCCCGTTGGGGCCCACCCTGTTCGAGCCGCTCAACGTGCAGGATCCGGCCCAGATCGAGGCGGTGTTCGCCCGGGTGACCGAGCAGTGGGGCTCGATCGATGTGCTGGTGCACTGCCTGGCCTTCGCCGGCAAGGAGGAGCTCACTGGCGATTACTCCGCGATCAGCCCCGAGGGCTTCGGCCGGGCCCTGGAGGTGAGCGCCTACTCCCTGGCGCCCCTCTGCCGCTTCGCCAAACCCCTGTTCAGCGACGGGGCGAGCGTGATCACTCTCAGCTACCTCGGCGCCGAGCGGGCCATCCCCAACTACAACGTGATGGGCGTGGCCAAGGCGGCCCTGGAGGCCTCGGTGCGCTATTTGGCGGCAGAACTGGGCCCTGAGAAGAACGTGCGCGTGAACGCGATCAGCGCCGGCCCGATCCGCACCCTGGCCAGCTCCGCCATCGGCGGCATCCTCGACATGATCCACAACGTGGAAGAAAAGGCCCCCCTGCGCCGCACCGTCACCCAGGAGGAGGTGGGCTCCGCCGCCGCCTTCCTGGCCAGCCCCCTGGCTTCGGGCATCACCGGCCAGGTGATCTATGTGGATGCGGGGTATTGCATCACGGGGATGTGAGAACCCCGATCAGGTCTGAGGCCCGCCCCAGCGGCCAAGCCGCAGCAAGCTTCGAAGGCGCTGGCGTATGCGGCTGCGCAGGCGGCGTGGGGGCTGCGACTCGGCCACCAGGAACCTGCGGATCAGAACCTCGACAATGCGGCCCATGGGCTCCGGGCCCAGCTGGGCGGCCAGCTCTTGCAGGTTGCGGCCCAGCGCCTGCTCCGCCTGGGCGGACGGCTTGATCGGAAGCGGGGCGAGGATCTGGCGGGAGATCGCACCGAGGTCGAGCAGATTTTGCGATTCCCAGTCATTTGCGGACGTCAGCTCTTCGCCGACCACCTCATCAATCACGCGCCATCGAATCGGCGGATTCAAGGGCATCAAGTCTCTCACCTTGGCGATCATCCAGGCGCCCTGACGTCGGCGAAGAATAATCGTGACTTGCACATCAGACAGCAACCGTGTGAACCAGAGCAGATACATGGAACTGCCATCGATGAAGACCAGCTCCCTAGCAGCGGCAAACACATCGATTTGACGCTGAATACTGAATTTCTCTGGGCTGAAAACGAGATAACCCGCCTCCTTCAGCACCTCATCCAGCCAGCCATCGCCGATCGGACGCCCCAAAGTTGCAGCCAGTCCACTTCGGGTAACGAATACCTTTCGCGCTGGCGCCCCATCCCTGATGGGCGCGGGCTGATCAGCAGGAATGCCGCCATGAAAGCCCGCGAACAGTGAACGCATCATTGCCCTGGAGTCACAGCCAAGCCGCTGATCGACTGCGCCGGCATCCAGATCGAAACCCCAGACCTGAGCTGGCACAAGCAGTCTGGAGAACACCAGGGGTTCGCTCATGATCCTGATGCGCGCCTCAGCAAGGCCTAGCCCGACAAGGATTTCTCTCATGTAAGGCAGCAGATCTTTGTCAGAATCAAGCCAGGTTGGCATAAAAAAATAGACATCAAGGCCTCCATCTTGCAAGCTGCTGCAGACTTCCTGGCTGGCCCGGTGCTGTTGATCTCCGGCGCCAAGCCACCAAAGTCTGGAGAGACTCTCATGACAGAAATGGCCGAAATGTCTAAGCAGATACCCACCGAAGATCGCGGCACTTTCGATTACGGGTGCCTGCTTCAGGGCCCGGACAGCCTGAGCCTCCAGTTCACGGACATCGCAATCGAGCTCGCTGCGCTCCGGCAACGAACGCAGCGCCGGCAATGCCGCCTGAATCACATCACCCTTGCCGGGATCCCAGACCAGTCCCTCAGACCCACGTTGCTGCAGATGGAAAGGACAAGATGGAAGGGCAATGGCACCATCCCACTCGGTCAGCAAATGTGAAGTCATGGCCTGCACATTGCCGCCTCGTTGATAAGCATAACTGCCAATGTCCTCCACCGCCGCCTTCCTGGCCAGGCCTCCGGCATCACCGGACAGGTGATCGATGGGGATGCGGGGTACTGCATCACGAGGATGGGAGCGAACTCTCAGGCGCCGCGATCAGGCCAGAGGGTTGAGGAAGCGCAGGCCAGGGAAGCGGCGGAAGTCATTGTCGGCCGAGCAGAGCAGGCTGTCGCTGCTAATCGCCAGAGCCGCCAGGTGGGCATCAGGGGTGAGGTTGCCGGCCCTGCCAACGGCATCAATCAACTGGCGCAACAGGCTCAAATGGTCCGGCCCCGGCAGCACCAGCTGCACCAGGGGTAGCCGCAGCCAGCCCTCCACCAGATCCAGCGCCTCGATCGGACTCAGGGGCTGTCGCATCAGCCGGGCCTGCGTACTGATCCGCACCACGCCCAGCACCACACTCCAGGGCAGGGCGATCGGTTGATCGCCGTTGATGGTGGACTCCAACCACTGCCGGGCTCTTTCGTGCTGAGGCAACTCGCGAAGCGCGGCGTAGAGCCAGAGATTGGTATCGATCAGGATCATCGGCCCTGGCGCAGCTTGTCGATCAGAGCGTCGTCATCGAGCTCCGCTGCAAGCAGGGTTGCCTTGCTGAGATCGACACCAGGCGCGAGGGCGCCGATCGAAAAGGTGGGGCAGCGGTAAGGCTCGCGAGGTGAATTCAGGGGCGGATGGAGACCGGCCCGCAGGGTTTCATTCACCACCTGCTTGAAGGGCTTGCCGCTGTCGAGCGCCTTCTGGCGCAGCTGGCGCAGCAATCCATCATCGATCGTGAGTGTGGTGCGCATGGCATCAAGATGCTGCCGTCAAGGCATCATGGCATCAGCTTCAGCGCTTCGGCATGATCGGGTTGGCCAGTCCAGCCACGCGGCCACCCCCATGCAGAACGGCACCTCCAGCGCTTCGGCCCGCACCGCCGAGATCCACCGCGTCACCGGCGAAACCAACGTGCGGGTGAAGCTCGGCCTCGATGGCAGTGGCTCCTGCCAGGTCGCCACCGGCGTGCCCTTCCTCGATCACATGCTCCACCAGATCAGCAGCCACGGACTGATCGACCTGGAGATCAGCGCCAAGGGCGACACCCACATCGACGACCATCACACCAACGAGGACGTGGGCATCGCCGTGGGCCAGGCCCTCGCCAAGGCCCTGGGGGACCGCCGCGGCATCCACCGCTTCGGCCACTTCCTGGCCCCCCTCGATGAAGCCCTGGTGCAGGTGGCCCTCGATTGCTCCGGCCGCCCCCACCTCAGCTATGGCCTCACGATCCCGGCCCAGAAGATCGGCACCTACGACACCGAGCTGGTGAAGGAGTTCTACGTGGCGGTGGCCAACAATGCCGGCCTCACCCTGCATGTGCGCCAGCTCGATGGCGTGAACTCCCACCACATCGTGGAGGCGAGCTTCAAGGCCTTCGCCCGGGCGCTGCGGCAGGCGGTGGAGATCGATCCCCGCCGCGCCGGCGCGGTGCCCAGCAGCAAGGGGGTGCTGGAGCGGGCCGGAAGCTGAGCCACAACCCATCCCAGTGCCCTCGCCGGTACTCGGGCAGCGACGGTGCCGAAAGCTCAGGCAGCCCTGGCCGTGGTCGGCTTGCTGGCCATACCCACCTGCGAGCTGTGGCCAGATGCTCCCCCCGCCGCCGAGGACGGGGCTAACCCAAGGCCGGTGGCTCCCGGCCCCTGCTCTGTCGCCACCTGGGGCCGCCGCATTCGGCCGGTGCGGGCACTCACCTGGCGGCTGCGCTCCTGGTAGCGGTGCACCACGGGAAGTCGCTCGGCGTTGTAGCGGAGCAGGGCGGTCTCCACCCCACAGCAAGCGCTCCCTTCCTGATCGGCCGCGCCGCCCCCCTCGGGCGATGCTGCCCTGAAGGATTGATGCCCAGCCCCAGCCCAGTCGCCGGCCTCAGCCGCCAGGAGCCCTAGCTGCTGCGCCAGGGCCACCGCATCCTCGAGGCCGGCGGTCATGCCCCGGGCCTGGGAGGAACTCATGGCGTGGCCCGCATCCCCCAGCAAGGCGACCCGGCCCGCCACCAGGGTGGGCAGAGGGTCGATGTCGAACGACCAGTTGGCCACCTGCCGCTGCGGCGGGGTGGCGCGGATCAGGGCGGCCAGATCGGCCGGCAACTTGGCAAGACCCTCCTCGGGCACCGGCTCGGACAGCAGACGACGGCGCTCGCTGCGATCGGCGGGCAGCACCTCCTCCTGGAAGAAGCCCCAGTGGGTGAGGGGCACCCCATCGGCACCGGTGCCGAGGTCGAACACATTGGCGTAGACGCCGCGACCGCGGGCGTACACGAAAAACACGCCCTCGCGGCAGAAGGAGCCATCGGCCACCACCCCCCGCCAGACCCGATCACCCAGGAAATTGAGGCGCCGCAGGGGTGCCAGCTGCTGCGCCACCCGCGAGTGGAGGCCATCGGCACCGACGAGCAGATCCCCCTGCCAATAGGAGCCGTCGTCGAGGTAGGCCTCCACCCCAGCCGAGTCCTGGCTCCAGCTCAGCAGGCCTGCGCCGGGGCGGAACACGCCGGGATCCAGCCGAGCGGCCATGGCCTCAAGGATGGATCGGCGCTGGATCAGCAGGGAGGGCAGCTCACCGGGTTCCCGTTCCGCGGGGCTGCTCTCGATCAAGTCGCCGCGGAGGTTGCGCACCACAAAGCGGCTCACCGGCAGGCCAGCGGCCAGGATCTCCTCCAGCAATCCTGCGATCCCGGCGGCGGCGATCGCCTCAACACCACTGCGCACCAGCAGGATGCCGCAGCCCTCCGGCCGCAGGTCGGGAGCCCGCTCGAACAGGCACACCTGATGGCCCTGTCGCTGCAGGAGCAGGGCCAGCAACAGGCCGCTGCTGCCGGCGCCCACGATGGCAACGCGACGGGCAGGAGCCAGACCCATAACGAATCCCTACCTGGAAGAATTCGAACTTATGGGGTACGGAGCGGCCTCTGTGTAGCGAAGACCACGTAGCGAAGACCACGTAGCGAAAACCACGCGGCGAAGACTACGCCGACCCCAGGTAAAGCTGCTGCCCCTAAATTGAATCCAGTAATCGGATCACCATGAACCGCTCGATTTTTCTGGCCGCCCTCACCGCCGCCACCTGCCTGCTGAGCTCGCCCGGCAGGGCCGCCCAAGTGCCCAGTCAGCCCTGTGACCACGCTGCCGTGAACCCGCCATGCGAGCGTCCCCTACCGCCCTGTGAACCCAGCCAGCTTCCCTGCCTCCGCTGAAGCCGGCGCCGAGTGAGCCTTGAACTGCCGCAGGATCCTGCCGGTTCAAGGCTCCACCCGCTTCCCCCCCGATCACGGCCCCCCTTCGCGGAGTCCCGGGCAGCAGCTCATCGACCCGCGATAGGGCCGGCGATCCGGATCGGCCGATCAAGCGAGCGCCCCCTAGCCCAGGAAGGTCCGGGCCACGGCATTGCCCACGTTCAGACCCACGTTGAAGGAGTCGAGGCAGGCCTCGCGGATATGAACACCGCCGTAGACGCGGCTCACCGCATCCTCCAGTCCAGCCTCATAGAAGCTGTTGCGCCTCACGGCCACGCTGCTCAGATCTCCCAATGAGCCCGGAGCGATCCGGCCGTCAAAGAAGCGCTCCACACCTGGCAGTTCCGCCGAGCGAGCGGAGAACACCACGTTGTCACCGAAGAACTGGGTCATCACGCTGGCGAAGGCCCCGCCCATCGCCGAGTGGCCCGAGAGGAAATCGGGAAAGGGCGGGGACTGAACGCCATTGATCGAGGAGAGCAGCGACTGCCATTGGCTGTCGCGCAGGGTGGAGGCCACGCCATCGGTGTCGGAGAAGGTGCCGGTGATCAGATCGGCGGGGCGGGGCTGAACGTTGGTGTACTTCTCCTTCCAGGCACAGATCACCGAGTCCGCCATGGCGATGCTCAGGCTGGCGATCAGGCTGGCGCTGCTTTTGAGTTCTTGATTACGCAGCAGGCTCCGCAACCGGCCCAGTCAGGTCGTAGAGTGGTACACAGATACCATCCAAGTCATGGGCCGCAATGCCATTCAGTTCCAGAAAGGGCTCTCTGTGCCTGAGTTTCTGCAGCTTTACGGAACGGAGGCCCAGTGTGAGGAAGCTTTGGCTCAGATCCGCTGGCCTGACGGCTTTCAATGCCCTCGCTGCAGTGGGTCTCTCTATGGCCTCGTGTACGGCCGAAGACTCAAGCGTTACCAATGCAGGCAATGCGGGCACCAGGCCACTGTGACGGCAGGCACGATTATGGAGGCAACCAAGTTGCCGCTCACCATTTGGTACCTTGCGTTTTATCTGATTGGCCAAGCAAAAACAAGCATTTCATCGTTGCAACTAAGTCGTCAACTCGGCGTTGCTTACAACACTGCCTGGATGCTCCACAGCAAGATCATGCACGCGATGGGCGAACGGGATGAATGTTACGTTCTGCAGGGAAAAGTCCAGATTGATGATGCTTACCTTGGCGGAGAACAGCCTGGAGGCAAGCCAGGACGAGGATCAGAAAATAAAGTCCCCATCGTAGCTGCCATCTCCCTTAACGCAGAAGGGCATCCGATCCATGCCAAATTGACACCAGTCGCTGGGTTCACATCAGAGGCGCTCGCTGATTGGTCTCGGCAGCATTTGTCGAGTTGTTGTTCCGTGCTCTCTGATGGTCTCGCCTGCTTCCGCTCTGTGGTGGCGGCAGGCTGCAGCCACACCGCTGTCGTAACCGGTGGGCGCCATCCCAATGATCTTCCCGAGTTTCGCTGGATCAACATCCTACTGGGCAATCTGAAAACCAGCTTCAGCGGCACTTTTCATGCCTTTGATTTTAATAAATATGCGAAACGCTATTTGAGTGCTTTCTGCTTCTTATTCAACAGGCGCTTTAACATGGCGGCAATGACGGAACGCATCGCCAATGCAGTCTGCGTGTGTAGGCCTTGCCCGGAGAGGGTCCTGAGGTCTGCGGAGCTTTATGCGTAATCAAGTTTGAGTTTGCTCTTCTGGCCGGCCGCCACATCCATGGCCAAGTCGATCAGTTGGCCATAGGGGCGGAAGGTGTCCGGTCGGTCGTAGGCCCAGAAATAGGCGATCTCGGTCTGGTCCGCGGTGCGCTGGATCGAGGTCACCGCCGTGCTGGCCAGACCACCCAACTGGCGCACCTCGTTGAGCTGGGTCGCGTAGAGGTTGAGGTCGACATCCGGCCGGCACTGGAGACCGTCGGATTGGTAGGCATCGGGGCTGCTGATCACCCAGGGGGTCACCGATCCCCAGTTGGCGCCGAGGGCCACGCCGGCGGTGGGACCTGAGGTTGCCGGCGTCCACACGTACCCCGGCAACCCAGCGGCGGGTGGGGTGTAGGGAGTGTTGTTGTTGTAGCCATCGCTGGCGCGGGAGGCGCGCACCTGATCCGCCAGGCCTGCCCCGAAGGCCAGACCCGCCTGGATGCCCTGCTTAGAGCCATTCAGCTCCGCCAGGGATTTGGCCAGCTGCTCCTGGATCAGGACGGACTCCCCTGGCAGCTCCAGGGCCAGAATCCGCTGGGCCGCCCCCACGACCGCGGCCTCCCGGTTGGCGCCGCCGGGGGCCGTGAGATCGAAGCGGTAGGGGTTCACCTTGTCACCGAAGGCGGCCACGACATCGAGCATGGCGGTGGAGAGCATCGCCATCAGCCGGGTGCCCAGGGTGGGGGGCACCCCGGGCTTGCCATTGCTGCCGGCCGATTGGATGGCATTGAGGGCCGTGCTCGTCCAGACCAGCACCGGATCACTACCGCGGCCGTTCACCAGTTCCACGCTCTGGTTGTTGGCCAGATTGCTATCCACCACCCCGGCAAGGGGCTCGATGCGGGCGATCACGTTGTAGGAGCCTTCGGCCACGGCCAGCCCGGCGGTGGAGAAATCAACCTTCAGCACCTTGTCGGAGTTGGCCTCCAGCCTCACCTGACGGCGCATCAACAGGCTGTCGCCACTGTCGAGGCGGCCATCGGTGGAGAGGTAGAGGGACACCCACACCAGTTCACCGGCAGCGGCCTTCCCCGCTTCAAAGTCGTCGCCGCCGACATCGTCCTGCTCAGACTGCCAGCCCTGGGCACGGGAGTACGGACCATCGCTGGCCTGCAGCCGCAGCAGGGCCAGGCCGGAGCCCCCGCTGGCCTTGATGGAGGGGGCGCGAAGAACATCGAGATCGATCGAGAAATCAGTCATGGCGATTGCGCGTTAAACAGGAGATGTTGGTGGTGTAGACACGACAAATCACGATCTACTTGGCCCTTGGCGTTCCGCAAGCCTCGCCAAATGCGAGGGGTGCTGTCTCCTCCATGTAGCGGAAATCACCTAAAGCAGTGCGTCATGAATGCTGCAACTCTACCCATCAATGCTGATGATCTGCAGCGCCACGCACGCCCACTCCGCATAGCAAACTTTGCTATATGCGAACAACAATTCGCCTACACAATGTGAAAATGTCGATCAACACTCACCAGGTCGGCCCCAAGCGGCTCCAAGCGGCCCCGACTGCGCTGCGACTGCCGGCCGCGACTGCGGCCACCATGCTTCATAATCCTTAACAGCTAATGCTTGCGGTGCTCCGCCCCGCTTCCAGATCTCCCCCCACCGGACACCATGACCCTCGCCTCCGGCCGCCAGCAGGCCTCCAGTGCCGACGGCGGGGGAGCTTCCCCGGGAACGACCGCTCCGCCAGCCGAACCCACCCCCCGCTACGACCGCGGCGATTGGGCCAGCGGCTTCCGCAACGTGGGCCAGGAGCTGAGCAACGTTCCACTCAAGGCCAGCAAGGGCACCATTCCGGCCGACCTCAAGGGCACCCTCTACCGCAACGGCCCCGGCCGCCTGGAGCGCGGCGGCCACTGGGTGCATCACCCCTTCGATGGCGACGGCATGATCACCGCCCTGCGCTTCGAGCAAGGCGGGCTGAACCTCACCAACCGCTTCGTGCGCACCGAGGGCTGGCTGGCCGAGGAGAAGGCCGGAAAACCGTTGTATCGCGGTGTGTTCGGCACCCAGAAGCCGGGCGGCCTGCTCGCCAACGCCTTCGATGTGCGGCTCAAGAACATCGCCAACACCCACGTGGTGAAGCTCGGCGATCAGCTGCTGGCCCTCTGGGAGGCCAGCTCCCCCCACGCCCTCGATCCCGAGACCCTCGACACCAAGGGGATCTCCCTGCTCGATGGGGTGCTCAAGGCAGGCGAGGCCTTCAGCGCCCACCCGCGCTTTGATCCCGGCCACCACGGCGCCGAGCGCATGGTGACCTTCGGCGTGAAGAGCGGCCCGCGCAGCACGATCCGGCTGATGGAATTCGCCGTGGTTGACGACCCGGCCAAGGGCGTCAAGGCCGGCCAGCTGCTCAGCGAGCGCTCCGACAGCTTCGGCGGCTTCGCCTTCCTGCACGACTTCGCCATCACCCCCAACTGGGCGGTGTTCCTGCAGAACGCCATCGCCTTCAACCCGCTCCCCTTCCTGCTGGGCCAGAAGGGCGCCGCCCAGTGCCTGGCCTCCAAACCCGGCGGCCAGGCCCAGTTCTGGCTGATCCCCCGCGATGGCGGCGCCTATGCGGGCCAGCCGCCAAGGATCGTGCCGGCGCCCGAGGGCTTCGTGTTCCACCACCTCAATGCCTGGGAGATCAGCGAAGCCGGCCCCGACGGCTTTGGCGGCCAGGTGGAGGGTCCGGCGCTGGTGGTGGAGAGCATCTTCTACGCCGATTTCCCCTCGATCGGCCCCGATACCGACTTCCGCACGATCGACTTCGACCTGATCCCCGAGGGTCTGCTGGAGCGCTGCACGATCGACCTGAACAAGAGCACCGTGCGCAGCGAGCGGCTGAGCGAGCGCTGCTGCGAGTTCGCCATGGTGAACCCCCGCCGCGAGGGGATAGTTAGCCGCTACGCCTGGATGGCGGTGGCCGAGCGCGAAACCGGCAACGATCCGCTGCAAGCCATCAAGAAGCTCGATCTGATCAACGGTGATCGCAAGGTGTGGAGCGCCGCGCCGCGGGGCTTCGTGAGCGAGCCGGTGATGGTGCCCCGAACCGCTGCAGCCACCGACTCCGCCGGCGGCCCCGACCCCGCTGAGGACGACGGCTGGGTGTTGTGCATGGTGTGGAACGGCGCCCGCTGCGCCAGCGATCTGGTGATCCTCGATGCGGCCTCCATGGAGGAGCTGGCGGTGGTGGAGCTGCCGCTGGCGATTCCCTACGGGCTGCACGGGAGCTTTGTGGAGGGGTGAGGCGAACAGCGGGCCATCAGCCCGCCCAGATCTCCTCAAGATCCACCGCCAGCCCAGGAAAGTGGGGAGCTGCATCGAGGTGGCTGGCCGCCTCAATACAACGGGGCGGGGCCGGGGGATCGGCCAGGGGTTCCCAGATCTCCACCGCCCGCTCCGCAGGAATCAGGAGCCAGCCGAGCCGGGCGCCATTGCGCTGATAGGCGGCCATTTTCTGGCGCAGGGCGGTGAGGCCGCGGGGGCCTTCGTCGCTGGGGCTTGCACCACTGGTGCTGGCGAGCTCCACCACCAGATCGGGGCAGAGGGGGGCGAAGGTGCGGCGTTGCTCGGCGCTGAGCCCTTGCCAGCGATCGAGGGCCACCAGAGAGGCATCGGGGCTGAGAACCGAGTCGTCAAGAAGGCGAAAACCGGTGGAACTGTCGAACGCCTTCCAGCTGCCGGTGGCACGGGCCCACGCCTGAATCTGAAAGACCAGATCGGCGTTGCGTGCGCCGGTATCGCTTCCGGTGGGGGTCATGCAGATCAGGGAACCATCGGCGGCCAGCTCCAGCACGGCGTCTGGATTGGCCCCACACAGTTCGGCGAACTGCTCGGGAGTGAGGCGCAGGCCTGCGCAGAGCGAAGCTGGCAGGTTGAGCGATTCCGGCAGCCCGGCGGCGCCCCATTGCTCACCGGACGAGGTCTCCAGGGGGCGGGGCGGAGCGAGCATGGGCCCAGCGAGTGCAGAGTTTCACGCTAAAGGCGGTGGGGGCAGGTGAGGGCGATGCTGGATCACGGCCTGTTCAAGCGGCTGCTGGCGAGCGGCGATGAGAGCAGCCGATGGCAAGGCCCAGGCCCAAGAGAGCGACGACCCAGGCCGCTCGCTTGGTTTGGCTGCGCGCCGGTGGCCTCCAGGCTGGGACCGGATCGGCCTGGGCCAGGTGCCGGCGCTGCGCTGCCGAGGTTCCGGCTGAAGGGCAGGTGCTGAGCCTTGCGGAGGCAACCCGGAGCGGCCCTGGACCCAAGGTGACGGGAACCTGACGACCAGCAGCGGAGGTGGACGCTTTTGAAACTGCCCAGCCCCACACCCCCCCCCCCCCCTACACATCAATCAAAATCGCGCAGGCACATGCACATCTCCAAATTTGGGAAAATAACTTACAAGTTTTCAGAATTCCTGACACTTACTTACCCTGGCTTTTTAACCCATCCTCCAGTCCTATGGCAAGCACTTTCAATCCCGACCGGCGCAGCCGCTGGTTATCGCTGGCCAAGTCAGCCGTTGGCGCTGCCTTTACGGTGGTGGCGATCACCGCCGGCCATGCCCACGCGGCGTCAAGTATTTTCATCACCGAAGTAGCGCCATGGGCCAGTGGTAGCTCGCCTGTGGCCTCTGACTGGTTCGAACTAACCAATATAGGCACAGGTGCCGTAAACATCACAGGCTGGAGGTTCGATGATAATTCCAACAGCTTCGGATCTTCTGTCGCCCTGAGCGGCATCACGAGCATCGGCGTAGGCGAGTCTGTCATTTTCGTAGAAGGCACTTCCATCAACTCCGCTTTCCGCCCTAACTGGTTTGGCACAAATCCCCCAGCCGGCTTGCAAGTTGGCAATTACACTGGCACAGGCATTGGATTAAGCACAGGTGGCGACGCAGTAAACATCTTTGACTCTAGCGGTGTTCTTCAAGCCAAGGTCGTTTTTGGCGTTTCGCCAGCTGGTCCTTTTTCCACTTTCGATAACGCCGCCTTGTTAGATAATGCCACAATCTCTACGTTGAGCGTTGTTGGCGTGAATGGCGCGTTCATCGCCGTTAACAGCAGCACTGAAATTGGTTCACCTGGCACGATTGGGTCTCCTACCACTCCAGCTGTACCTGGGCCGCTGCCGCTTCTCGGTATCGGCGCAGCCTTCGCCCACAGCCGTCGGCTGCGGGCAAGGCTGCGCTCTGGGTCGTCCTCGCCCCTGAACTAAGGCAGCCCTCGGGTTCCCTGATTGCCTGTTGGCCCCGCCGCAGCGGGGCCTTTCTTTTGAGAGCTATCACCGTCTGCGCTCGTTCAGCCGTCAACCTGTCAGGGTTCCAGTCAGGCCAGATCAAGAGCCTGAATCACCGCTGCTGCGATCGCAGCCACTTCCGTCGCCGAGAGGCGACCCAGGGCACCTGCACCTGGTCGGCATACGCTGGAGCAGACCATTTGCTCAGCGAAGGGACCAGGTGATAGCCAGCGGTTCCCAGATCTCCACCGCCCGCTCCGCTGGAATCAGGAGCCAACCGAGCCGGGCGCCGTTGCGCTGATAGGCGTCCATTTTTTGGCGCAGGGCGGTGAGGCCGCGGGGCCTTCGTCGCTGGGGCTTGCACCACTGGTGCTGGCCAGCTCCACCACCAGATCGGGACAGAGTGGGGCGAAGGTGCGGCGTTGCTCGGCGCTGAGCCCTTGCCAGCGATCGAGAGCCACCAACGAGGCGTCGGGGCTGAGCACCGAGTCGTCAGGAAGGCGAAAACCGGTGGAACTGTCGAACGCCTTCCAGCTGCCGGTGGCACGGGCCCACGCCTGAATCTGAAAGACCAGATCGGCGTTGCGTGCGCCTGTTTCGCTTCCGGTGGGGGTCATGCAGATCAGGGAACCATCGGCGGACAGCTCCAGCACGGAGTCTTGATTGGCCCCACACAGTTCTGCGAACTGCTCGGGAGTGAGGCGCAGGCCTGCGCAGAGCGAAGCTGGCAGGTTGAGCGATTCCAGGTGTCCGGCGTCCCATGCCTGGCCGGACAGGCTCTCCAGGGGGCGAGGCGTAGCGAGCATGGGCCCGGCGCGTGCAGGATTTCAGGCTAAGGGCGGTGCCGGCAGGTAGTGGAGGCTGCTGGTTCGAGCTTCCGCAGGAGTTGCCCTCCTGCCGGCACAACACGATCGCCTGGACCCTTGCCGGAATGACGCGATGGGTACGCCAACCTGAGACGCCACCCCCCTACGAAGCCGGCATCTGATAACGACATCATGATGTGCACAATCGTGGACCTTCCGGAAGCGGAGCGCGCCCAACTCGATGCCCTCTGCCACCAGCGGGGGCTGTCGCGGGCGGAGGCGCTGCGGCAGGCACTGCGGCTGTGGCTGGAGCAGCAGAAGCGGCCCCACACATCAGTGTGATCAGCTGGATCGAGGTACTGGTGGGCTGCCGCGAAAGCGAAAGCGGCCGCGTGGAGGCCTGGCTGGACACCTTTCCCCGCCTGCCCCTCAACGACGCCATCGCCCTGGAATCGGTGCGGCTCCGGCAACGCCATGGCCTCAAGATTCCCGACGCGATCATCCTGGCCACCGCCCGCTGCGGCGATCTCAACCTCGCCAGCCGCAACAGCCGCGATGTCCCGCTCACGCTGGGGGGCGTGGTGCATCCTGACGGGCTCTGAGGTCGCGGCGATCAGGCCGTGCAGCGCCTGCAGCAGGCGCGACTTCGCACCAAGCTCAGCACCGATCAACTCCTGGCCCTCACCCGCGGGGAGACCGAGACTGGCGATCAGTTCTGATGGTGCTGGTCGACACCAACGTGATCCTCGACGTGGTGACAGGAGATCCACGCTGGAGCGACTGGAGCCGACGCCAACTCGTGCATTAGCTGGTTGCACTCCTGCCAGCCCATCTCTACGACTACCGGGCCATCCCGCGGCAGGCCGCCTCTCTCGCCGCCCGCGCCCATGCCGCCTAGCGCGAGCGGGGCGGCAGCCGCACGATGACCCTGCCGGACCTCCTGATCGGGACCGATGCCCCCGCCCGCTCCCTTCACCCTGGCCACGCTTCGGCCCTGAGAAGGGTGGGAGGTGGCCAAGGAACACAGGGCGCTGGAAGGCGGCGCCAAAGGCCTATCCACGCGGCCGAAGGGTTGCCGCGTGTGTCAATCGCGTTATTGCCCTAAGAGGCATATTTTTTGGCGGGAGAGGAAGATTCTTGCTGCATCGGTTCTAATTCTATGCAGTGAAACCGCAGCTATCCAGTGAAGCCGCAGCTATGCAGTGTCGCGCAACTCTCCAAGCGCCTTTCGCCCTTGCTGGCAGCCCCAATCGCCCTGCTGCTGAACCAGGGGCAAGCCAAGGCGATGTTGAACGTGAATATCTTTGATGAAGGCTCGAATCTGAAGGTGACCGTAACCGGCTCCATTTCTGCTGGAAACGCAGGAACAATCGCCGCTGCTACGGATCAATGCTATTCCAATGGAGCCTTGACGGGTCAATCTTCAATACTACATTTGCCCGAGTATATGTCTGCGCCTCCAGCTGTATGGGCTAGCGTATAGCAATGGGTTTTGGGAAGAGTAGAATTACACATATGCGCTCAACCCCAGCTATGTCCTGGGCCAACCCTTTTGCAGCAGTGCAACCTTTAGCGGCATGACTCTACCAGCGAAGGCTTCACGGCAAGAGGCCTAATTGACATCTGGACGATTATTGGCACTTCAGAATCCATCAACGTTTATATCAGCTCCACCGAGCAAGCCCCCGGTCCCCTGCCCCTGTTCGGCACCGCAGCCGCCTTCGGTTGGAGCCGCCGCCTCCGCAAGCGCATCGCCACTGCTTTGATCACCCCGCCCCAGGCCTGATTGCAGCCCTAAGAGCTTGCTGAAAAACCCTTTTCGGCCTCGCTTGCCCGTCAGTCTGCTAGAAACCATCCCAGTGTTCATGGGCTTTCATAACGGCCGCCACAGTGTTAGGTGGGCCGCCTTAGGGGTTGTTCTGCAGTCTCCTTAAATCCTCTTCCCGGCCCTGCCATCGGCGGGACTTTTATGTGGCAGCCGTGGGCGGTGATTCCCTTCCCTGAGTTCTGCCGCTGAGTTCTGCCCCTGAAGTTCTGCCCCCTGAGGTTCCGCCGCTGGGTTCTGCCATGCCCCCAGCGGCTGCCGGCGGCGCAGCTGCCGGCTGAATCGGGGCAGGCGCCGGGAGCGATCGGCGGATGGTATGCCCCAGCTTGATCAGGATCTGCCCGGCGATTTCGCTGCCTGCCCGGCGCTTTCCCCGCCTACCTCTGAACGACGTCATCGCCCTGGAATCGGCACAGCTCAGGTCATGCCATGGCCTGAAGATTCCAGCCGCGATGTCCCTCTGGCACTGGATGGTGTGCTGCATCCTTACGGGCTCTGAGAACGGTCCCCGCTGCAGGACCAGCGGCCGATCCAGCCGTCGCCGCCACAATGGTGAGATGAATCGTTCCGCCGACTGGCTGCATCAAGCCCAGGCCGACCTGGAGCTGGCCGGGGTCAGCGCCGCCGCCGGCCACCATGAATGGGCCTGCTTTGCTTGTCACCAGGCGGTAGAGAAGGCCCTGAAGGGCTTGCACCTCCGCCATGGACAGCAGGCGTGGGGCCACGGCCTCGGGCGCTCATGGCGCGATCTGCCTCCAGCCGTCGCCACTGAGCTGGCGGCCAGCATCAGCGATCTGGAGGACCGTTTGCGCATTCTGGATGCGCTGTATATCCCGACGCGCTACCCCGATAGCCTGCCGGACGGTGCCCCGACCGACCATTTCGGCCGGCTTCAGAGCGACGACGCCCACCGTCATGCCCGTTCGATCGTTGACGCAATCGCTGCTGCGCTGGCCTGAGCCTGAGCTGGTGCTGAGCCAGGTGTGCGACTGGGCGGCCCAGGTGGCGGCGGAGCATCCGAGCCTGGAGCGGGTGGGCCTGTTCGGCAGCTACGGGCGGGGTGACGCCGGGGTCGGCAGCGACCTTGATCTGCTGCTGATCGATGCCGGCAGCAGCGGCCCCCAGCACCAGCGACTGCTGGCCTGGCCCCTGGCGGAGCTGCCGCTCAGCTGCGATGCCCTGGTGCTCACGCCCACCGAACACGCCGAGCTGCTGGCCAGCGGCTCCGCCATGGCCACCGCCCTGCAGCGGGACAGCCGCTGGTTGTGGCACCGGTAGCGATCAGACGCTGGGCGAACCACGCCAGTTGGCGCTCCTGTGAGGTGATCGCCTCAGCAGCCGATGCATGTCTGTCATACAGACAGACATGCATCTCGTAAACTTCATTGCATCACGTCCGTGGGGTGCCATGAGTGCTGTCAGCCTCCGACCTCCAGACCACCTGGAACAACAGCTCAGTGAGGAAACGCGACTCAGTGGCCAACCGCGCTCCCAGCTGCTGCGCGAGGCCTTGGAAACCCTGCTGTCCCAGCGGCGGGAAGGAAGGGCGCAGGCGGCCCTGAAGCTGGCCGCAGAGGCTTTGGCCAGCGATGCGGGCGCCTACGCGGAGGCCCAGGAGTTGGCCGCCGATTTCCTGATGGCAGAAAACGAGGCCCTGGCCGGGGCTGAGGTGCCTGCGAACGCCACCTCGGCTGAACCGTGGTGGCGCTGATGCGCCGCGGTGAGGTGTGGGTGGCACGCCTCAACCCCAACCAGGGGGCCGAGGTGGACAAGGTGCGGCCGGTGGTGGTGATCCAGGCCGATGCCCTCACCGAAGCCGGCCTCGCCACCCTGCTGGTGGTGCCCCTCACCAGCCAGCAACGCCGCGGCGCCGAAGCCCTGCGGGTGCTGATCCCCGCGCGCGACCGCTTGCTGCGCGAGTGCTGGGCCATGGCGGAGCAACCCCGAGCCCTGGATCGCCATTGCATTGGCGACGGCCCACTAACCCGGCTCAGCGCTGCTGAAATGGACGCTCTGGAGCAGGCGTTGCGGGCCGCGCTGGGATTGGCGGGCGGCTGAATGGCTCCTGTCAGACCGGCCCGATTGCCTCCAGATCAAGGGCAATGACCCAGCCTGGTGGAGCGCGGTTTGCAGCTCACCCGTCACGCCGCCGACAAACTCGAGACCTACGGGATTGACGGCGCCCGGCGGGAAAGCTGGCGAGCGGCACTGGAACGTGGAGATCCCTTTCTCGATGTCGTCACAGGGTCCCTGGTGCTGGTCATGCACTGGGAGGAGCGACCATGGATCGTGATCTTGAGCAAAGATGGGGACAGGGTCGTGACGACCTATCCGAGCGACGAACGCACCGTGACCAATCGCCGAGGAGCTGGCCGATGGATTTATCCAACAAACTGAGCGCCCAGCTCAAGTGGATGCAGCTTCGGCTCGATCCAGAGTCCGGCGCGATCCTGTTCCGCCACCCCACCCTGCGGGGCATCCCTGATCTGGTGGTGGAGGGCGATGGCTACACCTTGGAGTTCATCGGCCCCACCCTGCTCTGCCTGGACATCCAGGACCCGAGCGGCATGGCTCGCCTGCTGGCCGAGCCCGGTAAGGGCAAGCTGCCGATCGGGGTCTGAAGGCTCGGCAAAGGAAAGGGATGTCCCCGCGCAGGGCCCCAGGAAGCCTCCGAGGCCCCAGTTGCAGGTCCAGGCGGTGGCGCTGATGCGCCGCAGTGAGGTCTGGGTGGCACGCCTCAACCCCAATCAAGGGGCTGAGGTGGGCAAGCTGCGGCCGGTGGTGGTGATTCAGGCCGATGCACTCACCGAAGCGGGCCTCGCCACCCTGCTGGTGGTGCCCCTCACCAGCCAGCGGCGCCGCGGCGCCGAAGCCCTGCGGGTGCCGATCCCCGCCCGCGACCGCCTGCTGCGCGAGTGCTGGGCGATGGCGGAGCAACCCCGAACCCTGGATCGCAACCGCATCGGCGAAGGCCCCCTGACCCGGCTCAGCGCTGAAGAAATGGCCGCTCTGGAGCAGGCGTTATAGGCCGCCCCGGCACAGATGTCTAAACTGACGGCTAAACGTTCGGCACCGGATGGCTCCCCAGCCCCCTCGCCAGGATCTGCGCCGCTGGGGGAATTCCCTCGGGGTGCGCCTGCCAGCCGCCATCGCCCGTGAGGCCCGGCTTCACGACAACCAGACCGTGGAACTCAAGGTGGTGGCCGATGGCGTACTGATCCGGCCCGTCCAGCCCCGGCTCTCCCTGGCGGAGCGACTGGCGGCCTACACGCCCATGGAAGGCGAGGCCACTGAAGCGATGGCCTGGGATCCGATCGGCACAGAGGTGATCGAATGACCCCGCCCCGGCCCTCCGCCGCCTGGGTGCCGGATCGGGGTGAGGTGATCTGGATCGACCACAACCCCCAGGCCGGACGGGAGATGAAGGACCACCATCCCTTTCTGGTTCTCTCCACCGCCCCCTTCCATGCCTCGGTGGGACTGGTGGTGGGATGCGCCATGACATCGGCGGCCTACAACCGCGGGTCCTCCCTGGCGGTGGATCTGGGGCCGATTCCAGAGCGACCGGAGGCCCACAGCTTTGTGCTCTGCCACCAGATCAAGTCCTTCGATTGGAAGGCCCGGGGCGCCAGGCCCCATCCCATGGGTTCCCTCAGCGACGACAGGTTGGAGATCGTGCTGGAGATCGTGGGGCAGATCCTGGGGTTTGTGATGTAGCGCGCCAGGGGCTCGGCAGGGTTTCCAGTCTTGACGCAATCGCTGCTGCGCTGGCCTGAGCCCGAGCAGATCCTGAACCAGGTGCGCCTCTGGGCGGCCCAGGTGGCGGCGGAGCATCCCGGCCTGGAGCAGGCCCCTGGCCGAGCTGCTGGCCAGCGGCTCCGCCATGGCCACCGCCCTGCAACGGGACAGCCGCTGGTTGTGGCATCGGTAGCGATCAGCCAGCTGGCGTATCAGGCCAGCTGGGATGAGGAACCACTGAGAAGGGTGTGGGGGTCGCTCGCAAATCAGGGGCCCTGGGAGGCAACGCCCCCGAAGTTCCACCCAATCGGCAAAGGGTTGCTGCATGTGCCAAGCGAGCAACCGTCCCTGGGGTGCGGATCCGGTGAGGGGGGGGCAAAGTGCGTCAAAATGACATCTGTTTGCAGTGAATTTTCCCCTCCTGGCTCTACACTGCAAGCGCCTTGTTCCCTTGCTGGCAGCTCCGGCCGCATTGCTGCTGAGCCAGGGGCAAGCCAAGGCCTTATTAATCTACAACGCCATTCTTGCTCCCGAGGTTTCTGGGGCAACGGGCAGCGGCACCGCAGTCCTCTCGATCGATGAGGTCGCCAACCTGATGAACATTCAGGTGGATTTTCAGGGTCTGAGCGGAAACTCAACCGTAGCCCACATTCATGGGCCGACTGCTGTTCCGTTGATCGGTACCGCTTCAGTAATAACCACCACCCCCTCCTTCGCCAACTTCCCTGGGGGAATCAAGTCAGGCACCTACAGCAATATCCTGGATCTGCTGGCTAACACCACCTACCGTGCCGGCTTCATCACCGCCAACGGCAACACAACCACCGGCGCCCGCGATGCCCTCCTGGCGGCCCTGAATGGCCAAAAGGCCTATTTCAACGTCCATAGCAACACCTTCCCAGGCGGGGAGATTCGTGGATTCTTCCAAGAGCAGCAAGTGCCTGCCCCCCTGCCGGTGCTCGGTGCTGGTGCGGCCATGGCCTGGAGCCGCAAGTTGCGTAAGCGCATCAGGGCAGCGGGGATCACACCGCCCCAAGCCTGATTGCAGCCCTGATTCCTTACTCCGGCCCTGCCATCGGCGGGGCTTTTTTGTGGCCGCCGTGGGCGCCGATTCCTTGTCTGCGTTCTCCCCCCTGAGTTCCGCCATGCCCCCCTGCTCCGAACCATCCCGCTACGGCACTGCCGTGCTCCTCTCCGCCCCGGGCCTGAGCGTGGTGGCGCTGGTGCTCTTTGTGCTCTTCGGCTCGCTGGTGGCCCCAGCCCTCTTCCCCCTGCAGCTGCTCGATCCCGCCTGGCAGTTGCGCCTCGCTGGCGCCTTGATCAACACCGCCGCCTTCCCCCTACTCGGCCTGGCCCTGCTCCAGATCGCCGCTGAACTTGGCCCCCCCATGATCCGCAGCTCAAAAACCGCGCCCGCCTCTGCAGCCAGCTGGCCGTGGCCGGCGCCGCCAGCAACGCCGATCTCAACCAGCAGCTCCAAAAACTCCAGGGCCCGGTGCTCGGTCCCGCCGACATCGCCCAGCCCCTGCCCTTGCTCAAAGCCCAAGTGGCTGCCGTGCTCGATCAGGCCGTCCTGCAGATCAGCCGCGAGCGGGAAGCCAGCCAGCCCCGCACATCCCTGCTCCTGCTGCCCGAGCTGCTACGCAATGCCCTCGCCTCCCTCGCCATAGCCCTGGGCTTTGCCGCTCTGGCCCGGCGGCCTGGCTCACCCCGCACCGTGCCTCAGGAGCTGCAGAGCGGTTGGCGGCGGTCCCGTTTCGGCAGGCCTGGACGGCGATAGCCAGGCTCAGGCGGCTAGCTGCGCGACCTGGGTCGTGGCGATCGGGTAGTCTCTTAGGCTGTGTCCGCACCTGCAGAACCACCGGCTCTGGTTGGAGGGTTTGCGTCAGCAGGGCGTGCGGATCTGCAGCTGCCCTCAGGCTTCACCAACCTCCGCGAGCACGGCGGCCACAAGCCCATCGCTGAGGTAGTACCCCTCCTCACGCAGAGCCACCAGCAGCGGCGCGCAGGCGGGAATCAGCCGCTGCTCCTTCGCCAAGACCATGACGGCAGCGGTGCCAAGGATTGAGAGCCCCCGGCTTCGGGCCTCCGCCCTGCCGCAACGGTCGTCCATGATCACCAGCACGTTCTCGCCAGCGGCCCGCCTGTGCAGAGCCAGGGCGATCGTGCTGCGCTCGCCGGGGTCCACGCCGGGATTCAGGGGCTCGGTGTCGGGGAGACCTGAGGGGCTGGCGATGCTGAGCCACCCCGCCGCCAGGGCCTCGGCGATGGCCGAGGCACCGGGCCTGGGATCGATGCCGATCTCGACCGCCACCACGGCGGTGAGGGTCACCCCGCCGAACAGGGCGCGCAACAGATCCAGACAGCCGATCCGAGCAAGGCCGATCAGTGGACCCGCATCAGCGATCACCACGCGCCTCAACGTGCCAAGCCGCGAAGGCTCAGGCGCCCCCATGCATCCAGCGGCGGGCCGTCGCCAGGTCGTCCTGGAGGTCGGCCGTGTCTCCCTCCACCACAGGAATCTTCAGGGCGGCCAGGATCTCCAGGAAGCGAGGCAGCGGCAGATCCGCCACCCGGGCGGCGCTGGCCACGGAGATTGATCCGGAGCGGAAGAGGGAAAGGGCAAGCCCCGAGCGCACCGCCGCTGGATCGGGCAGGCCGAGACGATCGAGCGCCACCACCAGCGCCGTGGGCTGTTGATGGCTGGTCACCAGGGCCATCGCGTCCTGCTCAGCGGCCCGCAACACCGTGGACGGATTGCTCTTGAGCTGGCGGATCGAAAAGGCCTGCATGGTGTTCCTACACCCTGTGACCCTAGCGCGGGGGAGAGCGGAACTCCATCCCCCGCAGGCGACCAGCCAGGCTGACCAGCGTGGCTTCGTTATGCACCGCCAACGCCAGCCGATCGGCAGCGGTGCGCTCGGCGGAATCCAGCAGCTGTACCAGGCGGATGCCTGCGCAGGTGAGAAGGCTCAGGCCGTCGGGCCAGAACCGGAGGCGCGGATGGGCCAGTCATGGCAGCTCATCGCGCAGGCTGTTCACCAGCTCAAGGACCACCCAGGCAGACACGTGAGGGCGAGCCTGGCTGGGTACCCGTATCGCCACCCGTGGGCATCAACACGAGGAGAAGGCAATGGCGGCAACAGACTCCGGCCTCTCCCCCAGCCAGCGGGTGTCGCTGAGCAACGCCTCCGCCAGCTTTGGATTCCACTGCGGCAGGCTCCGCCATTCCTCATGGCTGTACACCAGCAGATCGCAGGCCAGCGGCAACGCACTGGTATCCCAGCGGCGCAGCCGATCCCAGATCGGTTCGTCGCAGCGCTGCAGGATCAGCAGCAGATCGAGATCGCTGCCCACGCCGGCTGTGCCGCGGCCATAGGAGCCGAAAACACCCACCGCCAGGAGTTCTGGATGGCCGCTGCGCTGAAGGGCGGCCCAAGCCGCCGCCTGCTCCAGCACCTCAGCGGCGGCTGGCCAGCGCCGCACGGATCCACTTAGTGATGGCACGGGCATGAAGGAGGGCCTGCTCGCTCTGCAGTCTGCCGAAATGCTCCCCCGGTGTGCCCTCCGGATAGCTATCGGGATAGCGGGTGGGGATATAGAAACCATCCAGGAGCCGCAGCCGGTCTTCGAGGCCTTCGGGCGGCGCCGGCTGCCAATCCTGCTGCGGCAGGACCGCCCAGAGCCGGGTGAGGGTGTGGCCCCAGGCCTGCTGGCCAAGGGCCAGATTCAGCCCCTTCAGCGCCTTCTCCACCGCCTGATGGGCGGCGAAACAGGCCCATTCATGGCGGTCGGCCTGCATCGACTGCTCCGCCTGCTCCAGATCCCGCAGGGCCTGATCCACCCAGTCCGCCGATCGATCGGCCAAGGTCAGCACGGCTAATCCTTAATTTTAGGCTGGAGTCGTGCCTGGACACCACGCTTCGGCAGCGTGGTGACGCTGATCCAGCCAGCCAGGGCTGAGCCAAATCACGGTGGCCCTTGGTTATGGAGCCACACCGGGGTGATTCAACTGGAAGGGGAGAGGACGACGCCCGCGAGTACGGGCGCTTTGAGGTGCCCCCCCAAAAAAGACACCTACCGAAAGCCCGAAAAAGAGTCTCCATGTGCCAATCTCTTCACCGGCATCAGGAGCTTGATTTTTTTTGGGGGGGGGGGATCATTGCTCAAAAATTTCAATTACCAAAGCAGTGATCACACCACTTCGTGCTATCGCCAAACGGTGCAAGCGCTTGAAGCCGTTGCTGGCCGCACCGGCTGCGCTGCTGTTGAGCCAGGGGCAGGCCAAGGCGGTTCTTACCTACAACATTTTTGAATCTGCGGGAAACGTGGTTATTGAAACGAGTGGCAGCTTGAATCTCCCCACGCCCTTAGTAAGCACCTCGTCATGTAATCTTCACGGGGTGATTATTTCATCTATTGGTATCATTTGCACCGGACCTTTTACAGCTAACTTATCCACATACCCCATTACAGGCCCTACATCTTTCAACGGATCCGTCAATCGTGAGGCGGACAGCTCAACCGGAATAGCTACCATTCTTGGCGGCAATGACGACATAGCGCTTCCTGCTGCTTACGTCTCTGGAACTCCAATTGTCAGCAGTTCCACGTTCAATGGTCAAACCCTCGCATCGCTGGGCTTCACCACAACGGGGCTGATCGGCACCTGGACTCTTGGCGGCACCAGTGACACGATTCAGGTGTTCCTCGGCCCCCCTTCTCCATCAGGAGCCGCCGTCCCCGGCCCCCTGCCCCTGCTCGGTGCCGGAGCTGCCTTCAGCTGGAGCCGTCGCCTCCGCAAGCGCATCGCCGCTCCTCTGAGCACGCCGCCCCAGGCCTGATTGCAGCCCTGAATTCCCTTCCAGGCCCTGCCATCGGCGGGGCTTTTTTTGTGGCCGCCATGAGCGGTGATTCCCTCTTCTGCGTTCAGCCCCCTGAGTTCTGCCATGCGCCCCAGCTCCGATTCCTCTCACTCCGGCACTCCCGTGCTCCTCTCCGCCCCGGGCCTGAGCGTGGTGGCGCTGGTGCTGTTTGTGCTCTTCGGCTCGCTGGTGGCGGGGGCCCTGTGGCCGCTGCAGCTGCTTGATCCCGCCTGGCAGTTACGCCTCGCTGGCACCCTGATCAACAGAGCCCCCTTCCCCCTGCTCGGCCTGGCCTTGCTTCAGATCGCCGCCGAGCTGGGGCCCCATGATCCGCTGCTGAAAAGCCGCGCCCGCCTCTGCGCCCAGCTGGCCGTGGCCGCTGCCCTCGGGTTCCTGCTGCTTCTCCCCCTGCAGACCATCGCCGGCCTACGGACCAGCCGCACGGCCAACAACGCCCAGGCTGCCCGCATCCAGGGCGCCGAGGCCAAACTCAAGGCCCTGCGCCAGGCCGTGGCCGGCTCCGCCAGCAACGCCGATCTCAACCAGCAGCTCCAGAAACTCCAAGGCCCGGTGCTCGGTCCCGCCGACATCGCCCAGCCCCTGCCCCTGCTCAAAGCCCAGGTGACTGCCGTGCTCGATCAGGCCGCTCTGCAGATCAGTCGCGAGCGCGAGGCCAGCCAGCCCCGCACGCCCCTGCTCCTGCTGCCCGAGCTGCTGCGCAATGCCCTCGCCAGCCTGGCGCTGGCTCTGGGCTTTGCCGCCCTGGCCCGGCGGCCTGGTTCAGCGCGATCCCTGCTGCAGGAGTGGCAGGGGACCTGGGGCGATTGGCAATGGCGCCTGGAGCAGCGCCGGGCCGCGCGCCGGGGAGGCACGTCCGATGAGAAGTACATCCGGCAGCTCAGTGGGGAGGAGCCGGAGCCCTAGCTGCACACCTGCGTGAACTGGGTCGTGGGGATCGGGATTCCTAAGACAACTTGATGCGCTGATGCTAAGATGCACTGAAGTTGAGGCTGGCGATGCGAACCACGCTCGACATCGAGGACGATGTTTTAGCCGCCGCCAAGGAGTTGGCGCAGCGCCAGGGCGTCTCCGCCGGGAAAGTGGTTTCGAGCCTCCTGCGCTCTGCCCTCACCGGTGAGGCACCAGCCCAACGCTCTTGTGCTGCGGTTGTGGCCGGATTCCGCCCCTTTGCGGCCAACGATCAACGCCTGGTGAGCAATGAACAGATCGATCAGTTGCGGGATCTTGAAGGCATCTGATGCGGGCGCTGCTCGATGTGAATGTGATCATCGCCCTGCTCGACAGTGGGCACGTGATGCATGCATCCGCCCGCACCTGGCTGGAGCGGAATCTCAACCAAGGCTGGGCCACCTGCCCGCTCACGCAAAACGGCGTAGTACGCATCATGGCGCAGCCCGCTTATCCCAATACACAGCCGGCCCAGAAGGTAGCCGCCCGTCTGGCCGAGGCCTGCGGCCATCCCAGCCATGCCTTCTGGCCCCAGCAGATCAGCCTGCTCCAGGAAGGCTTGATTCGCTGGGAGCGAATACTCGGCCCTCGCCAGATCACCGATGCCTATCTGCTAGCTCTGGCCGTGGCCCATGGCGGCCGGCTGGTGAGCTTTGATCAACGCCTTGATCCCCAGCAGGTGCCCGGAGCCAGCGCGACCCATCTCCATGTGATTGAGCCGCTCTGACCCTGGCGAGCGCTCTCGGAACGACAGCAACGAGGGCAAACGGCTCGCCGCCGGGTTCCCCTTCAGCCGCTCCCCTTCAGCCCGGCTGTCCCTCCGCCACCACCGGATTGCGAAGGGTGCCGATCCCCTCGATCGTGATCTCCACCTGATCGCCGGGCTTGAGCCAGCGGGGCGGATTGGCGGCCATGCCCACGCCCTCGGGGGTGCCGGTGAGGATCACGGTGCCCGGCAGCAGGGTAGTGCTGCCGGAAAGGAAGGCAATGATCTCGGCCACCGAAAAGATCATGTCGCTGGTGTGGCCGTCCTGCAGCCGCTCGCCGTTGAGGTCGGTGCTGATCGCCAAGGCCTGGGGATCGGGCAGCTCGACGGCGGGAACGAGCACCGGGCCGAGGGGGGCGAAGGTGTCGAAGCTCTTGCCACGGCACCATTGGCCGCCGCCGAGTTCGGGGCGCTTCTGCCAGTCGCGGGCGCTCACATCGTTGGCGCAGGTGTAGCCGAGCACCGCCCCCAGCGCCTCCTCCACCCCCACGTTCTTGCAGCGCCGGCCGATCACCACCGCCAGCTCCGCCTCGTAGTCCACCTGGTGGCTGGCCAGGGCGGTGGGCAGCTCGATCGGCGCCTCCGGATCCTGCACCGCCCCCGGCGACTTCATGAACAGCACCGGCCGCTGCGGGATGGCGGCGCCGGTCTCGGCGGCGTGGCGGCGGTAGTTGAGGCCGATGCAGAGCAGGGCCCGCGGCTCGAGCGGCGCCAGCAACCGGGCCACCTGGGCTGCCTCACCGCTGGGAAGCTGGCCAGAGAAGAGATCACCCTCCAATCGCTCGCGGCTGCCGTCGCCGTGGAGCAGGCCGTGGTGCACCACGCCCTCGGGATCGGCGTAGCGGAAGATCGGCATGGTTGGAGTAAGGCTTCAATCAGCCTAACGAGGGACTCCGGCGGCTCCGAGCCAAGAATCCAATCGCTTCAGGGCACCTTTCAGGGCACCAGGCCGAGCCGCTCGATGATCTGGTGGCGAAAAACCAAGGCTTCAGCCTCGATCTCCCCATCATTGAGGGTCTGCAGCTGACGCTGCCGCAGCAACACCTGTCCCTCAACCAGCACATCGCAGACATCACTGGCCTTGCTGGTATAGACCAGAGCCGAGTAGATGCTGCTGAGCGGAATCTGATTGATCGCCTCCATCTCCAGCACCACCAGATCGGCCCGTTTCCCCACCTCCAGTGAGCCGATCTGCGCTTCGAGATGCAAGGCCCTGGCACCGCGGATCGTGGCCATCTCGAAGGCCTCCAGAGCGGAAACCATCGTGGGATCGCCACTGATCAGCTTGTGCAACTTAGCAGCGGTATCGATCTCCTCCCAGATGCTCAGATCGTTATTGGATCCCGAGCCATCGGTACCCAGCCCCACCGCCAGATCACGGGCCAGCATCCCGGGCAGCGGTGCCACCCCTGAAGCCAATTTCATGTTCGATTGGGGATTGTGCACCACCCCAACGCCGTGGTCGCGGAGCAGATCGAGTTCGTGGGCTTCGGCCCACACCACATGGGCCGCCACCATCCTGTCGCTCAGCAGACCGAGCCTGGCGAGGTGCTCCACAGGCCTTGCTCCCTTGAGCCGCAGGCTCTCTTGAACCTCGTGGTTTGTTTCCGCAAGATGGATGATCAGGGGGCTGGCCCGATCACGAGCGAAGGCCTGGGCTTCGATCAGATGATCATCCGCCACGGTGTAAGGGGCATGGGGAGCGATGGCCGGCGTGATCAGGGGGTGACCCTGCCAGCGATCCACGAAGCGCGCGATGCAGGCCATGGCGGCGGCATGGTCGGCGGCATCGGGAGCCGGGAAGTCGATCAGGACCTGACCCAGCAGCCCCCGCAATCCCGCGGCCGCCAGCTCCTCGGCCACCGCCATCTCGTAGTAGTACATATCGCAAACGGTGGTGATCCCGCCGCGGATCAGCTCGGCAAGGCCCAGGCGAGTGCCGCAACGCACGAAGGCCTCATCCACGTTCATCGCCTCAGCGGGGAAGATCGTGTGCTGCAGCCAGTCATCGAGATCCTGGTCGTCGGCCAGGCCGCGGAACAGGGTCATCGGCAGATGGGCGTGGCCATTGATCAAGCCGGGGATCACCGTGCGACCGCTGGCATCGATGCGCTCGACGGCCCTGAAGGACGCCTCGACCTGCTCCCGCCTTCCAACCGCCACGATCTGCCCTGAGACGATCGCCACGGCCCCATCGGCAAGCACACGGCGCTGTTCATCCATCGTGACCACCAGGCCACCGGCCACGATCGTGTCGACGCGGAGAAGTTGGTTCAGGGGGGTGAGAGAGGGCATAGTCAGTGAAGCACTCAGCCGCCCACCACCAAGGCATCGACAATCTCATAGCGCTCAAAGTTCACCCCCAGACTGAGCAGCGAACGTTCGTCGCGCTTCTGCACCATCAGCTTCTCGGGTTGATCCGAAGCAACCGCCTTGCCGTTGACGAAGAGAAATTGACGCTTCTGCCCCTCGGGGTTCGTCACCACCACCGTGGCGCTGTTGTTGGCCCTGCGAATCACGGAGGCTTTACACCGGGAAACCAGACCGCTACTCCCAGAGATGCAGGGCACCTCCGCCGAGGCGTGATAAGGAGTGCCGGGAATGAGGGCATCGCGGGATGCGGGAATGGGGGCAAGGGAAGCGCCGTCGATCCCCATACGAAGGCTGTAACTGGTCGATTCATGGCGCCGCGCCGCCGGACGCATCAGGTACACCCTCACCCGGACGTCGCCATCGCTCGGCAGGAGGCCACGGAAGCTGTTGCCCGAACTGCTGCCAATGAACAGGGCGTTGTCAGTCCCGGCCGCCATGACATTGAAATAGTTCTGCAGATTGGAACCTTTGAGCTCCACCGTCAGGGTCTGACCGGCGCCAGCCCGCAGGATGTAGTCAACGGTCTGGTCGCCCTGGAGCTGGCCTTTGACAAGGCTGGAATCAGCTCCGGCTCGAAACACAACGCGTTGGCTCTCAATCGCTATCTGAGCCATCCCCGCACGAGCATGGAGGCCGATGGCCAGAAGGCCGACGGCAACGAAGGCGAGGGGAGCGCGCATCAGATCGCTTTAGAGTGGGCCTTCATCAACTTAGCCCGTCTTCGTTTCGAAATACTCCTCAACCATTACAACAGCACAGAATGATCATTTTTGCCGCCTGAAAACACCCTGTAGCGCATTTAGCGTAGAGTCCAGCAGATATCCCAAGGGCTTGTCAGGGCGACCCCTGTCGACGGCCTTCGGCTGGCGCTAACGCCAAGATCAGAAGCGGGGTATAGCCTCGGCATAGGAGGCAACCTCCGCACCCGTCTTCTATATCTTGATGTTAGCGGTCATCTGTGCGGCTTCGCCAATAACCTGGTCTGCGTGCATGATGAGCCAATGCATAGATTGTGATTCCATGTTCGTCCGAGCGATAGACCAGTGCGAAAGGAAAATCCCTGAGAAACACCCGTCGTGTTCTATTTTGTGCTGTTGTGCCTGCCAGTGGGTATGCGAGGGCACGAGCTGTGGCATCCTCAACAGCTTCAAGAAATCTGGTTCCAAGCCCTGGATTAATTCGACGATAGTAGGCAACTTCAGCAAGAACCTCAAGCCTTGCCGGCTCAACAAACAGAACACGATTCACTGCAAGATTTGACGTGCTTCTGCAAATACCTGTTCGGCCGAAAAAGCAGAAATATTACCCTTCTCAAATGCATCAATCCGCAAAGCTATTTCTTCAGACCATACCGTTTCTATTTCTTCGATGGAAGTATGGAGTGATTCCAGCATGCATTCCGCAAGCTTTGCCCGATCTTCTGCCGAAAGTGAGCGGGCCTGCTCTTCGATTTGCTGAAGAGATGACATGAAACCTAGATCGGAGGCCTTCAATGCGATTCTACTGCCATTCAGCCCTGCGGAGTGCCGCTAACGCTCATCATCACCCGCCCGAAGCAACCTCTTACGAAGGCAATCACCCTTGAAGCGGGTCGGGTGAATGATGTTGTTGGGAATGCCACTAACATAGCTCGATCTTCAGAGTCTTGCCCACTGCCGATGCTGCTCTGCCAAGGGTAGAAAGGGTAACTGACCGATTAGAGGGATCCAGCAGGCGATCAACAACTGGTCTACTTGTATGCATACGGTGAGCAAGTTCCGTTTTGGTGATATTTGCCCTTTTCATCTCCTCGGCTATCTGAAAGGCGATAACTCTTTTTGCAGCGACAGCCTCAGCATCCTCAATGAATCCTTCGTTACGAAGAAAATCATCAAAATCACTTCCAAGGCACTCCTGATCAATCATTGGGCACCTCTCAACCTGGAGCGTCGATCTCGAGCAACCTGAAGATCAGGAGAAGGAGTCTTCGCTGACTTTTTGACAAAGCCATGCAGTAAAACCATCACATCATCCTCTACGGTGAAAATAACTCGTGCAATGCCTCTTTCAATTGACGATCGCACCTCCCACAAGCCAGGCTCAAGCTTCCGAATTAAAGGCATTCCAATAGGCCAGCCAAATTGTGCCGTTTTAATGTCGCACCCAATAACCTTTCGATCGCCTCGGCTCAGATCAAGCAACCACTCTCTCACTGGCTCCCTCCCTCCTTGAGAACGGAAGAAAACGACTCGAAGGACAGGGTGAGTTCCCATGCCATGAGCCGCCCATTTGATTTAGTGTACCATAAAAGATGCGGCCCTGTCATTTCTGTGCATCTTTGCCCGAACCCAGGTCATCCCAACGCCTGCGATAAGCTGCGGGGCGAAGCCCCGTCAGCCTTAATCGCATTGTTGGGCTGCTCATTTAGACGCAAGCCGGCTTCCGGTCTACGAGAGTGGCCAACACACGCATACGTTCAGTACGAGAAGGCCTAGGTGTGACATTGGCGGATGGGAACTCTCCATACACCTTTCCATCAAGATATCTTCCGGCCAGTTTCTTGTTTTTCCCGCCCCACTGCTTGAAGAAGAATCTTGTGTTATTCGTCATACACTGGTCTCGAATGCTGCGCACCCATTCGGGCGACATGGTGCGTGCTTTAAGGCCGCTTTCACCGCCAACTATGACCCAATCTATGCCTCGGAGATCGATCTCTCCAAGATCCTCAAGAAGAGGCTCGATGGATAGAAATCTTGTCGAAGCAGGAGTGGAGCGCAAATGCTCAATTCGGGGCAATCCTTGAGCCTTATTCTCAACGCTTACGCCAAGCCATATGTTGCTGCAACTAGTAAGGCCTTGAATCTCAGTTTGCGCCAGTGCTGCAAGCCGCGTTGGCCGCTTCGTTAGGACTTGAAAAACATGCCAACTAGCAGCCTGCATAACACGAAAGACAGAGCCAATGAATGCATCAGGAACATCATCATGAAACAAGTCACTCATTGAGTTTACGAATATCATTCGTGGCCTTGCCCAAGTGAGTGGCTCAAAAAGCTTATCTTCTACAAGACGCAAATCAAAACCATGCTCGTACGGGTGACCTTTGGTTCCACGCCATCTCTCGGCGAAAGTCTCAGCATAGCAATTTAGACAGCCTGCACTTATCTTTGTGCAGCCACGAACGGGATTCCAAGTGGCATCAGTCCATTCGATACCAGTTTGAATGCTCATTTCCCTTGGCTCCTGATTGTGATTGTGTGCTTGTCACTTAGAGTTGGCTTACCATTATATCGCCTACGCGTGCTGGCAGTTGTGGGCTTGCCTTTTGAATCCAGGACAATGATAGAGCCCACCTGCTCAAGCTCAAGCAACGCTTCCCGATACGCTGGTTCGCAAAAGAGATTATCTGACCGGCTTGTAAGATCATGATAAAAATAGTCTGCTTTGCGGGGAGCCGTAAGCTCCTTTAGGATTGATTGCTTGAATGCGTCCCACTCTGGATCAAAAAGAACGTGGCCATCCGTAAGACTCTTTTGCATCAACGCTAGCCCGCCTCTGCCTGCTTCGGTTTTGCCAACACCCCACATAATACTTTTCATGATCCGGAACCCAAGCTCATGCCTTGTGATATGAATTAGGTAGTGCGACACGGTTCGTCTATTCTCCTTTTCAATCCTAAAGCCAGTAATGTAATTTGCTCCAATATCTCGTTTGACAATATCGTAGTATCGTGCAATAATTAGATCTTCTTTCTCTGTCGATGACTTGTTCTCGATTGCTTTGAGTAGATCTTCTGCCTCTCTGTCTGATCCAAAGAACTGAGCAAGCGTGTCACCGCGCGCTTCTCCAAGGCCAAGTATTCTTCTTATGCCATCAATATTGAAAAACAGGAAGATCTCGCAACTCCCGAAATTCATCAACCTAGCTAGCGTGTCGAAGTAGACACCATTAACTCCACATGGATCTACAAAGAGAAATGTAGGAGCCAGGGACCTGCTTTTCTTTTCAAAGGGTTGGAGCATAATCTCCATGCCTTCTCTAAACTCATTATTGAGACATATTGGCTCGCGAATGTTCGGATTGTCTCTATAAAATGATTGAACTTCTGCTTGCAAGTCCTCATGTAGCTGTTTATCTTTCTCGATGAAGACAGTTGTTACACGTTTAGCGAGTTAAGCATCGCTGGAAATTAGAGAAAGGGCACGAATGGGTGATCCAGGCTGGGACGAGCCGTTATTCTGATAGGCTCCTGGTCCGGCGAAGCCATCAATAAACAGAAGATTGTTATTCCAGCGCTTAAGAACATGAAGGTAGGCTCGTAAATACTTCTCAAGTATTTCGTGCTTTACTCTGGTTTGTTCTCGATATTCCTCAAAGTGGTTTCGATCATTGCTCATGATTACCACTTTCTACGATGGTTTCCCTCATGACCCAGACTTCTGTAGCTTTTGATTCTTTATGAAAATAGCTACTGCCAGAGAGATGTCAACCAAGGCGCGCCAGCATGGTTTGCCAGCCCAACGCTCAAGATCAGAAGCGGGCTGAACTCTCAGCAAAAATGGTTACATCCGCTCCCGTCTTCTGCATCTTAATGTTGGGCAAAAACAGAGCTGAATTACCAATAGAGAACTTAATTAGCTTTGAATAGTTCGCCTGGGCCACCAGCTAATCTGTATACCTTGACCAGGAAGCAAGCCATCTATACGCCAACACTTTGCATGTGGTGCTCTTGTTAAGGTTACCATCTTGTCAAATGAAGGGTGAAACAATTGCGCATCAATACTTAGCTCCTCAGGATGATCATCAATATCCACAATCATTTCTCTAGTGCTAACCAGGGAAATGATTGGATATGAAAGTTTAGAATCAACAATCGTCACCGCCATTATCCGACACGCAACATTTCCCAGAGGAGGAATAGCCACGTTTTCCATAAAACTCAACCTGGGAGGCAAATGTGAGGGATTCCTCTCCACTCTAGAATTAAGTTTCTCGCCGTTAAGGATCACCTTACTGTCCCCTTCTACTTGATATTGAATACTTAAAATCCTTGTAGCTTTTGAGTGTAGTGAGTCCACTTCTGGCTCCTCCACCACCCTAATTGGAAATGATACGGTCCTGTTTGGCGATGTATTTTTGACAGTGTAGTTGATTTCAGATTTTTTCAAAAGATATTTTTTCTCCGGATTGTCTTTCTTAAGCCAGCTTAGCCTCATTCTCATTCTATACGAAGAACGAATACAGTCTTTTCTAATAATATGTGTGTTAATTTCTTCGAATATCGCTCGGTCTCCAACCAGTTCTTCTAGCAATGTATCTGCAGATGAGCTTCTAATTTGCCTAATTATATCTTCTACACTTTCTTTTAAGTTGGAAAGCATATCATCTGAGTCTTGTTTGCGTTGTCTTGTCTCGGCAATGCTTAGCGTGGCAGTCAGAATAGCTGAAGCCAGAAGGCTGCTACTTATAGTAAGAAAGATATTTGTCTCGTATGAACCGCTAATGAACCTGTTCTTGTCTCTTGTGTTAATTGCAGTAGGAATAATGGCGAAGATAATTCCAAGAATAATTAGCCAGAAACAAGACCTAATGACGCTCCACCCAAGCTTAGAAGCATAAAAAAGGGGATTTTGACTTGGTAATAAGCTTGCCATATTTTACAAATGAGAGCGAATGTAGGGGAAATCTAGCTCGTAGCACTGATGTGGCCTGCTTGGCATGGGAAGCAAAGACAAGGGCTAATTATAACTATAGCTGATATGCGGGTGGTTCTGATTTTTTTATCTACAGAGCCTAGCGTGGAGCCCAACGCTCCAGATCAGAAGCGGGCAATGGCAATTGCAGAAACATTAGTTTTAGTTCCCGTCTTCTGTATCTGGATGTTGGACGGCCTAGCCCCGCATCACCACAAATGCACGCAACCACGATCGGAATACAGGTTTTAACTGTAGGCTGAAAATTAATGGAACAGTCGTCCGGGAGTACATGAGCATTAATTCTAGAATGGGCTGAATGTTTGCAATCGCGCCGTTCAATCTTCTCCAATCATCTGCTACATAAGCCTTGACAGTACTAACTTGATGTAACGGATTATCGTCGAGCGTCGTTCATGCAGCAGATCGAGTTAACTCTGGGTAGTCCTTTAACTTGCAAAGCTGCTAAGCACTAGAACAGCATTACTCCTTAGTGAAGATGACTTGAACATCATCAACCTCTACAGTGCCGGCAGCGTTCTGTAAGCCAATACGAATCAATACTTCATCACCATTCCTGAGGCCAGCTGCTTTGAATTATCTGGGGACCCAACCTTCAACTGGGGAGTAAATATCTGAGTTTGGCCAATTGATCTCCCGCCCATCTCTTATGATTGCTGCTTGAAACTTGGCGACGTGATAAAATTCAGATCCTTTATTGAGTGTGGGCACTCGTAGCTTTGCCTTAACAAGTATTGATCCAGGGGATCGGACGGTAAATCTTCGTCCTATATATACAAATGAGTTCACATCGGAGTTCACGATCTTTACGCATTGATCATTGTATGGGCATCCTGCTGAAGTTAACGATATAGTTCCAGAGGCTTCCTTGTTGAGTCCCCAGTCTTGCAGTCCATTTTCAAAGCCATCAGCAAACAGAACTGAAGCGGCAGCCGAACTTAAAGGCAAAAATACAGAGAAAGCAGCTAATATGTATTTAGGAAATGGTTTCATGGGATGAAAATCAAATTGCATTGCTATCGTACACCAGGGAAACCAATAGGGTCCCCTGTCTCACCAGGCAAATCGACACGCGGTGGTGAGGATTCAGGGTTTAAGTCTTGTAGCGGCTGAGGCTCAATACTGTTTGAACGATTATTTGCCCTGCTTTCAGCTTTTCTTGGAGCTGGAGCAATCCTTTGAGGAGCTTTCTGTTGGTAATGTGAAGTGTTATTGCTTGGAAGCTTATTCTTTGCCTCAGGGATTGGCAGCCCAGCCGACGGGCTAGGCGGTGATTTTTCCAGGTTAATCTCTGATGGCTGAGATTCTTTGCGAATATTTACAGGGCTTACGGGCTTAAGATGTGTATAAAGGAAGAAAAACAAGAAAGTCGAAAACACGAACAAGAATAGAGCTGTCGCTAGCAAGAACCTTCTCTCCAGAGATGAGCGCCTGCCAAGACGAAACTTATCTATTTGAATTGGTTCTGCCGTGGCTGCGGCAACAAGGAGTGAACAAATCAATGGAAACGAGAGTAATAACCACCCGATAATCAAATTTTTCAGAGCGGGATCAAGCGACATTCCTGTTTCCCAAGCACAAACACCACTGGCTCATTCTAAGCATACCCACAACTCGGCCAACGGTCGGATGAGCCGCGGCGCGTAGCGCCGACGGATCCATCGCTCATCATCACCCGCCCGAAGCAATACCTAAACAAAGACATTGCTTTTGGGTCGGGTCGGGTACATGATGATGTTGGACGGCGATACTTCTCATAAAGGTCAAACTAATTGCATTTGAACTAATCCGACATCAGTTTTATCTGCTACAGCTGGCATCTCATCCCATGTTCGGCCATCTAGCAAGCGGCCTGTCTTCTTCTTGTTTATTCCTCCCCACTGCTTGAAAAAGAATGGAACAGAAGCCATTAGGCATTGATTTCTGATATCAGCCACCCATTTCGGGTCCATGGGCCTCGACTGAGGGCCAGACTCCCCACCCACGATGACCCAGTCAATCCCCAAAAGATCTAGATTGTGCAAGGGCCCAAGCAAGGGCTCAATCGAAAGGAACTTAATGCAAGCCCCAGTATTTCGTAGGTAGTCAATGCGTCTAACAACGTCCTTGTTTTCAACACTTACTCCCATCCATATGTTTGGCGCCCACTGCAAAGACGAGGAAAGGCTTGAAAGCCGTTCAGCACGCTTAGTCAGAACCTGAAAACGGTGCCAATGAGCTTTTCTCATAACGTCAAACACCCTTTGAATAAACTCTAATGGAACATCCTTATGAAAAAGATCACTCATCGAATTTACAAATATTGTTTGCGGTTTCCTCCATGAGAGGGGCAAACTAACCATATGTTCATGTAAGGTAAGGCTAAACCCATTGCGATAGTTAGGCTGTCCCATGGCTTTGAGTCTGCCTGACATTCGCTCGGCATAGCAGAATCTGCAGCCAGCGCTGATCTTGTCGCAACCTGTGACAGGATTCCAAGTCGCCTCAGTCCATTCAATACTGCTTGCAAGTCCCATGATCACCTCCGTGGGAAAATGGCAATGACATCATCAGCAAATCCTTTGTTTGACTTTCGGCCCGTTGTCAAGATGTCTCCATCTTTCTCCATCTCAGAAAGCACCGCTTTGTAGTTTTTCTTGACATACCGACGACCAACTGAATGAACCTGATAGATGTCAATCATCTTAATTGATTTCCCGGCGAAATCGCGCAACATCATTTCCTTTAGATCGTCCAAAGGCCGGTTAAGCTCAAACAACGTCGGCTGCCGTTCGCTATCTGCTGGTGAAAAAGTAAATGTTGGTACCCCTTGGTCTTCGTCCGAACTGCTGTTTGCCATGATATCTTTCATAACTTCATAGCCCCTAAAGTGCTTAGTTACGAGTATAAGATGATGCTTGGTTCGCGTTCCGGTGTTATTCTTAAAGCAAAACGGAAGAACGTAACGGGCTTTGCCACCGGAAGCTTCTTTTAATGCCTCAATCAGGTTCTCAACAATTGTCGCTTCTCGTTCATCTGGATTCATTTCCTTCATTTCTTCCCTTAGAGTTTCAGACCTTTCATCGCCGAACAGCGCATTCATATGTTCTCTAACCTTATCATTATTAAGGCCCGCATTAATTCGGGCATAATTAAAGAAAAATACACAGTCGCATCCCCAATCCTTTAGAAATGCTTGAACCAGACGAAGGGTCAGACCCTTGTAGCCCCATGGATCTATGAAAGCCAAAACTGGAATCAGACGGAGTGATTCAAACAGTTCAGCGATATTCGTGCCAACTTCCTCATTCCAAATGTCTGGTGGATACTTGAGCAGTTCAATCCCAGATATGGTACTAATCTCAGCGGCAAGCGTGCTCACATTCTCAGGGTCTTTGTCATTGAATATTGTCAACAGCCGCTCGCAATAGTCTTGATTCCCAACAGCCTTCTCTAGGACGCGGAGAGGGGTGGATACTGCTCCGCTTTTATACCGCCCTGGCCCTGCAAAGAGATCAACATAACCAATTTTGTCACCTATTCCTGTCTTTTTCTGGGTTGATATTATGATCTTAGCCCAGGTGTCAAAGTATTTTTCTACTATTGTTGCTTTTACAATCGATTGATCTCTGGTTTCATCAAAGAAATCATGGGCCACTTGCTCTCCTCCGTTTAGTGGAATGGTTTCACTGGTGGTACTTTAGGCAAGGCATACGACAAATTTTAGGGCAAGGCGGGAGTGCCTCGTCCGGCCAACGCCAAGATCAGCGGCGGGAAGAAGCCCAGTGCATTCATCAGCCATCGTTGGCCCCGGCCGCTGAATCTTGATGTTGGACAGCCGTTGCGTGCGTCATAGAAGGTCTTGCAATTCAGTTCTTGAGAGCTTGACATCACGAAGGATGCTTGCCAAGAGGCCAGGCCCCAACGATTCATTCGAGTGAACGGGAACAACTGTCGTTCTTCCATCCAGATGCTTTAGGAAATGGTGGCTCCCTCTTACCCTGATTTCGTCAAAACCAATTCTCTTCAAGGCTGCGATGAGAGTCTTTCCTGAAATCGCAGAATATCTCATCACACTTCTACGGTAACCCGTTGTACTCCTACAAAGTCAAGCGACTCAGGATGAGTGCCTGCAACTTCCAGGCAAAGCTGAATGGCTTCCTTGATACGCTCCATTAATTGATCCAAGGATTTAGCTTGCGTATGGCAACCGGGAAGAGCAGGGACGGTCGCCACAAAGAAGCCTTCTGAATCTTTTTCGACTACTACATCAAACTGTCTAGACATTGAAGTCACCTCCTCAACCCATTGTAGCTGATTAGCCGCAGACTGGTTCATGGCCCCCGTTTACCGGTCGGTCCAACTTCTAATTGGGCGGATCCGCCCAAGACGCCCCGAGGGCCCGCGGTTGTCCGCCTAAGACGCAGCTTTTGACCGTGCGTGAGGCGGCAGAAGCACTGCGCCACTGTGGATCTCACGGCTCAATGCCCAGCGTTGCTGCATCTTAGGCGGATCCGCACAAGATGCAGCAACGCTACAAAAGGGTGCCAGGCACTAGGAGTCTGTTGCGCATAATGCCTGCGCTCACGCTATCTACCTCAGCCCGGCACTTTTTGTGGACCGGCTTGAGAAGATTTTAGGGTGCGAATCATCCAAAGACAAGGCGATTGGCTACGGCTGGCTTCCCATCCAGCCGTTGG
>CALRXC020000011.1:0-84748 GCA_943372025.1 Synechococcus sp. UW140 | reverse complement strand
AATCTTTCGAAACCGCATGTAAGACCGATCGTGAGAGGCAAGGCCGGCAAGAAAACTGAGTTCGGGGCCAAGATCTCAATTTCCGATGATAACGGATTTGTCGATGTGGATCGGATCAGCTGGGACAACTACAATGAAGCCAACGACTTAATCACACGTGCCATGCAATGTTCAAATCAGACTTAAGAAAGCGTTCGGTGATTGAGGGAAGGATCGGAACGGGAAAGCGGAAATACGGACTTGATCGGATTCTGACCAAGCTAGTTGAAACATCAAGAACGGTAATCACGATGGCGTTCTTTGTGATGAATGCGGAGAAGATCCTGAGGCTACTGCGCCTTTTATTTGTTCTTCTTGTCTCGATCTACTTTGCGATGCTCTGGTTATGGGCTTCCTGGCGTCGTTCAGGGCGCTTGTGGGCTACATAGGCTACCTTTTGCATAAGGTGCGACGTCGTTCGCACTTGATCGTCCGGGCTAATCAAGCCGCCCTTGGCGCAATGAAATGTTCGATCATGTAATTCAGCAAGCCCTATTTAGATAATCTTCAGGGTTGTTGTATTGTCGGACAACAAAATGCCGACCTGCTCCGCTTGGGCGAGCGTGTCGATCACTCCCGGGTTGCTGGAGCCGTTGTCAAAGAGAAAGATGCTTGCGTTGGCAATGAACTGGGAGGGATAGCGAATCTGCGGCTCCAGGAGTGTGGCTTCATTTTTTTGCATCATCAGCAGGGCAATGCGCAGGTTCATGCCTTTTCACCCCGGTCAGGGCGCCAGCCGCGCCTTGTGCAGCCGGCTCTTCTCATACCAGCCAGCAAACTCGGGCGCCCAAGCCACCAAGTGGGGCCACATCAGATCGCAGAGCTCGCGGATCTCCTGCTGGGCGTCGAGCTTGGCCCGCAGATCCAGGAAGTGTAGGAAGGCGCGCAGGCTAAAGCTCACCACGAAGTGCTGGCGGTAATCGAAGGGCAAGATGCCGCGGGCGTGCTCCTCGGCAAAGCCGGCATCGAGGAGCTCGGCGTAGCGCTCGGCGGCGGCGTGGCAGAGGGCAAGATCCTTGGCCCTTTCGTCTGGGGCATAGGCATACTTCTTGCCTTGGCGATCGCTGTAGTCACCCACCGGCCGCAGGTAGAACACTTCTTCAAGCTCCAGCTCGCCCTTGGCGGCCTTGCGGATGCGATCGCCGGTGTAGCGCATCGATTGCACATCAAAGCTCACTCCTACCCGGTGGGTGCGGGCCTGTTGCATCACCGAATGGGGAAACCAGCCCACGTTGAGCACGATCTGGGCGTGCTCCAGGGGGCCGTAATGGCCCCGCTCGCCGGCCAGTAGCCGTTTCACGCAGATCTCGCCGGCCCGCTGTTCATCTGGCCAGTTCTTCCGGTCGTCGGCCACGAAGCCCTCGCTGTAGTCCTGGTGCATGCCGGCGTACACGCACTGCTGGGGGTTGGGCGTGGCGGCGATCAGGTCGACCCGGAAGCGGGGATCCATGGTGGATGGGGCAGGGCGAGGTGGAAGGGGTATTGGAGCGCTTCTCTCAGCCGTGGCTGCGGGGCCCGATCGCGGCACGGCGGCCGGGCTGGGCGGATGGCGGGCTGTCGGCGATGGCCGATGCCGTGGCTCCGGATCCGTCCCGGGTGGCAGGATCGCTGCCCGCAGGACGGTCGGCTGCCCCGGACGGACCACTTCCAGCGTCCCTGCCGCTGGAGGCTGCAGGGGCGCCCGGGGCCTCTTCGAGGCTGCTGGTGGCACCAACCCCGACCAGCTGCGGCAGGGGCCTGGCCTCAACCAGGGCCGTGGTGAGGGCCTCGAGTTCCTCGGGGCGCCGGGCCCCGATCGAACGGCCCACGGAATGGCCGCCGGCATCGAACAATTCGAGCTGGGGAATGCCGTTCACGGCATAGCGCTCCAATTCCGGTTGCCAGCGGGGGTTGTCCACGTTCAGGAGCACCACATCGAGCGCCCCCCGCCGCTTCTGCTCAATCGTTTCCATGGCCGGGGCCATGGTCCTGCAGGCTTCGCACCAGTCGGCATAAAATTCCACCAGGGTGGGGCGTCCATCACTCAGGGCCGTGGTCAGATCCGGCGACTGGCGAGCCAGCCGTTCCAGGGGTGCGGCCGGATGGAGGCCGCCCCGCAGCCAGAACAGCAGGACCGCCAGCAGGGCCGCCACGGCAGCCAGCACCATCCGCTCGCGGCGCCCCAGGCCGCCGGCTCCAGGCGGAATGGAGGCACCCCCCGGGGGACCCGCGGCTCGGGCGCTGGCTTCGGCGGTGGAATGCGGGGGGGAGAACATCGGTGGACCAACCCAGGCTGGCTGGCACTCTGGCAGGAGTGGACCTGAGGCTGTGCGGTGAGGTGAGGTGCCGCTGGACAGACTTGCTAGCTTCCGTTCAACGAGACGATCCCGGTGAAACGGCGCCTCACCCTTCATTTCCCCCGAGAGGCGGTCCACCAGCCGATCACCTACCGGCTCGCGGTGGATTTTGATGTGGCGGCCAAGATTCTTCGGGCCCAAGTGGCGCCCAACCAGCTCGGCACCATGGTGGTGGAGCTTTCCGGCGATATCGACGAACTTGATGCTGCCGAGCTCTGGTTGGAGCGCCAGGGGCTGGGCATCAACCGGGCCCCGGGCGAAATCCATATCGATCCCCTGCGCTGCGTTGACTGCGGCATCTGCTCAAGCGTCTGTCCCAGCGGAGCCCTGCAGTTCGAGCCGATTGGCCAACGACTGCATTTCGAAACGGCCCGCTGCCTGGTCTGTGAGCAGTGCATCCCCAGCTGCCCGCTCACGGCCATCGCCCTTGTCCTCGACCCCCGAACCGCCGATCCGGCCCTGCCGGAGTCCCGGTCCACTGCTGCTCCCGGATCAGTTCCGCGGCGCGATCCCGCTCGCTTCGGCCGCAGGCCAGACCTGTCTGCGTTGTGATGAGGCGGCTGTTCCTCCTGCTCCTGCTGCCGCTGCGGGCCCCGATGCTGCTCCTGCTGGCGGCGGTGAGTGTTTATCTAGGCCTTCACTGGGTTGACCCCCAGGCCGGTGGTCTCAACGCCACCCATCACTTCGCCCCGTTGTTCTGGTCGGCCCAGTGTGCCCAGGCCCTGCTGGTGGTGGTGTTCTGCTGCATGCCCGATCTGCTGTTGCGGCGGTTTTCGGTGATGCTCGCCGCCAGTCGGGTGGTCACCCTGGTGGCGACCCTGCTGCTGGTGAGCATCGGGGGGCTTTACCTGCTGCACCTTGAGGTGTTCTCCAATGTGCTGATCCTGGCCGCCTCTGTGCTGCTGGTCCGTTTGGACCTGGTGCGCATCCGGCTGGCTCCCGCTCCAGGGCTCCTGGCCCTGCTGCTGGCGGGAGTGGTGCTGGTCGGGGCCAACCTGGGCCACAGGCTCGGCACGGCCCATGCTTCCGGGAACCAAGGGGTCGCCCCCGCCTCTGCAGACCGGAGGGCCCTGCCGAAGGTGTCCACTGGGCGCCGCGCAGTCGTGCTGGGCCGGGTCAAGGCTCCGGAGCGCTAGGCCCATCGCCACCGATCAGCAGCCCGGCAGACCGGGCTTGCGATAGCTCCAGGCGTTTCCGAGCACCTTCTTCACGTAGAGCCGGGTTTCGGGAAAGGGGATGGCCTCCACCCACAGTTCCGGTGCCGAGCGAAGCCGAGCATTGACCCAGCCCGCCACCGCCCCGGGACCGGCGTTGTAGCTGGCCACGGCCGGTAGGGGATCCCCCTGCCATTGCTGCAGCTGCCCCTTCAGGTAGAGGCCCCCCAGGGCCGCGTTCCGCTCCGGGCGTTCCAGCTCGGCCGTGGACACCGGCCCGCCGGCCAGTTCCGCGGCGGTGGCCGGCATGAGCTGCATCAGGCCCACGGCGCCGGCGGCGGAGTGCACCGTGGGGGTGAAGCGGGATTCCTGTTTGGCCAGGCCCTGCAGGAGCTCCAGGGGAACCTGCCGCTGCTCGGCCACGGGCCGGAACGCCTGTAGGAACCGTTGCGGATGGAGGCTGCGCTCCAGCTGGGGCAACAGGGCGCATTGGTCGGGCCTGAGGCGCAGGCTCGCCTGTTCCAGTTGGCCCAGGCCGGTCCAGTCGTCGCCCACCCCCTGACGCAGCCGGCCTTCCACCAACAGTTCGGCCGCCTGGCGGGGGGTGCTGCTGCCCCTCCGGGTCCGCCAGGTTTCCCAGACCTCGTCGCGCTGGTCGAGGCGCCAGAGGCGATCGAGCAGGGGATCACCGCTCGCCAGGGGCTGCCAGTCGCTCGTGCGAACGAATTCTGCCGGCTTTCCATCCCCGCCACTGCTCGCGCCGCCTGTCTGCTGCCCCGCCCCGAGGTGGTCGGCCTCGCCGAGCTGCACCGCTGCCCTCCAGCCGTAGTAACCGCCAGGGCTCTGGCGCCGGAGATTCCGCCAGGTGGCGGTGGCGGCGGTTCCATCGCCCTGTTGCCGTTGGATCATCCCCAGCCAGAAGCGGGAGCGGGCCGCCAGGGGAGCCGGCAGGCGTTCCGCCGGGATCGTCCGCAGCAGCGTGGCCGCTGCGTCCCACTGGCCGGCCAGGAGCTGCCGCCGCGCCAATTCCCACTGCAGCTCCCAGCTGGCGGGGTCGTCGGGCCAGCGCCGCAGCACCGCCAGGGCATCGGCCGCCTTCGGATCAGCGAGCACGCGCCTGGCAGCCACGGGGGCGCTCACCCGCCAGACCTCAGGGAGGGACTCCAGGGCCTTCTGGGCCTCCGCTCCATCCTGCTGGGCCAGCAGACGCACGGCGTCATCGGCCTCGGGTGAGCCCCCGCCTGGCTCCCCTTGGCGGGCCACCTCCAGCAGCAGGGCCAGGGCCTGAGGGTGCTGCTCCGGTTTGCCCTGGAGCAGGGCTCGGCCCAGGTCCAGCCGGCCGGCTGCGCTGAGCTGGCTGGCGGCCGCCGCCCGGGCCGGATCTCCGTCACCGACGCCCAGGCAGGCTAGGGCCCCATCGCCATCGCCGAGCTGGGCGATCCCTGAGGCGAGGCTCGCCCTCTGGGCTGCCGTCGGTCGAAGCGGGCCGGAGCGGCAGGCCTGCCGCAGTCGTTCGACGGCCCCTGGCCAGCGGGCGCCCCAGCGGGCCAGATGCAGGGCGCCGGCCAGCCTGTCAGCGGGGGCGGGGCCCGCCTCCATGGCGGCGGCCAGGGCGGCTGGATGGGCAGGGAAGCGCTGAATCAATTCGGCCCGCAGGGGAGGCCGCCGGCGGCCGAGGGCGTAGAGGGCATCAGCCGAGGTGGTGGATCCTCGAAACCGGTGCATCAGCGTCTCCCACAGCTGGCGGGCCTGATCGTGTTCCCCCAGGGCGGCGGCGTTCTGGGCGGCGTTCTTGAGGGCCACCGCCGCCACCGGATCGGTGCCCCATCCCAGGCCCCGCAGGAGATCCCTCTGCACCTTGAGGTCGTCGGGGAACCGCGAGGCCAGCAGCAGGCTGGCGTCCCGCCGCTGGCCCGGATCCGGTGCCCATCGCCGCAACCGCTCCAGCTGGCCTGAAGGCGTGGCGGGGGTCAGGGGCGGGAGCCTCTGCAGCAGGGCCCGTCCGCCGACAAGGGCAGCGCCGGTACCGAGGCAGGAGGCGGCAAGCAGCAGGGAGAGACGGGTCAAGGCCGGAGAGCACCACATTTGGCATTCTGGGCAATGCCCCCGACACCAACCCGGTGCGCCTGCCCCTTCTGCCGCGCCCTTCCCTGCCGGATCGGTTCCGCCCGGCTGCCGCCCTGCCCAGGGCGCTGCGCCCCCTGCTGCTCGACCTCCCCGGTGCGGGCCAGCGTCGACGGGCTCTGGCGGCGGTCGTTCTGGCGATCCTGGTGCTGCTCCTCAGACCCTGGCCTCCCATGGTCTGGCTGCCGGGTTGGTGCGTGGGCGGGTTGGGGCTTTGGGCCCTCGTTGAGGCCCTGCTCTGGCTGTGGCGCCCCCGCCGCTGGCGCTGAGCGGTGATCACGGCACGTAGCCTGACCGCCGATTGCCGCACGCCGCCCCATGGCCGAGTCTCCGGCCACCCTTCCCACCCCTTCGGCGCCCAGTCCTGCGGCGGCGGTTGAGGAGCGGATCCCCTCCCCGATCGGTGCCCCCTTCGATGGGGCCCATGCTGCCTTCGGTACCGATGGCATCCGCGGCCGGGTCGGCAATGCCATCACCCCCGCCCTGGCCCTGCAGGTGGGCTACTGGTGCGGGCGGGTGCTGCCCGCGGAGGGGCCGGTGGTGATCGGCACCGATTCACGCACCAGTGGCCCGATGCTGGTGGCGGCTCTCACCGCCGGCCTGACCGCGGCCGGTCGCCAGGTCTGGCAGCTGGGTCTCTGCCCCACCCCGGCGGTACCGGGCACCATCCGCCGCTGCGGGGCAGCGGGAGGCCTGATGGTGTCGGCCAGCCATAACCCCCCCCACGACAACGGCATCAAGGTCTTCGGTTCCTCGGGCGCCAAGCTCGACCGCTCGACCCAGCAGGCGATCGAGGCGGGGCTCCGCGGTGAGGCGGAAGCGGTGGCCCTGATGGCGGAGGGCACGGCCCATCCGCGCGCCGATCTGCTGGACGCCTACGCCGCCAGCCTGATTGCCAGCGTCGGCAACGCGACCCTCGAGGGCTGCAGGGTGGTGCTGGATCTGTGCTGGGGGTCGGCCACCGCCTGCGGAGAGGCCGTGTTCCAGTCCCTGGGGGCCGAGCCCTTGGTGCTCCATGGGGAACCTGATGGTCGCCGCATCAATCAGGGTTGTGGCAGCACCCATCTCGAACCCCTGCGGCGCGCGGTGCTTGAGTCCGGAGCTGCCATGGGCTTCGCCTTCGATGGCGACGCCGATCGGATGCTGGCCGTGGATGGCCGGGGGCGCGTGGTGGATGGCGACCAGGTCCTCTACCTTTGGGGCTCTGCCATGAGGGAGTCCGGCGAACTGCCGGCCAACCGGATCGTCGCCACGGTGATGTCCAACCTGGGTTTCGAGCGGGCCTGGACGGAAGCCGGTGGGGTGCTGGAGCGCACCGCCGTCGGAGACCAGCACGTGCATGCCGCCATGGAGGAGCTCGGCGCCGGTCTGGGTGGCGAGCAGTCGGGCCACATCCTGGCCGCCCGCCATGGCATGAGCGGCGATGGGCTGCTTACGGCCCTGCAGGTGGCCACCCTGGTGCATGGCCGCGGCCAGACCCTGGCCGACTGGATGGACGGCAGCTGGACGCCCTTCCCCCAGAAGCTGATCAACGTGCCCGTGCCCGATCGGGGTCGTCGCACCGAGTGGCAGCAGTGCGAGCCCCTGCGCCGGGCTGTGGAGGGGGCCGAGCAGGCCATGGCCGGCACCGGCCGGGTGCTGGTGCGGGCCAGCGGCACCGAACCACTGCTGCGCGTGATGGTGGAGGCCGCTGAAATGGAGCAGGTGGAGCACTGGGCTTCCCTGCTGGCGCGCGCGGCCGACGACCACCTGAACCGCCCCTAGGGGCCCCTGGCTCTCGGCGCCCCTGGCGCCACGCCAAAATGCCGGTATGGACGCTGCCCCCCGCACCGCCGAACAGGATGTGGTGGTGGTCGGCGGTGGCATCGCCGGCCTCACCGCCGCCGCCCTGCTGGCCCGGGAGGGCGTGGCGGTAGCGCTGCTGGAATCCCACTACCAGAGCGGCGGCTGCGCCGGCACGTTCCGTCGCGGAGCCTGGTGTTTCGATGTGGGCGCCACCCAGGTGGCCGGCCTGGAGCCCGGTGGGATTCACCAGCGCCTCTTCACCCACCTGGGGGTTCCGGCGCCGGCGGCCACCCCGCTCGATCCCGGCTGCTTGGTGGATCTCGGCGATGGAGAGCCACCGGTGCGTCTGCACCGCGATCCCGCTGCCTGGCGGGAGGAGCGGCGGCGCCAGTTCCCGGGATGCGATCGCTTTTGGGATCTCTGCGCGGCCCTGCATCGCGCGAACTGGTCCTTCGCCGGCCGCGATCCGGTGCTGCCGCCCCGCTCCTGGTGGGACCTGGGCCAGCTGCTGGGCGCCCTGGGGCCCGCAACCCTGGCAAGCGGTCTGGCCGCCACCGCCACCATCGCCGATCTGCAGCGCCTCACCGGTTGCGGCGCCGGTGTGGCCGGTGAACGATTGCGCCGCTTCCTCGACCTACAGCTGCGGCTCTATTCCCAGGAATCCACCGACCGCACCGCCGCCCTTTATGGAGCCACGGTGCTGCAGATGGCACAGGAGCCGCTGGGGCTCTGGCATCTGGAGGGTTCGATGCAGGCCCTCAGCACCGCCCTAGAGCAGGCCCTCGCCAGCTGGGGCGGCGGGCTGCTGCTGCGGCACCGGCTGGAGCGGCTGCATCCCCCGCCGCGGCCGGGTGCCCCCTGGCGGCTGGCGGGCGTGGGGCCCGGTGGTGCCCCCTTCCAGATCGCGGCCCGGGAGGTGGTGCTCACCCTGCCCCCCCAGACCCTGCCCAGCCTGCTCGCGGAGGATCTGCCGTCGGCCTATGGCCGTCGGATCCGCGCCTTCCCCGATCCTTCCGGCGCCCTAGTGTTCTATGGGGCGGTCGATCGGAGCCATCTGCCGCTCGATTGCGCCCCCCACCAGCAGCTGGCCTGGGCGGATCCGGGGTCGCTGTTCGTGTCGGTGAGCCGGGAGGGGGATGGCCGGGCGCCGCGCGGGCAGGCCACGGTGATCGCCAGCGTGTTCACGCCGGCACGGCCCTGGTTCAATCAGCCGGAGCCGGAGTACCAGCACCGCAAGACTGCGGCCCGCCGCAGCATCGAGGCCGGCCTGCAGCGGTTGTTGGGGATCATTCCGGCCGACTGGCTCCATGGTGAACTGGCCACCCCCCGTGGCTGGGCCGGCTGGACCGGTCGGCCCTTCGGTTTCGTGGGCGGCCTCGGTCAGCATCCGAGCCGCTTCGGTCCCTTCGGCCTGGCCAGCCGCAGCCCCCTAGCCGGCCTCTGGCTCTGCGGCGACAGCATCCATCCGGGAGAGGGCACCGCCGGGGTGAGCCTCTCGGCCCTGATGGCGATCCGCCAGTTGCTGGCGGCGAGGGGACGGGCTTGGCGCTGGCGCGATGGTGAGTCGGCGGCGGGGTGAGATCTGGGGTCGGCGGGTCGGCGATTCCCTGGCATTGGTCTCGGATGCTGCCGACTGGGGGCAGGCTCCTCCTGGAGTTTCAGGGCCTCTCGATTCGGCCGCTGTCCGAGGGCCACAGAGGCATGGCCTCTGCCCGGGGCCGCCGGACCGTCTCGGGATGATGCCACCGAATATCTCACGGGGAGGCTGTTGAGCCTGGCGTCACGGGCGCCGGGGGAAGTTCTCCACCGCTCCGGCTCCCACTCGCCGCCGTGCGCTGCCGGAAGGGAATCCAGCGGGCCACCACCCGCTTGTTGCGCACCTCGGCGGCCGGAGTCAGCCAGAAGATGGCGCGGCGGCCGTCGGTCACGTAGGGGTCACCGGTGTAGTTGGTGCGGGCCTGGTCCGGTTTTGAGGAGCCCACGCCTCCGACGAAGCCGAAGCGCGACAGGCCATCGGAGAAGAAGAGATCCTGAAGCAAATACCAGCGGGTTTCATCCACGGCCGGATCGATCTTGTGGGTCGTGATCGTGCGGCGCGTCAGCCGCACGCCGATGTCGCGGCTGATCTGGCCTACCCACACCGGCTGGCCCTCGAAGGTCACCGGCGCCAGCCATAGCCGCATGTGGTTGCGCTGGTTCACGTCGCTGCGACCCTTCTGCAGAGCCATGTCCTGGCGGCGGCCGAACAGATACAGGGGGGAGACCGGGGCGTAGCGGTAGCGGCCGCCGAGCACGGCCGACCGCACGGTGCGCCAGAGGGAGCTGACGCTGAGGGTCTGGGTCACATGCCAGCCCCGCCGCGCCAGGGTGGGGAACACGGTGTCCCGGTTGCCCACAATCACCACATTGAGAGGATCGGCGGGGGTGCGACGGTCGCCGCCCCGGGCGCAGCAGGGCACGTCGTGTTCGAGCCAGTGGCGCAGGCCCACCTCATCAAGGTCGCGCAGCTTGGCGGAGGGATAGAGGCCATTCCAGTTCACCTTCTGGAAATCGGTGGCGTGGCCGGGCACCTCGGTGAGAAAGGAGAAGCGCCTCAGCTCGGGCTGGGGCCCGGGAGCCACCAGCTCGAAGCTGGCGTACTTGATGCCCTCATCCAGGTTCGTGAACACAAAGCCGGAGGTGATCGCCTGCGGATCCACCACCGAAGGCAAGCCCAAGCGATTGAGGTGCTCGTCCACCCGCTGGTTAGCGGCCGAGGTGAATGGGCGATGCCCGATCCAAGCCACCTCCAAGGGGGAATAGTACTCGCTGTCAATCGTGATCGGCGGCAAATACCAGCGGCGTTTCTCCCGGTTCACCACCTTCACCCACACGGGCTGAATGCCGACGGCCGCTACGTCGAAGCCCAGCAGCCGCTGGGATTCCTCGGGGTTGAGGACCGTCACCGTCACGTTGACGCCGCCATCGATCCGGCTCTGGCCCCGACGCAGCAGGGAGGCCTCATCAATGGGGCGCGGAGCCATGGGGCTGCACCCCATCAGACCCATGAGCAGCATTGCTGCGCCGGCCAGGGCCCACGGCCGCCCCATCAATCGCTTCCGCAGGAACGCTGGCCAAGCTAAGGGGCGGTGGCGATGGCGTCACCACCGCCACCGTCTGCGGTGCCCGGAGGCAGGTCGGTGGGGCTGAAGCTCCCACTCCCGGGCCCAGCAGCTGGCCTCAGGGGGCCGGCGGGGCCCCATCCCCCGGCGGCATCAGGAAGTCCGGTCGCAGCCGCTGGGCTTCCTCCAGGGCCCCGGCCAGATCCTGCCATCGCTCGCTCCGCACCAGGTCCTGCAGGGTCCCGATCGTCTCCTGGTAGCCATCGAGGCAGGCCAGCAGGGCCTCGCGGTTGCAGCGGGCCATCAAGGTGCCCAGCTGCGGGTTGCCACCTCCCACCCGGGTGGTGTCGGCGAAGCCGCTGGAGGCCAGGGCGCGGGCCAGATCCCCCAGACCCGCGGCGCTGCTGCCCTGATCGGCGGCCTGCAGCAGGGCGGCCCCCACCAGCACCGGCAGGTGGGAGATCCAGGCCACGGCACGGTCATGGTCGGCGGCGTCACAGGTGAGCCAGCGGGCACCCACCGCGTTGGCCAGCGCTTCCACTAGGGCGAGGGCCCCACGGGCGGTGCGCGCGTCCGGGGTGGCCACCCAGGGCCGAGCCTGGAACAGCCCCGCCACGCCAGCTTCCACCCCGGCCTGGGCCGTGCCGGCCATCGGGTGGCTGGCCACAAACCGGCCCACCTGCCCGCCACGGCCGGCCTGGCTCAGCAGCCCTTGCCACCGTTCGATCACCGGCTGCTTCACCGATCCCACATCCGTCAGCACGGCGGCGGCTGGCAGGGCCCGCAGCAGGGCCGGGTCGGGATCCAGCAGGCGATCCAGGGGAAGGGCCAGCACCACCAGAGCGCAGTCCTCGAGCACAAAGGCCTCGGTGCTCACCACGCTGGCCAGTCGCCGCTGGCGGGCCCGCTCGGCCGTGGCCTCGCGGTGCACTAGGGCCCTCACCTCCAGCCCCGCCGCCTGCAGGTCCAGGCCGAGGGAGCCACCGATCAGCCCCAGCCCCACGATCCCCACGGGGCGTCCCGCCAACAGGTCGGTGAGCGGCGCCTGCCGTTCCCGGCCCTCGGAGTGCGGCCGCCGGGCCGGGTCCCCAGGCAACGATGGCGGCGTGAGCGGGACGGTCGTCGACATCGATGGGGGCGGTGACACGGCTCCCGACGCAGGCCATGGGGTCGGAGAGCATGGGATCAACATCCGCACCGAAACGGAGCTCCGGCGTGGTCGATTTCGCGGCGACCCAGTCGAACGGCCGGTCCAGGCATGAATTGAACCAATCCTAAGCAGGCTTCACCATCAGAGCCCTCCCCCTGGCGGGCTGTCGTGCTGGTTGCCGAATGCCTTTCGGGCCCTCCCTACGATTCACGGATGCTTGAAGCTAGGTCCCACCTCCAGCTGAAGGCGCTCCTGGCGCGGGAGGGTCTAGAGCGCTGGCCCCACCACCTCACCCTCTGCCGGCTGGTGGGCCGCAGCCTGCGCCGGGGCGACCACACCATGATCCGTCTGGCCGCCGGCAGTGACCCCAGCTGGTTGATCGGCCTCCTGGTGCCCCTGAGCCTGGCGAGCTCGCCGGTTGCCCTGGTGGTGGGGAAAAGCCTGCGCCAGCGTCTTCTGCAGAGGGAATGGCCCAGGTTGCGGGCAGCGGGGGTGGATCTGCGCTGCTGGGAGGGAGCCGACCCGGCGCCCCAGACCCACCTCTGGCTTCTCAGCCATCGGGAGCTGCTGCAGGTTTGGCGGCAGGGGACCCTGGGGAATCGCCAGCTGGTGATTCCCCAGGCCGAGCTGCTGGAGGGTCTGCTGCGGGAGGCCATGGCCCTGCGCATCGAGCCGGCTGACTGGGATACTTTGCGCAGAGCTCTGCCGCTGGCGGAGCCGAGTCTGCTCACCCTGCATGGGCGGCTGGGGCGGAGGGTGCTGGCCCAGCCCAGGCATCCCGAGCATCTGGTGGCGCTGGCGCCGGAGGATGAGGCCCCCCTGCGGCAGCTGCTGGCCCTGCTCACGCCGCTGCCGGAACCCTGGAGTCACTGGGAGCGGGCTTCCGGCCCTGGCTGGACCAGTTGGGCCGCCGTCGATCCGGCACTCCTCCACTGGCAGCTGCACCGTCAGCCCCTGGCGCCCCTCGCCGAAGTTGAGGGTCTGCTTCAGGGCCGCGGCGCTGTTCTGGTGGGGGAACTGCCCCGCACCTCCGCCGGCTTGGGGCGGTGGCGGGAGGGCCATCGCTTCGGAGAGGGTGATCTGGGCTTGCAGGCTCCGGTGGTGGTGGACCTGGGGGATCCACCACTGACTGACCCCATTCCCCTGTATTGCCCCGTCCGGCAACCCCTGCCCAACAGCCCCCACTTCGGCGACCACCTGCTTGACCAGTGCCGGCGCCTGGTTCTGGCTCAGGCGGGACTCTCGGTGATCTTGATCGATGATCCGGACTTACGGCTGAGCTTGGCCAGTGGCCTGGCGGCCGAGTTTGGCAGCCGGGTAGGCCATGCCTGCACGGCGCCGGAGGCCAATGGGGTGGTGTGCGCCAGCTGGAGCTGGTGGTTGGAGAACCAGGCGCGGCTCCCCCTGCCGGTGCAGGTGGTGGTGGGCCTGCTGCCGATTGCGAGCCTGGAGGACCCCCTCACGGCTGCACGGGTGGCCTCCCTCCGGCGCCAGGGGGGCGACTGGTTCCGGGGCCTGCTGCTGCCGGAGGCGATCAACCGCCTACAGCGGGGCGTGGCCAGCCTCCGTCGCGGCGGCGGCAGGCTGGCGGTGCTGGATGGTCGTCTGCGCGGACGGGACTGGGGTCGCACCGTACTGGCGGCCCTGGATCCATGGGTTCAACTCTCCCGTCTGCTCCCGGATTGAGCGCCCACTAAATGAGGCCGGAGTCGTCCGATCCGCTTTCTACTCCGATCCGCCTTCACCAACGTCTATCAGCTCCGATTCGGCAACGCTGAATCCTGCCCCCCTAGCCTCAGCACAGTCGTTGCTCCGCTCCATGGGAGAAGCCAGACGCCGTGAGTCCCAGGGGTTACCCCCCCGTCCCCGTCCCATCGCGAAGGCGCCGGTCGATACTTCGCCCCGGCTGGTCAGCTGGCTGCCCCTGAGCCGCAACAAGGCCGATCGGTTCGTGGCGATCACCACCCGAGGCGCCTGGATCGGCATCGGCTCCCTGGTGCTCTTCTGGGTGATTGTCCGGTTCATCGGCCCGGCCGCCGGCTGGTGGACCCTGGCGGATGGCTGAGCTCTGGCAGTGCCGGCTGCCGCAGCCCGTGCCGCACTGCAACCCTCCCTGGGCAGCTTGTGGGGCGGCTGCCATCCGCCCTGAAATCCACAGCAATCGGAAGAAATCCTGTAGGATGGTTTACGTCGACCCTGGCTAGCAGCTGTGTTTACGCGCCTTGCCGAGCAATACCGCCATCTAGTCAATGATTTGGTCTTGAGCCTGCAGGCCCTTGCCCAATGTTTGCGTGATCAGGGCCATGTGGCCACCTGCTACGTCTGCGGTGATGAGTGCAACCAGCAAGGTGCTTCCTTTGTGGCGGACCTAGGTGAAACCCATGTGGTCCGGTTTCTCGTCTCCGACTTCGGGATCAGTTGGGTCGAATCCCGTGACGGTCACGAACTGGTGAAGTTCGAGGGGGCTGATGCCATCCAAGAACTGCATCGAGTCAGCCTGATGCTGCAGGCTTCAGGCATGGCCCGTCATCCCCATTCGTCGTCCCCAGCGCTGACAACCCCGCCGATCAATCCCTGAGCATCGCTTCTCCATTCCTTGATTGATGGCGCTTGCGTGTCCGGATCGGGCCGATCTTCTCCCTGGGGGCGCCGTCTCTGAATGCCTCGAATGGGCTGCTGCGCGGAATCCATTCCGCTGATCGATCCTTGGGCCTGCTACGGCGAAGAGCTCGGGTCCGAATCTAGGATCGGAGTCTTTCAAACTCCGACCCCTTAGCCATTCAGGCTGCCGGCAATTCAGCCACACTGCTTGAGGATTCTTCAATCGCCGCCTCAGCAGTTGGCGCCCGACCTGCTGCCAGTTTTGCGGCCGCAGCCAGGGGCTTCATGGAGTTGGCCGTCACTTCCGATCCCTCGGTGAGACGGAGGCGGGTGAGCTGTTCGATCACCTCTGACTGGTCGGGGTTCTGCTCCAGCCAGGTGATGGTGTTATCACGCCCTTGGCCGATGTTGTCTCCCTCGTAGCTGTACCAGGCTCCCTTGCGGGTTACGACACCGGTTTCCTCCGCCAGATCCAGCAGGCAGCCAAGGGTACTAATGCCGCGGCCGAAGAGAATGTCGAATTCGGCGATCCGGAAGGGAGGAGCCACCTTATTCTTGGCTACCTTCACCTTGGCGCGGATGCCGTATTCCTCGGTACCGCGTTTGAGGGTCTGGATACGACGGATGTCCAAACGGACCGAGGCATAGAACTTGAGTGCATTTCCACCGGTGGTCGTTTCCGGGTTGCCATAGGTCACACCGATCTTCTGGCGCAGCTGGTTGAGGAAGATCACGGTACAGCCCGATTTGCCGATGTTGCCGGTGATCTTCCGCATCGCCTGGCTCATCAGGCGAGCCTGGCTGCCCACCGCCAGGTCACCCATCTCTCCCTCAATCTCCGCCCGTGGGGTGAGGGCGGCCACCGAATCGACCACCACGATGTCGACTGCGGCGGAGCGCACCAGCTGGTCGACGATCTCCAGTGCCATCTCACCGGTATCGGGCTGGGAGACCAACAGGTTCTCGATGTCCACCCCGAGGGCCGCGGCATAGACCGGATCCAGGGCGTGCTCGGCATCTACGAACGCCGCCACGCCGCCCCGTTTCTGCACCTCGGCGATAGCATGGAGGGTGAGCGTGGTCTTGCCGGAGCTCTCTGGTCCGTAAACTTCCACCACCCGGCCCTTGGGGTACCCGCCTCCGAGGGCGAGATCCAGGGTGAGGGCGCCGGTATTGATCGTTTCGACCCGCATCCTGGAGGCATCCCCCAGGCGCATAATCGACCCCTTGCCGAAATTGCGTTCGATCTGGGTGAGCACTAAGTCCAAGGCCTTATCCCGCTCGGCGGCGGCGGCGGAACCGGATGCTGGGGGGGGGGAGGCGGCGGCGCCAAGAGAGGAGGAGACGGCGGCCTTTGGATCGGCGGGCATTGGTGGGGATCAGCGATGGAACTAGGCCGCAACGGCGTACACGCTCGGTGATTAGAGAGCTGTGGTGGGTGGCTGGGCAGATGTTGGGAGCCCGGCGACCGGGAGCCATCCTGCGGCCTCTAGGCAGCAAGTGCCACCAGGAGGGGACCAGCGTCTCAGCCGTGCGTAGTACGAACGTACTTTAGCGCTTTATGGCCAGTCCGCCAGGGGGCCGGCAAAGCGGGCCGCATCCAGGGGAAGGATCGCCTGGGACTGAAGCCCGTCGGTGTCGCCGTCGGCCAAATAGCCCCACAGGGCCAGGAAGCAGAGCACGGGCTCCAGCCCCGGCGTAGCTCTCACCCGTTCGAGGGTGGGTCGGCGATCCTCCACGAACCAGAGGGGCCGATCCCCGTTGCGGAGGCTGAGCAGCACATCGGGTTTGCTGCCCCGTTCATGGCCGTACACGGCCTGGGGCTCCAGCCCTGCGGCTTCCAGCAGCCGCGTCGCGTAGGCGCCGCCCTTGGTGGTGAGCACCAGCCAGGGCACCCCTTCCTCGCCCAACTGGCGCAAGCGGCGCTCCACGCCGGGGAAGAAGCGATGCAGGGCCAGCCAGGCGGCTGGATCCTCGCGGAGGGCGGTGTCGCGAACGGTTTCCAGGGCCGCCTGCAGCGCCTCCTCGCTAGCGGTGACATGCGCCAATGAGGAGGCCAGGGCCTGGTCGTAGTTGCGGAGCCAGGCCTCAAGACTGAAATCCGCACGGGCCAGAGCGGCGGCCACCAGCACCATTTCCCAACCCTTGTGAATATGGGGGCGAAGGGTGGCGAAGGCCGCGGGCGCTTGCTCGGGCAGCACCAGCGAGGGATCGAGCCGCTGAGCCGCTCGCCGGGCAGACCACCAGTACTCGGGCATGCCATCCATCAGCACGCCGTCGAAATCGAAGACGAGGAGCGGAGCGGACATCACAGGAGGCCGCAGGGGATTCGGAACTGGGCCGCTAGGATTCGAACCTAGGAATGTCGGGACCAAAACCCGATGCCTTACCGCTTGGCGACGGCCCAATGAAGGCTGGTCGTAGCTGGAACGGTGAACCGATCCGCCGACCGCAGTGGCCGGTTGAACCAGCACCAACACAGTTACCCACAGCAGCCGGTCCTTCGTCAACTCGCCGGCTGGTCCCGGTGCTGGCCACTGGCGGAGAGCGCCGCCGACCGAACCGAACCGGCCCTTGTCTCAATCAGGCGGGAAAAACCCTCAGACGCTGCTGCTGGCCGCGGCCGAACACAGCGCTGCGGAGGCGGTAGTGGTTCACCAGTTCGGTCTGCATCTGCCGCACCGATTCGCTGCGAGGCAGCAGTTCCACCGGCCGTCCCTTGGGCAGCACCACCTGCTCCACCGCCAGTCGGCATTCCTCCAGGGCGGCATGGGCATCGTCCAAACCGCTGACACCAACCGCGGTGGTCGCGGACGGGCGCCGGTCGTAGACCCGCTGCAGGGCTCGTTGCAGCTGGTGGAGGCTCTCGGATTTGATCACGAGGATCGGTAGCCCCAGGTCCTGAGCCCGGCGGCGCAGGCCGGGCTCACGGCCCAGCTGTCCCCGCAGGCTGAGCATCAGGTCAGCCCCCTCAGGGGCCTCCACCAGCTCCAAGGCCAGGGAGCGGCTGCGGGCCGCCTCTTCGAGCAGAGCGCGTGACACCCCCACGCCGCAGACACGCAGGGGCGGTGGCGGTCCGGGGAGCACATCCACGAGCGGCGCCGGGCCGTTGGCCGGCTCCGCTACGGCTGCGGTTGGTCGGTGCGGGGGGCGGGAAACGGGATTGGGCAGAGGCAGCGGCAGCGGCACCGGGCTGCGGGGGGAGCGGGCGGCACCGGGCTCGGCTGGGGGCGCCGGGGCCTCCTGGAGCCGCAGTTCGCCTGCCTCGCTGAGTTCCCGGATCTGGGGACGGGCGCTCTTGCCCCGCAGCAGCAGATCCACCGTGGTCGCCACATCGCGGTGCACAAGCCAGCGCTGGCGGCTGTGCATCTCCACGGCCATCGGGAAGGTGGGTTCGGCCGCCCGCTCCAGCACGGTCTTCTGGGTGCGGCGGCGTCGAGCCTCCTCATCGCCCAGGGTCACCGACTGGATGCCGCCCACCAGATCGCTGAGGGTGGGGTTCTTGATTAGGTTGGCCAGTTGGTTGCCGTGGGCGGTGGCCACCAGCACCACGCCCCGCTCGGCGATGGTGCGGGCCGCCAGGGCCTCCCGTTCGGTGCCGATCTCATCGATCACGATCACCTCGGGCATGTGGTTTTCCACCGCTTCGATCATCACCTCGTGCTGCAGTTCGGGCCGGGCCACCTGCATGCGCCGGGCTCGGCCGATGGCGGGATGGGGGATATCGCCATCGCCGGCAATTTCGTTGCTGGTGTCGATCACCACCACCCGTTTGCCCAGCTCATCGGCGAGCACCCGGGCGATCTCGCGAAGGGCGGTGGTCTTGCCCACGCCGGGGCGCCCCATCAGCAGCAGGGATTGGCCCGCATCCAGCAGATCCCGCACCATGGCCACGGTGCCGAACACCGCCCGCCCAACCCGGCAGGTGAGGCCCACAACCTCTCCGCTGCGGTTGCGGATGGCGCTGATCCGGTGCAAGGTTCGCTCGATGCCGGCCCGGTTGTCGCCGCCGAAGGGCCCCAGCCGCTCAAGCACTTGGAGCAGATCGGCCCGGCTCACTGCCGTCACCCCGAGGTCCACGGCCCGGCCTGGGTAGCGAGCCTCCGGCACCCGGCCCAGATCCAGCACCACCTCCAGGAGCTGGTCGCGGGCGCCGGGATCGTTCAGAGCGATCTGCACCCCCACGGGTAACACCTCCAGCAGCCGATCCAGGTCGTCGGTGATGCGTTGGGTGGCAGGGGGATGGGGGGCGACCAAGGGGTTCGGAGACGGGCTCGGGCGACCGTGGTTGTCGCGATGGTCCGGTTCTAGCGTCAGCGGAGGGCCGCTGATGGTGGCTTTCTTCGGGATAAGCCCTGAGCCACAGAGATTCCATCGACCCAGCCGACAGAGCTATGCCCCATCGCCTGCTTGCTTCCGGAACCGTTCTGCATGTGGGCTGCGGATCTCAACGAATTGATGCCACCCCCTTCGGCGTTCTCGCTTGGCAGGAGATCCGTCTGGACATCGATCCCGCGCTCGATCCTGATCTGACCGGCACCATGACGGCGATGCCGGAGGTTCCGGCGGCCTCGGTCGATGCGATCTTCTCCTCCCACAACATCGAACGCCTGGAGGTCCATGAGGTAGCCATCGCCCTGGCGGAGTTCCGAAGGGTTCTGCGTCCGGGCGGATTCGTGCTGATCACCTGTCCGGACCTCAAGGCGATTGCCGCGAGGGTCCTGTCCCACGGTCTCACCCAGCCCGCCTACATCAGCCCGGCAGGACCGATCAGTCCCATTGACATGCCGTTTGGCCTACGTCCTTCCCTGGCGGCCGGAAACCACTTCATGGCACATCGCTGCGGGTTTGATGAGCCGACACTCCAGGCCACCCTGGAGGAGGGTGGATTTGCCCATGTCGTGACCATGAGCCGCCCCGGGGCCTTCGATCTCTGGGCTTTGGCCACCCTCGAGGAGTGGCCCGAGGAGAACCTTTGTGATGCCGCTTACTCTCCTTCCAGTTCTGCCCGAGGCCTTCGCGCCGACGCAGTCAGGCGGCCCGGCAACCTGACCAAGATCGGTGCAGCCACGGCTCCACCAGCCCACCGGCCAGGCTGGAGGCCTCCGGCAGCAGATCGGCCTGATCCAACAATCGCCCGCCACGCTCCTGGGCCTGAAGCAGTAGAGGTTGCAAGCGTGCGCGGGCCACGCTGCCGAAGGCCACACCGGCGACCACGGCACGCTCCGAGGACGCCAGCGCCGCCACAAGACTCAGGGTCCGATCGTTCGTTCCACCGGCCAGCTGCACCGGCCCCGGCGGTAATCGGCCGGCGACCCGTCGCAGCAGCCCCACGGCGGCACGGGCTGTGCCGGCGCCCACATCTCCGCTCATCGGCCGGCCATCCAGCTGCCAGAGAGGCGCGAATCCAGCAGCCCGCACCTGGGCGGACCGGTCCCAGAGTTCATCCGCTAGCCGCTCCGGGCTCACTGCAGCGTGCTCCGTTGCGCTTCCTTCCCCTGTGCCAGCCGGTGGCGGAGCCCCTTCCGCCTCCAACCCACAGCTCACCGCCAGGCGCAGGAGAGGAATGCCGGCCGCCCGCACCTGGGCCAGCCGGGCCGCGAAGGCCTCGGAACGGCCGATCCGGGTATGGAGTTCAATCGCGTCCGGCCGCAGGGCGGCCAGCAGGGGGGATACGGCGGCCGCCGGCAGGATCTGATCCCGCTCCTCAATCAGCCCCAGGGGGCAGGCCGGCAGGCAGCGGCCGCAGCCGTAGCAGCGCTCCTCCAGAACCCCGGAAGCGGCGCCTGCGTGGTCCCTTGCAATCCTGGATTTTATCAGCGGCACATGGCCCAGGGAGGGAATCGCAAGGGCAGGACAGACCCGCTCGCAGGGCCGTGGGCAATCGAGCGGGCAGCGGGCCGGATCGAACCAGGCCTTGCGGAAATGGGGATCGGACCCATCGCTCAAACTCACCATCACCCAAGGCCGCGCCGCGCCTCGGGCCTCGGCCCAAGCGATGCCACGCCGCGCCGCAGCCACCACGGCGGGGTCGGCAGCTAGATCCAGGCAATGGACGCCTGCCAGGCTGTACAAACCTGCCAGGTCCTCGATGGCAGCCAGGTCCTGGTTGCTGGCGCCACCGATCCATTTCACCCAGCGCCCCCTGGCCAGGGCCTGCTCGGCAAGGGGGGTGGGACAACCGGGGTCGATGGCATCAGCTGAAGCGAAGATCCATCATCCCCACCATTGGCACCAGGCCCTGAAGGGGGTCGGCCGCGGCCATCTCCGAACTACTGCTGCTTCTCTGGAGTCAGACCCCAGCGACCAGCTGCTCCAACGGCTGCCACCGCAGGGCGCGGGCGCCACCCATTTCCACCACCACCTTGAGCCTCGGCTCCCGCCGCGTGAGACCGATCAGCGAGGCCAGTTCGGCAGTGGAAAGCACCTGGCCCTCCAGAAGCCAAAGCAGAATCGGAGCCTGCCCCTCCAGTTCGACCCCAAGCAGGGGCATCACCCGCTGCACCTCGCCCACGGCCGCTCCCCGGCCAACACTCTGGTGGCCCAAGTGGGGAGGCCGCACGCCATGGAGCTGGAAAAGAAAGGCCTCCGGATCGCCCAGCCCCCGGGCGGAAGTGAGGTGGGCCCGGTAGCCGGCGGCCCGCAGACGGCGCATCAAACGAGTTTCGGCCCCACCTTCGAGCGGAGCAAACAGGGCGATGGCCCCAGCGCGTTCCAGATCCGAACGGAAACCGCGACCTGTGAGCAGCAGGGGCATCGGCGGCAAGGGCGAACGTCCGCAAGTCTGGCAGCCCTGGCCGCTTTCAGGGGGGTGAGGTGATGCGGTACATTCGTTTCTTGCGCTGATGTCTGTGCCCGTCCGCTAGCCGGGCCTCCAGAACACGGTGCAGGGGTCGTCATTGGTGACGACTTCTCCAGGCCAGTGCGGCCACCCTGCCGAGGCTCAACCGCCGAGGCCTAGGTACCGCCGGGATACTGCTTCACCGAAACAGGAAGTTCGCTTCCCTGGGTTGGGGATTCATCCACAACCCTCACGGTCAAGGCAAGTCCCAGCCCGCTGAATCGCCTCGCTAGCCCAAGGTCGGTGGTCTCCAACCCACCCTCCTGATCTGCGATCCCAACCATTCAGCACCCGCCGTCCTCCCTCGTTCACCGTGGGTCGGACTGAAGCCCCACGGCATCAGCACGCGGCAGTCCAGCTGGCGTCAACTCCCCTCCCATGTCCATCGGCATTCTCGGGAAGAAATTGGGCATGTCCCAGTTCTTCGACGAAGAAGGCAGGTCCATTCCGGTCACCGTGATCGAAGCGGGTCCCTGCCGCATCACCCAGCTCAAGAACGAAGCCAGCGACGGTTACAGCGCCGTCCAGATCGGTTTCGGCGAAATCCGCGAAAAGTTGGTGAACAAGCCCGCCAAGGGCCACCTAACCAAATCCGGTTCTGATCCCCTGCGTCATTTGCGCGAATATCGCGTCGATGCCGTCGAAGGCCTTGAACTGGGCGCCGCCATCACCGTCACCGCCTTTGAGGCCGGCCAAAAGGTCGATGTCAGCGGCGACACCATGGGCCGCGGTTTCGCGGGTTGGCAGAAGCGCCATGGATTCAGCCGGGGTCCGATGAGCCACGGTTCCAAGAACCACCGCGAGCCCGGTTCCACCGGTGCCGGCACCACGCCGGGTCGCGTATATCCGGGCAAACGCATGGCCGGCCGCTACGGCGGCAAGCAAATCACCACCCGTGGCCTCACCATCCTCAAGGTGGATGCTGAGCGCAACCTGCTGGTGGTTAAGGGTTCGGTGCCGGGTAAGCCCGGTGCCCTGCTCGACATCCGCCCGGCCAAGCGGGTGGGCAGCAAAGCCGCGACCTGAGGAGGAGACCCATGGCACATGTTGTTGTTCACGACTGGCAGGGCAAGGAGAGCGGTAAAGCTTCCCTTGATCTGAAAGTCGCCAAAGAGACCTCGGCCGCCGATCTGCTGCACCGTGCAGTGGTGCGTCAGCTGGCCAATGCCCGCCAGGGCACCGCCAGCACGCTCACCAGGGCCGAGGTGGCCGGTGGCGGCCGCAAGCCTTACAAGCAGAAGGGCACCGGCCGAGCCCGCCAGGGATCAATCCGTACCCCCCTCAAGCCCGGTGGCGGTGTGGTCTTCGGACCGAAGCCCCGCAGCTACGAGCTGGCGATGAACCGCAAGGAGCGTCGCCTGGCCCTCCGCACCGCCCTGATGAGCCGCGTCGCGGACATCGTGGCGGTCAAGGGCTTCGGTTCGGAACTGGACACCCCGAAGACCAAAGAGATCACCGCAGCCCTGGGCCGTTTCGGCATCGAAGCCGACACCAAGGTGCTGCTGATCCTCGACAACGCCTCGGAAGCCGTTCGGCTTTCGGTGCGCAACCTCGAGAAGGTCCGCCTGATCGCGGCCGATCAGCTCAATGTCTTCGATCTGCTCCATGCCAGCAAGCTGGTGGTGAGCGAAGAGGCACTCGCGAAGATTCAGGAGGTTTACGGCGATGTCTGAACGTTTTACTGATCGGCTGGCGGATGTGATCCGTCGGCCCCTGATCACCGAGAAGGCCACCCGTGCCCTCGAACTGAATCAGTACACCTTCGAGGTGGATCACCGGGCTGCGAAGCCCGACATCAAGGCGGCCGTCGAATCCCTGTTCGATGTGAAAGTCGTCGGTGTGAGCACCATGAATCCTCCCCGCCGCACCCGTCGGGTGGGGCGCTTCGCCGGCAAGCGTGCCCAGGTGAAGAAGGCGGTGGTGCGCCTCGCCGAGGGCAACGCCATCCAGCTTTTCCCAGAGGCCTGAGGGGTCTGAAACGTCATGGCAATCCGTAACTACAGACCCATCACCCCCGGCACCCGCACGCTGGTGGTCACCGACTTCAGCGAGATCACCGGCCGCGGCCGTGAGCGGGGCCTGGTGGTGGCCAAGCATCGCCGCAAGGGCCGCAACAACCGTGGTGTGATCACCTGCCGCCACCGGGGCGGCGGCCACAAGCGCCTCTACCGCATCGTTGATTTCCGTCGCGACAAGCACGGCATCACGGCGCGGGTGGCAGCGATCCACTACGACCCCCACCGCAATGCTCGCCTCGCCCTTCTGTATTACAGCGATGGCGAGAAGCGATACATCCTGGCTCCGGCCGGTGTGACCGTTGGTCAGACGGTCGTGTCTGGCCCCGAGTCGCCGATCGAGAACGGCAATGCTCTGCCCCTTTCGGCCATCCCCCTTGGTTCGAGCGTTCACAACGTGGAGCTCTACGCCGGCCGCGGCGGCCAGATGGTGCGCACCGCCGGCGCCAGCGCCCAGGTGATGGCCAAAGAAGGCGACTACGTCGCCTTGAAGCTGCCCTCCACGGAAGTGCGCCTGGTGCGCCGCGAGTGCTACGCCACCCTCGGTGAGGTGGGCAACAGCGAGCAGCGCAACACCAGCCTCGGCAAGGCCGGGCGCAAGCGCTGGCTGGGACGTCGTCCCGAGGTGCGCGGCAGCGTGATGAACCCCTGCGACCACCCCCACGGTGGTGGCGAAGGCCGGGCTCCGATCGGCCGTTCCGGTCCGGTCACCCCCTGGGGCAAGCCGGCCCTAGGCCTCAAGACCCGCAAGCGGAACAAACCGAGCAATCGGTTCGTGCTCCGGAAACGTCGCCGCACCTCCAAACGGAGCCGTGGCGGTCGCGACTCCTGATGACCCACACCGCTCTGCCGTACGCCTGAACCGCCATGGGACGCTCACTCAAAAAAGGCCCCTTCGTCGCCGACAGCCTGCTCCGCAAGTTGGAGAAGCAGAATGCCGCCGAAGACAAATCCGTGATCAAGACCTGGTCACGCGCCTCCACGATCCTGCCGATGATGATCGGCCACACGATTGCCGTGCACAACGGCAAGGCCCACGTCCCCGTCTACGTGACGGAGCAGATGGTGGGCCACAAGCTCGGGGAATTCGCCCCGACCCGCACCTTCCGCGGCCACATCAAAGACAAGAAGGGAGGCCGCTGAACCGATGGCTATCACTAAACCCAACACCCAGGCCATTGCGCATGGCCGCTACATCCGCGGCTCCGTTTCCAAGGTGCGGCGGGTGCTCGACCAGATCCGGGGCCGCACCTACCGCGACGCCCTGATCATGCTCGAGTTCATGCCCTACCGCTCCACCGGCCCCATTACCAAGGTGCTGCGCAGTGCGGTGGCCAACGCTGAGAACAATCTCGGCCTGGATCCCTCCAGCCTCGTGATCAGCCAGGCCAGCGCCGACATGGGTCCCTCCTTGAAGCGCTTCCGCCCCCGCGCCCAAGGCCGAGCCTTCGCGATCAAGAAACAGACCTGCCACATCAGTATTGGTGTGGCCGCCCCTTCCGCCTGAACCCCGAGGACACCGACCGATGGGACACAAGATCCATCCAACCGGCCTGCGCCTGGGGATTACCCAGGAACACCGCTCGCGTTGGTACGCCCCCAGTAAGACCTATCCGACCCTCCTTCAGGAGGATGACCGGATTCGCAAGTTCATCCACAAGAAATACGGCGCTGCCGGCATTTCCGATGTGTTGATCGCCCGCAAGGCCGACCAACTCGAGGTGGAACTCAAGACCGCCCGCCCCGGTGTACTCGTCGGCCGCCAGGGCAGCGGCATCGAGGAACTGCGCACCGGCATCCAGAAAACCCTCGGCGATGCGGCCCGTCAGGTCCGGATCAACGTGGTCGAAGTGGAACGCGTCGATGCCGACGCTTTCCTATTGGCCGAGTACATCGCCCAGCAGCTCGAGAAGCGGGTGGCTTTCCGCCGCGTCATGCGGATGGCGGTGCAGCGGGCCCAGCGCGCTGGCGTGCTGGGCCTCAAGATCCAAGTCGGCGGTCGTCTCAATGGCGCCGAGATTGCCCGCACCGAATGGACCAGGGAAGGTCGTGTGCCCCTGCACACCCTTCGGGCCGACATCGACTACGCCACCAAGGTGGCTACCACCACCTACGGAGTCCTGGGCATCAAGGTGTGGGTGTTCAAGGGAGAAGTGCTCCCCGGCCAGCCGCAGCAGCAGCCCGCTGCCGACGCCACCCGGCGCCGCGCCAGCCGCCGGCCGCAACAGTTCGAAGATCGCTCCAACGAGGAGTGAGGGAGGTCTGAATCATGCTGAGTCCACGACGCGTCAAATTCCGTAAGCAGCAGCGGGGCCGTATGCGCGGCATCGCTACGCGCGGCAACACAATCGCCTTCGGCGAATTCGCCCTGCAGGCCCAGGAGTGTGGCTGGATCACCTCCCGCCAGATTGAGGCTTCCCGTCGCGCCATGACCCGCTACGTGAAGCGGGGCGGCAAGATCTGGATTCGGATCTTCCCCGATAAGCCAGTCACCATGCGCCCCGCCGAAACCCGCATGGGTTCCGGTAAGGGCAACCCCGAATTCTGGGTGGCGGTGATCAAGCCTGGTCGCATCCTGTTTGAGATGGGGGGGCCTGAAATCACCCCTGAGATCGCCCGGGAAGCCATGCGACTGGCTCAATACAAGCTGCCGGTCAAAACCAAGTTCATCAGCCTGGCCGACCAGGTGGATAACGCGGAGCCCGAACCAGCGGCCTCCGAACCCGTTCTCGCCCTGGAGTCCTGAACCATGGCCCGTCCCGCTATCGCCGAGGTGCGCAAGCTCACCGACAGCGACCTCTCCGAACGCATCACCGCCACCCGGCGGGAGCTGTTTGATCTGCGCTTCCAGCAGGCCACTCGCCGCTTGGAACATCCGCACCGCTTCAAGGAGGCCCGCATCAAGCTGGCCCACCTGCTTTCTGTGCAGCTGGAGCGGCAACGCTCCACCGCGTCCTGATCCCCCACCACTCCCATGGCACTCAAGGAAAGGGTCGGCACCGTCGTCAGCGACAAGATGGACAAAACGGTGGTGGTGGCGGTGGAAAACCGCTTCCCCCACCCCATCTATCAGAAGACGGTGAGCCGCACCACCCGCTACAAAGCTCACGACGAAACCAACGCCATCAAAGTTGGCGATCGGGTTCGTATCACCGAGACCCGTCCCCTCAGCCGCACCAAGCGGTGGCAGGTTGCCGAGGTTCTCTCCACCACCAGCGCCGGCTGAGGAACTCCCCATGATTCAGCAGGAAACTTTCCTCACCGTCGCTGACAACAGCGGCGCCAAGCGCATCCAGTGCATCCGCGTTCTTGGCACCAACCGTCGCTACGCCCATGTGGGCGATGTGATTGTGGCCGCCGTCAAAGACGCCATGCCCAACATGGGCGTCAAGAAGTCGGATGTGGTCAAGGCCGTCGTGGTGCGCACCCGCGCCACGCTGCGCCGCGATACCGGTAATTCAATCCGCTTTGACGACAACGCTGCGGTGATCCTGGGAAACGACAACAATCCCAAGGGCACGCGCGTTTTCGGTCCCGTGGCCCGCGAGTTGCGCGAACGCAACTTCACCAAGATTGTTTCCCTCGCCCCGGAGGTGATCTGAGATGGCCACCGCAACCCCCAAGGCAAAAGTCCAGGTGCGCTCCAAGTTGCGCATCAAAAAAGGCGACACCGTTCAGGTGATCGCGGGCAAGGACAAGGGCAAAACCGGCGAAGTGCTCCGCACCCTTCCTTACGAGAATCGGGTGGTGGTTCAGGGAATCAACATCCGCACCCGCCACGTGAAGCCTACCCAAGAGGGTGAAACCGGCCGGATCGTCAGCGAGGAAGCTTCGCTGCACGTTTCCAACGTGATGCTCTATTCCACCACCAAGCAGGTGGCCAGCCGCGTGGAAATCGTGGTGGAGAAGGATGGCACCAAGAAACGTCGTCTGAAGAAGACTGGAGAGATCCTCGATTAAACCGTTCGCGGCCAACCTCCCCGGGATCGCCCCATCACCCGCTACAGCTCCCATCCCAACCCTGTTCCTGTCCGCCTTCTGACCACGTCCAGAAGAGCATCCCCATCCCAGCCATGTCACTCAAACAGCGCTACCGGGAGACGATCCAGCCCAAGCTGCTCAAGGATCTCGCCCTCACCAACGTCCACGAGGTTCCCAAGGTGATCAAGGTCACTGTGAACCGAGGTCTCGGTGAGGCAGCCCAGAACGCCAAGGCCTTGGAAGCCTCGATCGCCGAACTGGCCACGATCACCGGACAGAAGGTGGTGGTGACCCGTGCCAAGAAGGCTATCGCCGCCTTCAAGATCCGCGCGGGTATGCCAATCGGTGTCAGCGTCACCCTTCGGGGCGATCGCATGTACGCCTTCCTGGAGCGTCTGATCAACCTTGCTCTGCCTCGTATCCGTGACTTCCGCGGCGTGAGCGGCAAGAGCTTCGACGGCCGGGGCAATTACACCCTGGGGGTGCGGGAGCAAATCATCTTTCCGGAAATCTCCTTCGACAAGATCGACGCCATCCGGGGCATGGACATCACCATCGTGACCACCGCCCGTAACGACGAAGAGGGCCGGGCCCTCCTCCGCGAAATGGGGATGCCGTTCCGCAGCAACTGAGCCCTCCTCCCACCACGTTCATGGCTAACCACGACCCCATTTCCGACATGCTCACCCGCATCCGCAATGCGAGTGAGAAGCGTCACGAGCGCACCCGGATTCCAGCCTCCAAACTCTCCCGCAGCATCGCTAGCGTGCTACAGCAGGAAGGTTTCATCGCCGCCATCTCCGAAGAGGGTGAAGGCGTGCAGAAGGAGCTGGTGCTGGAGCTCAAGTACAGCGGCAAGCACCGCCAACCCACCATCCGCACTGTTCAGCGGGTCAGCAAGCCTGGTCTGCGCATCTACAAGAACACCCGCCAGCTACCGAAGGTGCTCGGCGGCCTTGGTGTGGCGATCATCTCCACCTCTAGGGGTGTGATGAGCGACCGCGATGCCCGCAAGCAGGGCGTGGGCGGTGAAGTGCTCTGCTACGTCTATTGATTCCGGGAGGAACCCCCATGTCTCGTATTGGTAAAGCCCCTATCTCCGTTCCCGACAAGGTCACCGTGAGCCTCAATGGTCTCGCGGTCACCGTGAAGGGACCCAAAGGGGAACTCAGCCGCACCCTTCCAGATGGCGTCAGCATCAGCCAGGAGGGGAGCAGCTTGCAGGTCAGCCCTGTCAACGAAACCCGTCGCTCCCGCGAGCGCCATGGTCTCAGCCGCACCCTCGTGGCCAACATGGTGGAAGGGGTGAGCCAGGGTTTCACCCGCAAGCTTGAAATCGTGGGCGTGGGATATCGCGCCTCGGTGCAGGGCAAGAAGCTGGTGGTCAGTGCTGGCTACAGCCACCCGGTCGAGATGGTGCCCCCTGAGGGCGTCACCTTCACCGTTGAGAACAACACCACCGTGTTCGTCTCCGGGGCCGACAAGGAACTGGTCGGCAATGAGGCCGCCAAGGTCCGTGCCATTCGTCCGCCTGAGCCTTACAAGGGCAAGGGAATTAAGTACGAGGGCGAGAAGATCCTTCGCAAGGCCGGTAAGACCGGCAAGAAATGAGGTCTGCACGCGCATTCTTTGCCTGATCCACCACCATGTCGTCCATTTCTCGCAAACAGCAGACCCAGAAGCGCCACCGCCGTCTGCGTCGTACCCTCAGCGGAACCGCCGTCCGTCCACGGCTGGCGGTGTTCCGCTCCAACAACCACATCTACGCCCAGGTCATCGACGACGACGCCCAGAGCACTCTCTGTGCGGCGTCAACCCTCGACAAGGATCTGCGCACCAGCCTCAAGGCCGGTGCCACTTGCGATGCGTCTGAGGCCGTGGGCCAGTTGGTCGCCAAGCGCGCCCTCGCCAAGGGCATTCAACAGGTGGTCTTCGATCGCGGCGGCAACCTGTATCACGGAAGGGTGAAAGCCCTCGCCGACGCCGCCCGGGAAGCGGGCCTTCAGTTCTGATCCTGCTCTCACCATGACCGAAACCAACGACCAGACGCAATTCACCGAAATCCCGGGCGCTGCTGACGTTCCCGCTGCCGCCGACGGCCAGCAAGAACGTCGCGGAGGCCGCGGCGATGGCAAGGGCCGTGGCGGTGGCCGTGGCCGCGACCGTGACAACCGTCGTGGCCAGGAGCGCGACTCCGAATGGCAGGAGCGGGTGGTTCAGATCCGCCGCGTCTCCAAGACCGTGAAGGGGGGCAAGAAGATGAGCTTCCGGGCCATCGTGGTCGTTGGCAACGAACGCGGCCAGGTGGGCGTTGGTGTCGGCAAGGCCGGCGATGTGATCGGGGCGGTCCGCAAGGGCGTGGCCGACGGCAAGAAGCACCTGGTGAAGGTACCCCTCACCCGCACCAGCTCCATTCCCACTCTCAGCAACGGTCGTGACGGAGCCGCCAGCGTGCTCATCCGCCCCGCCGCTCCCGGTACCGGCGTGATCGCCGGCGGTTCGATCCGCACGGTGCTTGAACTCGCCGGCATCAAGAATGTGTTGGCCAAGCGCTTGGGTTCCAAGACCCCGCTGAATAACGCCCGCGCCGCCATGGTGGCCCTGGCGGCCCTGCGCACCCACAAGGAGACCGCCAAAGAGCGGGGTATCTCCCTTGAGCAGATCTACTCCTGAGGCCCCGATGACTTTCCAACTCGACAATCTCAAGCCCCAGACCGGTGCCCGCCGCCGCAAGACCCGCAAGGGTCGCGGCATCGCTGCCGGTCAGGGTGCCAGCTGCGGCTTCGGCATGCGGGGCCAGAAATCCCGATCCGGGCGTCCCACCCGCCCGGGTTTTGAGGGTGGCCAGATGCCCCTCTACCGCCGCGTGCCCAAGCTCAAGCACTTTCCGCTTGTCAATCCCACCGAGTTCACGATCATCAACGTGGGCAAACTGGCCGATATCCAGGAGGGCAGCATCGTCGACCTCGATTCCCTCGTCAAGGACGGCCTCGTTACTAGTCCCAAGCATCCCCTCAAGGTGCTCGGCCAGGGTGAGCTATCCACCAAGCTCACGGTGCGCGCAGCAGCCTTCACCGCAGGTGCCCGCGCCAAGATCGAAGCCGCCGGGGGCACCTGCGAGATTCTCGACTGAGGCGGTGCCTCTTCCCCGTTAGCGTCGAAGCCGTCCGCGGGTGCCCTTGGGCCCGGCGGACGGCTTTCTGCGCTTGAGCTGTCTTCCTCTCCCCCTTCGCACCAAACCACATGGTCATCAGTCGGGGGCGCAATCCGAGCGCCACTGAAATTCTCAGCCAGCTGGTTCAGGCCAAGGGTCTGCGCGACCGGGTGCTGATCACCCTCGGGTTGCTCCTAATCGTGCGGCTCGGCATCTATGTGCCGGTGCCGGGAATCGACAGGGTCGCCTTCCAGGCCTTCATCCAGCAGGGTGGCCAGCTCCTGGGATTCCTCGACATCTTCACCGGGGGTGGCCTCTCCACGGTGGGGGTGTTCGCCCTGGGGATTCTTCCTTTCATCAACGCTTCGATCATTCTCCAGTTGCTCACGGCAGCGCTGCCCCAGCTGGAGGACCTCCAGAAGAACGAGGGGGAGGCCGGCCGGCGCAAAATCGCCCAGATCACCCGCTATGTGGCGTTGGGATGGGGGATCGTCCAGAGCACGGTCTTTGCCCTGATCCTCAAGCAGTACGCCCTGCCCGGTCTGCCTGAATGGTTGTTCGTGGTCCAGACCGCTCTGGCCCTGGTCACCGGCTCGATGGTGGTGATGTGGGTCAGTGAGGTGATCACCGAACGGGGCATCGGCCAGGGCGCCTCCCTGGTGATCTTTATCAACATCGTGGCCACCCTGCCCAAGGCTCTCGGGTCCACCATCGAACTGGCCCAGACCGGGGACCGCGGCACCGTGACCGGCATCGTGATCCTGGTGCTGATCTTTCTGCTCACGATCGTGGGCATCATCTTTGTGCAGGAGGGGAACCGCCGCATCCCGATCGTCAGTGCCAAACGCCAGGCGGGGGGAGCCGGCCTGCTTAACGCCCGCCAGAGCTATCTCCCCCTGAAGCTCAATGCCGGTGGAGTGATGCCGATCATCTTTGCCTCGGCCGTGGTGTTTCTGCCCCTCACCCTTGCCAACTTCACCAAGAATCCCCTGTTGATCAGGCTGGCCGGCTATCTCAGCCCCAACAGCAGCACCCCCTGGCTCTATGCCTTGCTCTTTTTCAGTCTAATCTTAGGTTTCTCCTATTTCTACTCTTCCCTCACCGTGAACCCGGTGGACATCGCCACCAACCTCAAGCGCACCGGCGTGGCGATCCCCGGCTTCCGGCCAGGCTCCGCCACGGCTGAGTACCTGCTGAGGGTTCAGAATCGGCTCACCCTTCTGGGTGCCCTCTTCCTTGGGGCCGTGGCGATCATTCCCTCGGCGGTGGAGGGGGCGATTCAGGTGCGTACCTTCCAGGGCCTCGGTGCCACCTCCTTACTCATCCTGGTGGGGGTGGCCATTGACACCGCCAAGCAGGTGCAGACCTACGTGATCTCCCAGCGGTATGAGGGCATGGTTCGCCAGTAGCCCGGCCCGTTCCCGCTGCCCCAATCCCGTCCCCTCCAGAGATCCCTGACCGGGTCTGACGAATCTCCCTTCCCCGTCACCCTTCAGCCTGCCCGGTCCTCCGTTGAGGCCAGCGGTCGGTTTTTCCTTCTCCCGCCATGAAGCAACGTCTTCTTTTCCTTGGCCCTCCCGGTGCCGGCAAAGGCACCCAGGCCCTGCGCCTTGCCGCCCGCGAGGGGCTCCTGCATCTCTCCACCGGCGATCTATTGCGAGCCGAGGTGCAGGCCGGCACTCGCCTCGGCCAGGAGGCCGAAGCCGTGATGGCCAGCGGTGAACTGGTCAGCGATGCCCTTGTCCTGTCAATCGTGCGAAGTCGACTTGAACACTACGCCGGTGGCTGGCTGCTGGATGGCTTCCCCCGCAATCTGCCCCAAGCTGAGGGCCTCGAAAGGCTGCTCACCTCCCTCCAGCAGCGAATCGAGCAGGTGATCCTGCTGGAACTTGATGACAGCGTGCTGATCCAGCGCCTCCTGGCGAGGGGCCGGGCCGACGACAACGCCGAGGTAATCGCCCACCGCCTGCATGTTTACAGGCAGCAGACGGCCCCCCTGATTGCCCACTACGAGAGTCAGGGTCTGCTCCGCCGGCTCGATGGGGCCGGCAGCATTGAGGCCATCGATGAGCGTCTGGCCTCGTTGCTGGTTGACTGATGTGATAGGGTGCCTGTTTGCAAATTCGGAGAGCACAACGCCCATGAAGGTGCGTGCCTCAGTCAAGAAAATGTGCGACAAGTGCCGGGTGATCCGTCGCCACGGCCGGGTGATGGTCATCTGCACCAATCCCAAGCACAAACAGCGCCAAGGCTGACCCTTGCCTGCCGCCCCCGCCGCCGGGGGCACCACAACGGTTCCGGCGCCTAGGCGCGCGGAACCAACCCCAAGCTCCTTTGAACGCTTCCTGACGTGGCTCGGATCGCCGGTGTCGACATTCCTCGTGAAAAGAGGATCGAGATTTCTCTCACCTACGTGTATGGGATCGGGCTCACCCGGTCCCGCAAGATCCTCGCCAAGGCCGGGGTCAATCCCGACATCCGGGTGAAGGACCTCAGTGACGGCGATGTGCAAAAACTGCGGGGCGCCGCCGAATCCTTCACCCTTGAAGGCGACCTGCGGCGTGAGGAGGGCATGGCCCTCAAGCGTCTCCAGGACATCGGTTGCGTCCGGGGCCGCCGCCACCGCATGGGATTGCCCGTGCGGGGTCAGCGGACCCGGACCAATGCCCGCACCCGTCGCGGTGCCCGCAAGACCGTGGCCGGTAAGAAGAAGTAAGTCCTTCTCGCCATGGCCCTGCCGCCCCTGTCGGCGTCACCAGGGTCTCCCCCAGTTCCCCGATCACCTCCCTGCCATCGCAGGACTTCCATCATGGCGAAGCCAGCCAAGAAAACGGGCCCCAAAAAGGCCAAGCGCAACGTCCCCAACGGCGTGGCCCACATCCAGAGCACTTTCAACAACACGATCGTGTCAATCACCGACACTTCCGGCGAAGTGATCAGTTGGTCATCGGCTGGTGCCAGCGGCTTCAAGGGTGCCCGTAAGGGAACCCCCTTCGCCGCCCAGACCGCCGCTGAGGCCGCCGCCCGCCGAGCCCTTGAGCAGGGGATGCGTCAGATCGAGGTGCTCGTCCGCGGTCCGGGTTCCGGTCGTGAGACGGCCATCCGAGCTCTCCAGGTGGCAGGCCTGGAAATCACCCTGATCCGCGACGTCACCCCCCTGCCCCACAACGGCTGCCGCCGGCCCAAGCGTCGCCGCGTCTGATCGGCTCCGACCCAGTCCACCCTTCCGTTCCCATAGACCGTGCTGCAATACCAGATCGATCGGGTCGACCACCAGGTTGCCGGTGACCGTTCCCAGACGGGTGTGTTCGTGATCGGCCCCCTCGACCGGGGCCAGGCCACCACGCTCGGCAATGCCCTCCGTCGGGTTCTGATCGGCGGCCTTGAAGGCAGCGCCATCACCGCAGTGCGCATCGCTGGCGTCAACCATGAATACGCCACTGTTCCAGGTGTGCGGGAAGACGTGCTCGACATCCTGCTCAACTGCAAGTCCGTACCGGTCAACAGTCGCAGCCGTGATCTCGAGATCGGCCGTTTGGTGATCAACGGTCCGGCTACTGTCACGGCTTCCGACCTCCAGTTCTCTTCTCAGGTCCAGGTGATCGACGCCGATCGCCCCATCGCCACCGTTGCCGATGGCCACAGCCTTGAGATGGAGGTCCATGTGGAGCGGGGCATCGGCTACCGGCCGGTGGATCGCCACGATGAGGACACCAGCTCCATCGACCTGCTCCAGATCGACGCCGTGTTCATGCCCGTGCGCCGGGTCAACTACAGCGTTGATGAGACCGCCGTTGGGGAGGGAGGCTCCGCCCGGGAGCGCCTCCGGCTCGAGATCGAGACCAATGGCAGCATGACCCCCGATGACGCCATGGCCCAAGCGGCCAACCAGTTGATCGGTTTGTTCCAGCCCCTGGCCACCCTCACCTTGATCGAGGAGCCTGGCCTTGAGCCGGAGCCCTCGGCCGAGGCCCAGATCCCCCTCGAGGAACTGAACCTTTCGGTGCGGGCTTACAACTGCCTCAAGCGGGCCCAGGTCAACTCCGTGTCCGACCTGATGGGCTTCAGCTACGAAGATCTGCTGGAGATCAAGAACTTCGGTTCCAAGTCCGCCGACGAGGTGATCGAAGCGCTTGAGCGCATCGGCATCTCCCTGCCTCAGAGCCGCACCAGCGCCTGATCGGCGGTTTCCCTCCCCCCACGCGACACGCATCCGTATCCGACCATGCGACACCAGTGCCGCGTCCCCCTGCTGGGACGCCCCGCCGACCAACGCAAGGCCCTCCTGCGAGGCCTCACCACCCAACTGATCCGCGAAGGCCGGGTCACCACCACCAAGGCCCGCGCTAAGGCGCTACGGGATGAGGCCGAGCGGATGATCAGCCTTGCCAAGGATGGAACCCTGGCCGCCCGGCGTCGCGCCATCGGTTACATCTACGACAAGCAACTCGTCCACGCCCTGTTCGACAAGGCCCAAGACCGCTACGGCGACCGCAATGGCGGTTACACGCGCATCATTCGCACGGTGCGCCGCCGTGGCGACAATGCCGAAATGGCGATCATCGAGCTGGTCTGATCTGCCCCTGAGCACCCCGTTCCGAACGCCTGCAGGTTTTCTGCGTTCATCCGAACCCGTTCCGCAGCGGCCGACTCCTTCTTTGCGCCGGATCGCGATCTGCCTCCAGTACGACGGTGCCTCGTTTCATGGCTGGCAGCGTCAGACCAGTTTGGCCAGCGTCCAGGAGACCCTTGAGGGAGCGATTGAGTCTCTCGACCCCCATCGTCCTGTCAGGGCCGTGGCCGCCGGCCGCACCGATACCGGGGTTCATGCTGCCGGCCAGGTGGTTCACTTCGACACTGCCGGTCCCATTCCCCCCCAGCGCTGGGCGAGTGCCCTCAATGGCCGGCTACCCACCAGCGTGCGTGTTCAGGCTGCGAGCGAAGTGCCCCACGACTGGCATGCCTGCTTCTCCGCCACCTACCGGCGCTACCGGTACACCATCTACAACGCCCGCACGCCCAACCTCTTCCTGGCCCCTTGGTGCTGGCATCGCTACCAGCTGCAGCTGGCAGACGGGCTGATGGCAGAAGCGCTTGCGGACCTGGTCGGAGAGCATGATTTTTCCGCCTTCCAGCGCGCCGGCAGCCGCCGCTCCCATGCCCGAACCACCATCCAGGCCGTGCACATCCGTCGCGAGGGAGATCTGGTGGTGACAGAACTGCAGGCCAGCGGCTTTCTCTACGGAATGGTGCGGCTTCTAATGGGCCAGCTGGTGGCGGTCGGAGAAGGACGCCTCGACCCTGACGCCTTCCGGGAGCGCTGGCGGCGACGCGAGCGTCATGCCGTGAAGGAGGCTGCCCCACCCCATGGCCTCTGCCTGCTGCGGGTGGGCTATCCATACAACCCTTTCCTGCAAACGGCCTGGTACGATAGACAACCGCAGTTTCGGTTGGGGTTCAGTGACCCCCCCCCGACCTGGCATCCGCTTTCAACGGAGCTTGGTTGCCAAGGGTAAGGTCAATGCTGGCTCTTCCGGGATCTGGTCAACGCCTGCCTGCGGCGACCATGGTTCCGCCGCACGGTAGGGTCCTTCCGGACCTGCCGTGCGTTCCGCTCGCACCGAAGCTCCTCCAGGCTGCTCTTCGCGAGCAGCTGCCCCAATTAGGCGCCATGAACAAGACAACTCCTCCTTCCATCGCCTCCCTCGACCGTCAGTGGTATGTGGTAGATGCCGCCGACCAGACCCTCGGCCGGCTGGCCAGTGAAGTGGCCCAGGTGTTGCGGGGCAAGAACAAGCCCACCTACACCCCCCACCTGGACACCGGTGATTTTGTGGTGGTGATCAATGCCGACAAGGTTCGCGTGAGTGGCAACAAGGCAACCCAGAAACTCTATCGCCGCCACTCCGGCCGCCCTGGCGGCATGAAGACCGAGAGCTTCGCCCACCTCCAGGCTCGGTTGCCTGAGCGGATCATCGAAAAAGCGATCAAGGGGATGTTGCCCCACAACGCCCTCGGACGCCAGCTGTTCCGCAAGCTCAAGGTCTATAAGGGCGCCGACCATCCCCACGCCGCCCAGCAGCCCCAGCCCCTCGCCCTCGATCCCGCCGCCTCCGCCGTTCAATGATTAGCTCCTCCAACCGCGTTGTCTACTGGGGTACCGGCCGCCGCAAAACTGCCGTGGCCCGGGTTCGTGTCGTTCCAGGCACTGGCAATGTCACCATCAATGGCCGCCCCGGTGACAACTATCTCAACTACAACCCCGTCTATCTGGCGGCAGTGAAGGCTCCCCTTCAGACCCTGGGCCTCGAAGCTCAGTACGACCTGTTGGTGAACGTGCGCGGCGGTGGGCTCACCGGACAGGCGGATGCGATCAAGCAGGGTGCTGCCCGCGCCCTCTGCGATCTCTCCCCAGATAACCGCAAACCCCTCAAAGTGGAAGGCCACCTAAGCCGTGACCCCCGCGCCAAGGAACGTCGCAAGTACGGCCTCAAGAAAGCCCGCAAGGCTCCTCAGTTCTCCAAGCGCTGATCGTTTCCGCTGCCTTATCTCGTCTCCTTCCAGCCATGCCCAAGCCCGACATCCATCCCACCTGGTATCCCGACGCCAAGGTGATCTGCAACGGCGAGGTGGTGATGACCACCGGATCCACCCAGCCCGAGATCCATGTGGATGTCTGGAGTGGCAACCACCCCTTTTACACCGGCACCCAGAAGATTCTCGACACCGAAGGTCGGGTGGATCGTTTCATGCGCAAGTACGGCATGGGAGCAGCGGATGGTGCCACTGTTGCAAAGAAAGCAAGCCCGGCCCCTGCGGCTGAAGCCCCTGAGGCTGCCTCCGCCGAGCCGGCTGCTGTTGAAGCTTGAAATCCGGCGCCTCTTAACCCGGCGGTTCCAGGATCGATCCCTGGGCATGGGCTTGATGCCCACCCCAACAGGCCGGGTGCTCAGCAGCGTCCGGCTTTTGTTGTGGAGCCTGCCATGGCCAGCCGTGCTGTCTCCATGACAGCGCACCCCTGAGAAGCGATGGACCCTGTTCTGCTGAGGCAGCGCCTCGAGACCGCCCGCCGCACCTTCGAAACCCTGGAACGCCAGCTGGCTGATCCCGCGGTGGCGGCCGATCCCGCCCGGCTGCAGACCATTGCCCGGGAGCGTTCGCGGCTGGAGCCGCTTGTTCACGATTTTGGCCAGCTCCAGCGGCTGGAGCTTGAGCGCGACGCCACGCGGCGTCTGTTGAAGGGCCAGCGCCTTGAGCCCGACGGGGATGAATTCGCCGCACTGGCCGCCGAGGAGCTTGTCCACCTCGATGAGCAGGTCGCGGCCCTGCAGGGCCGTCTCACCGTGGCGCTGTTGCCGCGCGATCCCCGCGACGAGCGCAGCGTGATGCTTGAGATCAGGGCCGGGGCCGGTGGCGATGAGGCCTGTCTCTGGGCCGGTGATCTGGCCCGCATGTATGAGCGTTATGCCCAGAGCTGTGGCTGGCGGGTGCAGCCATTGAGCGCCTCAGAAGCGGAACTGGGGGGCTTCCGCGAGCTGATCCTGGCGATAGAGGGTGATGGCGTCTTCAGCCGGCTCAAGTTCGAAGCCGGAGTACACCGGGTTCAACGGGTGCCTGCCACCGAATCCCAGGGTCGGGTCCATACCTCCACGGCCACGGTGGCAGTGATGCCGGAGGCCGATCCGGTGGAGGTTCAGATCGACCCCGCAGATCTCGAGATCGGCACCGCCCGCTCCGGCGGCGCCGGGGGTCAGAACGTGAACAAAGTGGAAACGGCCGTGGATCTACTCCACAAGCCCACTGGGATTCGGGTGTTCTGCACCCAGGAGCGCTCCCAGCTGCAGAACCGCGAACGTGCCCTGGAGATTCTCCGCGCCAAGCTTTACGAGCGGCAGCTGGCGGCGGCCGCTGCTGAGGAGCGTTCCGCCCGGCGCGCCCAAGTGGGCACCGGGGACCGCAGTGAGAAGATCCGCACCTACAACGCCAAGGACAGCCGGGTAACCGACCATCGGCTCGGCCGGAATTTTTCCCTGGACCCGGTGCTTCAAGGCCAACTGGAGCCCCTTGTGCAGGCCAGTGTGGCGGCTGAGCAGAGCCGGCAGCTTGAGGAATTGGCAGCTCAGGCCGCCGGGGTCTGAATCACCTGGCTCTCCACCACGTACTTCGCCCACTCCTGGTGCTGGCCCGTGCGGATCTGGCGGCTTGCCTCAAACCCCAAACTGCCGAGGGGGCGCCTCGGTTCCCGCAGCAGCGGCATACCGGCCTCCCGTGGAGTGCGGTTGGCTTTGCGCACGTTGCAGGGCAGGCAGGCGGTCGCCACGTTCTCCCAGCTGTCCGTGCCCCCCCGGCTGCGGGGCACCACGTGGTCGATCGAGAGGGTGTCGCCTCCATGGCCGCAGTACTGACAGATGTGGCTGTCGCGGTGGAAGATGTTTCGCCGGGTCAGGGGAACCTGGCGGTAGGGCACGCGTACGAACTGACGCAGGCGGATCACGGTGGGGAGCAGCAGATCTGGTCGGATCGGGTGGCTGGGGTCATGTTCCAATCCCTCCGCCTTGCCCTTGAGAAGCATCACCATGGCGCGTCGCCAGGTGGTGATATTCAAAGGCTCATAGGACGCATTGAGAACGAGAACGTGACCCATGCCGGATGCCCCGGATAAAGTGATCCTATCGGAGGTCGGCGGTGAGCTTTTGTGTCCCAGGACGCCATCCGCCACCCTCGGGGCCCCGCACGCCCCCCTTTCCCCCCTCGTAAGGATTCCGCAGCGCCCCAGAATGGCCCGATCTACCCTCGCTCCCATGCCGGAGCCCCATGAAACGGGCCGCTCCCGCCAACGGGCTTGGGTGGAGGTGGACACCGGAGCCATCAGCCGCAATGCCCGCTCGATCCAGCGGCTGATCGGCGAGCGCACCAGTCTGATGGCGGTGGTCAAGGCCGATGGCTACGGGCATGGGGCGGTGGCGGTGGCCCGCGCCGCACTCCAGGGCGGAGCGGCCAGCCTCGGAGTGGCCACCCTCGCCGAGGGGGTTGAACTGCGGCAGGAGGGTGTTCAGGCACCCGTGCTCGTGCTGGGCAATCTCACCCAGGTGGAGGAACTGCGCAGCTGCCTGCGCTGGCAGCTGATGCCCACGATCAGCTCCATGCGCGAGGCCCTGCTCTGCCAGAACCTGGCCAGCGGCAGTGGTCGCACCATGCCGCTGCAGCTGAAGCTCGATACCGGCATGGCGAGGCTGGGGGCTGACTGGCAGGAGGGGCCTCGGCTTGTGGCTTCCCTGCGGGAGCTCGATGCCATCGAACTGGCCGGCCTGTATTCCCATCTCGCCAGTGCCGATCTCCCGGCCAACGACGACGACGGTCTCACCCATCTCCAGCAGCAGCGCTTCGAACAGGTGCTCACCAGCCTGCGGGCGCAGGGCCTGGCGGCGGGTTGTCGCCACCTCGCCAACTCAGCCGGCACCCTGCGAAACCGCCAGCATCACTTCGACATGGTGCGCGTCGGGCTGGCCCTCTATGGCCATCCTCCTGCCACCCACCTGGCGGAGCGTATGCCCCTAGAACCTGCCATGCAGGTCCACGCCAGGGTCACGCTGATCCGCTTCGTGCCGGCCGGGGTGGGGGTGAGCTACGGCCATCGCTATCGCACCACCGCTCCCACCCGCCTCGCGGTGCTGGCGATCGGCTATGCCGATGGGGTGCCGCGCCAGCTGTCCAACCGGATGGAGGTGCTCTTCCAGGGGAAGCGTTTACCCCAGGTGGGCGCCATCACCATGGACCAACTGGTGATTGATGCCACCGCAGCCCCTGAGCTCGACATCGGTGGCGTGGTCACCCTGCTGGGTAGCCAGGGCCAGGAGCAGATAACCCCCGCCGACTGGAGTGCCCGCTGCGACACCATCCCCTGGGAGGTGCTCTGCGGTTTCAAGCGCCGGCTGCCCCGGCTGGAGGCCGGGGAAGAGGAATGGCCCCGATGGGATGGAGGCCCCGCGGCTGAACCTGGGGATGGAACTGTGGGGGCGCCATCGGGACCCTGATAAGCTCACAAGGCCGCTGGAGAGGTGGCTGAGTGGTTGAAAGCGGCTCCCTGCTAAGGAGTTACAGGAGGCAACTTCTGTCGAGGGTTCGAATCCCTCCCTCTCCGTTCCAGCACGGTGTTGGTCACCGCGCCATCGCCCTTGTGCTGTTCAACCCTCCCCTTGGGCAGGGCGTTCACTCCGGACTGGCTAGACTGCGGAGGACCCTCCTGGTCAGACCCTGCGTTGATTCTGCAGCAGGCTCGCCGCGATCGTCGGCAGCAGCATGGTGTCTTTCGCACAAGCTGGCCCTTCGCTGAACACCACCAATAGGAAGGGATCCACTCCCTCAGCTTCTACATAGGCAGCATCGTGGCGGGCCTGGCTCATCCAGCCCGCCTTGCTCCAGAGCCGAGCTCCCTCGGGCAATGCCTCCCCCAGAAAGCCATCCACCTGATTCTCTGGATCCGCCGCCCGCAGGGCCGGATCCAGGGATCGCAAGAGCAACTGGCGCATCCGCTCGCAGGCCGGAGGGGAGACAACGGCTCCGGCTATCACCGCTTGGAGCAGGCGGGCCGTTCCATCGGTGCTGAGCCGATTGCGGTTCTCAAGCGCAGTTCCGTAGAACTGGCGTTCCCTTCCGTAGGGGCCATCACTCCAGGTTTTTTGACAGGCATTGGATTCCTGCCATTCAGGCCAGCCCAGGGAATCCAGCCACGTGTTCACCAGCCGGCGTTGGCTCGCCCACTCGGCTAGGCGCGCCGGCGGTAGCACCGGACCGCTGCGGGTGCCGCTCAGCAGGTCCACCACCAAGGAGGTGGCGTCGTTGCTGGAATCGCGCACCATGTCGGCGAGAGCCCTTCTCATCTCGGGGTCCTCCTCGATCAGGCGCCGCTGCAGCCAGGCCTCCGCCGCCACTAGGTACACCAGCTTCACCACACTGGCCGGGTAGCGCTGCCGCTCGCCTCCCCAGCCGGCCCCGACCACCGGCAGCGCCTCAAAGGCCGCTCCGCTGAGGCTGGCGGCCCGATCCAGCAACGACTGGGAGTAGCGGAGCCAGGTGATCGAGATCTCATCCGCCAGGCCTGGCCTTCCCTGACTCGCCAACTGGTTAACCAGGTGAGCCAGGGTCTCGCCCATGGCCGGATCCGGGTTGTAGAACGCCATCGCCCCAGACCGATGTGATGGCGACATTAGGCAGCCTTGTGCCCGATCCCTTCCGCGTGGACACCCTCTGGTGCCTGCGGCACTCCCTCGATGCCTACAGCCGACCCAGGGGATCTGGCCTGGCCACCCAGGTGGCGGCGGGTCGCCATCTCCGGGTGCTCGAGGATGGTGGCCCGCGTCTGCGGGTTCGCCTATTGGAGGATGGGTATCCCTGCTGGCTGGAGCGGCAGGATTTGGCTCCTGCTGCTGAAGCCGCGGGCCTCCCTCGGCTTCCCCGCCTGGATCGCGTTGCCATCGCCGCCCGGCTGGATGTGGTGCTTGCCTTTGCCGAGCAGGCCCGACGGCGGCCCAACCATTACCTCTGGGGGGGAACCCTGGGCCCGGATTTCGATTGTTCCGGGCTGATTCAGGCCGCCCATGCCGCCGCGGTCATCTGGCTGCCCCGTGATGCCTACCTTCAGGAGCGCTTCTGCCGGCCCGTGGCCGTACGGGTGGGGGAAACGTGTTTGCTGGAGCCTGGCGATCTGATCTTCTTCGGCACCCCGCGGCGCTGTACCCACGTGGGGCTACATCTGGGCGGTGGCCGTTACCTGCACAGTTCGGGCCGCGATCACGGCCGCAACGGTATCGGCATCGATGATCTCAATCCCCGCAACAGCGATCCCGTGGCCTGCCACTACCGCGCCGAGCTCCGGGGTGCTGGTCGGGTGATGCATAGCCACGATGGCAGTCCCCTGCCCCCCTGAGCGGTCGGTGTGCCGTCCGGGGACTTGGTCCGTCAATGGGCTTGAGTACGGTGACATGAATAGCACCCTGCAGCGCGGTCATGGCTGAGTCAGCCGCTCCGACCAGCTTGACCGGGGCCCCGCCCGTCTTAGCGGTGCATCCGTCCGAGTCTCCGTCGTTCACCAGCCCCCTGGATCTCTCGGTGGTGGTGCCCCTCTACAACGAAGAAGGCAGCCTGCCCCACCTGATTGAGCAGGTGCTGGCAGCTCTACGGCCCCTGCCGCTCCGCTTTGAAGTGGTGCTGGTGGACGACGGCTCCCGCGACGGCACCCCGGCATTGCTGCGCGATCTGGCTGGCCGGGTGCCCGAACTGGTGGCCGTGCTGCTGCGCCGCAATTACGGCCAGACCGCCGCTATGGCGGCCGGTTTCGACGCCAGCCGCGGAGCGGTGATCGTGACCCTCGATGGCGACCTACAGAACGATCCGGCCGATATTCCCCTCCTCCTGCAGCGCCTTCAGGATGGCAACTTCGATCTGGTGAGTGGCTGGCGGCACCAGCGGCAGGATGCGGCCGTGAGCCGCCTGTTGCCCTCCCTGCTGGCCAACAAGCTGATCGGCAGAGTCACCGGGGTGAAGCTTCACGATTACGGCTGTTCCCTCAAGGCCTACCGGCGGGAACTGGTCAGTGACATGAACCTCTACGGCGAGCTGCACCGCTTTCTGCCCGCCTTGGCCTTCATCGAGGGAGCCCGGATTGGCGAGGTGCAGGTGAACCATCACCCCCGCCGCTACGGCCAGAGCAAGTACGGCATCGACCGCACCTTCCGGGTGCTCATGGATCTACTCACCGTGTGGTTCATGAAGCGTTTCCTGACTCGACCGATGCATGGCTTCGGCTTCGTGGGCCTGCTCTGCCTGGGACTTGGATTCATCACCGGCCTCTGGCTCGTGGCCCAGAAGCTCCTGCTCGGCAGTGATATCGGCAACCGGCCCCTGCTCTTGCTCTCCGTGCTGGCGATCCTCAGCGGCGTGCAGCTGTTCTGCTTCGGTCTGCTGGGTGAAATGCAGATGCGCACTTATCACGAAAGCCAGGGAAGGCCGATTTATCGCGTGCGAGCAACCCTGCGCGGCGCGGCGACGGGCTGAGGCGCCGCTTTCGTGGCGGGGCCGGGACGTCCCCGGAAGCGATGGATCGCCGCCGCCGCCTCCCGCACAACGGCAGGGTCCGGATCCCGGAGCGCCTGACGCAGCAGGGGCAGGGTGGAGGGGTCGCCCCAGTGCCGGGCTGCCTGGATGGCCTCCAGCCGCGATGATCCGCCCCGTTTGTAGAGCGTCCGCAGCGTCGCCTGGAAACGAAGCACTTCATGGGAGACCCGGCGCTGGGGAAGTACCAACACCCGGGGGGGCTCCCGCCCGCTGGGGCTGCCGGAGGATTCCGGGCTTTCCGAACCCCTCCTTCCCTCGGTTGCCGCGCCAGCGACCCGGGACGTCAGATCCCCGGCCCCCGCCTGCACCAGCGCGATCTGGGCACGATTCAGGGCCGCAACGGCACTGGTGTCAGCGTCCTGGATCAGGGGAGGTCGACGTCTTTCTAGGAGCCACAGGGCCGCCAGCACGGCGGCGGCCAGGGCAGCGGTAAGGGAAGAGGTCATGGCGACAGGCTGAACTTTTATGTCGCCCCCTGCGCCAGTGGCGGGTGCCATCCAGGGGGGCTCCGTACAGTAAGGGCGGTTGTATAGGCACAAGCCATGACTGGAGAATTCGCTGCCGCCTGGTTGCCCTCGGTGTTGGTTCCCCTTGTGGGAATCATGGGCCCCGCCGTGGCCATGGCCCTCCTCTTCAACGTGATCGAGGCCCGCGACTGAGCTTCCGCCCACCGACCTCGCTTCCGGGCCCCTGGGCCGATTCCTCTGCACCAACTCGACACCATGACCGTGACCCCCGTGGCCGACCCGACCGTCGGCAATCTGGCCACCCCCGTCAACAGCAGCTATTTCACGAAGGCCTTCCTCAACGCCCTGCCGGCCTATCGGCCCTCCCTCTCCCCGAACCGTCGGGGCCTTGAGGTGGGCATGGCCCATGGATTCTTCCTTTACGGCCCCTTCGCCATCACCGGTCCCCTCCGGCTCACGGAGTACGGCAGCACCGCCGGTCTTCTCGCCACGATTGGTCTGGTGTCCATCCTCACGGTGTGCCTTTCCATCTACGGCACCGCCGGTAACGGACCGAACGTGCAGCCTCCGGATGCCACGATCGACAACCCCCCCGCCGATCTCTTCACCAAGGCAGGCTGGGCGGAGTTCGCCAGCGGCTTCTGGCTCGGCGGTTGCGGTGGTGCTGCCTTCGCCTGGTTCCTCTGCAGCACGGCGATTGTCTCGCCACTGGTGAACATCGCCGGCGGTGTTTGGAGCACCAACTGAGCAGTCGATTCCGCCCGTCGTCCTTGCCCGCCCCCACCAGGGCGGGTTTTTTAATGGCCCAGGGTAGAGATCCCAACGGGGAATCAATCGCAGCGTCGCTCCTGAGCCCCGCTGGCTGCTGCGAGCAATCTCGTCGCCTGACAAGGTCCAAGGACTCACCAGCCGAGCCCAAGAATCCAAGGCCGCAGCCAGTGTCATGAAGACGGTCTGCCGGAGCTGATGAACAGCAAGCTGGGGGCTGGAGGCTGAGGCAGCGAAACGCTCAGAGTCGCGCGGCCACCGAGACCACTGTCAAACCAGACTACGGCAACCGGCAGATCTGGGCCTGCAACGCCTGCAGGGTGGCAAGGGCGTGGGGGGATTCACGTGCCACCCGCAGAACCCAGCACCCGCACAGATACTGAGGCATGCGGAGCGCCGCAGGAAAGGGGCACTCTGGGACCGTGCGCGGGTTGCCGAGGCAGCCTTGGGGCCTCGAGGAGGCTCGGCCCAAAGCAAAAAGCCCCCGGCCGAAGCCGGGGGCGGTGCGTCCCTCGTGGAGAAAGGCGGTTCTCGGGGTTAGCCGAACTTGCCTGACGTGGAGGCGATGAGGAAGGCCCCGTAGGTGAGGATGTAGCCAATGGTGAAGTGAGCGAGACCCACAACACGGGCCTGAACGATTGAGAGGGCCACTGGCTTATCACGCCAGCCAACCAAGTTGGCGAGCGGGGTGCGCTGGTGCGCCCAGACAATGGTTTCAATCAGTTCCTGCCAATAACCACGCCAGGAGATCAGGAACATGAAGCCGGTAGCCCAAACCAGATGACCGAACAGGAACATCCAAGACCAGACGGCCAGGTTGTTAGAGCCGAACGGGTTATACCCGTTGATCAGCTGGGAGCTATTCAGCCACAGGTAGTCGCGGAACCAGCCCATGATGTAGGTGCTGGATTCGTTGAACTGGGCTACATTGCCCTGCCAGATAGCGAGGTGCTTCCAGTGCCAGTAGAAGGTGACCCAACCGACAGTATTTAAGGCCCAGAAGACTGACAGATAGAAAGAGTCCCAAGCCGAGATGTCGCAAGTGCCACCACGGCCGGGACCGTCGCAGGGGAAGGAGTAGCCGAAGTCCTTTTTATCGGGCATCAGCTTCGAACCGCGCGCATCCAGGGCGCCCTTCACCAGGATCAAGGTGGTGGTGTGGAGACCCAGCGCGATGGCATGGTGCACCAGGAAGTCACCAGGACCGATCTGGAGGAACAGGGAGTTGTTGCCGGCGTTGATCGCCTGCAGCCAGCCATCGATCCAGTAGCCACCAGGACCAGGAGGGTTGCTCACCAGGCTGTTGGGGTTGGAAAGCAGCACGTCCATGCCGTAGAGGGCTTTGCCGCTGGCGGCCTGGACGAACTGGGCGAACACGGGTTCGACCAGGATCTGCTTCTCGGGGGTGCCGAAGGCCACGACCACATCGTTGTGGACGTAGAGGCCCAGGGTGTGGAAGCCGAGGAACAAAGAAACCCAGCTCAGGTGACTGATGATCGCTTCCTTGTGATCGAGCATCCGGGCCAAGACGTTGTTCTTGTTGGCTTCGGGGTCGTAGTCACGGATGAAGAAGATCGCACCGTGGGCAAAGGCACCGCACATCAGGAAGATGGCGATGTACTGGTGGTGAGTGTAGAGCGCAGCCTGGGTGGTGTAGTCCTTTGCAATGAACGCGTAGGACGGCAACGCATACATGTGCTGCGCCACCAAGCTAGTGACCACACCCAGGGACGCCAGAGCAAGACCCAGCTGGAAGTGCAGGGAGTTGTTGATGGTGTCGTAGAGGCCCTTGTGGCCCGCCCCGAGAGCGCCTCCGAAAGGGGTGCCCTTGGGTGGGTTATGGGCTTCAAGGATCTCGCGGATCGAGTGACCAATACCAAAGTTGGTACGGTACATGTGACCAGCGATCACAAACAGGCAACCGATCGCCAGGTGGTGATGGGCAATGTCCGTGAGCCACAGCGCTTCTGTCTGGGGGTGGAAACCACCCAGGAAGGTGAGGATCGCGGTGCCGGAACCGGTGGCGGTGCCGAAGAGCTGATTGGCGGTGTCGGGGTTCTGGGCGTAGACGCCCCAGTTGCCGGTGAAGAAGGGAGCAAGACCCGCAGGGTGGGGAGACACCGAGAGGAAGTTGTCCCAACCCACGTGCACACCGCGGGATTCAGGGATCGCCACGTGAACCAGGTGACCGGTCCAGGCGATCGAGCTGAAGCCAAACAGAACGGCGAGGTGGTGATTGAGACGGGATTCAGCGTTCTTGAACCAGGCCAGGGAAGGCAAGAACTTGGGCTGAAGGTGGAGCCAGCCTGCAAACAGGGCCCAGGCCGACAGGATCATCATGAAGATGGAACCCTGATAAAGCTCGGCGTTGGTGGTCATGCCGATCGTGTACCACCAATGGTAAAGACCGGAATAAGCGATGTTCACCGGTGAGGAGGCGCCCGCCTGGGTGAAGGCGGTGATGGCGCCCTGGCCGAAGTGGGGATCCCAAATCGCGTGAGCGATGGGACGCACATGCAGCGGATCGGCGACCCACTGCTCGAAGTTGCCCTGCCAGGCGATATGGAACAGGTTTCCCGAAACCCAGAGGCCGATGATCGCCAGGTGACCGAAGTGGGTGGAAAACAGCTTTTGGTAAAGCCGCTCCTCCGTCATTCCGTCATGGCTCTCGAAGTCGTGAGCCGTGGCGATGCCGTACCAAATACGACGGGTTGTCGGGTCCTGTGCCAGACCCTGGCTGAACGAAGGAAATTTCGTTGCCATTGGAAAGGTCAGGTGGGAGGTCAGCCGACCGCGACGATGCGGGCCAGGAAAAATGCCCAGGTGGTCGCAATGCCACCAAGGAGGTAATGGGCCACACCCACGGCACGGCCCTGGGTGATGGAGAGCGCCCGCGGCTGGATAGCCGGAGCAACCCTCAGCTTGTTGTGAGCCCAGACGATGGACTCAATCAGCTCCTGCCAGTAGCCACGGCCGCTGAACAGGAACATCAGGCTGAAGGCCCAGATGAAGTGGGCACCCAGGAACATCAGGCCATAGGCACTGGCGCTCGAGCCATAGCTGTTGATCACCTGAGCGGCCTGGGCCCAAAGGAAATCACGCAGCCAACCATTGATGGTGATGGCGCTCTGGGCAAAGTTGCCGTTAGTGATGTGCGACACGGAACCATCGGGATTGACGGTACCCCACACATCGCTCTGCATCTTCCAGCTGAAGTGGAAGATCACGATCGAGAGGGAGTTGTACATCCAGAACAGGCCGAGGAACACGTGGTCCCAAGCCGAAACCTGGCAGGTACCGCCACGGCCGGGGCCGTCGCAGGGGAAGCGGAAGCCGAGGTTCGCCTTGTCGGGAACGAGACGGGAGCTGCGGCTGTACAGCACACCCTTCAGCAGGATCAGCACGGTGACGTGGATCGTGAAGGCGTGGATGTGATGGACCATAAAGTCGGCCGTTCCCAGGGGGATCGGCCCGGCAGCAACCTTGCCGCCCACGGCCACGACGGCACCGTTGAACACCTCGCTCACGCCAGCAAGGGCGTTGGGAGCGGTGGTGCCTGCGGCAGCAGCGTGGAGGCCCTGGATCCACTGGGCGAACACTGGCTTCAGCTGGATAGCTGAATCGCTGAACATGTCCTGGGGACGGCCCAGGGCACGCATGGTGTCGTTGTGGATGTAAAGGCCGAAGCTGTGGAAACCAAGCCAGATCGACACCCAGTTGAGGTGGCTGATCAGGGCATCACGGGCCTTGAGCACCCGGTCGAGCACGTTATCGACGTGCTTGGCGGGGTCGTAATCGCGAATCATCGCGATCGCTGCGTGAGCACCTGCACCCACAATCAGGAAGCCGCCAATCCAGGTGTGATGTGTGAAGATCGACAGCTGGGTTGGGTAGTCAATCCCGATGTAGGGATAGGGAGGCATCGCATACATGTGGTGGGCCACGATGATGGTCAGCGAGCCGAGCAGTGCGAGGTTCACGGCCAGCTGGGCATGCCAGGAGGTGGTCATGAACTCGAACAGGCCATCGTGTCCCTTGGTGGCAGGGAAGAGCAGGGGATCGCCCTTCTGGCCCTCGAGGATCTCCTTGATGCTGTGGCCGATGCCCCAGTTGGTGCGGTACATGTGGCCAGCCACGATGAACAGCACTGCAATCGCCAGGTGGTGATGGGCGATGTCGGTCATCCAAAGGCTGCCGGTTACGGGATTCAGCCCACCTTTAAAGGTGAGGAAATCGCTGTAAGCAGCCCAGTTTCCCGTGAAGAAGGCTGAGATGCCCGCCCCGAAACCGGGGAAGATCTGGGCGATCAAGTCCTGATTCAGGAACTCGTGGGGCAGGGGAATGTCTGCATAGGTGGCGATGGTTTTGCCATTGAGCACCAGCGGCTGGCCGGCGTCGATGGCTTCCATCAGCGCGTTGGTGGGAAGGGACACGTGAAGGAGGTGACCTGTCCACGAGAGGGAACCGAGTCCGAGCAGGCCGGCCAAATGGTGGTTGAGCATCGACTCAACGTTCTGGAACCACTCGAGCTTGGGGGCTGCCTTGTGATAGTGGAAGACACCGGCGTTGAGCATCAGGCCGGCCATCACCAGCGCGCCGATGGCCAGGGCCAGCAACTGGGTTTCGTTGGTGATGCCCCAGGCCCTCCACACGTGGAAGACACCGGAGGTGATCTGAATGCCGTGGAAGCCGGCACCCATATCGCCATTGAGGATCTCCTGGCCGAAGATCGGCCAGACCACCTGGGCACTCGGTTTGACGTGCAGGGGGTCGGCTAGCCAGCCGGAGTAGTTGGAGAAGCGAGCACCGTGGTAGAAGGCGCCGCTCAGCCAGATGAAAATGACGGCCAAGTGGCCGAAGTGAGCGCTGAAGATCTTGCGTGAGACCTCTTCAAGGTCGCTCGTGTGGCTGTCGAAGTCGTGGGCGTTGGCGTGGAGGTTCCAAATCCAGGTGGTGGTTTTGGGACCCTTGGCGAGGGTGCGGTCGAAATGGCCGGGCTTTTCAAAAAGCTCGAACGTTGCCGGAACGGGGTTCCGGTCGACCAGGTCCTTCGCCTTGTTCCCACGCTCTGGTGGGCTGATGGTCATCGAGAGGTTCCTCGAGGGACGGAATCGAGGTGGAGGTCCACCCCTGTGGAAACCAGGGCTTGAGGCCATGGCTGCCGGTGGGACCGGGCGCCGCTGGGGGAGCAAGGCCCCCGCCGACGGTCGCCGACGCCAGTCCGACGCGGGTAGAACCCTTGGCGTGACTGGAGCTTTGGGCCCCGAAAGGGGACCGCTGACGGAAGTATAGGGGCCAAAAACAAGTGGATTCGGGGGCTAGTTACAAAGATTCAATCGCTGGGCTTTCCAGGCTGGGACTGGGGTCTGGCGTTGGTTCGTTCACATCCAGTCGCCTGCTTCTGCGCTGATTTGAATAGTTCAAATTCTCTTTTTCCCAGCCGATCCTCGCGTCGATCCCTCGCGCTGTGGTGGCGACTGTCGCCACAGCAGAATGCGCGTGAACCCATGATTCCCAGGAGGCGGGCCTTGGCGGGCGGAACCCGGATCAACCGAGGACTCCCGGATTGGGGGCTTCGTCGCCGAGGCCCGGCCGCCCTGGCGGCGCTCCTGGCCTTCGTGCTGCTGATGGGCGCCTGGCTCGGGTTCCCTTTGTCGGCCCAGGCCTGGAGCCTGCCAGGGCGATCGGCGGGGAGCCCACCGGTGGCCGCTTCTTATTGGGTTAAAGGGCTGCAGGAGGTGTCGCCTCCCGCCGCTGTGCAGCAGCTGGCGGAGGCGCTGGGCCCTAAACAGCCCCGGATCACGATCCTCGAGCCCCACGACGGCGCCCTGCTGCCAGACGCTCCATGGACCCTGCGACTGGACGTGGAGGACTGGCCCCTCGTGGATGCAGGATCCCTCGGGCTGGGATCCCATTTGATGGTGCAGCTCGATGACGGCCTTCCCCAGCCACTCCTGGAGACCACTGCCTCCATGCCGCCCCTCAGTCCGGGCAGCCACCGGTTCACGGTCTATGCGGTACGCCCCTGGGGCGAAGTGGTGAAGGCCCCCGGGGCCTTCCGCCAGATCAGGCTGCATAGGGTCGCGGCCAATCCCCTCGCTCTGCCCGCTTTGGGCAGTCCCCAGCTGCTGGCGGTGAGTCCCTGGCAGGCCAACGCGGGGGAACCGGTGCTGCTTGATTGGCTCCTGATCGATGCCCCCCTTCAGAACCTGCGGGCCGATGACGCCCGCTGGCGGCTGCGGGTGACGGTGAACGGTGACAGTTTTCTGGTGAATCAGCAGACCCCTCTCTGGCTTAAGGGCTGGAAGTCGGGAAGCAATGCCGTGCTCCTTGAGCTGGTGGATGGCCGGGGGGAACCGCTCAATCCACCTTTTAACAGTGTGGTGCGGGAGGTCCGCCTCGACCCCGGATCCCCGCGTCCTCCCTGGCTGGGCCCCCGCCTTGATGGGCCGACCCTGGCCCGGCTGCTGGGGGAGCTGCCATCAGCCGAGCCAGAAGCCCCATCCCAACAGGCGCCATCCCCGCAGGCGCCATCTCAGAACAGCGTTGCCGTTTCCTCGCCCTTGCCGGAGCCAGAGCAGTCGGTCTCCTCTCGGGCCCAGGAGAGCCCGGAGCCAGTCCGAATGGCCCCTGATCTGGGTCAGGACCCCGGCTCATCCGGGCAAGCCGCGCTGGAGGCGGTTCCTCCAACGGCGCGGCCGCTCCCTTCGGCGGCCACACTCCCTTTGACGCCTGCAGAACTGGACCGGCCCGATCAGGACGCCAACCGGCCTAGGGAGATCGAGGCCGCTTCTTCTCTTCAGACCGCTTCCCTTTCCCCGCCGGACGCTCCCCTGACCCCTCCTTACCCATCCCTATCTGTGCCTCCCGTCGATCCCGGCGGGCCGGCGGCCGAACTCCCCGCCTCCAGCGAGGCTGACCGGGCTGCTCTGCCTAGCCAGGCTGGAGAGGGCTCCGTTCCGGACGGCACCACTGGACTGAATCCCTCCGCCCGGGAGGAGGTCAATGACGATGGCACGCTGATCCGTCCCGCCCGCCGGAGTCCTCTCCAGGCGCTGCGGGAGAGGTTTACACAATGAGCCTCCATCCCAGCTCCCCGCCCCGATCCCCGGAAACGGTGTGGACATCCGAGCCTGACGGCCAGGGTCCGCGGTCGATCGTGGCCCTGGGCTTCAGTCCTGAGGCCAGGGTTCTGCTGCAGAGGTTGGAGGCCACCGGGTTGGTGGCCGCGATCCGCTGGCCGGGTTCAGCGCCATCGCCGGCGGACTGGCTCCGTCAGCACTGGGACCAGGCCGAGGCGGTAGTGGCGGTGGGGGCCTGCGGGCTGATCGTTCGCCTGATCGCCCCACTCCTGGAGCACAAACAAAGCGATCCCGCCGTGGTGGTGTTAGATCCGGCCGGGCGGTTCGCCATCCCCCTGCTGGGGGGGCATGCCGGCGGTGGGGAAGCCCTGGCCGCCTGGCTGGCTGCCCTACTCGGGGCCGAGGTCGTTCCCACCGGCAGTTCGGCGACGATGGGCCGGCTTCCCCTTGATGCCTTCGGCCGTGCCTGGGGCTGGACCCGTGGCTGCGGCGACTGGAACGCTCTGATGCAGGACGCCTCCCGTTCCGGAGCCATGCCTCCTCTGGAGCAGACCCTGGGTCTGGAGCTCTGGCGCAACCTGCCGGCCGTCCAGGGGGCCGGCAGCGGCGCCGTGGAGGAGGGGGCGGCGGGCGTGCCAGGGCCCCGGCTGGTGATTGGCCCGTCCACCGGTCCGGAATGCCACTGGCATCCTCCCTGCCTCTGGCTGGGGGTGGGTTGTGAGCGCGACACCAGTCCGGCCTTGCTGGAGCGGCTGGTGGAGCGCAGCCTGTCGCTGGCGGGGTTGGCCCCGGAGGCGGTGGCGGGCTTGGCGAGCGTCGACCGTAAGGGCGATGAAACGGCCCTGCTGACGCTCAGCCAGCGCCATGGCTGGCCCCTGCGGCTCTTCGACGCCGTCAGCCTCGCGGCGGTGCCGGTGCCCAACCCCTCCGAAGCGGTGGCCGAGGCCATGGGAACCGCCAGCGTGGCCGAGGCTGCGGCCTTGAGCGCCGCCGCGGCCGCAGCCCCTGATGCCGCCGGTGTCACCGCCACACCCGAGGTCAAAACCGGGGGGGCCAGGGCCGCCGCCGCTGAACTGGTTGTGCCCAAGACCATCGAACGCGCCGCTCCAGGCGAGCGCGGCGCCGCCACCCTGGCGGTGGCCCTGGCGAGTCGGCAATGGGCGCCCCAGCGGGGCGAACTGCACCTGGTGGGCAGCGGTCCCGGCCAGCTCGATCTGCTCAGCGGGGATGCCCGCGCAGCCCTGGCCCGGGCCACGGTGTGGGTGGGCTATGGGCCGTATCTGGATCTGCTGGAGCCGCTGCGGCGTCCCGACCAGCTGCGCCGCGACGGCCGCCTCACCGAGGAGCGGGCCCGCTGCGCCGAGGCCCTCGATCTGGCGACCCAAGGGCTGCGGGTGGCCTTGGTGTCCTCCGGAGACAGTGGCATCTACGGCATGGCCGGCCTGGCCCTGGAGCAGTGGCTGGACCGCGACCCAATCGACCGTCCCGGCTTCCAGGTGCATCCGGGCATCTCGGCCCTCCAGCTAGCGGCCGCCAGGGCCGGCGCTCCCCTGATGCACGACTTCTGCACGATCAGCCTCAGCGATCGCCTCACCCCCTGGGAGGTGATCGAGCGCCGGTTGCGGGCGGCTGCGGCCGGCGACTTCGTGGTGGCCCTTTACAACCCGCGCTCGCTCGGCCGCGATTGGCAGCTGGAGCGGGCCCGAACCCTGCTGCTCGAGGGCCGGCCGGCCGCCACGCCGGTGGCCCTGGCGCGCCAGCTGGGCCGACCCGGTGAGAGTGTGCGGCTTTTCACCCTGGAGGATCTACCCGTGGAGGAGGTGGACATGCTCACCCTGGTGCTAATCGGCAACAGCACCAGCCGGCTGCAGGACGGCCGCATGGTGACACCCCGTGGCTATCCGGGGGCCAGTGTGTTCTGAACTGGGGCGCTAGCTATTTTATCAGACGAGGAGATGAACCATGATCAGGTCAATATCAGGATGCAATTATAGGCGCTGCCAGGCAGCCTGGCCATTCTTTGGGGCTCGCAAGGATTGCAGTGTGGGTATATTGTTCTCCTGATTTTTATGGCCGTATTGTAAAAATAAATATGCATTGCCATCCAGAGCTGCGCCATTATCTGGCGAGTTTTTTGTCCGCTGTGGTGGGATTGCGCGGTTTTTTCAGCGCATGCCAGCAGCCATTGGGATGCCGCGTATACTATGATCCAGAAACCCTTGGATCAATGCCTCTATCACGTCCACGACTTGTGGCAAGACAGCGTGATCGCCTTGGTAGCAGACTGCATGCGATCTTGAATGCATGGGGAGTGGCGAAGGTCCTTGATATGGAGTTCCGATTTGTCTGGCCTCGGAATGAATGCACTGAGTTACACAATCCCGAAGAGATATTTGACGAGGATTTCTTGCAAGCTTTTGAGCTCCCAGAATCAGCTTTTTCATCGGAATCGGTTGATCCTAATCTTAGGTGGATGACACTTGAACAGGCTCAGCAGTTCTGCCATGAGCACGAAGATGGATCATTCTTGTTAGACGTTAATTTTGAGATATTCGCTTTTGCGGCAGAACACCCCGAGGCTGCCAGAAAGCGCTTCCTTGCTGGATTAACTGAAATTGACTGGAGCCCCGAAATCAGGGGGCTACTCACAAGTGAGGCAAGCCATGCTTTCGAGGCAATCCACTTGCGCGCAGGTGACATCATCCATGGAGCTTGGCGCCAGACCTGGCCGGCTGAAAAGTATCTACCCTCAGCTTTTGCTGACTACATTATTAGAGAATCAGAAGCTAAATCTCATGCTCCGCTTGTCATATTCTCGGACAATGCCGAATATGCAGCCTTTCTCCAGAGAAAGTATAAAACCGTGAAGGTATCTGCTGAGATGGTTCCGAGATACGCAAGTCTTGCTGAGTCTCAGCAGGCCTTCGCTGATGTCATCATGCTTTCAAAAGCGTCTTGTCTTTATGCCCCGTCCCGGAGCAACTTCAGCCAATTTGCGGCTCACATTGGTGAAGTGACTATTCTCTCGGTGGCGGAATGTCTCAGCGCTGATGACGCGCGTTCCATAGCCCTTAGCTACTTGCAAGATGCTGTTTCGCATGAACAGCCACAAGTGTTGCATCGCCTCCTTGCGCGAGATATTTGCTGGTTATTGGATGTGTTTTCTGACTCATTAAGCCTAGATGAACGCATCAAATGGGCCGAGCATGCCATCAGTTTTGATCCAGAATTTTGTATTGTGAAGAATAAGCTTGCCATGGCTTTGGCGCAACATGGCCGCATCGAGGCTGCCAAGGATGAAGTGTCAAAAGCGATGAAAATTTCCGTACGGCTAAGCACATATCAAGATGCACAATTTGAATCACTTGCCTGCCTGATCTCGATTGAGACTCTGAAGCTCATTGCTTCTGGCTCAGGCGATTTTTCCACTTTTAAGCGTCAGTGCGAAAGCATTCGTAAAGCACTAGATACATGTGAAGCGCTCAGGCCAGCCATGATTTCCCCTCGCGAAGTTCTAGCTAATCTGCGCTTCATCGTTTCCTCTTTAGTGTGGGCGGTCCAAGTTGATCGTCATGTTTGCGATGTCTTCCGAGACTCGCTTATGGAGGCCAGCCCTCCTGACTTTTCTGTATGGCGATCGCAAGGATTTGCAATTCTTCGTAACGCATCCGGACCTTTTCCAGGGCTTCTCCGCAACATTGAAGAGATATCCATCATCATTTCGCTCGCCATCGGAGCAACACTCTCCAATCTTCCACTCAAATTGCAACGCACGGTGGCATGTGGAATTGAACAATCGCACATCTTGCCCTCGGGTTTGCAATGGAGCTATGGATGGGCCTACCACGGCCAGCAGTGCAATGCCCTGGTGATAGGCCTTGTGTCCAAAGGGAGAGCGATGCACGGAGCAGTTGCCACGATTAATCGACCCGATATCGCAAAAAGACTAAATGATTCTTTCGCAATTAACAGCGGCTTCTTGATCCCCATGCCGCAAGTTGGACTCGCTGATAGTGTGAATGTCAAATTTGTCATTGTCACCACACAGCCCTCAAACTTGTGGCAGCGCCTGCGTAACCTTGGGATTGTGGTGCGTGATCGAGGATACAAGCTTGAGAGCTTTCTGTTGCGAAGAATCAAATCGTCTTAGTATCAGTTTCCTGGCAATATTGTCGACGAGGCTCGCCAACACTTGGGGCATCAAAGCATGCATCCTCCATGCGTGATCTGTGCCAATTAGGGGACTGTCTCCATCTAGTCTAATGCTTTTCAGGCCTTTTCCCATTTCTTGTCGGAGGCTCATGCTATCTTAAGATTTGACAATCAAGCATTCTTAAGGCTGTGAAGGAATTTTTACGCAAAATCCTTTCAACATCAGGCTACACACCCGTAAAAATTTCATTTCTTGAGATGATCCGCAAGGATTTGGCGGCAACTCAAGGTGCATATGAGCTACTCCGCACAAGCGCCAAGTCGCTGCCCCACGCGACCTTCCTGTTAGAGGATATTAAGCGTAAGGAAAAATCCGTCGGAATTGTTGGTTGTATTGAGCATTCCCGCTCCCAGCTTGCCCAGGATCTTTTTGTACTCAATCAACTTCATGGCAATCAGGCAGCGCGATACTTTGTTGAGTTCGGAGCAACGGATGGCGTGACTCTCAGCAACACCCATCTGCTGGAAAAGCATTTTGGCTGGAAGGGTATTTTGGCCGAGCCAGCACGGTGCTGGCATCATTCACTGGCAGCAAATAGAAGCTGTATCATTGATCACAGGTGCGTTTATAATGAGACCGGCATTGAAGTTGATTTTTTGGAGGTGGACCAAGACTCGTCTGGTCCGCTCTATATCACTCCCGAGCTGTCAGGAATCGCTCGCTTCGCTGATAACGGAGACTGGGCATCACCCATTCGAAGCGATCACTCGACTAGCTATCCCGTAGAGACTGTGACACTCCATGACCTGCTGGTCCAGCATGATGCACCTTATGAGATAGGCTACTTGTCGATTGACACTGAAGGTAGTGAATTGGACATCCTGCAAGCATTTGACTTTAAATCACGCAAGATTCATGTTATTACTGTAGAGCATAACTATCAAGATGATATTCGATCGGGGCTATTCAAGCTTCTTTCTCGCAATGGTTTCAATAGGGTTTGTGAAGATATTTCGGGCTGGGACGACTGGTATGTCGCTTCGGACTCCTAGGCTATCTTGGGATTCTAACTTATTATTTGGTAAATGGTTAAAGTTTCTGCTGGCACTTTGGTTTCTTTGCAATAATTCGGAGTCGTGCGATTTATGTGGCCGGTACAACAAGCTGGCGTCGCCTACCATTTTGATGTTTAGTTTGAAGTCGGGATGACAGGATTCGAACCTGCGGCCCCTTCGTCCCGAACGAAGTGCGCTACCAAGCTGCGCTACATCCCGATCTAATAACTCTAGGCGATGGACCGCTCCTAGGGCAAACGGCCTGGGGACAGATTTCCGAACACCCGTTGGAAAGCTTCTTGTTAGTGTCGCTTCGTCAAGTGTCCAAGGCTCTGCGTTAGGCAGCCATTGGCCTGTCTCTCCTCCCTCCCCTTGTCCATCCGCAATCACCAGACCGGCGACCCAACCGCACCCTGGCCGGGGGCTAAAGCCCAGCCTGCGGAGGTTTCTACCGCCCGTGGGAGCCAGGTAGGGCATGGGGGGCTTTCTGCCAGTGGCAAACCCGACTGGCTGCGGGTGAAGGCGCCGCAGCGGGAGCGGATCGGCGCCGTGGCCGACCTACTCCTCGATCTCAATCTCAACACGGTCTGCCAGGAGGCCAGCTGCCCGAACATCGGTGAGTGCTTCGCCGGCGGCACCGCCACCTTTCTGATCATGGGGCCGGGGTGCACCCGCGCCTGCCCCTACTGCGACATCGATTTCGACAAGAGCGTGCGCGCCCTCGATCCCAGCGAGCCCGAGCGGCTCGGCGAGGCGGTGGCGCGATTGGGCCTGAGCCACGTGGTGATCACCTCCGTGAATCGCGACGACCTGGCCGATGGGGGTGCCAGCCAGTTCGTGGCCTGCATCGAGCAGGTGCGCCGCCGCTCCCCCGGCACCACGATCGAACTGCTGATCCCCGATTTTTGTGGCGACCGGGACGCCCTAGCGGCGGTGATGGAAGCCGCCCCCGATGTGCTGAACCACAACATCGAAACGGTGCCGCGGCTGTATCGCAAAGCCCGGCCCCAAGGCATTTACGAGCGCTCTCTCACCCTGCTGGAGCAGGTGAGGCTGAACTGGCCCCGTGCATACACGAAATCAGGTCTGATGGTGGGCCTGGGCGAGTCCGACCAGGAGGTGCTGGAGGTGCTGGCGGACCTGCGCCGCCACCAGGTCGACATCGTGACGATTGGCCAGTATCTCTCACCCGGTCCGAAGCATCTGCCGGTGGACCGATTCGTGACGCCGGAGCAGTTCGAGCACTTCCGGAGGCATGGCGAGCAGGAGCTCGGCTTCCTGCAGGTGGTGAGCAGTCCCCTCACCCGCAGCAGTTACCACGCCGGAGAGGTGCAACGGCTGATGGCGCGGTATCCGCGCTGAGCATCGTGCGGGCTCTCCTGTCCCACCCGCCAATGCTGCCCCACTGGCTGGGACCAGGCCGTGGCCTCAGGCCGCCACGGCTTCCCGGGGAGCCAGTCCCATGGCCACCTTCTCGCTCGGAGGCACCAGCAGCTTGAAGCGGGACTTCCAGCTGGGCCAGTCGGCCAGAACCTGGGCTGCCTTAGCGCTGCCGGTGGCCTCGAGATGGGCCTCCAGCAGAGCTTTGAGCAATGCCTCCTGTTCCGTGGTGCTGAGCGACTCGATGGCCACGGTTTCCTGGTTGACCCGCCGCTCCAGATCGCCCCGCTCATCCAGCAGGAAGGCCACGCCACCGGTCATGCCCGCAGCCACGTTGCGGCCGGTGGAGCCGAGCACCACCACCACGCCGCCGGTCATGTACTCACAGCAATGGTCGCCGGCACCCTCCACCACGGTGCGGGCGCCGCTGTTGCGAACCCCGAAGCGTTCGCCGGCCCGGCCGAGGGCGTAGAGCTCACCGCCGGTGGCGCCATAGAGACAGGTGTTGCCAAGGATCACCTTGGCGCCTGGATCGGTGCCTCCGGCTGGCGGCACCAGGGTGATGCGGCCACCGTTGATGCCCTTGCCCACGTAATCGTTCGCCTCACCAACCAGGCGCACGTTCATGCCCTGGAGCAAGAAAGCGCCGAAGCTCTGGCCCGCGGCACCCGTGAAGGTGAGGTCGAGTTGGCCGGTGAAGCCGGTGTTGCCATGGCGCTCGGCGATCTCACCGGCGATGCGGGCCCCCACGCTGCGGTCGGTGTTCACGATCGCCAGGGTCCGCTCCAGGCGCCCCTGGCCCTCGATCGCCGCCAGCAAGGCGGGATCGGCCAGCAAGGAATCCTCAAGGATCGCTCCGTTGCCATGGGCTTCGGCGTCGTGGCGGAGCCAGGCGCGATCGGCGGCCTGGGGGATGGGATCGAGCAGGCAGGAGAGATCGAGGGCCGTGGTCTTGGCCAGGGCCACCGAGCGGGGCGCCAGCAGTTCCGTGCGGCCGATCAGCTCCTCGAGGCTGGCCACTCCGAGCACGCTGAGCAGCTGGCGCACCTCCTCGGCCACGAACAAGAAGAAATTCACCACGTGCTCGGGCAGGCCGGTGAAGCGCCTGCGCAGGGCCTCCTTCTGGGTAGCCACCCCCACGGGGCAATTGTTGGTGTGGCAAACGCGGGCCATGATGCAGCCCTCGGCAATCATCGCCACCGAGCCGAAGCCATATTCCTCGGCGCCCAGCAGCGCGGCGATCACCACATCCCAGCCGGTCTTAAGGCCGCCGTCGGCCCGCAGCAGCACCCGATCACGCAGGCCGTTCTCCAGGAGGCTGCGGTGCACCTCGGTGAGGCCAAGCTCCCAGGGGCTGCCTGCATGTTTGATCGAGCTCAGGGGCGAGGCACCGGTGCCGCCATCGTGGCCGGAGATCTGGATTACATCGGCGTTGGCCTTGGCCACCCCGGCGGCGATCGTGCCGATGCCGATCTCCGCCACCAGCTTCACGCTCACCTTGGCGGCTGGATGCACCTGGTGCAGATCGTGAATCAGCTGGGCCAGGTCTTCGATCGAATAGATGTCGTGGTGGGGCGGCGGTGAGATCAGGGCCACACCGGCCTTGCTGTTGCGCAGCCAGGCGATGTAGGCATCCACCTTCGGCCCGGGCAGCTGGCCGCCCTCCCCGGGCTTGGCGCCCTGGGCCACCTTGATCTCCAGCTGGCGGCCACTGCGCAGATATTCCGGGGTGACCCCGAAGCGACCGGAGGCGATCTGCTTGATCGCCGAGCAGGCGGTGTCGCCGTTGCGAAGCCCTTTGATGGTCGGAAGGGTGGCGGAATGGCCTTCGCCATCCACGTCGTTGAGCACCTGGAAGCGGGCCGGATCCTCGCCGCCTTCGCCGCTGTTGCTCTTGCCGCCGATGCGATTCATCGCCACCGCCAGCACCTCGTGGGCCTCGCGCGAGAGGGCGCCAAGGCTCATGCCACCGGTGCAGAAGCGCCTGCAGATGCTCTCGATGCTCTCTACTTGATCAATCGGCAACGGCGCGGCGGCCTTTCGCAGCTGGAGCAGATCACGCAGGGCCGTGACCGGCCGGTTTTCGAGCAGGGTTTGGTAGGTGGCGAAATGGTCGTAGCCGGGGCCGGCCGCCACGGCGGCATGGAGGACCTTGGCCATCTCGGGGCTGTTGAGGTGGTATTCGCCGCCGGTGCGGTACTGCACGAAGCCCATGAACTCGAGCTTGGTGCGGTTGAGTTCGGGGTAGGCCTTGGCGTGGAAGGCCAGGGTTTCGCTGGCTAGATCGGCCAGGCTCAGGCCCGCCACCCGGCTGGTGGTGCCGGTGAAGGCCAGGGCGATCAGATCGGCGCCGATGCCGATCGCCTCGAAGATCTGGGCGCCGTGGTAGCTGGCCAGCAGCGAAATGCCGATCTTGGAGAGGATCTTGCGCAGGCCATCTTCCAGGGCCTTGCGCACGTTGGCCTGGGCCGCATCGGGGGTGAGATCGGCAAGTTTGCCCCGCTCGATCAGGGAGCGGGTCTTGGGGTGGGCGAGCCAATGGCGGGTGGTTTCCCAGGCCAGCCAGGGGCACACGGCACTGGCCCCATAGCCGATCAGGCAGGCCAGGTGATGGGTGCTCCAGCACTGGGCGGTGTCGACCACGATCGAGCACTGCAGGCGCAGGCACAGGCGCAGCAGGTGATGGTGCACCGCCCCGACCGCCAGGAGGGGGGGGATGTAGGTGGTGCCAGCGCTGATCCCGCCACCGCTGCGGTCGGAGAGCACCAGGATGCAACTGCCGCCGCGCACTGCGGCTTCGGCCCCGGCACATAGCCGGGCCACCGCCTGCTCCAGACCAGCCGGACCATCGGTCACCGGCAGCAAGGTGGAGAGGGTGGCAAGGGGCAGGCCATGGCCGGCAAGATCGGCCAGCTCGGCCTCATTGAGCACCGGGCTGTCGAGGTGCAGCACCCCGGCGCCGGTGGGCTCGGGGCGCAGGGCCGACCCGCGCTGGCCCAGGTGCATCTCCAGGCTCATCACCAGCTTTTCGCGCAGCGGGTCGATCGGCGGGTTCGTGACCTGGGCGAAGCGCTGCTTGAAGTAGTCGTAGAGGAGGTGGGGCTTGGAGGAGAGCACCGCCAGGGGAATGTCGTCGCCCATGCAGTAGGTGGGCTCCTTGCCTGCGCCGGCCATGTCCTCAATCACCAGATCCAGGTCTTCGGCGGTGAAACCGAAGGCGCTCTGTTGCTGGAGCAATTCGAGGTCGGCGAGGCGGCGCTCCTGCGCCCAGACACCGGGGGCGAGGTTGCGGCGATAGGCGGCGAGCCAGGCGCCATAGGGGTGGCGGGAGGCGCTCTGCTCCTTCACCTCCCAGTTGCGCAGCACCCGCCCCTGCTCTAGGTCGATCGCCAGCATCTGGCCAGGACCAAGGCGGCCCTTTTCGATGATGAAGCTTTCCTCCAGTTCCACCACGCCGGTTTCCGAGCCCATCACCACGTAGCCATCGCTGGTGATGCAGTAGCGGGCGGGCCGCAGTCCATTGCGATCGAGGGTGGCCCCCACCATGCGGCCATCGCTGAACACCAGCAGGGCCGGGCCATCCCAGGGTTCCTGCAGACAGGCGTTGTAGTCGTAAAAGTCTTTGATCGCCGGGCGGCGATCCAGCTCGGGCTGGTCGCGGAAGGCTTCCGGCACCAGGGTGAGCAGGCTGTCGGTGATCGGCCGGCCGCTGCGCACCATCAGTTCGAGGGTGGCATCAAGGTTGGCGGAATCGCTGAAGGCGGCATTCACCAGGGGCCGCAGGTCGGAGGCGGCATCGCCCCAAACGGCCTCAAGGTTGGCCTCGGCGGCACTGGCCCAGTTGATGTTGCCCAGCAGGGTGTTGATCTCGCCGTTGTGGCCGAGCAGCCGCATCGGCTGGGCCAGGGGCCAACGGGGCAGGGTGTTGGTGCTGAAGCGACGGTGATAAACCGCAAAGCTCACCGTGAAGCGTTCGTCGCGCAGGTCGGCGTAGAAGCGATCGAGCACCTCGGAGCGAACCATGCCCTTGTACACAACCGTGCGGGCGCTGATCGAGGCGAAATAAAGGTTGCCGATGTCGCTGCCCCAGGCCTCGCGGGCGCGGTCCACGGCGCGGCGCCGCAGGCGGAACAGCAGCGCCTCAAGGTCATCCACATCCGCGGGTAGGGAGGGGGACGCCCCCGGGGCCAGCAGCAGCCATTGCTCGATCACCGGGGCGGTGTCCCGGGCCATCGGACCAAGCACGGCGGGGTCCACCGGAACGGGCCTCCAGCCCAGGCTGAGGAGCCCCAGACCGGCGGCTTCCTCCTCGCAGAAGCGGCGGGCCTCCTGGCGGCGGCTGGCATCGGCGGGGAGAAACACCATCGCCAGCCCCCGTACGCCCGCTTCGCCGCTGGCGGCTGCCGGCCAGACCGCTTCTAGGTAGCTCCAGGGAATGCCGCAAAGGATCCCGGCGCCATCGCCGGAATCGCCGTCACCACCGCACCCCCCCCGGTGCTCCATGCAGCGCAGGCCCCGCAGCGCCTGCCGCAACACCCAGTGGTTGGGAGTGCCATCGAGGTGGGCCAGAAATCCGACGCCGCAGGCATCCCTCTCGCCTGCCACCGCCGCCGGCGCCGGACTGTCGCAGTGGGGCCAGAGGGGGGCGGAGAAGGAAGTCATAACCCGTCGTGGTGCTAGCGGAAGCGGAACGTCTGATCGGTTGGTCTGGGGATCCAGCAGGCTTGGATCCAGCAGGGTTGATCCAGCGGATTGATCCACGACCCGGCCATCCAGAAAAGGGTGGGACGGGAGCCTGGATTGGAGTGGTGGATCGAGGTCCGCGGCAGGGAAGGGCGCCGCAGCCGGGTAGAGCTTCTGATCCTAGGGATCGGCCAACGCCGTCCCGTTCACCACGCACCTCCTGGCAGGTTTAACTTTCAGGCCACCGACCTTGGATGTGATGGCGCAGCCTGCGGCGCTCCCCGCCACGATCCTGCTGGTCACAGCCCTTCTGGCGGCTCCTACCACCGCGGTGAAGGCCGCGCCGCCGCCACCCCCACCCCTCCCCGAGCTGCCTTCTGCCCCGGGCCCCCCCCCAGCGGCTTCAGTCGCCGCGCCCGCCGTCGAATCCTCCACGGAAGGCAACCGGCTGGTGATCCTTGGGCTGGCCCAAAAGGGAGCCTGGCGCTGGATCGGTCCCCAAGACGCCGCCCCACGGGAGCTGTGGCTTCCCCTGGAGGTGGCCCAGGGCCAGCTGGGGGTGAGTAATCGCAGCCGTGGTGGGGGCGGAGCGTTGGAACTCGAGTGGTTTGGTGCCCGGCTGGTGGCGGGGGCTGATCGCCAGCGGCCCCTCGGGGATGAGGTGGCCATCGACCTCGCCCCCCTGCTGGCCGCCAACGGCCTTACGGCCCGCGCCTCCGGGAGCACCCTGCTGCTGGAGATGCCCACCCCGCGGCTGCTGGGCATCCGGCCCAGCACCTCCCCACCGGGACTGAGGCGCGTGGTGTTCGAACTCAGCGGTCCGGCGATCGTGCGTAGCAGCGAGCCGGGGGTGGTGGTGGTGGCTGTGGCCCACAGCGGCGACCAGCGCGCCGTCCTGGAGAGCCAGGGTCTGCAAGGGGCCGGAACAGGCGCGCTGCTGCGGATCAGCCACCGTGGCGGTACCGCCCCGACCCGCGTCTTCACGCTGGGGGATCCCTATCGCCTGGTGCTGGATCTGCCCAGCGACCCGGCCGCGGCGGCGGATACCGCCAGCCCCGCTCGGATCGATCCCCGCCTCCAGGCCCGCCTGGGCCGCCAGATCCTCTGGGACCGGCTGGTGCGGGAGGTGGCCGGCCGTCGGGTGCGGATCAATGCGGTGCGGATCGATCTGCTGAACTCCGACCTCGAACTTCGCTCCCTCAGCCGGGGCGATGGCATGGAAGGGCTGAGCTCCCTGGTGCGCCTGGCGAACCGCCAGGACGCCCTGGTGGCGATCAACGGCGGCTTCTTCAACCGGGTGCGGCGCCTGCCGCTCGGCGCCCTGCGGGACCAGGGACGCTGGCTGTCGGGCCCGATCCTGAACCGGGGGGCCGTCGGCTGGGATCCAGGTGGACTGCCTCGTTTCGGCCGCCTCCGCCTCGAGGAGGCGGTGCTCGATGCCGCCGGGAACCGCTGGCCGGTGTCGGTGGTCAACAGCGGTTATGTGCAGCGTGGGCTGAGTCGCTACACCGCCGACTGGGGCCCCACCTACCGCAGCCTGGTCGACGGCGAGACCGCGGTGCTGGTCCGCGATGGGGTGGTGCGGGCCCGCTACGGACCCGACCTTCTGGCCTCCGGCCTGCCGCTGGGGGCGGGCGACATCCTGCTGGTGGGCCGCGCTGGCTTCAACCTGCCTTGGCCTGAGGGGGAAACCCTCCGCCTGGAGAGCCGCCCCAGCACGGCGGTGGGAATGGCCACCAACGTGGTGGGTGGCGGGCCGTTGCTGCTGCTGGGCGGGCGACCGGTGCTGGATGGCGCCGCCGAGGGCTTCAGCGCCGCTTTCCTGAGCCAGGGGGCCCCCCGCACCGTGATCGGCAGCGACGGACGTCAGCTCTGGTTGCTCACCCTGGAGGGCGTCGACGACGAGGGTCCCACCCTGCTGGAGGCCACGAAGCTGCTGGCCGGCCTGGGCCTGCGGGATGCCCTGAACCTTGATGGGGGCAGCTCGACCGGCCTGGTGATGGGGGGGCTCCACACCGTGAAGGGCCGCGGCGTGGTGAGTGCTGTGCACAACGGTTTGGGGCTGGTACCCCGGAGCGCAGCGGCACCGCTCACCCGGGCCGGCAGCTAAGAGCCGGGCTGAGATCGAGTCGGGCTGCGACAGTGGTAGCTGCGTTCCAACCCCCGCCGTGCCCAGGGGCCACAGCCTGCGATTGACCGCCGCCGCCGCCGCGGAGCTCTGCCGACAGGCGGCGGTGGCCGGCACCCCCGGTCTGATGCACATCGATTTGCTGGAGGGGGGGTGCGAACTCTGGACGATCCGCCTGCGGCCCGGCCACCTCGCCGGCTCCCCGGTCGCCCGGGCCGACGGCGTGACCCTCCATGCCCCGGCTGCCCAGCTGCCTCTGCTCACCGGTCTGCTGCTTGATTACCGGGGTGATCTCAGTGGCGGCGCCTTTCTGGTCAGGCCGGTGGAGGGGGTCCACACCTGCGCCTGCGGGGCCGCCTTCCGCCGGGACCCTGGACGGGGGACGGCCGGGCAGTAAGGTGTCGGATTGTCGAAATCGGACGGATCGTCCGACCAGTCACTCCCACAGGAGCTGTCCTCCGGGCAGTCCGCCCGACACGGGTGACACGACGAGTCCCTCCGACTAGCGCTCCGGCTTTCGATGCCCACCATTCAGCAGCTGATCCGCACCGAGCGTCAGCGCCTCACCCGCAAGACCAAATCCCCCGCCCTGCGGGCTTGTCCCGAGCGGCGTGGGGTTTGCACCCGTGTGTACACCTCCACCCCGAAGAAGCCGAACTCAGCCCTCCGCAAGGTGGCCAGGGTGCGCCTCACCTCCGGCTTTGAGGTGACCGCCTACATCCCGGGTATCGGCCACAACCTTCAGGAGCACTCTGTGGTGCTGATCCGTGGCGGCCGGGTCAAGGACCTCCCTGGGGTCCGCTATCACATCATCCGGGGAACCCTGGACACCGCCGGTGTGAAGGACCGCCGTCAGGCCCGCTCCAAGTACGGCGCCAAGACGCCCAAGGCCTGAGCCGTCCGCCACCGCACCCCCCTCTCCGTCCGTCCCTTTCCTTCGTTTCCATGTCCCGCCGTAACGCCGCCGAGAAGCGCCCGGTTCTGCCTGATCCGCAGTTCAACAGCCGGCTCGCCTCGATGATCGTGGCTCGCCTGATGAAGCACGGCAAGAAGTCCACGGCCCAGCGGATTCTCTCCGATGCCTTCACCTTGATTAATGAGCGCACCGGTGCTGATCCCTTGGAGCTGTTCGAGACCGCCGTTCGCAACGCCACTCCTTTGGTGGAGGTGAGGGCTCGCCGGGTGGGCGGCGCCACCTACCAAGTGCCGATGGAGGTGCGCCAGGAGCGGGGTACTGCGATGGCCCTCCGCTGGCTTGTGAACTTCTCCAGAGCCCGCAATGGCCGCAGCATGTCCCAGAAACTTGCTGGCGAACTGATGGATGCCGCCAATGAGGCTGGCAGTGCCGTTCGCAAGCGGGAGGAGACCCACAAGATGGCCGAAGCGAACAAGGCCTTCGCCCACTACCGCTACTGAGTTCCCAGGAGCCGGATGCCTGGGCTAATCCGGCTCCCTGCCACCGGAAACCGACCGGTCGGTAGACTTATGCCCGCTTTTTGTCGACCCTCTTCGGAGCACTATCCCCGTGGCCCGCGCCTTTCCGCTTGAACGCGTCAGAAATATCGGTATCGCCGCTCACATCGACGCCGGCAAGACCACAACCACCGAGCGCATCCTCTTCTATTCGGGTGTCGTGCACAAGATGGGTGAGGTCCACGATGGTGCGGCCGTCACCGACTGGATGGAGCAGGAACGCGAGCGCGGCATCACGATCACGGCGGCGGCAATTTCCACCAGTTGGAAGGATCACCGCATCAACATCATCGATACCCCTGGCCACGTGGACTTCACCATTGAGGTGGAGCGCTCGATGCGGGTACTGGATGGGGTGATCGCCGTGTTCTGCGCCGTCGGTGGCGTGCAACCCCAGTCGGAAACAGTCTGGCGGCAAGCTGATCGCTACAGCGTGCCCCGGATGGTGTTCGTCAACAAGATGGACCGCACCGGCGCCGACTTCCTCAAGGTTTACGGCCAGATCAAAGACCGCCTGCGCGCCAACGCCGCACCGATCCAGCTGCCGATCGGTGCCGAAGGTGAGCTAATCGGCATCGTTGATCTGGTCAAGAATCGCGCCTTCATCTACAAGGACGACCTCGGTCAGGACATTGAGGAGACCGACATTCCAGCTTCGATGGTCGAGGAAGCCGCCCAGTGGCGTTCCGCGCTGATGGAAAGCGTGGCCGAAACCGATGAGGAACTGCTGGAAATCTTCCTTGAAAGCGGCGAACTCAATGAAGCGCAGCTGCGGAAGGGCATCCGGGTAGGTGTGCTGAAGCACGGTCTGGTTCCGATGCTGTGCGGTTCCGCCTTCAAGAACAAGGGTGTGCAACTGCTGCTTGATGCGGTGGTCGACTACCTGCCGGCTCCTGTGGACGTTCCTCCGATCCAGGGTGTGCTGGCCGATGGCACCGAAGCGGTGCGTCCCGCCGACGACAGCGCTCCCTTCAGCGCCCTGGCGTTCAAAGTGATGGCCGACCCCTTTGGCAAGCTCACCTTTGTTCGGATCTACTCCGGTGTGCTCCAGAAAGGAAGCTATGTGCTGAATGCCACCAAGGACAAAAAGGAGCGCATCTCTCGCCTGATCCTGCTCAAGGCAGACGATCGGGAAGAAGTGGATGAGCTGCGGGCCGGCGACCTCGGTGCCGTGCTCGGCCTCAAGGACACCACCACCGGCGACACGCTCTGCGTTGAGAGCTCACCGATCATCCTGGAATCTCTGTTCATCCCCGAACCGGTGATTTCGGTGGCCGTGGAACCCAAAACCAAGGGGGACATGGAGAAGCTTGGCAAGGCGCTTCAGTCGCTCTCGGAGGAAGATCCCACCTTCCGGGTTCGCACTGATCCGGAAACCAACCAGACCGTGATCGCCGGGATGGGCGAACTGCACCTGGAAATCCTGGTGGACCGCATGCTGCGCGAGTTCAAGGTGGAGGCCAACATCGGTGCTCCCCAGGTGTCATACCGCGAAACCATCCGGGGCAGCGCCAAAGGTGAGGGCAAGTTCGCCCGACAGACCGGCGGCAAGGGCCAGTACGGCCATGTGGTGATCGAAATGCAACCAGGAGAGCCGGGTTCCGGGTTTGAATTCGTCAACAAGATCGTTGGCGGCATCGTGCCGAAGGAATATATCGGTCCGGCGGAAGCTGGCATGAAGGAAACCTGCCAATCCGGCGTGATTGCAGGTTTCCCGATGATCGATGTGAAGGTCACCATGGTGGACGGCTCCTATCACGACGTCGACTCTTCGGAGATGGCGTTCAAGATCGCCGGTTCCATGGCCTTCAAGGACGGCGTCAAGAAGTGCAATCCCGTGCTTCTTGAGCCGATGATGAAGGTGGAGGTCGAGATCCCCGAGGATTTCCTCGGATCGATCATCGGCGACCTGTCCTCCCGTCGTGGTCAGGTTGAAGGACAGTCCGTCGATGACGGACTCTCCAAGGTCCAGGCCAAAGTGCCTCTGGCCGAGATGTTCGGCTATGCCACCCAGCTCCGATCCATGACCCAGGGTCGGGGTATCTTCTCGATGGAGTTCAGCCACTACGAGGAAGTTCCTCGCAACGTCGCTGAAGCCATCATCTCCAAGAATCAGGGCAATTCCTGATCTTTCACCCCCACCTCAACCCACCCACCCCGATTCTTTTTCATCATGGCTCGCGAGAAGTTCGAGAGGAACAAACCCCACGTCAACATCGGTACCATCGGTCACGTTGACCACGGCAAGACCACCCTCACCGCCGCCATCACCAACGTGCTTGCATCTCTCGGTCAGGCCAAGGCCCAGGCCTACGACGACATCGACGGTGCTCCCGAAGAGAAAGAGCGCGGCATCACGATCAACACGGCCCACGTCGAATACGAGACCGGCAACCGTCACTACGCCCACGTGGACTGTCCCGGCCACGCTGACTACGTGAAGAACATGATCACCGGTGCCGCTCAGATGGACGGCGCCATCCTCGTGGTGGCCGCCACGGACGGCCCGATGGCCCAGACCAAGGAGCACATCCTCCTGGCCAAGCAGGTGGGCGTGCCCGCCCTCGTGGTGTTCCTCAATAAGAAAGATATGGTCGACGACGAGGAAATCCTCGAACTCGTCGAACTTGAAATGCGTGAACTGCTGAGCAGCTATGACTTCCCTGGTGATGACATCCCCGTGGTGGCCGGCTCCGCTTTGAAGGCTCTTGAGCACATTCAAGGCGGCGGCAAGGGCATCCGTGGTGAAAACGAATGGGTCGATAAAATTCTCGACCTGATGGATGCCGTGGATGAGTCGATCCCCGAGCCTGAGCGCGAGATTGATAAACCCTTTTTGATGGCGATCGAAGACGTGTTCTCGATCACCGGCCGCGGCACCGTTGCCACCGGCCGGATCGAGCGCGGCAAGGTGAAGGTGGGTGAAACCGTGCAGATCGTGGGCATCAGGGACACCCGCGAAACCACCGTGACCGGCGTGGAGATGTTCCGCAAGCTGCTCGACGAGGGCATGGCTGGTGACAACGTGGGCCTGCTGTTGCGCGGTATTCAAAAGGAAGACATCGAGCGCGGTATGGTGCTGGTGAAGCCCAACTCGATCAAACCTCACACCAAGTTCGAGGGTGAAGTTTATGTGCTGAAGAAAGAAGAGGGCGGTCGCCACACTCCCTTCTTTGCCGGTTACCGTCCCCAGTTTTACATCCGCACCACGGATGTGACCGGTCAGATCACCGCCTTCACCGCCGACGATGGCAGCAACGTGGAGATGGTGATGCCCGGCGACCGCATCAAGATGAGCGCCGAGCTGATCTGCCCAGTCGCCATTGAGCAAGGGATGCGCTTTGCCATCCGCGAAGGCGGTCGTACCATCGGTGCTGGAGTGGTTTCCAAGATCGTGGCGTGAGGCCCCCACGCCTATGCCGGGGGGAGCCTTCGGGCCCTCCCGGCGCTCTCTGGCTCACACTCCAGTTCACCCATCCTCTCGGATCACGCGAAGGACCACAGCCTGCCTTCAGCTAGGCACCTAATCCCTCTACGCTCCGATCATTGCTTCCGTTTCCCGCACCTCGACAATCCGACCTGCAGGGCTGACCGTCGCTCCTGCGGCCACCCGTTCTGGTTCTACCCTCTGCCCAATCCCCATGGCCTCCGCCCTTGCCCAGCAGAAGATCCGCATCCGTCTCAAGGCGTTTGATCGCCGCATGCTGGATCTGTCCTGCGAAAAAATCATTGAAACCGCCGATCATACGGCAGCCACGGCTATTGGGCCGATCCCCCTGCCCACGAAACGCAAGATCTATTGCGTGCTGCGCTCGCCCCACGTGGACAAGGACTCCCGAGAGCACTTCGAAACCCGCACCCATCGCCGCATCATCGACATCTATAGCCCCAGCTCCAAGACCATCGACGCCCTGATGAAGCTCGACCTTCCCAGCGGCGTGGATATCGAAGTGAAGCTCTGACTTCGCCACCAGGTGACTGTCTGAGACTGGCTCTAAACCTGGTTGCCTGTATAGCCTGTTGAACGGCTTGTACCGATCCGGGCCACCCCTTGCGGGTGAGCCAAGCCTGGCCACATTGTCTGTGACCCCTGTCGCCATCCCGGCGGCAGAGGCTTCTTTCTAGGATCACTCCAGTGATTCGTGCCTGCCCTTGCCCACCCCACGCCCGGCAACCCCGTGCCCGAGCAGGGTCCTGGTTCCCCTTGCCGGATGGGTGGCGTGAGCGACCTGGCCGTCAGGGAACTGCCCCTGTTCCCCCTTCCGGATGTGGTGCTCTTCCCCCAGGAGGTGCTGCCGCTTCACATTTTCGAACCCCGCTACCGCATGATGCTGCGCACCGTGATGGCAGAGGATCGCCGTTTCGGTGTGGTCCGCTGGGACCCCCAGGAGCAGCGCATGGCTGAAGTGGGTTGCTGTGCCGAAATCCTGCACTGCCAGACCCAAGACGATGACCGCAGCAACATCGTGACCCTCGGCCAGCAGCGATTCCGCATCCTCGACATCGTGCGCGAGGCGCCGTTTCGGGTTGGCATGGTGAGCTGGATCGAGGACAGCGTCAGCGAGAACCACGGCGACCTTGAAGGCCTGGCGTCCCGGGTGACCGAGGCGCTCAGGGATGTGGTGGAACTCACCGGCAAGCTGATCGGCAAGCCCTCCGCCCTTCCCGCCGATCTGCCGGATCTGCCCCGGGAGCTCTCCTTCTGGATCGGCTCCCATCTGGGTGGACCGGTGGCGGACCACCAGCAGGCCCTGCTGGAAATCACCGACACGGGTGAGCGACTGCGCCAGGAATTCACCCTCCTCGACCAGACCCGTCGGCAGCTGGCCGCCCGGACCGTGTTGAAGGACACCTTCGAAGGCCTCGGGGATGATCCCGCCGGCTTCGATGGGCCTGATCCCGATGAGGGGCAGCCTGACACCCTCGATGATCGTTGACCATGTCGCTGACCCCCTGGGTCCTGGGCCTGGCTGGCCTGGCCAGTGCGGCTGCTCTTTTGTGCTTCTGGCAGCGCCGTGATCGGGCCTATCAGGACCCTGCGAGCGTGGCCCGCGCCTACGACCGCTGGACAGAGGATGCCCTCCTGGAGAACCTCTGGGGCGAGCATGTGCACTTGGGGCATTACGGCTCTCCCCCGGGGCCCCGTGACTTCCGGGCCGCCAAGGTGGATTTGGTCCACGCTCTCGTGCGTTGGAGCCATCTCGATGCGCTGCCCCCTGGCAGCCGCGTCCTGGATGTGGGCTGCGGCATCGGCGGCAGTGCCAGGATCCTGGCCCGGGATTACGGCTTCACCGTGCTCGGTATCAGCATCAGCGCGGCCCAGGTGGCTCGCGCCAGGGCCCTCACGCCTCCCGAACTAGCCGGGCAGTGCCGCTTCGCCGTGATGGATGCCCTTGCCCTGGAACTGCCGGATGGCGGCTTCGATGGGGTGTGGAGCGTGGAGGCCGGCCCCCATATGCCCGATAAGCAGCGCTACGCCGACGAACTGTTGCGGGTGCTCCGGCCAGGTGGCCACCTGGCTGTGGCCGACTGGAATCAGCGGGATGCTGCCGATGGCGCACCCACGCCCCTGGAGCGTTGGGTAGTGCGGCAGCTGCTCAATCAATGGGCCCACCCCGCCTTCTCCAGCATCCGTTCCCTCAGGGCCAACCTCGAAGCCAGCCCTTATGCGGCCGGCCTGCGGGTAGAGACCAACGACTGGACCAGCGCCACCCTGCCCTCGTGGCTCGATTCGATCGCGGAGGGGGTACGTCGCCCTGGTGCTGTGCTGGGGCTGGGTCCGACCGCTGTTCTGCAGGGTGCGCGGGAGATCCCCACCCTGCTCCTCATGGACTGGGCGTTTCGCCGGGGCCTGATGCAGTTCGGGGTGTTCCGGGGCCGCAAGGGGGGCTGAAGGCGCATTAATCCTTCGCCGATCCCTCCGCAAGAGCCAGGTTGGTTAGGGGATAGGCGCCGAATGGGATGAGGTGCTCGCACAGGGGGGTGAGCTCCTCCAGCGCCTGCTCCAGCGGGGTGGGTCCAGAGGACAGCTCCAGGTCCACGAAGAAGATGTATTCCCCCAGTTCTCGCTTCGATGGCCGGGATTCGATCCGGGTCATGTTGAGTCCTTGCCGGGAGAAGGAGCCCAGCGCCTCCAGCAGCGCACCCGGGCAGTTGGCCCGCAGGGAGAAGGCCAGGCTGGCCAGGGGACCCTCCTGCTGACGGCCACCGCGCCGCAGCAAAAGAAAGCGGGTGCAGTTGCCCGGCACATCGTTCACCGGGTAGGCCAGCACCTCCAGTTCGTGCTCCTTGCCCGCCTCCAGCGAGGCCACGGCGGCCCGGAACCGGCTGCCCCGCACCAGGCGGGCGGCCTCGGCCGTGGAGCTGGTGGGCAGCTGCAGGGCGGAGCCGAGATGCTGCGCCAGCCACTGGCTGCACTGCGCGAGGGCCTGGGGATGGGAGAGCACTTCGCTAACGCCCTCCAGGGGGCCGCTACCCAACAGGGCATGGCGGATCGGCAGCACCAGCGCCCGCGCCACACTGAGCTCCGGCTGTTCCCAGAGGGCATCCAGGCAGGCAGTCACACCTCCCTCCACGGAGTTCTCCACCGGCACCACGGCGGCGGCGCAGTCGCCGTTGGCCACGGCCTTGATCACCGCCCGGATGCCGGGTTGTGGCACCAGTTCCGCCGAGATCCCCTCCAGGGCTGCCAGTCGCTGGGCGGCCTGTTCGCCGTAGGTACCAACGGGGCCAAGGAAGGCGAGGCGCATGGAGGCGGGGACTGGGAGGCCGATAAGATCATGCCCTGTCGGCCCCCAGGCCATGCCCCTGGCCTTTAGCGCCAGTCAGCAGCTGAGTCTTCCCACGATCGAACCGGCCGATCTGTTGCCGGATTACCTCGACGACGAGGCACGCGTGGTGGCGGCCCTGCTTGATGATCGCCAGCTGGTGCCCCTCGGCCCTGGCCACTACCTCTACACCGTGACCCGAGTGCAGGTGTTTCAGCTCCAGGTTCAGCCCATCGTGGAGCTGCAGGCCCGTCACCAGCAGGGACGCCTGGAACTGGAGGCCGTGGACTGCCAGCTTGAGGGCCTCGGCTTGGTGGATGACTTCAAGCTCCAGCTCCATTCCTGGCTGCAGGCCACGACCTCAGGCCTTGAGGGCGAGGCTCGGCTCGCCGTACAGGTGAGTCAGCCGGCCCTGCTGCGGCTCATCCCTCCCCGGGTTCTCGAGGCCACCGGCCGCTCGCTGCTGAGCGGGATCCTGCTGGGCATCCGTCGCCGGGTGAGCCAGCAACTGGCGGGCGACTTTCAGGCCTGGTGCCACGGCCGCGCGGAAGGTTTTCCGGATCCTTGACCGTTTGCGTGCCGTCCGCAGTGATGGTCGGGGCATCGCTCTCATTGGGTGGGGCGTCGCTGTCGATCGCCGCAGCTGCCCTGAGAAAACCCAGAAAGCCCTGACGGTGAAGGGGGGTGGGCCCCAGCTGCCGGAGGGCTTCCTGGTGCTGGGCCGTGCCATATCCCCGATGACGCTCCAGGCCGTAACCCGGAAAATGGTGCGCCAGCCTTTCGAGCAGCGCATCCCGTTCCACCTTGGCAAGCACACTCGCCGCGGCGATGGCGGCGCATCGGCTGTCACCGCGGATCAGGGTTCGCTGGGCTCCGCTCCAGCCCCTCAGGGGGAGGGATCCATCCACGAGCAGCATCAATGGTGGCGAAGGCAAGCGGTGCAGGGCCCGCAGCATCGCCCTCTCGGTGGCCACCCGGATGCCCCAGCGATCGATCTCGGCCGCACTGGCCTGGCCGAGGGACCAGTGCACCGCCTGATGACGAATCAGGGGCACCATCTCCTCCCGTCGACGGGCGGAGAGCTTCTTGCTGTCGGTGAGGCCAGCTGTAACCAGCGGCGGGAGTGATGTCGCGGGCAGCACCACCGCGGCAGCGAAGACGGGGCCGAACAGGCAGCCCCGCCCCACCTCATCGACCCCGGCACAGCTGCGGGGATCGTGGCCTGCCCAGGGATCCCCCTCAGACGGAGGCGGAGGAACGGCGGCGACGGCGGCGGGGCTCACCGGAGGCATCGGATTCTGCGGCGGTTTCGCCGTTCTGGGGTTCGGCTCCGGCGGCCTGGGTGAGGGCCGGCGCAGGCTCCGCCGCCGCACGCTGGCCGCGGCCGCCGCCTGCGCTCCGATGCAGCGGAACATCGACGCTAAGGAGTTCGAAGGGCCTGGTGGATTCCTCCAGCACCACAGGAAGGGGGGTGATTTCCACTAGGGGCATCTCCATTGAGGTGTCAAGGTCGGCGCCTTGATCTGTTGCCGGTTCCGCGAATCCCTGGCGGCCTTCGCCGCCTCCCCGACCCCGGCGACGACGACGGGAGCCGCTGGCCGCGAGTTGCTGCCGCGCCTCCTCCAGCACCGATTCCGGATCGAATCCCGGCCGCACGATCCTTACCACTAAATTGTCTGCCACGGGAGGGGATTCGAGCAGTAGGGCAGGATTCAGGCCCATCCAGCCGTACACCAGTTCCTGGGTGTCATCCATGGGAACTGCGATCACCTCGGGCTCCTGACGACGGGGGCCCTGGTCGGCGCCGCTCTCCTCACCTGGGGCGAGGAGGCTCTCCTCCTCTGAAGCCAAGAATTCGCTCACGGTACCCGCTTCGCTGCCCTCGCCACCGCGACTGCCCCGACCGCCTCGTCGGCGCCGGCTGCCACCGCTTCCTTCCAACGCCACTGGACTGGTCACCTCGGCCCGGGCAGAGGCGGCGGAACGCACCAGACCCGACACGGTGGCCAGGGGTTGCAGGGTGTCCCGGCCTGGCAGCACGGCCACATGGCCCAGGCCCCCACAGCTCGGGCAAGCCCGGCCGAAGAGTTCGTAGATGTTCTGACCCTGGCGTTTGCGGGTGAGTTCCACCAAACCCAGTTCGGTGAGCTGGGCGACCTGGGGTCGGGCCGAATCGTGGCGGATCGCTTGAGTGAAATGTTCCAGCAGCTGCAGCTGGTCGCGGCGGGAATCCATGTCGATGAAATCAACAATCACCACGCCGCCGATGTTGCGCAGCCTTAGTTGCCGGGCGATCTCCACCGCCGCCTCGCAGTTGGTCCACAGCACCGTCTCGCGGGCGTTGGCCGAGCGGGTGAAGGAGCCGGAGTTCACATCAATCACGGTGAGCGCCTCGGTGGGCTCGATGATCACGTAGCCCCCCGAGGGAAGGTCGACCCGGGGCTTGAGGGCGTCGCGGATGGCGGCGTTGACCTTGTAGTGCTCAAGAATCTCGCCGGACTCTTCGTGGGGCTCCACCGAGAGGGTGGTCTGATCGGCGCCGAGGAAGGCGTTCACCCGGGCCACCGCATCGGACGTGTCCACCACGACCCGCACGACCTCCGGGCTGTAGAAGTCGCGCAGTACTCGGTGGATGAAGTCCTCATCCCGGTTGAGCAGCACGGGCGGGCTCGCGGTGTCGGCCGCCTGCTGGATCGCCTCCCACTGGCGCAGGAGCGATTCGAGGTCGTCAATCAGGAGATCCTCGCTGACCCCTTCGGCCTCGGTGCGGACCAGTAGGCCGGAGCCAGGGGGCTTGATCAGCACCCCCAGGGCCCGCAGCCGGTTGCGTTCGTTCTCGCCATCGATGCGCCGGGAGATGTTCACCCCCTGGCCATGGGGCTGAAGCACTAGGAAGCGACCCGGCAAGGAGAGGTTGCCCGTGAGCCGGGGGCCCTTCGTGCCTGTGGGTTCCTTCATCACCTGCACCAGAACCTTTTGGCGAGGTTCGAGAAGCTCGGTGATGCCGGCACCGCCCTTGCGGAGCCGGAGGGGGCCGAGATCAGTAATGTGAATAAAGCCGTTCTTTTCGCTTTCGCCGATGTTGACGAAAGCGGCGTCGATACCGGGGAGCACGTTCTCGACGGTGCCGAGATAGACATCACCGATCTGGTAGCGACCTTGGGCGACGATCAGTTCGTCGACCCGTTCGTCACTGAGCACCGCCGCGATTCGCAGGTGCTCAGCGATGACGATCTGCTGGGGCATGGAAGATTTATGGGCTCAGGGGAGCCCTGCCCGGGTGGGCAGGAGAAGGGAGGAAGAACGCAGACCTGGGGTTCTCGGGAGCGAACGCATGCAGGACAGCCGTAACGCAAAGCACAGAGCTGCCGCAATGGGGCGGGTTACCTGAAGACCTGTTGGCGATGAACCCGGGGGTTCACCGCTAGTGGGGCTGGCTCTCGGTCAGCGTTGTGACGGGAAGAGAATCACCCGACCCGGGGAAAGCAACGGGAACCGATACCTGCATCGGTGCTCAGAGATTGCGCTTGCGGTCACGTTCGTGAGAGGGAACGGATGAGAAAGCGGCTACAGGAGTGATTACAGGGATGAACCTGAGCCAACTACCTTAAATCGAACTTAGCACGGCCTCAAACGTAGGTGTTGACGCCGCACCGAGTCCACAGCCAGGGGAATGGCCAGCGCTTCCGCAAGCCAGTGGGCGACATGGTCGGGGCGCAAGCTGCGGCCCTGGGGGTCGATGGCAGCTTCCAGCTCCAGATCATGCCGCGGCGGCTCCCAAGCCCTCGAGGCTGCGGCTGCCTCGGGGGGGGTGGTACGCAGGACCAGCAGATAGGGCCGGCAATCCCGTTCCCGGGGTCGGCCTTTTTTGTCCTGGTCCCGCCAGGGCAGCGTCGGCGCATTCAGCACGGCGTTGATCGCCCGATCCCAGGCATCGGCCGGCGGCCAGGATCCAACCTCCTCCGGAAGGTTTCGCGGCATCCCCGGCCCGGCACCCTTGGCGCCCAGTCCCTCGCTCATTGCGGCCGGTCGCAGGCTGAAGCGCCACTGGGCCGCCTCCAGTTCTTGGGAGAGGCTTGGGGCCGCCACCGGCACCACGGAGGCCGAGAGCAGCCGAAACTCTGCGGGGAGCACCGCCGCCAGCGCCTGGCGGGCCGCCTCGGGATCGACCGGGGCTGTGAACTCCAGGTCGAGCCATTCCCCCTCTCCCTCTACTCCTAGGGGCAGGGGCAGGGCTAGCTGCAGCCGGGGCAGGGGATGGAATCCGCCAGTGAAGCTCACCGGCAGGCCGCTGCGGCGCAGGGCCCGCTCCAGCATCCGCAGGGTGTCGAGGTGGCTGATCAGGGCCAGGCTGCCCCCCTTGGCGAAGCCGAAGCGCAGCCGGGCCACCCGCTCGCTGGCGGGGGCGCGGCGGGGCAGGGTGGCGGGCACCGGCGGCGGCGGAATCACCACGTTGTGCCCCAGTTCAGGGCCGCAGACGCCGCAGCTGCTGCAGCCCTCAAAGGAGCAGTCGGGCACCACGGCGGCGGCCAGAGCCCGCTGCAGATCCTCGGCCAGCCAGCGTTTGTCCACACCGCTATCGATGTGATCCCAGGGCAGGCTCTGGCGGCAGAAGCTCTCCAGGTCGGCGGCCTCCAGCGCGCCTGCGGCGCTCCAGCCGCCCATCTCCAGAGTCCGGTAGCGGCCCCCCAGCCCCGCCGCCTCGATGGCGCCGGTCCAGGCGGCGTGGGTGCGCTCGGCGGATTCGAACCAGGCATCGAGGCCTGCCCCGGCCCGCCAGGCCGCCTCGATCACTGGGGAAAGGCGCCGGTCACCCCGCCCCACGAAGTCCTCCACGGCGGAAAGGCGGGGATCGGTCATGTTGACCTTGATCCCCCGCAAGCCCCGCAGGGCGCCGCGCAGCAGCTCCTGGCGGCGGCGGAATTCCGCCGTGCTCACGCTGTGCCACTGGAAGGGGGTGTGGGGCTTGGGGGTGAAGTTGCTGATCGTGAGGTTGAGCTCCAGCCGCCCAAGGTCGCTGCATTGACGCTGCAGGGAGCGGCAGGTGTCGGCGATGCCGACCACGTCGGTGTCGGTTTCACCGGGCAGGCCGATCATGAAATAGAGCTTCACGCGCCGGTAGCCGTTCTCCATGGCGGTGCGGATGCCGCGCAGCAGCTCGGCGTCGGTGAGGCCCTTGTTCACGATGTCGCGCAGGCGCTGGCTGCCGGCCTCCGGGGCGAAGGTAAGGCCGGCCTGGCGGGCGCCGCCGAGCACGTGGGCGATGTTGGCGTCGAAGCGATCCACCCGCTGGCTGGGCAGGGTGAGGGTCACGTTTTTGTCGGCGAGGCGGTTGCGCAGCTCCACCCCCACCGCTGGCAGGGCCAGGTAATCGCTGCAGCTGAGTGAAAGCAGCGAGAAATCGCTGTAGCCAGTGCGCTCCATGCCGGTTTCGATTGCCTCGATCACCGCCTCGGGTTCCACATCACGGGCGGGGCGGGTGAGCATGCCGGGCTGGCAGAAGCGGCAGCCGCGGGTGCAGCCGCGGCGGATCTCCACGGTGAGGCGGTCGTGCACCGTTTCCATGTGGGGCACCAAGCCCATGGCGTAGTGGGGCATGGGGGTGGCGGTGCGGCGCAGGACGCGGCGGGGCAGTCCCGGCTCCAGCGGCTCCACGGCCACCCCATCGGCTCCGGGGGCATACAGCGACGGCACGTAGACCCCCGGCACCTGGGCCAGGTCCCGTAGCAGCTCGCGGCGGCTGAGGCCCGCGGCCCGGCCCTCGGCCACCACCAGGCCGATCTCGGGCAGCAGCTCCTCGCCATCGCCGAGGGCGATGAAATCGAAGAAGGCGGCGAAGGGTTCGGGATTGCTGGTGGCGGTGGGGCCGCCGGCAAAGATCAGCGGTGGCGCGGCCGGATCGGCCAGGGGCAGGTCGCCCCGGCCTGAGGCGCGCAAGGGAATGGCGGCCAGATCCAGCAGCTCAAGGATGTTGGTGGCGCCGAGTTCGTAGCTGAGGCTGAAGCCGAGGATGTCGAAGGCGTTGAGGCGGCGACGACTCTCGACCGCGAACAGGGGCTCGCCCCGTTCTCGCAGGCGGGCGGCCAGGTCGGCGGCGGGCAGGTAGGCGCGGTCGCAGAGCTGTCCCGGAACGCTGTTGAGAATGGAATAGAGAATGATGTGGCCAAGGTTGCTGGCCCCCACCTCATAGACCTCGGGGTAGGTGAGGGCCCAGCGCACCCCGGCCGTGGCCCAGGCTTCGTTCCAGTCGCGGCTGATCACGCCGAGCTCGTTGCCCAGGTAGCGGGCCGGCTTGCTGATGGCCAGGTCCACCAGGCTGTTGAAGTCCACCGGGGGGGGCACCAGGGCGAGGGGTGTTGCCGCTGGAGCGGACAGAGACGGGGAGGGCATGGCGACAAGGTTGGGGCCGGAAAGGCCTGATCGGATCGTATTCAGGCCAGGGGGCGATACCCAGTTCCTTCGGGGAGAGAGGCACGGGCAGGCAAATGCTGCTGGCCGTCTGCAGGATTGACGCGCGCGACCGGCAGCCTTTGTTCGGCTCCACGAGCATCCGGGGGACATCATTTGAAGGCCTGAAGCACCCAAACTGGCCGCGTCCTTAGCCATCAGCGTTCAGTGCCCGGGACCTGCGCCATAGGACAATCCCGCCATCCCATTCCGCAGCGGCCCCGTGGTCCAGGTCAACGGCAATTACCTCAAGCTCAAAGCGGGCTATCTGTTTCCGGAGATCGCCCGGCGGGTGAAGGCCTTCAGCGAGGCCAACCCCGAGGCACAGGTCATCCGGCTGGGCATCGGCGATGTGACCGAACCGTTGCCGGCGGCCTGCCGCAGCGCCATGAAGGCGGCGGTGGATGAACTGGGAACCCGGGAGGGCTTCCACGGCTACGGGCCGGAGCAGGGCTACCTGTGGCTGCGCGAAGCGATCGCCCAGCACGATTTCCAGGCCCGCGGCTGCGCGGTGAGCGCCGAGGAGATCTTCATCTCCGACGGCTCCAAGTGCGACAGCAGCAACATCCTCGACATCCTGGGCGAGGGCAACCGCATCGCCGTGACAGATCCGGTGTATCCGGTGTATGTGGATAGCAATGTGATGGCGGGCCGTACCGGCGAGGCCGACGCCACCGGCCGCTACGGCGGACTCACCTACCTACCGATCACGGCCGGCAACGGCTTCACCGCCCCGTTCCCCTCCGAGCCGGTGGATCTGATCTATCTCTGCTTCCCCAACAACCCAACCGGCGCCGTGGCCACGAAGGAGCAGCTGCAGGCCTGGGTGGACTACGCCCGCGCCCACAAGGCCCTGATCCTGTTTGATGCTGCCTACGAGGCCTTCATCGGCGACCCTTGCCTGCCCCATTCGATCTATGAAATCGAGGGCGCCCGCGAGTGCGCGATCGAATTCCGCTCCTTCTCCAAGAACGCCGGCTTCACCGGCACCCGCTGCGCCCTCACCGTGGTGCCCCGGGGGCTGATGGGCACGGCCGCCAACGGCGAGACGGTGGAGCTGTGGGGGCTGTGGAACCGGCGCCAGTGCACCAAGTTCAACGGTGTGAGCTACATCGTGCAGCGCGGCGCCGAGGCGGTGTATTCACCCGAGGGCCAGGCCCAGGTGAAGGCCCTGATCAACTTCTACATGGACAACGCCGCCCTGATCCGGCGGGAGCTCACGGCGGCGGGCATCGCCGTCTATGGCGGCGAGCAGGCCCCCTATGTGTGGCTGAAAACCCCGGAGGGGCTGGATTCCTGGGGCTTCTTCGACCACCTGCTCGGCCAGGCCCACGTGGTGGGCACTCCCGGCAGCGGCTTCGGCGCCGCCGGCGAGGGCTACTTCCGCCTCTCGGCTTTCAACAGCCGCGCCAACGTGGAAGAGGCGATGCGCCGGGTGCGTTCCCTCTGAGGTTCAGGCCTAGAATTTCAGCGCCTGTTCAAGCGGCCGAGAGGGTTGCCGCCCCGCAGGTTGGTGGCGCGCGCCGGCCCCGGCCCGCGCCTGGCCACGCTCCGTGCCCTCTCCTTGATTCTGTGAACGGCCACCCGTGATTTCCAGCCTCCTTCCCGCAGCAGCACCGGCCACCAGCGGGGAGCAGCCCCTGGGTGGCATCTGCTTCTCCTCCAGGGCCATCGCCACTCCTGGCGCGAACCCCGGCGGCGCCACCGTGCTCGACAAGGCACCGGAACGGGTGCGCAAGCCCTCGCCCCGCTACAAGGTGCTTTTGCACAACGATCCGGTCAATACCATGGAATACGTGGTGGCCACCCTGCGGCAAGTGGTGCCGAGCCTTAGTGAGCAGGATGCGATCGCCGTGATGCTCGAAACCCACAACACCGGCGTGGGCCTGGTGATCGTGTGCGACATCGAGCCGGCCGAGTTTTACTGCGAAACCCTCAAGGCCAAGGGGCTCACCAGCACGATCGAACCGGAGAGCTGAGCGCCATGGGCCCGGAAGCCCCAAAGGCCGATGCGCCGGGCGCGCTGCCCCACTCCCTGCGCTGGTGGACCACGGTGCTATTTCCCACGGCTCTGGTGGGAGTGTTTCTGGGCATGCAGCTGCTGTTTGGGGTGGTCGGCGTACCAGTGGCCGCTCAGGCCACCCTCGCGGCCCTGCCCGCCGTGCTTGCCCTGCTGGTGAGCCTTCCTGCCCGGCTGCGGCGGGCCTGGGGGAGCAGCGAGCCCTGGCGGAACCTTGGGGTGAGGGCACCGGGGCCGGCCGTGGCTCGGGCTCTGCTGCGGGGGCTGATCAAGGCGGTGCTGCTGCTGGGTCTGGTGGCCGCTGGCCTTGCCGTGGCCGGCCAGCTGAGCTGGCAGCCGCGGCTCACGGCACCGCTGCTGCTCAACGCCCTGCTGCTTGGCCTGGGGGTGGGCTTTGCCGAGGAGCTGCTGTTTCGGGGCTGGCTGATGGGTGAGCTGACGCTGCTGCTTGGTCGGCAAAGGGCGCTGTGGCTTCAGGCGGCGGTGTTCAGCTTGGTGCACACCCGCTTCAACCTGCCGCTGCTGCAGTTGCTTGGGCTGTTAGCCGGACTGCTGTTGCTCGGGTTGGCCCTAGGGCTGCAGCGCCGGGCCGATGGCGGGCTGCTGTGGGGCGCGATCGGACTCCACGGCGGACTGGTGGGAGGCTGGTTTCTGCTGGTGCAGGGTCTGGTGCAGGTGAGCGCCACGGCACCCAGCTGGCTGATCGGTCCGGCCAACCCGATCGGAGGGCTGCTGGGCTGGCTGGGGCTGGGTTTATTCCTTCTGGCCAGGCGGCGGTGGTGGTGAGGCGGCGGCGGTGGCCCTGAGATCGAAGACTATTTCATAGCCCGTTCAATTCAGCTTCACAGCCCGGCAGCCCAACACAACCATCCACACGAAAGTGAATCCAAATTCCACCGTGTAGCCACTGAATGGAGTGGCATTTGATGAAAAACTGCTCCTCTTGGCAAAACTGAGAACGTCATAGCCGATTGGCTATTGCCCCCTTCAGGCTCCGGGCACGCTCAGCCCACCGCCGTCGCTAAGGCCTTCCGCCCCTCCACCGGCGCCCGCAGGGCCTCCGCCAAGGGGGCGCAGCCGTAGTCACGCTCCAGCAGGTCCATCACGGTGCGGCCGAAATCTCCAGGGTTGCGCTCGAACGCTTCCAGACAGACGCGGCCGAAGGTGCTGCCCATCGGCTCGGGGTTCCAAAGCAGCTTTCGGGCCGTCCAGGGCATCATGCTCATCGGGTCGTAGCCGGGGCGGATCAGGCCCTGATCGAAGCCATACTGCTCCAGGTGGGTGTGGGGCTGGAGGCCGATGAAGAAGATGGCCGGCTCCACATTGCTAGAGCCGAAGATCCGCTCCAGTTCGCGGTGGTAGGCCACGGTCTGGCGGATCGTTTCCGGCCGCTCATCGATCACATTGAACGAGTAGTTCACCGACACGTGCTCACGGAAACCGGCCTTCACGAGCAGTTGGCAGTTCTCCAGCACCGTGCGCAAGTTGTAACCCATGCGCATCTTGCGCACCAACTCCTGGGAGCCGGAGGTGATGCCGATCTCGAAATAATTCATGCCGGTGGCCACCATCAGTTCCGCCAGTTCGGCATCGATGTTGTCGGCACGGATGTAGGCGGCCCAGCGGATGTCACGCATGCCATCGGCCAGGATGGCCCGCAGCAGCTCCTTGGCATCCTCGATCTGGCGACGAGCCGGGATGAACTGGGCATCGGTGAACCAGAAGCCGCGCACGCCCCGGTCGTAGAGCTGGCGCATCTCCCGCACCACCTCCTGCACCGGATTGATGCGCACCGCCTTGCCCTCAATCACCGTGTAGACGCAATAACAGCAGTTGTGGGGGCAACCGCGCTTGGTCTGAACCCCCACATAAAAGTCGCCGGCCTCGAGATACCAGGAGAGCTGGGGCCAGATCGATTCGATATAGCCATAGTCACAGGCCGTTTTCTCGATCGCTGCCGGCTGCTCATGAATCAGGCCAGGTCTGGGTTGTTCGCCCGCCAGGTAGCAGCGCTCGCCGGTTAGGGAGTCACCCCGGAGCAGTTTTTCGAGCAGCACCTCCCCTTCGCCCACCGACACCACCGTGCCCTGGGGCAGGCCGCGGCCCAGTTGTTCGTAGAACACGCTCACCGCACCGCCACCCAGCACAGCGCGGGCCTGCGGCTGGAAGCGGCGGGCCCGCCGCAGGCCGCGGCGCACGAGCCTGAGGTTGCGCCAGAGTTCGCCGTAATGGGTCCGCATCAGGCCCAGTCCCCCGAGGGCTCCTCGCAGACGGCGCAGGGGGTTACGGGCGTAGAACACCTCGAAGGAGTGCTGCAGCGGGTTGCCGCCACGGCCATCCACGGGTGCGTAGATCTGGATGTCCCGCCAGGAGAACACCAGCAGGGTGGGACGGAAGGCCGACACGGTGGTCAGGAGCACCCGTTCCACATCGAGCAGTGGCAGGGCGGCCAGATCCAGGATGCGCTGGGGCAAAGCTGGAAACTGCTTGTGGAGGTGATCAGCCAGATAAACCGGGCCGATCGGGAAGATGGGATTGCAGGGAAGCCTCACCAACAGCACCCGCTGTTCGCTCACCGGGAATGCGCCAAGGGAAGCTTGACCCTAACGACTTTCATTCGCCCGCTAGCCAACCCACCTCGGTGGCGGCAGCGTGCGAGGCATCCCAGGCGGTCAACCGAACCCCATGAAGCACCGACTTCATGAACCCCCTTCGCAGAAGCCGCAATGTTCCGTTACAGTCGTGATTGACGGAGCCGACTGCCGGTTTTCCGGTCCTCCGTTCCTGGCCTTCGGGTCCGGATCTTCAGGCCGGTTTTCCGTCCTTCCTTCCGTCCTGGTTCCTTTCGGGGAGCCCTGACACACCCCCCTCGATCTCATGACCGCCACAATCCAACAGCGCTCCGGCGCTACGGCGTGGAATCAGTTCTGC
>CALRXC020000010.1:0-85260 GCA_943372025.1 Synechococcus sp. UW140 | reverse complement strand
GCTGGCCCTGCAGGTGCGGCTGGAGGCCCTGCTCAGCGATGGCAGCTGGACGCTCCGGCACCTCTGCCACAACAACCGCGGTTGCCGCGCTGAGGGCGATTGGGGCGATCCCGCCAGCCTGCGCTTCCAGCACGTCGGCGGCTGAGGAGAGCGGCGAACAACCCGCCCGCGATCGTTGGAAGGGATCGCTTGAGATCTTGATGGCCTTGCTGCCCTCGCTGCCAGCTTCGATAGGCTCCGCCCGGAGCTGATCGGGCAGTGGGATGGATAGCCAACGCAGGCCATCTAAGCCCAATCTGGGTGTGAGATCCAGGATGATGGCGCGGGCTAGGAACGGACGGATCGCCTCGGATTGTTCAACCGGATCTCTACTTAGCCTTGAATTGCTCGTCAGCATTGATTCGTTGAGCCAGACCATAGGCTTCAGTCCGGATTCCAACATTTAAAGGCTTTGAGACCTCACTGAATAGGCTTGCTGGTATTGAGCCGCTCTCACCCACTGCGATTTTTGTTACTTTCTTTTCACTCAGCTCGGCGAGTCTTTTTGGCATTTTCATTTCTGCGCTCACCTTGTCCTTGCCCAGGGTTCTACTATCCACTACTCCTCCAGCCCTTTGAACACCGCATCATCTGGATCCTTGTAGAATTCAATCGAGATCTTGGTCCAAAGGTCATCGGGTAGGTCGTTGAGCCCGCGGCGGGCGGAAACGGGCATGAGGAGGACCTTCGCCTGCTTCTCGACGGCCAATTCGGCGATTGCGACGGCGTTAGGAATCATTTCGATTGAGCCTCCTAGGTTGAGGGAGCCCACGATGAGGGTGCCACCGCGGGTGTTGCGGTCGAGCAAGCCGCCGACCATGGCGACCATCACAGGCAGGCCCAGACCGGCGCCACTGCGGTCGTTGTCCATGGCGCGCAGCTGGATGGAGAACTCATGACCGCGAGGATCGCGATCACCAACAAGACCCTTGGCACGCCCATAAAGGTTCTGCTCGCCCACCTTTGTGCTTTCGCGGAAAGGTGGCGGAACGGGCTGATTGAGAATCTTGGCGCCGCTGCCAGGGCCAACGGCCACTTCAATGCGGTAAAGACTGGGCCCGGTTTCACCGGTGCCCGGGCTGATAGCCCACACCTGGCCCGGTGGCAGGGGGTCGCCATCAATGGCGTCGTCGCTGTGGAGCTCCGGTGTTGCCACAAACTTCTCCACCCCCTCCGGGCCCAGGGTGTAGCTGAAGTGGGTGTTGCGGAACTCGCTCTTGAGGCAACGCTTCTGCTGCTCCTTCACTCGCCGGCGAGATTCCAGTGCCACGCGCACGATCCATTCGAGATCCTCGTCTGGGATCTCCATCTCGGGATCGGGGAACAGCAGCTTGATCAGCGCGCTCACGGTCTTGTTAACGCCCTCGATGTCGCGGCCACTCAGCGCTCCGCCGAGGTGGATGCGGTTCTGCATGACCGCCAGGCGGCTGCCATCACGCAGGCGGCTCCAGCATTCGCTGAGGAAGTCGCTCACCAGGCCGAAGTGGCCGGTGAGGTGCTCGTTGGGGTTGAGCTTGGGAAAATCCCAGCCCGGGGCATAGGCGTGGATGCGGTCCTGGAAGGCCGTGTCGTCACGCATCTCGCGCGGTAGGGGGCTGAGTAGGTGGCCGATGCGCTGCTGCTGCTCCACATCGACATCGAAGTTGCCCACCATCACGATGCCGCCTTCAGCGCGGATGCTCTCCTTGCCGCGGCTGAACTCGCCTGAGGCCATGTAGCCCTTGAGGATGTTGACGCCGTCCTTCTGATCGAAGGACACGCCGGCCACCTCGTCGAAGCAGACCACGTCGTACTGGCAGACCAGGCCGCGCTGGCCGTTGCCGTTGTTGACGAACATCTTGGCGACGGTGGCCTTGCCGCCCGAGATCAGGTGCGAGTAGGGGGAAATCTGCTGGAACAGGTGGCTCTTACCTGTGCCTCTTGGCCCCAGCTCCACAAGATTGAAGTTGCGCTCCACGAAGGGAGCCATGCGAAGCAGCACCACCATCTTGGCCCGCTCATCGAGGGCGGTTGGCTCTAGGCCAATCGAGCGGATCAGGAAGTCGCGCCACTCATCTGTGGTGAAAGCAGCTCGGCCCTTGGCCAATATCCCCAGCACGTTGGGGTTCGACATCTGGATCGGCCGCAGCCCGGCGATGCGAAATGGCCGGCCGTTGCGCTCTTGGGCGATCACCGGGTCGTATTCCAGGGACACCTCGGCATAGAAGCCATCGGTGAGCATGCGCTCGTTGGCACGCACTAGCTCGTCATCGATCTGGGCGTCCTTGATGGCGAGGCTGGGCACCTCGGCCATGTAGGAATCGCTGCGGGTGTCGAGGCGGGCCCGCACAATGTCGATGATCTTGACGCTGCCTTGGTTGCGGCAGCGGCCTTTGAACAGCTCCTCATCGCCGGTGCGCACGGTGCGGCCCTTGAGCTGCTTTTCGACGATCTGCAGCCCTTCTTCGATTTCGGCGGGATCGGTGCTGGCGCAGTAGCGGCCCAGCAGGAACTCCACCACGTAGGTGGGGATTGGGTATTGGCGGGAGTATTTGCGCACCAGATCCTTGCGGACCAGGAAGCCATCGAAAGCCTTCGCCCCGAGTTGATCGAGATGGTCCATCTCGCTGGTGGCAGCTGGTGTGGAGGTTATGGCAACACCTCCAGCTGAAGGAGCTGGGCGGCTTGGTTCAGCCGGCGGTCGTAGCAGGCGAAGGTCAGGGGAAGGTCCAGTTGCTCGTGCAGGTTGTGGGCCGCAGCCAGTTGAACGCTGTCGTAGCCGCGCAGGCCAAATGCTTCTGCATACATACCGGCTTTTTCGACCAGCGGCTGGGTGACATCAGCAATCACAAAGTCAGTCCAAGCCTGCTCAAACATAAATCGAGCCTGGGCTAATCCAGACTGGCTGGCACCCTTGAAGCGAGTGCGCTGGGCAAATGCGGCCATCGACTCAGCCCAGGTGATCCTGCAGACCGCAATTCCTTGTGAAGAAGAACGTGCCTTGATCATGCCTTCGCTGCCCTGCTCGTCGATGAAAAGCTTGAGAAGTGCTGACGTATCACAAAAAAGGATCACAGTGTCTAACCACGATCCTCGATCACGATGTCACTCATCAGTGGGCCACCATCATTCAGCTTGACGGGTGGTGGAATCACAGGGTTTTGCCCGCTCCAGCTGATAAGGCCAGCATCAATCGCCTTCTGCAGCGGATTGGTGGATGTTGGCTCCGCTGGCTTTACAGCCGTGATGCGGGCGATCGGTTTGCGATGGGAGGTGACTTCCACTACGTCACCGGCCTGCACGCGGCCCAACCATTGGGAGAGGTGGGTCTTGAGATCCCGCACCGACACCTGACTTGCGACCACATCTGCCATGCCTGACTCCGCCGATGCGACCACACTAGGCCGGATTTTGCTCTTCACGCTTCTCCTCCAACCCGGGTGCGGCGTTGGGCGATCACCCGGCTATCAGGGCACAACAGCACCGCCACCACCACTGCTCCTTCCAGCTCGTCATCTTCCACCAGCAGGCGGGCTCCTCCATCGTCGATCGGTTTGGCCGTGGTGGCCACTGAGCGGCCGCCAGCGGCTTCTCGGCGCAGGTCGGCTGTCATGCCAGCCGTGCCGCCGCTCACCTCCAGGTTGCAGCGCAGGCCCTTCCAGCTGATCTCGGTGATGGCCACCGCAGGGGCGCTGCTCGCTCCGCCAGAGACCACCAACACAGGTGTGAGGCATTCCTGCAGGCTGATGCCGCCATGGGCATAGGAGTAGCTGCCCCCTGTGTTGAAGCAGGCAGCGCCGCTCGGGGTGGCGAACTGCTCGCTGGGGTTCCAGCTCCAGGCGGCGGTGGGAACTGGCACCTGGGAGTCGCCCTTGATGGCGGCGCAGCGGGCCCACTTGCTCGCGGTGAGGTGCTTGGGCAGCTCGGCTGTGGGCAGGCCATCGGGGCAGAACAGCCAGCCGTGGTCGGTGACGACCCTCACGGAGCGCCAACCAGCATCGAGCAGTTTCTGAATGCGAAGGGCCAGCCGTTCGATCTCCGGCTGGATCTGACGTGGCAGGTCGTTTTGTAGCTGATGGCCGCGATGATCGAGGTCACCGATCTCCAGCCAGCCGCGCGCCTCTGGACCAGAAGGGAAGTTCAGCTCGTCGTCGCCCAGCACGGTGTAGCCCTGGGCGGTGAGGGCCTTGCGCAATTCGGCGGCAGTGGTGGGCTTGCCGGAGCGGAAGGTTGGAGCGAAGTCTTCCGGCAGGGCCTGCCCTTGGATCTCACCGATCAGGGGCGTGATCGCGGGTTTGGCTGTGGCGGTGACCGTGGGCAACCCCGCCCAGCGGGTGGAGAGGCTGCCGGTGATGCCCATCACCTCCAGCTCTTTCTGCAACTGCCGGGCCACGTCGTAGCGGAGACCATCGGCGAACAACAGCACTTCCCCTGGGTCTGCGGTGATGGCGCCTTGGTCTTGAGGAGACGGCAGGCCGCTGCTGGCGACGGCTTTTTGGAAGCAGCTGGCGGTGTCATTCAGCCAGATCCGTAGCAAGGCTGCGACTGCCTTACGCACCACGTCTTCCTGGGCTGTGCTCGCCATCGCCATGGCCCGCCAGGCAGACAGGTCGGCCTCCCAGCCATCGGTTGTGTAGGGCTCGATGAACTCCGCAGGCGTGCTCCCCACCAGGGGCTGATCGGTGCGCTGGGCCAACAGGCCGAGCGGCTCTAGAAGCTTTGCCATCGGTGAGAGCCCAAGCTGGGCCCAGATCCAACCGCGCCGATCGCCGTGCTGGGCCTCAAGCTCCCGCACGCACCGGCAGGCCTCGGCATGGGATTTGCCGGCCAGGCCCTGGAGATCAGCGAGCACCTGGTCTTCGCAGGCGGCGTTGTGGGAGGGCCAGCGGGAGAGGTCTTGCCCGCCGACGGCCAGGCCCATCTGCTCGGGCTCGACCCGGCGCAGCAGCTCAGGAATGCCCGGGAAGGCGGTGGGGTTTTCTGCAAAGCGCTGCCAGACCTTCTCCCAACCGACCTTGCCCTTGGTGAGCCGTTCGGCAGCGGAGAGCTCACCCTCTTTGGCGGGATCGAACTTGAGATCTTTTTTCCAGGTGGAGGAAAGGACTGCCCACTGTTCTTGGCTGGAGCGTTGCTGGAAGGCCGGTGGATCCGCCATCCACTGCAAGAGGTCGCGGATCGAATCAGGAACTAAGTAGTCGTCGAAGTCTTTCGCCTCTAGCCGCTTGCCGCGCAGCTCATCGAGCCGCACGGAAGCCACTTCAGCAAGAGCGCGGCTGAGAGCTGCTTTGGTGCCCTGATCACCGGCCAGATCAAGGCCCAGGGCATCACTGGAGCTAAAGAAGGCGGCTAGGGTCCAGTCGCGCCCATTGCGCTGGAGCCAGAGGCTGCCACGGAACATCAGCTCGATCAACGGCTCCAGCGCCCAGGGGCAACCCTCTCCGGCCCGCAACTCCTGCCGGCTGATCCCAGGCAGATAGATCACCGGGATCTGACCTGCGGCGGCAACAGCTGCAGGCAGGCTGCAATCGACGATGCAGCGCAGCCAGAGCGCCGGACCCTGCTGGTGATCGGGGTCGTAGTTGCCCAGGCAGAGCAGCTCGGGCAGCTGCTGCCTCAACAGGGGAAGCAGCGGTTTCCACTCGCTGCGGGGATCAGTCCAGAGGATGGCGACCGGCAACTCTTCTGCATCGCCGTGGACGTTGCAGCCGCGCAGCTTCTGGATCAGAGCATCAAGCAGGGTGCGGGGCATGGCCATCAGGTATCGCCCTCCTGGCTCAGGGGCGCTGGCTGAGCCTGAAGCTGAAAACCTTTTGCGCGTAGGCGGAGATCGATCTCTTCTGCTGCCTTAACTGCTCGATTTCGGAGCTCGTCAGCCGTTCGGAAACCACTGAGATAGCTGGCTTCGGTGGCGGTGAGGGTACTTGGGGCGATTCGGAAGGTGGGTCTTTGTCCATGGGGTGGTGACGAAACAAGGGCAACGGTCATGGGGCCTGGGGGGTACTGCGCTGGGCAGGTTTGATGCCGCCCTTGCGGCCCAGCTTGAAGCCGATGCGATAAATATCAGGCATATTCAGTCGTTCATCCTTCATCTGCGTGAACAGACCCAGCTGACATAAGTAGGTGATAAGCCCGTGAACGCCCTGACTGCGGAGTTCTCTGGGAAGACGCTCTAAAAGACCTGGCACACCAGCCGGAATCGACTCAAAAGCTTTGGCAAGATCACGATCAAAAACAGCTTCGGGCATAGGCACAGAGGCAGAGCTCGCAAAGGGTCTCATTAGCTCTGAAAGCCAGGGATGGTCTTCTTCAAGCTCTTCGATCCGGTTGACTGAGGCAGCCTGCACCCCAAGTTTGAGGCCATCATAAAAAAGTGGGTATTCAGCGTCGCGGTAGCGGTGGCGGGTTTCCTCTGCGGCTTTGCGTATGGCCGTGAGGAAAGATCGCGGCGTTGTTTGACCCTGGGAATCAGCGAGATGGTTCACGATCCAGGTGTAGGGCACACCCCTGCGGGAATCACGACCCATCCAGGGCCCGGCAAGATTTTGAAAGAGTGCACGTTGAATCGGTTCATTCTGCTGAACAGCGGTTGGCAACTCCCAGCGATGGCTTGATTCTATGTTTTGGCTTGCTTCATCCCCGTCTTGGGGTTGGCTTGATACCAATAGCTCATATAAATTGTATTGGCGTAAGGACGATGATGCTTCGTGGCACCAGGTCCGAAAGTGTTCGCGAGCCTCGCTCGATGTGCCATTGCAAAGGCATTGCCAGAGGAGGCCATGCAAATCAGTAAGGGACCAAAGCAGCTCAACGCGAGTGGCACGAATTTTGGCGATATCGGGTAGGTCCGTGAAGCTGCCACGCGTGTATTGATCGGTGCGCAGAAAAACTTTGCCGTGGAGCCGCTTGAAGCCTTTCAGCTCTAGGACCAAGCGTAAAAGTGCCCGGATCGCGGTGGAAACCTGCAGCCAGTCTCCATCAGGACTGACCCGATCGAGCGCATCAAAGACCAATAAAAGGCCCCTGTTCTCCTGCAGTAAGGCTTGATCTGCCTGGCGCAACATGGCCCAGGCTTCTTCCTGATGCCCCTGCACCCAGTCAAGAGTGGCTGCCCAACTTTTGATCGGAAGTATTGGAGTGCTGTCCGAGCCCAGGGCACGTAACAAAACAGCAAGCCAGAGGCTGTAAGGATCATCTTGATCGCTCATTAACTGCGCAAAGGTGCCCCCCGACGGATGGCTCGCCTGAGCCTGATCGCTGAAGCCAGCAACCACGGTGAGCGGATAGGGGAAGATCTCGGTGGGCAAGGCCGCTGAGGGTTGGTCGCCCTGATTGGCCAGCAAGGCTCGGGCCCATGCCGTTTTGCCTACCCCGCGGGCGCCGATCACCAGGCTGCAATCGAGCTGCAGGGCTTTGCGGTGGGGCCAGGGGAGAAAAAGCTGTTGAGGCGGCAGGGAGGCGTAGGGATCGGCAGGCAGGCAGGCCTCGATCGCTGCTCGAATCGCGTCGTTGTCCAGTACGGCCTGTTGAGATGTCACGGCTCAGCTCCGCAGACGGCCAAGAGATTGTCAATCAAAGGCCCAAACACAAAGTTGATTTGGTCTGCCTCAGAAGCGGCAAGCCGGTCGTGGAGAGAGCCAATGGCAGCAAAGCCCTGATTCCAACCAATTGCAAGGGGGCTGTGGGGCGCATCGAGGTCGGGCAAGTCGAAATTAAAAGGTTCATCGGCAAGCGGCAGCGCAGCACCTGCCAACTCTTCGTCATACAAATATTGGCTGAAGTTGAGATAGGCATTTTCGCGCAGTTGGGCGGTTGCCTGCGGGAAAGCTTGATCGCCCCAGGTGGGCAAGAGCGCACCCACCACCCGCAGCCGCTCACGAATCTTTGTGGCTACATCATGGAGGCGCCAGTGCTCAAAGAGGATGCGATAGCCCTGCCAGGTCTGGAGGCTGTCGAGGGCGAAGAGATAGATGAGCTTTGCGCCCAGGTCTGTGACACAGGCGGAAGCCACTTCATCAATACCCGCTCTGGAATCGATCAACACAATTGTGGGTTGATGCTGCTCCTCCAATTGTTGGATCATGCGCAGCAAGCGTTCTGACCAAGTCTGCCGTTGCCCGTCGGCCGTGAAGCCTGGCATCCAGACCCGGCCAAGTTTGCTGACATATTCACCGGGATTATCGCCATGGCTGGGCACCACAATGAGTTCACCGCCGCGCTGCTGGCTGCCGAGGGTCGCATGCATCTGGGCCAAGACGGCGTCACCATTACCTACCAGATCTTCCACGAGCCAGTCGGTGATCCCGTAGGCGGGCTGGCGGCTTGCAGGGAGAAGGGAGGTGGATAGACCCGGTGATTCCAGATCGAGATCCAGCACCAGCACCCGTTGACCAGACTCCGCCAGGGCCCAGGCACAGGCTGCTAGTGCTGTTGAACGACCCACTCCACCTTTCATTGAGTAGAAGACCACACGAGGGATACGGTAGTCTTTGTTAGAGATGGTTTCCCAGGTTGCTTCCTGGGCGAGACGGTCAACTACACATACTCCATAGACGGACTGCCCTTCACTGTTTTCGAGGGGAAATGTTGTCGTTCGAGGGTCATCTATCAAGGCCCTGAGAGAATTTTCAAACAACCAGGCCTGTTCCGGCGCGAGGACGTGGGGCCCTAGTTGCGCACAAATTTCTTCAGTTAGCCGACGAATTGGCGAATTATCAGAAGCAAGGTCAAATGACTTTTCATGGCACGAGTCAACAATCAGAGTGATATAGCCATAAAGGTCCCTGTTCACGAGGATCGGAAGGCAAGGCTTAATGGCCGCGTCATAAGACTTGAGAATCTCCGCAAGTTTTGGGAGGGTGGCATCAAATGTAGTCATGGCAAGTGTCTTTGGGCCTTGGCCTGGTCGACAAGTTTTTTGATTGCCAAACACCCGCTACGATGCTTCCTAACTCTCGCGTAACGGAAGTTCCCTTGATTGGCGTACCGATCGGCAATCTCCCATTGGACAAAGGGATTGACGATGGGAGGCAAGGCATACCGGGGGGCCACTCCTCCTTGTGAGTAGATCCTGTAACGATTCCATGTACCATCAATATGTACGCGGTCATCTCTCTTGGATGGCATTCCAAGGCTGTGGTCAAAGAAGTTATTGACAAACTTGGTCATTATCGCCTTGAGCCCACACTCAGCTGCTAAGCCATAAAGTTGATCTGCATTGGCAAATCGTCTGGGCACCTGACCCCAAAGCAGTTCCGCATCATCCCAGTGTCGGTACATTGCATCAAGATAGTCAGTTGGCAGATTAGGTGGTCTCATGATGACCCTCCACTGTGCCGAGCCCTGGCGGCTTCCTTGGCTGCGCGGGTGTAATGCAGGTCATTCCAGCGGTTGCCGTCGAAACTGTCGCCTGGAGGCTGTGCGCCTGGAACTGGGGTGCCGAAATCAGTAGCCATGGCCGGGCTGTTCTCATTCCAGCCCCAGAACCAGGGGAACTCCTCCTTGGAGCGCATCGGTTCCTTGCCCCGGTCTTTGGCCCATTTGATCGTGCCGGGTTTGGCGCGCAGGATTCCGGCGCCGGTTTTGCCGCCTTTGCGCAACTCGGCGGCCAGGAACGGGCGGATGTTGAGGCGCACGCCGTCGTTGATGTCAGGGTCCCAACCGATCGCTTGCTGATGCAATGGCTTCCAGCGCACAAAGATGTCGTAGGGAGGTTCCCCGTCGAGAATCTTTTTGAGTTGCCCCTGGAGATCTAGAGCAGCAGACAGGCGATCATCGGCGCCATTGATACCTTCGGCCTGATCGAGCTTCTGACGATCAATCCAATCACCCAGATAGGTGAAGGCAAGCTGCTCCAAGGTCTTGCGACCCTGGCCATTGGGAGCAGCCAGCTTGTGATAATTCACCAAGGCGCTGAACCCATGGGGATTGCCATCCCAGATCTGCCAGATGAAGGGCCGGCTTTGGAACAGCTTGCAGTGTTCGCTGAAGAAGGAACTGCGCAGCCAAGTGTCTAAATCGGGTTCAGGTTTTTTGGCGTTGTTGTCCACGGCCGTGGCCAACAGCAGCTCGCGTTCTTTGGCAGCAGACCACTCCTCCCTCAAGGCTGCGGCGAGCAGCTTGCGCAGGCGTTCTACGGCAGAGGCTTCGCCGCGAACCGCCGCCAGGCAGACGATCCCATCGTCATCGGCCAGGGCTTCCAGGCCATCGGGATCAAGGGCGGGGCAATCGGGAAAGCTGGATCCTGTTTGGCGAGGCCACTGATATCCGAGTAGGCGCGCTACTGCTACATGCAACGGCTGATCCGAACCGACAGGGTGGCCGTTGAATAGCCATTGGGTTGAGTCGCTTGAGAATGGTTTTGGTAAGCCATCTGGATATTTCTCCGCCGCCACCTTCTGCCAGTACGCAAAGTCAAAAGGGACTTTGATAAGCGTCTTGTTGGTAACTTTGAGCGCCTCGTCTAACCCTCGTACCGTCTCCTGATACCCGACGCTCTGGACAAACATCCAAATGGCCGAAAGGAACATCGGTTTATTCGGAATTACTGAAGCCGCATTCTCGTCAAACTTTTCACCAGAGTAGAGCGTCGCACCAAAATGCATTTGGTTGATTGAGACCCCGCTCTTTCCCCATGCCTGTGTCCCCTGAACATCACGGCGGCGGTCGCGCTCTTGCGAGGCGTTAAACTCGCGCAGCTGACCAGTCCCGTTTTCGAAGAGGATAGCGCTGTCTCTGCCACCAAAGGCGACACTCGTTTCGCATCCTCGTTGGTAAGCCTCCCAACCATCTTGGATAACTGGGTGCTCCCAGAACTGAACAATAAACCGAAACAAATCTCCGCTCGATAGCCCTTTGAACGAGTCGCAATATTCCGATAAGAGAGGTAGATCTTCTAGCTTGCCAATAATGACGCGGGAGTCCGGATTCTTGATCTGCTCGGACTGCAGAATGAGCTGGATGGCTTCTCCAGTGATGACCTGTGTCTTTTCCGTTGGAGATGGCGCATCACTCGCATCTAATCCCGCGATTGTGCTGCCATTAACTGGGGCTTGCCCTCGAAATACTAGCATAGCAACATTAACTTGTTCACCGGAGATTCCACCGAATGCGCGCGGTCCAAGTTTAGCGAGCAGATTCCACGAACAACAGTCGAGCAATCGCCGTCTCAGCTTTCTGTAAATTCCGAGTTGCAGCCAGTTTTGTGGTGTAACTAAAGCCGCAGCACCGTCATCACCGCAGAATGTCAGACACCGCTCGACAAAACATGTGGCAAGGTCTGGCTTTGCCTCGGGATGAACTCGTTCGCAGTAGCCAGCAAGTTCCTCTGGATGACTTGGGTCACTGCTCATCGGCTGTTTGCCACGACCGAGGTAAGGCACGTTTGTGGCAACTAGCGTGAACTTGTCGGCGAGAATTTCTGCCGCTTTGGCTACGCCGCGCGCTGTGACCGCAATTTCGTATGCCGAGTCGTCCTGGCTCTCCTGCGCCAGCGCCTGTTCCAGCAAAGGTTGAAGTTCATGGAAATCGGCCACCAGCAAATCGCCCTCAGCAGCGCGCGGGTCGATCAGGCTGCCTAGCACCGAAGCCTTTTGGAATAGCCTGTGTAGCCGCTCCATTCCATTCCTAAGCCGTTCGTTATAACCAGCCAAAGCAGCCCACTCGCTTTCACTGGTGTTGGGTGCTAGACCCGAACAAGCCAGGTTCATTGTCGGAAGTAGGCAGTAGCCAACGTGGCGCCACGCTGCCAGCGCCAGGTTGAAAGCTGCAATTTGGGTACAGCGCGGATCAATCTCCAGGCCAAACAGGTTGTCTTGAATCACCGCCGCCACCGCTTCCTGTTCACTTAGACCTTCTTCTGCGATTCGCAGCGCCACCAGACGTTCAAACATCGCCACCACGAAATGGCCGCTGCCCATGCAGGGATCAAGGCATTTCAGTTCGGCAGCTGTCTTTGGCCATCCCGCGTATGTGCCCGATGCAGGAGCCCAGGGACCATCGTCTGCCTTGATTAAACGCAGGTAGCTCCAGGTGCAGCCGGGCAGTGCCACGGCCTGGCGAAGCTCCTCTTCGCTTTGGGCTGTTTCAGCCAGCTGGGGATTGCCAGCCAGCACCTTGCCGGCGTGCCAAGCACCAAGGGTGTTGTCGAGCAGGAAATCCACCATGTAGTCCTCGGTGAACAACTGCGTCACCGGGGAGAGTTCATCGGCGCCGATCTTGACGCCGGAGTCATTCACCTCCTTCTTGCGTTTTGTCTGCCAAAACTGATAGGTCCAGCCCAGGCTGTCGCTGGCCGTGAAGGTCTCCGTTTCCAGCCCAGCCACCAAACCCTGCAGCTGCTGCCGAATTTCCAGCGGCAGCTTCGCGGCCAGTACCGGATCGTCCGTTCGGAAGATCTGGGGCAGCATTTCCTGAGCAAACTGCGCCGCCAGCCCCCAGAGATCGGTGCCTTCTTCCGCGGCCAGCTCCTCGCATTCATCAAGGCTGATCGAAACACCAGACGAGGGTTCGATCAGCAACTGGTTTTCCGCCAGGAAGCGGGCGAAAAGCATGCGGTGCCAATGCTCATAGGCCATCTCCCGCACGAGCCGTTCAATGCCCTGCGAGCCCTTCTGGGCATCTCGTTGATCCCCAAGCTGGCGGCCGCGGGCGCGTAGGCGGTTGCGCAGCTTGCGCTCCTCCTCACTCATTGAGGCAAAGGGCTCGCTGGCACCGACCGCCAAGGCTGTGAGGGCATCCCGCGCCCCGCGCTCGGCCAGCTCGCGGGCCTTCACCACGGTGTTTTCGAGGGTCCTACGCAGATCGGAAGCGAGAGCGGGCATCGGGATCAGTTGATCTGAATTGGACCGTTTTCCAGGGCTGCCTGCAGCTTTTGGCGTTCAGCAGCCCACCAGGCATCAAGTGCTGCTGGATCTTTGAGCACCCCGCTGCTGAGCTTCACGGCCTGGGTGGAGGGTTCCAGGGCCTTGGCTGCCGCAGATCGTGCCTTGCCAAAGCGGGTGGGAAGGCTTTCGGCCAGCTCCGCCCTGCTGGCTAGGGAACGCTGCTGCAGCGCTTCCAGCAGTTTGCTTCGGTCTACGGGGTCAGCTGGTGGAGCCGCCACGGGCAACTGCAGCGCTTGACCGATGCGATTGCGCTCCACCTCCGGTAGGTCTTTCCACTCGGCACTGGCCTGCAGTTGCTGCAGCTCGGCGGCCACCACCTGGCTCACCTGTTGCTGGGCCTGCTCCAGCTCGGCCGTGAGTGCCTGCTCCAGCTGCTGCAGCAGGGGAGCCGCGAAATCGGTGGTGGGATCCAGCAGCGAGCGCTGGCTACGGATCGCCTCCACCTGGGGCTCCAGCTCTTGACGGACAGGCAGGCCTTGGGCCTGGTGCAGGAGAGCCTGCAGTCGTTCCCAGCCAGGGAGACGTTTCTCCTTGAGGGCGGCCAGGCTGCAGGCCTGATCCCACAACTCCTGCAGCTGCTCTTTGGCCTCAAGGATTGCCTTGAGTTGCTCGGGCCCACTCTTTTGGCGTAGCTCCTTCAGGAGGGTGGCGCTCAGGGGCTGGGGCAGCGGGGCCTCGCCACCGGATTGGAGCACCTTGTTCTCAAGGGCATCGAGGAACTCGACGGCCTTGGCTTCTTCCTGCCCTGATTGGGCCGTGACGCCGGCAATGCCAAACACGGCCCGCACCCCCATCTTTTCCTTGACGGTGAGCCGCACCTCCTGCAGGTAGAACCGCGCTTTGCCCAGGCTCTGCTGATCAAGCTGACCAACCGCAATCGCGTTGTTCTGGCTGTCCTTGGCGCTGAGGGTGCCATCGCGAAGCAGGGCCAGCAGCACCGCATCCATCGCATCCTGCGGCCAGCCATATGGGGACACCCTGAGCTCAGCACGGATGGCACTGCCCTCCTTGCCGCCGCCGATGGCACTGATGACGATGCGGGCCACTGGATGGCTGTCGTTGGATCCCTGATGGCCCACAGCCGTAAGCGGCGCATCGCTGCCCTCTTTGGCGCGCTTCACGGCAGTACCCCAGCTGCCGTGATCGGCCTTGGGGAACTCGGGGAACAGCCGGGCCAGCGATGCCTCTGAGGCCGCGGACTGCAGCTTCTCGCTCAGCTTGGTGCCGTACTCCTCGATGCCGCCGCCCTTCAGCACCAGGGCATTGGCGATCACATCACCCAGCAGTTCCTGGAGACCCTGCTCGGCGCGTAGCAGGCGGCTCTGCATCGCCTGGCGTGCCTCGATTCCTTCCGGTGTGGAAGGGGTTCCGTATTGATCCAGCACGCGCCGAGCGGCTGTGGCATCAATGATTCGGCTCTGCAGGTCCTCAGCATGGAGCCTCGGCAGAAACACATGCACCATTGGATCATCACTTCCAGCCTCCCGGGCGGCATCACGAATCTGGTTTTCCGTGTAACCCCATCCATCCCTTACCCACACCACCACCAGTTCCCTGGATGGCAGCGGAGGTTCATCGTTAAACCAGAGGGTGATCTGGCGGGGAATCTTCGCTGCACCTTGGAGCAGACGAACCGCCTTAGTCTGCGCTTCCAAACGACTCCTCAGTCCGTCGCCACGAATTCTGCTGATGTCATGAATGTCGTTGCGCGCTGCCTGGCGCTTTTCCTGATACAGGCTCAGCCATTGAGCACCCTCCTTGGTTTGCAACCGATATTCAGCAACAACTTCTTTGTCTCCAACCTTCATCAAGACGCCATCCTTCGCCATTTCTTCTAGTAGCGCAGCAATGCGTGCACGTAGGGGGCCACTGTCCTGATTCAGGTCGGCTACCATCAAGTCAGCCAAAGTTCGGAATGTGGCTCGGATACCTTTATCGAACCCTTGCTCGCGTGGAAGCCGGCTGATCAAAAAACACAGTCCGCACAAGCTCTTTTTCAGTTTGCCCTGCTCGCTGCCATCATCCAGCTTGATGATGCGGTCATTCAGTTCATGAAGCAGCACCCCTGAATTGACGAGGTTGCCGGCTAGAGAATGGAACAACACATCGCCGGTGATCACCCGGCCCAGGTCTTCTTCGGCGATGTCTTTGACGGCGTCAAAGATGATCCGCAGCTGGGAGCGCAGCTGGCTGTTGGTGCCGGCCACATCGACGCTGCGGAAGCATTCCTCCCAGAAGCGCCGGCGCGTGGGTAGCAGCGGGTAGTCGGCCACCGCCACCTGGCGATCTTCGCTGCGCTCTTTGATCAGGCTGCCTTCCAGCTGTTTGGAGACCTCACCGGCGTTGGCCTCCAGCACCTGCTGCACGTCGGCCTGGGCATCAGCCCGTTTCTGCAAGATCACCTTGCGGATCACCGTTTCCACGTCGGTGTCCGACAGCTGCACCGTGACTCGGAAACGGTCTTTGAGCTTTTGCAGCTGCGGGGTTTCCGACGACAGGGCTGACTGGCCGGAGGCGACCAACATCACCCGGCTGTCGAGTTCAGCCTGAACAGCCTCGGCAACTTCCACAAAGTCAGTGGCCCGGTCGTTGGAGTCGCCGATGTACTGCTGCACCTCATCGAGCACGAGCATCGTGTGGGGCAGCTCGCCGCCATCGGGCGCCAGCGCCTTGCGAGCCAGCTGCACGAACTCGGCGGTGGTGATGTCGCCTTCGTGGTTTGGGTATTGCTGGCGGATCACATCCCGCGCCTCACGGTTGCCAGCGGCATAGTCCGGGTCTTGCTCCAGCACGGCGCCAGCGATCAGCGGGCTCACGTAGAGCTCATCGAGCTCTTCCAGCCAGTGGCTGCCTTCTGCTTCCACTGCGGAGCGCACCGCATCGAGGTAACCCTTCTCCCGCAGCCAGAAGCAGAAGCGCGCCTGGGGCACCTTCTCGGGCATGCCCACCGCCTTGAGCAGGATCGCCAGGACGGTTTTGCGCACGGCGTCCTTGGCACCCGAGGGCATGGCGCCGCTGGCCGCCATGAGCGGTTTGCCACTTCTGGCGGCAAGTGTGTCGAGCTCACGGAAGTGGGCCTTCACTTCATCGGGGAGCTCCAGCACAAGATCCCGGGCCCGCTTCCCGGGGCTCACCTCGGTGTTGGCCCACAGGTGGCCAAGCATCTTCTGCAAGTGCGACTTGCCGCTGCCAAAGAAGCCAGACACCCACGCAGCGTTCTGGCGTGCCTGCCCCTGCTGGTTTAAGTAGCTCTGCAGGATTCGCACCATGGCCTGGCCGTACTGGCCGTCGCACACGAAGGTGCTCAATTCGCCCTCCAGCTCACGGCGAGCGTTTTCGTCGTCGAGCGTGGTGATCCGCGCCTGGCCGTTGTTGGCCAGCGGGCTTGTGCGCGGGTCGCGCTGCAGGGTCTGAAAGATCTGTTGGCTCATGCCACCGCTCCTGTGGGATGGCGGGTGATGCCCACCGCCATGTAGTTCCAGCCATCTCGGGCATCGAGCAGCCGGTAGTTGTTGCCGTCCTTCTGGCCGGGGAAGAACACGACCAGGCGCCCCTGGACCTTCTGCTCCACCTCTTTGATCACATCCGAGAGCCGCAGGAATCCAAACAGGCTCCCAGCCCCCAGCAGCGCCACCACGTCGTTTTCGGTGGCCAGGCTGAGTTGGGCCTTGATCAGATCTGACACGTGCCGCAGGAAGCTGGAATCCAGCTTGAGGCGGATGTCATCCGGCCGTTCGAAGTACTCCTCGCGGTACTTCATGCCGCCCATCCACTCCGCAAAGGCCGTGGTGAGATCAACCAGCTGCCAGCCGTGCCCTGCAGTCTTGGTGGCCTGCTCGAACTCCAGCAGCTTGGCCCGCAGGTGCCGCTCCAGCTCCTTCTCGTAGACGAGCATCACCACCCGGTTGGCTGCGGGCAGCCCCTGCTGCCAGGGCACAGCGATGTGATCCGCGTAGCGCTTTGCGAGCTCATCGATCCGGCTCATGGCTGCTCACCCCTCTGGTGAGGATCAAGGCCACTGGGATCGATCGAAACCACCCCAGCGCCGTGGGACAACTTGAGCAGGCCCAGGCGCTTGGCCTGCTCCGCCAGCTCCAGCAGGCCCGAGCTGGAACTGTCAAGTGCTGTCGCCCAGGGGGTGTTGAGCAGAGCCTTGCCGCGCTTGCCGCTGGCGTAGCCCATCCACAACGCCAGGGACAAAGCGACCGGATGGGGCTTGAGGGGCTGCCGCAGTTTCTTGACCTTGCCTTTCAGGTGACCGCTCTGGGTCCAGCTGCTGGCGGCGTTGCGGGCCACTGCATCGAGCACCTTGGCGCTGAGGCGGTCGTGGGTGAAGCCCTGGACTGCAGCCACCATCTCGGATCGCTGCAGCAGCTCCCCCTGGGCCATCACCATCACCTTCCCCGTGGTGGCCATCAGCAGCGGGTCGCGAGCCAGGCCGTTGAGCAGGGCCAACTGGGGGTGCGCTTCCGGATCCACGGCCCAGAGCCGGCGCAGCACCCGGAACAAGGGCTTGCTGGGATCGAGGCCATGCAGGGCGGTGAGGCGGGAGGCGGTTTCCTTGCGAGTGGAGAGGGTGCGCTTGCCCAGCACGTTCTCCTCCACGATCGCGATCCGGTAGGCCTTGGCTGGGGCATCAGGAGGAACCGCCGTCAGCAGGGCCTCCAGCTCTTGGAGCATCAGGGTTTTGCTGGTGTGCGGGCCGCTGTCGGCTACTCGGAAGCCCAGTGCCGCTAGGTCACCCTTGGCATCTGCGGCCTTTGGGGGCTTGGGATTGGAGTGGCGGGCGGGCATGCAGCGGAGTGTCTGGGCTGCCCTGGGAGGGCCCTGGTGGGGGCTGCACCTAGGTTGTCCGCGCATGCAGCTCAGCAGCGTTCTTCGAGCAGTCTGCCGCTAACCAACGAAAACCGCAGCTTGGGCCTGAAGACCCAAAGCCCCTCAAGAGGCATTTATGCGGTATTTGCATAACTTGAGCACCGGGCTTTCTGGAGCAGTCACACTGACCACAGTGATTATGCAGCTTCAATGGCTCAGGCTGTGGTGGCTAATCATTGCAGTTGTGCTCACTCTTTATCGGCATAAGTGGACCTGCGAAAAATTCATTTAATCTAGATCTTTGCCGATAAAACTGCTGCAATCTAGTACAGCTCTCCGAAGGGAAAAGACAAGCCTCATCATCTCGCAGGCTTGATAGTTCTCCGGAAGACAACCCGAACGCGTCGGGGCCCTCTTGCTCTGCGTGCAACACAGCTAGACGCATGGCCTCAATGACACGCTGGCATGCCGTCTCCTTCCAGTATCTGTCCCATAATCTGCTAGCCATGCCTACCCTACGCACTATAAAAATATCGAGCATCTCAAGCTTCAGTTCCAGCAACAGCTCAACCAATTGATTGAGGCAGGCCAGATCTAGAGGGGTCAAGGAGAGTGAGATCGGCCATCGCCCCTCGTCTCACGGCACCAGATTCACCAGCTTGCCGGGCACCACGATCACCCGGCTCGGCGCCTTGCCCTCCAGCCAGCGGAGGGCCACCTCGCTCTCGAGGGCGAGCTTTTCAAGGGTGGCCTTGTCGGCATCGGCCGGCACCTCGAGATTGCCGCGCACTTTGCCTTTGATCTGAATCACCAGCGGAATCGTGTCGCGCACCAAGGCGAGGGGATCGGCCACCGGCCACCGCTGACGATGAACACTGCCCATGCCACCGAGCTTCTGCCACAGCTCCTCGGCCAGATGGGGAGCGAAGGGAGCCAGCAGGATGAGCAGGCTGGCCAGGGCCTCACCGGCCACAGGAACGCCGGCCGCCTCCAGGTGGTCGCCCATGGCATTGCTGAGTTTCATCAGCTCCGAAACGGCGGTGTTGAACTGGTAGTCGCCATCGAGATCGTCGCTGATCGCGCTGATGGCGGTGTGCACCGCCCGGCGCAGATCGCGTTCGGCCGGTGACAGTTCCGAGGGCAAAGCAAAGTTTGCAAGCTGAGCTGCAAAGGGAGACAATGAGTTCGAGATTTCTCCATCACGATCTGAATGGTCCTGAACCGCTGCACCCCGCCAGCTCTGGAGGCTGAGCCCCCGAGCCAAGGCCCCCTCCACCAACCGCCAGATCCGCTGGAGGAAGCGAAACTGCCCCTCCACATCGGCGTCATCCCATTCGAGATCCTTCTCCGGGGGCGCCTTGAACAGGATGAACATGCGCGCCGTGTCGGCGCCGTAGCGGTCGATCACCGCAGCGGGGTCAACGCCGTTGTACTTCGACTTCGACATCTTCTCAAAGAACACCTCCAGAACCTCGCCGGTGTTCGGATCGCGAGGATCGGTGGGATCGCTCACATCAGCCGGAGCGATGTAGCGCCCGCTATGGGGGTTCTTATAGGTAATGCCCTGCACCATCCCCTGGGTGAGCAGGCGGGTGAACGGTTCATCGAAGCCGAGCAGGCCCCGGTCCCGCAGCACCTTGGTGAAGAAGCGCGAGTAGAGCAGGTGAAGAATCGCGTGCTCGATGCCGCCCACGTATTGGTCCACCGGCAACCAGCTGTCAACCTTGGAGCGCTCAAAGGGCAGGGCGGTGTTATGGGGATCGCTATAGCGCAGGTAGTACCAGCTGGAGCACATGAAGGTGTCCATCGTGTCGGTCTCCCGCCGGGCCGGCTGGCCGCAGCAGGGGCAGGCCACGCTCACCCAATCCTGCAGCTGAGCCAGAGGTGAGGCACCTTTGCCGCTGAAGGCCACCTGGCGGGGCAGCTCCACCGGCAGCTGCTCGACCGGCACCGGCACCACACCGCAGCTGTCGCAGTGGATCACCGGAATCGGGCAGCCCCAGTAGCGCTGGCGGGAGATCAGCCAGTCGCGCAGGCGGTACTGCACCTTGCCCCGACCCCAGCCCTCGCCCTCGGCGGCAGCGGTGATCGCCGCTTTCGCGCTGGGGCTGGCCAGGCCGTCGAAGCGGCCGGAGTGGATCAGCACGCCGGGCTCGGTCCAGGCGCCGCCCTCAAAGGCGTGCTCATCGCTGCCCTCCGGGATGATCACCTGACGCACCGGCAGCTCGTGGCGGCGGGCGAACAGGAAATCGCGCTGGTCGTGGGCGGGCACGCCCATCACGGCCCCGGTGCCGTACTCCGCCAGCACGTAATCGGCGATCCAGAGGGGGAGCAACTCGCCATTGGCTGGGTTGCGCACTCGGGCGCCGATCGGTACCCCCCGTTTCGGGCCGTCCTCGGCGGTGCGCTCCTGGTCGCTCTGACGGCTCACCAGATCACAGAAGGCCTCCACGGCGATGGCCTGGTCGGCGGTGGTAAGGCGGGCCACCAGGGGGTGCTCCGGTGCCAGCACCACGTAACTCACGCCGAAAATCGTGTCGGGCCGGGTGGTGAACACGGTGATCACCTCGCCGCTGGGCTGCCCTTCGCCATCCACCAGGGCGAAATCCAGCTCGGCGCCGCTGGAGCGGCCGATCCAATTGGCCTGCATCGTGCGCACGCGCTCCGGCCAGCCCTCCAGCTTCGGGAGGTCATCGAGCAGCTGGTCGGCGTAGGCGGTGATCTTCAGGAACCACTGCCGCAGCTGCCGCTTCTCTACAAGGGCGCCGGAACGCCAGGAGCGTCCCTCCCCATCCACCTGCTCGTTGGCCAGCACCGTCTGGTCCACCGGATCCCAGTTCACCGTGGCTTCGCGCCGGTAGGCGAGCCCCGCCTCCAGGAACTGGAGGAACAGCCACTGGGTCCAGCGGTAGTAGTCGCTGTGGCAGGTGGTCACTTCCCGGTCCCAGTCGATCGAGAGACCGAGCTGGCGCAGCTGCTCACGCATCGAGGCGATGTTGCGGTCGGTCCACTCGCCGGGTTCGACGCCCCGCTCGATGGCAGCGTTCTCCGCCGGAAGCCCGAAGGCATCCCAGCCCATCGGGTGGAGCACCCGGTGGCCGCGCATCCGCGCCGTTCGGGCGATCACGTCCGTGATCACATAGTTGCGCACGTGGCCCATGTGCAGGTTCCCCGACGGATAGGGGAACATCGAAAGGGCGTAGAAGCTGGTGCCAGCCGTTTCCTCCGACGTGTGGTCGAGGCCCTGCTCGGCCCAGGCCTGCTGCCACCGGCGTTCAATCTGCTCGGGCCGGTACCGGCTCGCTTCAGTCACGGTGGGATGGAAACGGTCTGGCCCGATCGTGCCACAGAGGATCAGCAGAGCAGCCGCAGCAGCACCACCTTGGTGCGGTTCACCATCAGCAGCGGCAGGTCCCGGTCTTCCTGGATGGCCAGGAAATCGTGGTCCTGCCAGCGGATGGTGCCCTGCAGGCTCTGGCCACCTTCGAGCTCGATGTACACGGGGGAGCTGTGGCGGATCAGGTCCTGCAGGTGGCGCACGCTGGGGGAGGAGGTATCGAGCCTGGGCCCACGATGTTCGAAGAAGCTCTGCATAGGATCGGTTCGTCGGACGGTGGGATGGATCGGTGCTCCAATTCAGCAAGTATCAGGGACTCGGCAATGATTTCCTGCTTCTGGATGGCCGCGAATCGGAGGATGGCGACGGGGCGTTCGGGCTGGATGCGGAGGCGGTGCGTCGCCTGTGCGACCGGCGCTTTGGCGTTGGTGGCGATGGGGTGATCCTTGCACTACCGCCCCGCCAGGGGGGGGAGCTACGGATGCGGATTTTTAATGCCGATGGCAGCGAACCGGAGATGTGCGGCAACGGCATCCGCTGCCTGGCGCGCTTCCTTGCGGACAGTGATGGCGACGAACCCGGCCGCACCTGGCAGGTGGAGACGCTGGCGGGTCGGATCGTGCCGGAACTTCGTCCCGACGGCACCATTCGCGTCGACATGGGACCGCCCTTGCTAGAGCCGGCGGCGGTGCCCACCACCCTGCCCCTGGGACCGGCCGGCCTGCCCCAGGGAGAGCTGGAGGTGGAAGGTCACACCTTCAAGGTGGCGGCCGCCGGCATGGGCAATCCCCATGTGGTGATTCCCGTGGAGGATGTGGAAGCCATTCAGCTGGAGCGCTTCGGTGCGGCCCTCGAACGCCATCCCGCTTTCCCGGCACGCACCAATGTGCATTTCGTGCAGGTGCTCAGCCCCGAGCATCTGGTGATGCGGGTCTGGGAGCGCGGCGCCGGCCCCACCCTGGCCTGTGGCACCGGCGCCTGCGCCACTCTGGTGGCCTGCCACCGCCTGGGCCTGTGCCAGAGCCGTGCCCGCCTGGATCTGCCGGGCGGACCGCTGTGGATCGAGTGGGCTGGCGATGGGGCCCCGGTGATCATGAGCGGCCCCGCCGAGGCGGTGTTCGATGGCGTGGTGGTGCCTGGCTTGCTGGGCGAGTCGGCGGTTGTCGGCGAACCGCTTGCGGCGGAGAGCATCGCTTCGGCCACCCCCCTGACGCGTGGCCCCGCCGAAGCTGCCACCGAAGGCTCCTCCCTTGCGCCGGCCCTGCCGGTGATCGATTGCGCCACCGCCTGCGGGAATGGCTGCCTGCGGCCAGAGGCCTGCAGTAGCGCCGAGGCCCGCGCCCGGGTGGCGGCCCTGCTGGCGGGGCGCTCCCTCGACGAATTGGTGGCCCTCGCCACGGCCACTGCGGAACGGCGCAGCTTGGAAGGTCCTCGCCCCGATGATGCCGCCTGAAGCCCCGCAGGATCTTTCCGGCTATCTCGATGCCTGCGCCAGCAGCCCCCCCACGGAGGGGGTGATGAGGGTGATGGCTGCGGCCCAACGCTCCGCCTGGGCCAATCCATCCAGCCTCCACGGCTTCGGCCTCCGGGCCTCCGAACTCCTTGAACGCAGCCGTGGGCGTCTGGCTGAATTGCTGGGAGCGAGCCAGCACGATCTGATTTTCTGCTCCGGTGCGAGTGAGGCGATTCACCTGGCGCTGCTGGGGCAGGCGGGGATGCTTCCCCCCGGTCGGCTGGTTATCTCGTCGGTTGAGCATCCCGCCACCACCGCGGCGGCCGAAACGCTGCTGCGGCAGGGCTGGGAGGTGGCGAGGGTGCCGGTGAATCGCCGCGGCGTGATCGACCTGGTGGCTCTCCATGAACTTCTGACGCCCCCCACACGCCTGGTGTCGCTGATCTGGGGCCAAAGCGAGGTGGGCACGCTCCAGCCCCTGGAATCGGTGAGTCGCCTGTGCCGGAGTGCCGGCATCCCCCTGCATGTCGATGCGGTGCAGGTGGTGGGTCACCGGCTGGTGGATGCCGACGCCCTCGGCGTGGATCTGCTCAGCTGCACTGCCCACAAGCTGGGGGGACCCCGGGGGATTGGCCTGCTGCTGCGTCGCCGCGGCCTTGGGTTGCTCCCCCAGATCGGCGGCGCTCAGGAAGGCGGGCTGCGGGGTGGCACCGAGGCGGTCGTCCTGGCTGCGGGTTTCGTTCAGGCCCTGGAGGAGGCCTATGAACGTTTGCGCAGTCTCGGTGGGCTGGATCCTTTGGCGGCCCTGCGCGACCCCCTACTGGCACGCCTCCTGGAACTGCCCGGCGTGAGCCTCAGCGGTCCCGCCCCCGAGGATCGGGAAGGCCGACTGCCCCATCACATCAGTCTGGTGGTGACCAGTGCAACGGGAGTCCCGCTGCCCGGCCGAGAGCTGGTGCGCGGGCTCTGGCGTCAGAGGCTGGCGGTGAGCAGCGGCTCGGCCTGCAGCGCTATCGCCTCCCCGACCTCCCGGGGTGGTGGCAGCGCGGTGCTGCGGGCGCTGGGGTACCCCGAATCCCATTGCGCCAGTGGCCTGAGGATCAGCCTCGGGCCCTGGCTCTGCCCCGCCGATCTCGAGCGGGTGCCCGGGGCCCTGGAGCTGGCCCAGCGGGACCTGGAGACCTCAGCCCCGGGCCATTAAGGTCCAGGCTCCTGCGAGGCTCGGCCGATGCTTCCCCCCGACCTTCGAACGGCCGAGGCCGAGGCCTTCGCCTCCCTTTGCTCGGCCCTGGCGGGCGATCCCCGCGGCCGCTGGACCCTGGAGCTGCGCTTTGAGGGGCTGCGGCTGCTGCCGGTGGTGCTGCGGCTGGCCGAAGAGCTGGCAACCGGCGCCGCGCCGATCCGGCTCCTGTTCCCGGATGCCGGCGCCGCTGCCCTGGCCCGCCGCGATGGCCCGGAGCTGGCGGAGCGCATCGCGACCTTCAGCGACCATCTGCGGCAGGGCAGCTCTGCCTTGTCGATCGAAGCTGGGGGTGGCTTGAATGCGCCGGACCCCGGGGGCAGCGGCGCTGAGGTGCTGATCCTGGTGGGCGCCAGCCAGGCCGATTACGGGACCGTGGAGAGCGTCTGCCAGGCCCACGTGGGCCGGGTGGTGCTGGTGAATCCGGGCCTTGAGGATGGCGCCGTGGGCATCGGCAGCGTTGGCCGGGAACGGCGGCGGGGGTTCCTGGCCCAGTGGGAGGCGGCCTACGCCCTGATCCCCCTGGCCGGCTCCGCCCTGCGCCGGGCCCATCCCCACGACTGGGAGCTCTACCGCCTGGATCCCGATGGCTACCGCTTTTCGGCCAGCTTCGACCATCGACCCGATGGAGAGGAACGGGATGGGGCCCTGCAGGGTGATGGATCCGGTGGCCTTGCGATGACCCTGCGCTCGGTGGATCGTCTGCTGGACGGATTGCAGCGCTGAGGATCAGCTGCGGCCCCTCGTGCCCTCAGGGGTTTCCCTCCAACCCCTGGGGGCTGGTCTGCTCCAGATGATCTGCTTACACTTCGCGAGCTTTCCGATTGCCATGACCCGCTCCTCCAAACCCGGCCGTTCCTTCAATCTCCTGGATGGTGCGGCTGCTGCCGCCGTGGTGCTGGCAGCGGCTGGGGTGGTGTGGAGTCCGAAGCTGAGTGGGGCCGTGGCCAAGGCCACCGGTGCCCTCAGACCCGTGATCGTGACGGTGGATGTGCGGGGCGTGCCCAGCGCCGATCCCGCCGCCCTGCTGAAGGGCGCCGAAGCCGAGGGCAAGGTGGCGATCGTGATCCGTAACCAGCCCCATGGCAGCGTGAAGCTGCGGAAGATCGTGCCCCTGGAGCGCCGTCTCACGATCCTCACGCCGGATGGAAAGCTCGTTTCAACTCCAGATCCAAATCAGAAGACCTTTGGCACCTTCGATGGACGCTTTGTGCTGGAAGGTGAGGGAAGGCGCTCCGCCGGTGGGGTTGTCTTCGGTAACCAGAACATCAAGATCGGTGCCCCCGTGGAGCTGGAAGGCAGCAATTACCGCTTCAACGGCACCGTGACCGACCTCCGCATGGAAGGCAACTGAGCATGATCAATCCTTCGTCCCTATCGGAACCAATGAGCCTGCCCTCTGTTCAGGGCTTGGCTCGGCCGCGTGGGGCTCGCCGGAGCCTCCGGTTCTTCGGAAGCCTCGCCTGCCTGGGCGTGCTGCTGCCCGCCGGCAGCGGAGCGGCCCTGGCTCAGAATTACAGCCCCGCCATGCCGGCACGCCGGGGGCTGCCTCCCCGCCTGGCCGCCCTGCCCCCGCTGCCACCAGCTGTGGCGCATCCCGTTCTCCAGGCCGAGATCAGCTGCCCAGCGCTCCAACAGAGGGTGGCGGCTGTGATCGGTGCAGAGGCTGACGTCTGGAGCGTCAGTGTGGCGGATGCCCGCGGGCGCCTGCTGGCCGATATCAACGGCACCCGTCCGCGGACGCCGGCCTCGAACCAGAAGCTGATCAGCACGGCCTTCGCCCTCGACCGCCTCGGACCGGATTTCCGCTTGGCCACCCGGCTGTGGCGTCTTCCCGATGGCCGCTTTCGGCTCACGGGCCAGGGTGATCCCGACCTCGCTCTTCCCCATCTGCAGCGCTTTGTTCGGATGACCGCCCTCAGCAGCGGCGCCTCCGCTACCAATCCGGTGCGGTTGGAGCTTGCCGAAGAAGACGCCGGCGTCTGGTGGCCCCAGGGCTGGAACTGGGGAGACCGCGGCACGGCTTATGGCGCTCCGGTGACCCGGTTGGCGGTCACCAGCAACACGATTGATGACGCCGTGATGAATCCACCGGCCCGGCTGCGCTCCCTTCTGGATCGCACCGTCGCCAACCAGGTACCCGGAGCCATCACCCTGAATGTGATCTCGGCCCGGGAGCCGCTTCCCCCGAATGCCGTGCTGGTGCATGAAGAGCCTTCCACCTCCATGAATGGGCTCCTCAGCCTGGCCAATACCGAGAGCCACAACTTCACCGCCGAGGTATTGCTGCGCTCCGCTGCCGGCACCTGGAATGAGGAGGAAGCCGCCCGGCGGGCCACCCTCTGGCTCCAGAGCCAGGGCCTACCCCTCCAGGGCGTTCGCGTGTCCGACGGCAGCGGCCTTGATCGCTCCGACCGGGTGACCAGTCGTTTCCTCACCGCCCTGCTGCTGCGCATGGATCAGCATCCCTATGCCCGCTATTACATGGGATCAATGGCTGTCGCTGGCCAGCGCGGCACCTTGCGCCATCTGTTCAACGGTACCTCGCTTGATGGGATGCTCCACGGCAAAACCGGAACCTTGACCGGTGTTCGGGCGATCAGTGGCATCCTGCAGACCAGCGATGGACCTCGCTTCGTGAGTGCGATCTCCAATGGCGCGACAACGCCGAATCGCACGATCGGCAGAGTGATGGGACAGGTGCAGAATGTGGCCCTCTGTGCCAGCAGCACCGCCTCGGCCGATCTCCGCAATCCCTAGGCACAGGTCGCCTGGTAGCGCCTGGATCAGCTTTATCGGAGCTGTGTCGGTATCGCCGGACCATTGCAGGGATCCGTGGTCCGATCCAAGGCCCTGGCGGGTTGGCTTCCCGCCAGGGCCGGGTGATACCACTGGTGGTTGGCTCAGCTGGCCAGGCCCCGCGCGGCGGCGCGGCGTAGACGGCCGGCGGCCCGGCGAGCCCGGTTCAGCGGTTCCTCTTGGTCGGCCGGCACCAGATCGGCGGAGCGGTTCGCCGGCTTGGTGTCGACCGTCTGGAGCCGAACCAGCTCCCGCCTTCCACCCAGCACCACCTGGCTGAGTTCCTTCAGCCGACCTTCCAGTTCCCCCAGCACCTGCTCTGCGTAGTGGTTGGCTCCCTCCTGAACCGTGGTGGCCTCATGACGGGCCCTGGCGATCAGGGTTTCGCATTGCTGCTGGGTCTGCTGTCGGAACTGGAGGGCATCGTTGTGGAGCCGTTCCGCCTCGGCCTGGCTGTCGCGTTGGATGCGGTTGCTTTCCTGGCGGACGGCTTCCAGCTCGGCCATCGCCTGCTGTCGGCTGCGTTCATGCTGTTCGAGCAGCTGGCGATTCCGTTCGGCGGCTTCCTGGTCGAGGTGCTGGCGTCGTGCCTGGGCTTCCTGTTCCAGCTGCTGGCGTCGGACGGCGAATTGTTGCTCCATCTGGGCCATGCGGGTTTGCAGGTCCTGTTCCGCTTGGGCGGCCTGCTGCCGGCCGGCGAGAATCAACTGCTCCCCCTGCTGGCGAGCCTGCTCGCGGAGTTCGCTGCCCTGCCGCTCCGCTTCCTGCCGCACGGAAGCGGAGGCGATCAGGCCCTCCCGTTCCCGTCGGGCCTGGGTCAGGATCTCCTCGGCCTGCTGGCGGGCCTTCTCGATGAAGCTGTCCCGCTGACTCAGCAGATCTTCAGCCTGGGCGATCTGTGCGGGTAGGGCGGCACGGAGGGCGTCCATCGTTTCGATGGCGTCCTGCTCATTGACCAGGCGCCCGCCGCTGAAGGGGATGCGGCTGCCTTCGAGAACGATGTCCTCAAGCTGATCCAGCTGGTCGAGAACGGTGATGCGCGCCTCGCTCATGTCATCCGGGAGGTGATGGCCGATTAAAGAGCCTCCGGAGGTCCTGCGCCACTCCCTCCGGGACCATGTGACTCACATCGCCACCAAATCGCGCCACCTCCTTGACCACCGAGCTGCTCAGGAAGCTGTGGTTCACGCCGGTGGCGAGGAACAGGGTCTCCAGGTCCGGATCGAGGCTCTTATTGGTGTGGGCGATCTGGAGCTCGAACTCGAAATCGCTCAGGGCCCGCAGGCCGCGCAGGATCACGCTGGCGCCGCAGGCGCGGGCATAGTCCACCGTGAGCCCATCGAAACTGCCCACCTCCACTCCCTGCAGGTGGGCCGTGGCCGCGCTGATCTGCTCAAGGCGCTGCTCCAGCGGAAAGGCGGGCTGCTTGAGAGGGTTTTGGAGCACCGCCACCCGCACGCCGTCGAAGAGCCGGCTGGCCCGCTCGATCAGGTCGAGGTGGCCCAGGGTGAGGGGATCGAAGCTGCCGGGATACAGAGCTCGCATGGCCTGAGCGGGCGGGGTCATCTCCCTAGAGTCGCTCCAGGACCGCACCGCACGAATCATGACCGACGTCAGCCTCGACGCCGCCGCCAAGAAGACCCTGCTTCGGAAGATTCCCCACGGCCTGTTCATTTGCGGCGTGGCCGAGGCCCAGGAGGTGAACGGCTTCACCGCCAGCTGGGTCACCCAGGGGTCGTTTGAGCCCCCCCTGGTGGTGATGGCGGTGCGGGCCGATTCCACCAGCAACGGCATGATCCGCCGCACTGGCCGCTTCTCTCTCAATGTGCTGCGCGCCGACCAGAAAGACCTGGCGGCGGTGTTTTTCAAGCCCCAGGCGGCGGTGGGGGGGCGCTTCGATGCCGCTCCTTTCCGACTCGGTCCCCTGGGCCTGCCAATCCTGGAGGACGGTTTGGGCGGGGTGGAATGCGAGCTCGTCGGCACGGTCGACCATGGCGACCACACGGTGTTCGTGGGGGAGGTGAAGAGCGCCACCCTGCTGCGGGAAGGCGATGCCCTGGAGCTGGCGGGCACCGGCTGGCAGTACGGCGGTTGAGGGGTCAAGCTCCTGCTGGCGCTCCGTCGTGACTGCTCGCACCGAACTCCCGCCTGAGCTGTCGGGTACCGATCCGTTTCTCGCCAGCGGCGGCCAGGCGTTAGGGCCTTTCATGGAGCCGTGCCCCCCTTTCAGCCCCGACATCACCACAGCTCCATCCCTGGCATCAGCCTCAGTCCCTCCGGTCCTGATCCAGCAGCCGGCCAAGCTCAAGGCCCGCCTGAAGGAGGTGCCTTCCGAACCCGGCTGTTATCTGCTGCGTGATGGAGAGGACAGGATTCTCTACATCGGCAAGGCCAAGCTGCTGCGCAACCGGGTGCGCAGCTATTTTCAGAGCGGTGGCGGCCATGCCCACAGCCCCCGCATTGCCCTGATGGTGCGGCAGGTGTGCGAGATCGAATTCATCGTCACCGACAGCGAGGCCGAGGCGCTGGCGCTGGAATCGAACCTGATCAAGCACCATCAGCCCCATTTCAATGTGCTGCTGAAGGACGACAAGAAATACCCCTATCTCTGTATCACCTGGAGCGAGGCCTATCCGCGCATCTTCATCACCCGCCGCCGCCGTTTCCGTTCCCCCCTCGATCGCTTCTACGGGCCCTACGTGGATGTGGGCCTGCTGCGCCGCACCCTGACGGTGGTGAAGCGGGTGTTTCCGCTGCGCCAGCGGCCCCAGCCCCTCTACCGCGACCGCACCTGCCTCAATTACGACATCGGTCGCTGCCCCGGCGTCTGCCAGGAGAAGATCAGCTCCGAGGCCTACCACCAGGGGCTCCGCCGGGTGGCGATGGTGTTCCAGGGCCGCAACGACGAGCTGCTGGAGCTGCTGCGGGCCCAGATGGAGCGCTACGCCGAACGGCTGGATTTCGAGGCGGCTGCCCGGGTGCGCGACCAGCTGCAGGGCCTCGATGCCCTCACCGCCGATCAGAAGATGAGCCTCGGCGACAGTTCGGTGAGCCGCGACGTGGTGGCCCTGGTCAGCGATGGGCGGGTGGCGGCGGTGCAGCTGTTCCAGATGCGGGCCGGCAAATTGGTGGGCCGGCTCGGATTCACCGCCGACGCGGTGGGCGCCGATGGCAGCGCCCTCGATCCGGGCCGCATCCTGCAGCGGGTTGTCGAGGAGCACTACAGCCAGGTGGAGCCGGTGGAGATTCCGCCGGAGCTGCTGCTCCAGCACCGCCTGCCCCAGCAGGAGCTGATCGGCGAGTGGCTCCAGGAGAGGCGTGGTCGCAGGATGCAGCTGGCGGTGCCCCAACGCCAGCAGAAGGCCGAGCTGATCGAACTGGTGGAACGCAACGCCGCCTACGAACTGCAGCGGGCCCAGCGCGGCGCCGAACAGCAGCATCTCGCCACCGAGGACCTTGCCCAGCTGCTCGAGCTGGCGGTGCCACCCCGGCGGATCGAAGGGTTCGACATCAGCCACATCCAGGGCAGCGATGCGGTGGCTTCCCAGGTGGTGTTCGTCGATGGCCTGCCGGCCAAGCAGCACTACCGCCGCTACCGCATTCAGAGCAGCTCGATCCGCGCCGGCCACTCCGACGACTTCATGGCGATGGCGGAGATCATGCGCCGCCGCTTCCGCCGCTGGGCTCAGGCCAAGGCCGAAGGGGCGGACCTGGCGGAGCTGCGCCGCACCGCCGACACGGCCCTCCACACCGGAGGCCTCAACGACTGGCCCGATGTGGTGATGATCGATGGCGGCAAGGGCCAGCTCTCGGCCGTGATGGAGGCCCTGCGGGAGCTCAACCTCCACGAGGACCTGGTGGTGTGCTCGCTGGCCAAGCAGCGGGAGGAGGTGTTCGTGCCGGGGGCGAAGCAGCCCCTCGAGAGCGAGGCCGACCAGCTGGGGGTGCAGCTGCTGCGGCGCCTGCGCGATGAGGCCCACCGCTTCGCCGTGAGCTATCACCGCCAGCAACGGGGCGAGCGGATGAAGCGCTCGCGGCTGGGGGACATCCCCGGCCTGGGTCCGAAGCGGGTGAGGGATCTGCTGGCCCATTTCCGCTCGATCGATGCGATCCAGCTCGCCAACACCGAGCAGATCGCCGCCGCTCCGGGCGTGGGTCCTGCCCTGGCCCGGCAGGTGTGGGAGTACTTCCATCCCCCCCAGGGAGCCGAGGATGCGGAGGAGGGTGCCCGCTCTGAACCGGTCGAGTGAGTACGCCGGTTCCGGTTGGTCGGCAGTGATCAGCATCCGCCCTGGCCGCCGCCGACTCAGGGACCGCGAAGGTTCCTCAACCAGCCGATCCCCAAGGCTGAACCGTCAGGATGGACTTTCCTTGTTGAGCCGCCCTTGCCGCCCCTGCTCCGACTGCGGACCCAGCCGCTTGCGGGACAACGGCCCCCAGGCCAATGCTGGGCTGGGGCCTGGCAGTGGCTCACGACCGGTTCGCTGTTGGCAGCCCACCGGCTGGCCGAAGGCTTGTGCCGGAGCCTGAGCCTGGTGTTGGCCTTGGTTCTGGCGCTCCCTGCGCTGCCCGCGCTGGCCTCCCCCGGCCTCTGCGTGGGGCCTGTCTGCGGTGATGAATTCAGCCGCAGCGCTCTTTACCACTGGCAACTACGACTACGGGTCAACGACCAACAGGGACACCGCGAGCGCCTCGTGGTGGATTGCCGCACCGGTGCCCTCAGCCCCCAGCAGGGGCTGGTCGAGCGGGTTTATGCCAGCGCCGTGGCCCGACGGGCCTGCCGGTTGGTAGCCGAGGGAATGGCTGATCCCAAGCCATAACTGAGCCCTGCTTACATCCCGACCTCAGGGGCATTGCGACGGAAGAGAGACTCCTCCTGCCAATGCTTCAGCTTGGCAGCAACGGGGATTTCGAAGAGAAAGACATAGAGATAATAAATAAACTTTCTGAATGCCGCTAAAAATACTAGCGGCATTGCTTGCTTTTGCCCCTTGAAGTTAAGTCCATATTCCACCAAGGCCACATGCTTAAGGGAGTGGCTGAAAACATAGGAATAATAACCTTTCAGGGAGCCTTTCTTGGCATTAAGATAGTGATAGTTTAGATAGGCCGATAACGGCACTTGCTTTCTGTAGCTTGCATCCCTCACGTAATGCCTGGCCAGGGCCTTAGGGGTCACAATTCTTTGGTAGCCGTGGTCGATGATGCGTCCGATTAGGTCGGTTTCATCCGCATAGTGAGAGTATTTAAGACCTGTATCGAATCGAAAGCGCCGGAAGATGGATGATCGAAACGACATGTTGCACCCCCATGCATGGCGATCATTAATATAGATTTCATCACTATCTCCCTTGAAGCTCACGCCCCCCACCACGGCGATCCTATCCTCAACGTATGCCGAGACAAGGCCGTTCATCCACTCTGGTGTCACAGCGCAGTCGTCATCGATGAAGGCGATGAATTCCCCGCCGCAGCAGCTCAAGCCCACATTGCGGGCATGGCACAGACCTCGGGAGCGCTGGTTGCGCACCACCCGCAAACGGATCGCTCCAGGTTGATAATTGCAGAGGAACTGTTGAGTTCCATCGCTGGAGGCGTCATCAACCACCACCACCTCGAAGTTCGGATAATTGAGCTTCTGGATGGAAGGCAATGCATAGGTTTCCAGAGCGTCTTGCCGGTTCTTGGTGCAAATGACGATCGATACGAATGGCGGCATGTCCTCAATGAGCTGGATGACCTGAATCACAACAAACGATCGGCTAATGCAGGGCCAGCCGGAAGATACAGGCCCGTGGACGCTCTGACCGACACTGAGATCGTAAGCCGAAACAGCCCAGCGCCCTGTCCAGTTCCACAGGTGTGGGCCAGGTTGGATGATGAGTGGCCTCCGGATGGCCCTGGCGAGGTCCTGGATCGATGAGCGTCGGCATCTTGATCCTCCAAGATCAACTCTCTCTCTCCCAGTCGGCCCTGAGGGATCTGCTGGACCGGTTGGGCCCGGCGGAGGCCCACCGCCAGTGCCGCCTGTTGCTGGTCGAGAGCATCGGTGGCCTTCACCTCATGCCCCTGCATCGCCAGCGGCTGGTGCTGCTCTGGAGCGCCCTGCGCCACTTCGTGGCCGAGCTGCGCCAGGCGGGCTGGCAGGTGGATCACCGCGAGGCGGAAAGCTTCGGGGTGGCCTTGCGTGCCTGGTGCGCGGAGCACGGCATCACGGAGCTCCACGCGATGGAGCCGGCCGACCGGCCGGTTCGGGTAGCCCTGGAGCGGATCATCAGCCGCTGGGAAGGCTCCAACCCTGATTCAACAGCTCCTAATCCAACAGATTCCAAACCAACAGGCACAAATCAAACCCGTTCCGAACAGAACACTCCTGAAGGGAACACTCCTGAAGGGAGCAGTCCGGAACAGAGCAGTATCGAACTGACGGGTCTCAATCAACTCACTCTCGATCAGCACACTCTCGATCAGACCTGGCTCGATCCGACAAGCCGCGCTGAGCCAGCCGCCGGCATGTCCAGAACAGGGCCGCAACCACCGCCAGGATCCCCGGTTGGCCCGCCGCGGTCCCCCCTGTCCTCGGCACCCACCCTGATCTGGCATCCCTCCAACGCCTTTCTGTGGAGCCGCGAGGACTTCGCCACCTGGGCCCACGGCCGCCGCCAGCTGCGCATGGAGCTCTTCTATCGCGAGGGGCGGCGACGCTTCGGTGTCCTGATGCAAGGGGAGGGGCCCAGCGCCACGCCCCTCGGCGGCCAGTGGAACTACGACCACGACAACCGCCGCTCCCCCACCAAGGGGCTGGCCGGTCCAGCGCCGCTTTGGTTTGAGCCGGACTTCATCACCCTGGAGGTGATCGCCAAGGTGCGGCGGCTCGATGCCAGTCGGGTCAGCCGCGGGCTCGCTCCACTGCCCGGAGATCTGGAACCCTTCGGTTGGGCGGTGAGCCGCCACCAGGCCCTGGCGGTGCTGGAGCACTTCACTGCCACCCGCCTTGCCGGCTTCGGCCCTTATCAGGATGCGATGGTGAGCGGCCAGCCCACCCTCTGGCATTCGCTGCTCTCCCCCTTCATCAACCTCGGGTTGCTGCATCCGCTTGAGGTGATCGAGCGCCTGGAGCAGGCCGGCCGCCAGCCGGTTGACTCCTCACAAGAAGCAGCCCCACCCACCTCCCCTGTCGCTGTCCCTGACACCACCCTCTGCGAAGGCCACCGACCGGAAGTCCAGCAGAGCTCCCACCCGTCAGCGGGCGTTGTCAACGCCGTGCCCTTGGCCAGCCTGGAGGGCGTGATCCGCCAGATCCTGGGCTGGCGGGAATACACCCACGGCCTCTACCACTGGCTTGGCCCCACCTATCCCCAGCTGAACCATTTCCAGGCCTCCAGGCCGTTGCCAGCCTGGCTGGAACAACTGGGCTGCAGCGGCATGGCCTGCATGGACACGGTGCTGGCCGAGCTGAAGGCCACGGGCTACGCCCACCACATCCAACGGCTGATGGTGCTCGCCAACTACGGCCTCCTGGCCGGCCTCGATCCCCAGGCCCTCACCACCTGGTTCCACCGCCAGTTCATTGATGGCCACGACTGGGTGATGCAGACCAACGTGATCGGCATGGGGCTGTTCGCCGACGGTGGCCGGCTGGCCAGCAAGCCCTATGCCGCCAGTGGCAACTACATCAATCGCATGTCCACCTACTGCAAGGGCTGTCGGTTCAACGTCAAGCAACGCAGCGGAACCGATGCCTGCCCGTTCAACAGCCTCTACTGGGATTTTCTCGCCCGCCACGCTGCCGATCTTCGCGCCAATCCCCGCATGGCCCTGGTGATGAAGCAGCTCGAACGCCTTCCCCCTGAGGAGCTCGCCGCCATCCGAGCCACGGCAGCGGCCCACCTCATGGCCCAGGCCCCCTGACCCCGTCCCCGCCGGGCTGACCCCCTAGCGTGACGTCGACCTGTTCGCGGCCGATGCTCCTGGCCTTCACCTGGCCCCCGGAGGCCTACCTCTGGTTCAAGACCCTCCACATCGTGGGGGTGGTGGTGTGGTTCGCCGGGCTTTTTTACCTGGTAAGGCTGTTCATCTACCACCGCGAGGCAGCTGAACTGGAGCCCCCAATCCGGGCGGCCTTCGAGGCTCAGTATTCGGTGATGGAGCGTCGCCTGGCCAACATCATCACCACCCCCGGCATGGTGGTGGCGGTGGCGATGGCGGTGGGCTTGCTCAGCTTGAATCCCGCCTGGCTTCACCAGGGCTGGATGCACGCCAAGCTGGCCTTCGTGGCGGCGCTGCTGGCCTACCACGCTTTCTGTTATCGGCTGATGGGCCAGCTGCAGAGCGGATGCTGTACCTGGAGTGGCCGTCAGTTGCGGGCCCTCAACGAGCTGCCCACCCTGCTGCTGGTGGTGGTGGTGATGCTGGTGGTGTTCAAAAACCAGTTCCCGACTGGCGCCGCCACCTGGTTCCTGGTGGCTCTGGTGATCGCGATGGCGGCCTCGATTCAGTTCTACGCCCGCTGGCGCCGCCTGCGAAGCGAGAAGGAGGCTGATGCCGCCCGTAGGGTTGCTGGCACATTGAATGAAGGGGAAGGACGCAGTGCTGCGGGCTGACGCACATCAGCATCCGCTGGCGGCGGTGCTGCGCGAGGTGGGTCCGGAGAGCTGTCCGACCCGCTTCAACTTCCACTGCCATACCCTTTGCAGCGATGGCAGCCTGGCCCCCGAGGCCCTCGCCCACCAGGCGGTGGCGATCGGCCTCGAGCACCTGGCCGTGACCGACCACCACGCTCTGGCCGCCCATGACCGCATCGCTGCGGCATTGGCGCGTCATCAGGAGGAGGGGACCCGGATTCCGACCCTCTGGCGGGGGGTGGAGATCAGCTGCCTGCTGGAGGGCTGCCTCGTGCATGTGCTGGGCCTGGGCTTCGGGCCCGACCCGGAGCCCCTGGCCCCCTACCTGCAGGGTGAGGCTGTGGTGGGACCCGGCCTGCGGGCGGAGGCGGTGGTCGCGGCGATCCGAGCAGCCGGCGGTCTGGCCCTGCTCGCCCATCCCGCCCGCTATCGCCTGCCCCACCAGCGCCTGATCGCCGCCGCCGCCGAGGTTGGTCTCGATGGCGGAGAGGCCTGGTACGACTACACCATGGCTCCTCACTGGAGCCCCACACCACTGGTGTGCGACGCCATCGCCCGCAGCCTTTCCGATCGTGGCCTTTTGCATAGCTGCGGTACCGACAGCCACGGTCTGACCCTCAGGGGCCGCTAGGGTTCCCTGACAGATTTGTTGACGTCCATGGGTCTGTTCGATCGTCTGCTCGGTTCCCGCTCCAACGGAGTCAAGATCTCCGGCCAGTCGGAGCCGGCTAAGGCCAAGAAGGCCGAAGACGCCTTCTTCCTGGAACCCGATGCCGCCATCAGCCTGGGAGATGTCAACTTCATGCGGCGCTCCAACACGATCCGCCGCACTTTCCCCGGCAACGCCGACAGCCCCGGCCAGAAGGAAATGATTCAGGAAGTGGCCTCGATGGAGGCCCGTCTCGAAACGATGACCCCCGGCCTTGCCGGCACCAGCACCGACACCGACGTGGAAGTCAATCTCACCGGTGGGATACCCAAGCCTGTCAAGAAAACCTTCGCCCAGCAGTTGTCCCCGGCCCAACTCGCCCAGCGCATGAAGGGCAGCGCCGTGTCCGTGAACCAGCCCGGTGGTGCACCTTCAGCCCGGCAGGCCAAGGCATCCGAGAGCGACGATGCAGCCACCCCAGCCGCGGGCCGGGCCGGCTCCATCGACCCGTTCAAGTCGATGGCCAAGGATCTGAACCCCTGACCCTCAGGGTGCCTCAATCAGGGCCTCGCTCTCGAGCACCAGCTCCCTGAGGCCATCCAGTTGCTCGTTCTGGGCCCCTGCCCAGAGCCCGCGATTGTGCGCCTCGAGCATGCGCTCGGCCATGTCCCGCAGGGCCCAGGGGTTGCTGCGCCGTAGGAAGGCCAGAACAGCGGGATCGTTAAGCCATTGATCCGCCAGGGCCCCGTAGCTCCAGTCCGGCACCCGACCGGTGCTGGCGTCATAGGCGAACAAGTAATCGAGGCTGGCCGCCATCTCGAAGCCCCCCTTGTAGCCATGGCCCTGCATGGCCTCGATCCAGCGTGGGTTTAGCAGACGCGAACGCAGCACCTTGTCGAACTCCTTCTCGAGCCGGTGCATGCGGGGTCGTTCGCTGCGGGAGTGGTCCGCGAACCAGAGCTGGGGAGCAGAGCCGCGCAGATGTTCCACTGCGGCGCTCAGGCCCCCCTGGAACTGGTAGTAATCATCGGAGTCGAGCAGGTCATGCTCGCGGTTGTCCTGGTTGTGGAGCACCACCTGCACCTGCCGCAGGCGGGCCTCCAAGCCGGAACGGTCGGGGAAGGCCTCGATTCCAGCCTGGCTGGGATCCAAAGTTGAAGGATCGCGTCCTGGATCCGCTGGCCTCGGCACCCCCGCCACGCCGCCTGATTCAATCGCGGTGCCATAACGCCAGGAACTCCACCTTAGAAAGGCCTCTCCGAGGTCGGAGCGGCTCTCCCACTGCCCCGAATCGATCAGGGCCTGGAGGCCGGCCCCGTAGGCCCCAGGAGCCGATCCATACACGCGCCAGGTCTGCCCCTCCCGCCGCGCCGCCGCCGCCAGGGGATTGGCACTGTCGCATTCATCGAGGGCAGCCACCAGGGCGCAGGCCCGGTTGAACCAGCCCACCAGCTGGGGAAAGGCATCACGGAACAGGCCGGAGATGCGTAGGGTCACATCGACCCGGGGCCGGCCAAGCAGCGTCAGGGGAAGCACCTCCAGATCCACCATGCGGCGGGTGGGGCCATCCCACACCGGGCGCACACCCATCAGGGCTAGGGCCTGGCCGATGTCCTCGCCACCGTTGCGCATCGTGGCGGTGCCCCACACCGAGAGGGCCAGGTGGCGCAGGTCGTCGCCCTCGCTCTGGAGGTGCTCCTCCAGCAGCAGTTCAGCGCTGCGGCGGCCCACATCCCAAGCGGCCTCGGTGGGAAGACCGCGCAGATCCACGCTGTAAAAGTTGCGGCCCGTGGGGAGCACATCGGGGCGCCCGCGGCTGGGGGCGCCGCTGGGTCCGGCGGCGATGCGACGACCGGCCAGTCCGGCGAGCAGGGCTTCCCGCTCGGCTGCGGCGCAGGCCAGCAGGTCGGGCAGGAGCTTTTGGCGGATCGCGTTCAGCACGGTGCCGCAGCTGGTCCCCGAGCCGGTTTGAAGCTCCATCGGCGGTGCATCGGAAGGAGCGGCGGACGAGAGCGCGGCGGCGACCTCCCGCTGAAGAAGAACCAGGGCTATGCCCTCCAGTAGGGCGATGGCATCGCCGCATTGGCGGAGTGAACTCGTCCTGGCCGCTTCCTCAACCCCCTCGGGGTGTGCAGCCGCAGATGCACCACAATCACTTAATCTTGAGTGCCGCTTTGGATCGTCATCCACTCGGCCCCGCGGAGGCAAACAGCCAGAGCCCCGTGCTGGCGCAGCAACCGCGGAGGTGAGAACCCGCTCGCTGAGAAGGCGACGATCCCCCTCCCCAAGCGGAGCTTCCTCCCGGTCTGCCCAGGGGTCCAGCTCGAGGCCCAGATCCTGGGCTAGCGCCTGGGTGAGACCAGGCAGCCCACCCTGGGGCGGGCGCGCCAGGCACAACAGCAGCTCAGCCAGCTTCGCAGGCTCGGGCAGGGTGCCGTAGGTGTGGAGCCCCAGCCTGATCTGGGCTTCCTTGAGTTCACAGAGGTAGCCGTCGGCGGCCTCCAGCCGCCCATCCCCGACGGGTCCGTTTCCGGCGGGGGCCGGAAGGTTCAGCCCGGCCAGGCGGCGCTCTAGCTCGAGCCTCAGGGCATCAGCGCGTTCCGCTCCAAGCTGACGGGCCTCCCAGTACTCATCGAGCAGGGCCTCCAAGGCCTGGAGATCGCCGTGCAGCCCAGCCCGTCCCAGCGGTGGGGTGAGGTGATCGAGGATCACGGCCTGGCAGCGGCGCTTGGCCTGGCTGCCCTCGCCAGGATCGTTCACGATGAAGGGATACAAATGGGGCAGGGGCCCAAGCGCCCATTCCGGGAAGCAGTGCTCCGAGAGGCCCACGGCCTTGCCCGGCAACCACTCCAGGTTGCCGTGCTTGCCCACATGCACCACGGCCTGGCAGCCGAAGCTTTGCCTCAGCCAGAGGTATTGGGCCAGGTAGGCATGGGTGGGAGGCAGGTCGGGGCTGTGGTAGTTCAGCTCGGGGTCACGGTCGTAGCCGCGGTCGGGCTGCACCAGCAGGGCCACGGATCCGAAATCCAGCCCTCGAACTGGGAAACCCTGCAGACCATCGGCCATCGGTTCGAGGCCCGGATCCCGCTCCGGTGCTCCCCAGACGACCTCCAGGCGATCCCGACCCTCAACCGGCAGGCTTCCATACCAGCTCAGGTAGGTCGATAGGGGTAAGTGGGTGAGGGGTGGCCGGTGCCCGCTTTCCGGGTCATTGGTCCGGCCGGCCAGCAGTCGTTGGATCAGCCCATCCCCATCGGCTGGCAGGGGTTCCACCACCGCGTAGCCCGCCTCCGCCAGCCAGCGGAGCATGAGCACCACGCTGGCGGGGGTGTCGAGGCCCACGCCATTGGCCAGCCGGGAATCGCGGGTCGGGTAGTTGGCCAGCACCAGGGCCACCCGGCGATGCGCCACCGGGGTGTGGGCCAGCTCGATCCAACGCTCCACCAGCTCGCAGATCCAGCCCAGCCGTTGCGGGTCTGGTTCCATGCGGTGGAGTGCGGTGCCCAGATTCGGATCGCTGGCCGTCCATTCTTTGAAGGCCGCCACCCGGGTCGTGAGGCGCCCGTCCAGCTCGGGCAACACCACCTGCAGGCTGAGGTCGAGGGGGCCCAGACCGATGCTGCTCTCCTGCCAAGCGGAGCGGCCCCTGGCACTGCAGAGCATCTGGAGCACTGGAACATCCAGCCGCTCCCAGAGGGGAGCCCCGAGCCCCGCCGCTTCGAAACGAACCGAGGCGAACCCGGTGCCGCAGAGCACCGCTGCCACCGCCTCGCGGCGGTAAAGGTCGGCCACCCCCTCCTGCACGGCGGCGTCCCGCAGGCTGCTCACCCAAAGGCCCCGCGGCGCCAGGCCCCGTTGGCGCAAGGCGCCGAGCGTGGCCTCCATCAGGGCCATATCGCCGGCCTGGCGCTGGGCCCGGTAGAGAATCACTCCCACACGGGGCCCGGGCTCATTGCGCCAATCGTGGGGAAGGGGGTCGGGAGCGGGATCCACCACGGGCAGCAGGGGGGGCTGCCGAAGCCGGAACCGCTCGAGGCAGCGCAACACCTGGCGCAGATTGGTGGTGCCGCCCTCCCGCAGGCAGCCCGCCAGCGCCAGGGTGAGGTCGACAGGGGCGTTGCCCAGTTCCGCCAAGGCGTGTTCCTCCTCGGCCGTGCCCGCCAGCACCAGCAGGGTTCGACCTTCCGCGCTCCTGCTCCAGGCCTGAAGGCGCTCGAGTCCGTAGCTCCAGTGCCCCCGGCCGCCCAGGAGTCTCACCAGCACCACTGTCGCTTCCCGCAGGGTGGTGGCCACGTAGTGGTCGATCACAGCCGGATGGCCGAGGGCCGCGAGGTTCAGAGCCCGCAGGGAGCCCTCGATCACCCGCGGATCGTTATCCAGCAGGGCCGCCACGGCGTTCAGATCCGTATCGGCGCTGCTGAGCAGCACCATCTCGGCAGCCTCCTGCTCCACGAAGGGCAGGGAGCCAGCAGCGGGTTCCGGGGCGCCGGGAATCGTGGCAAGTCGGTGCATGACCACCATCCTGGTGTCCGCAGTGAGAAGATCGCAGCGTCAGCACCGCCTTCCATGCATCAATTCCTCCCCTATGCCTGGTTCGGCGGAGCCTGTGTTCCCTTCGCCGAGGCCACCCTCTCGGTGGCGACCCATGCCCTCCATTACGGCACGGGCGCCTTCGGTGGCATGCGGGGGCTGCCCAACCCGGACGATCCCGGGGAGGTGCTGCTATTCCGAGTCGATCGCCATGCCCGCCGCCTCACCCAAAGCGCCAGGCTGCTGCTCACTGAGCTGAGCGAGGAGACGGTGCACGGGGCGATCGGGGCCTTCCTGCAGGCCAACAAACCACGCAAGCCCTTTTACCTGCGCCCCTTCGTTTACACCTGCGGTCTGGGCATCTCCCCCCGACTTCACGATGTCGAAACGGACTTTCTCATCTATGGCATCGAGATGGGGGATTACCTCTCGCCGGAGGGGGTCACCTGTCGTTTCAGCAGCTGGACCCGCCAGGAGGATCGCTCCCTGCCCCTGCGGGGCAAGATCAGCGGCGCTTACATCACCAGTTCCCTTGCCAAGACCGAGGCCGTAAAAAGCGGCTTCGACGAGGCCCTGCTCCTGAATAGCCGGGGCAAGGTGAGCGAAGCCAGCGGCATGAATTTGTTCATCGTGCGCGATGGGGTACTGATCACGCCTTCGGTGGACCAGGATATCCTTGAGGGAATCACTCGAGCCAGCATCCTGGAACTAGCTCGGGCCATGGACATTCCGGTGCTCGAACGCCCCGTCGACAAAACGGAGCTGTTCGTGGCCGATGAGGCCTTCCTGAGTGGCACGGCGGCCCGGGTGACCCCGATCCGTCGCCTGGAGAGCACCGATCTTCCTAATCGCCGCCCGGTGATGGAGAAGCTGCGCGACCGGCTGACCACGATCACGGAAGGCCGCGATCCCGTTTATGAACACTGGGTCACCCGAATCCGCATCGACGCCTGATGACCGCCGCCACCGCCACCAGCCGGATCGGTTTTCTGGATCGGCTTCATGATCCCTCCAGGCCGGTACTGGTGTTCGACGGCGCCACCGGCACCTCGCTACAGCAGATGAACCTGAGCGCCGAGGATTTCGGCGGCCCGGCCCTCGAAGGTTGCAACGAGAACCTGGTGGTCACCCGGCCTGATGCAGTGCAGGCGGTGCATCGCCAATTTCTGGAGGTGGGCGCCGATGTGATCGAAACCGACACCTTCGGCGCCGCTTCGATCGTCCTGGCCGAATACGGCCTGGAGGATCAGGCCTTCGCCCTCAACAAACGGGCCGCCGAACTCGCCCGTGAGGTAGCCGATCAGTACAGCACCCCCGAGAAGCCCCGCTTCGTGGCCGGCTCGATCGGGCCCACCACGAAGCTGCCCACGCTCGGTCACATTGATTTCGACACGATGAAGGCCTCGTTCCGCGATCAGGCGGAGGGTCTGCTGGCCGGAGACGTGGATCTCTTCATCGTAGAGACCTGCCAAGATGTGCTGCAGATTAAAGCGGCGCTGCAGGGCATCGAGGAGGCCTTCAGAGCGGCGTGCCAGCGCCGACCCTTGATGGTGTCGGTCACGATGGAAACCACCGGCACGATGCTGGTGGGCTCCGACATCGCCGCGGTGGTGGCGATTCTGGAGCCCTTTCCTATCGATGTGCTCGGCCTCAACTGCGCCACCGGGCCCGAGCAGATGAAGGAGCACGTGCGCTACCTCAGCGAGCACTGCCCCTTCGTGGTGAGCTGCATCCCCAATGCCGGCCTACCGGAGAACATCGGCGGGGTGGCCCATTACCGCCTCACCCCCACCGAGATGAAGATGCAGCTGATGCATTTCGTCGAGGATCTGGGGGTGCAGGTGATCGGCGGCTGCTGCGGCACAACCCCGGCCCATATCGGCGCCTTGGCCGAACTTGCGGCTGAGCTCCATCCGGCCCCCCGGCCCGTGCGGACCAGCCCCGCGGCCCCGGGCCAGGCCGCCAACGGCCACGCCGCCCTAGCAGCCGATGCCGCCGCCGTGCGCCCGGCTCTGGGCTACGAGCCCGCCGCCGCCTCCCTGTACGGGGTGACCCCCTACCTGCAGGACAACTCCTTCCTGATCATCGGCGAGCGGCTCAACGCAAGCGGCAGCAAGAAGGTGCGCGAACTGCTGGCCGAGGAGGACTGGGATGGCCTGGTGGCGGTGGGCCGCAGCCAGGTGAAGGAGAACGCCCATGTCCTCGATGTCAACGTCGACTACGTCGGGCGCGACGGTGAGCGCGACATGCGCGAACTGGTGAGCCGGCTGGTCACGAATGTGAACCTGCCGCTGATGCTCGATTCCACCGAGTGGCAGAAGATGGAGGCCGGCCTGAAGGTGGCCGGGGGCAAATGCATCCTCAATTCCACCAACTACGAAGATGGCGATGAGCGCTTCTTCAAGGTGCTCGAACTGGCCCGCGATTACGGCGCCGCTGTGGTGGTGGGCACCATCGATGAGGAGGGCATGGCCCGCTCGGCCGAGCGCAAGTTCGCGATCGCCCAGCGGGCCTACCGCGATGCCCTTGAATACGGACTTCCGGCCCATGAGATTTTCTACGACCCCCTCGCCCTGCCGATCTCTACCGGCATCGAGGAGGACCGCCGCAACGGCGCCGCAACGGTGGAAGCGATCCGCCGCATCCGTAGCGAACTTCCCGGCGTGCATGTGGTGCTGGGGGTGAGCAATGTGAGCTTCGGCCTCTCGCCGGCGGCGCGGATCGTGCTGAATTCGGTGTTCCTGCACGATTGTTGCGAGGCGGGCATGGATGCGGCAATTGTGAGTCCCGCCAAGATCCTGCCGCTGGTAAAGATCAGCGATGAGCATCAGCAGGTCTGCCGTGATCTCATCTACGACCGGCGCGGTTTCGAGAACGGCATCTGCAGTTACGATCCGCTCACGGCTCTCACCACCCTGTTTGCCGGGGTATCAGCCAAAGATGCTCGCGCTTCAGGCCCCTCCCTGGCGGACCTGCCAGTGGAGGAGCGGCTTAAGCAGCACATCATCGATGGCGAACGGATCGGTCTGGATGCCTCACTGGCTGAGGCTCTCAACACCTATCCACCGCTGCAGATCATCAACACCTTCCTGCTCGATGGCATGAAGGTGGTGGGCGATTTGTTCGGCTCCGGCCAAATGCAGCTGCCCTTCGTGCTGCAGAGCGCCGAAACGATGAAATCCGCGGTGGCTTTTCTTGAACCCCACATGGAGAAACAGGAGGATGCCGATGGCAATCAGAAGAGCAACAGCAAGGGCAAGTTTCTGATCGCCACGGTGAAAGGAGATGTCCACGACATCGGCAAGAATCTTGTTGATATCATCCTCACCAATAATGGCTACGAGGTGATCAATCTTGGCATCAAGCAAAGCGTCGAAGCAATCGTCGACGCTCAGAAGCAGCACCAGGCTGATTGCATCGCCATGAGTGGCCTGCTCGTAAAGTCCACCGCCTTCATGAAAGACAACCTCCGCACCTTCAATGAGGTGGGCATCAACGTGCCCGTGATCCTCGGCGGCGCCGCCCTCACCCCCCGCTTCGTGCATGGCGATTGCCGGGCCGCCTATGGGGGCCAGGTGATCTACGGACGCGATGCCTTCGCCGATCTGCGCTTCATGGATGCGCTGATGGAGGCCAAGACCTCCGGCCGCTGGGACGACGGCCAGGGCTTCCTCGACGGTACGCCAGAGGGCCTCGGGCCGAGCCTCGGCAGCAGCGATGGGGTGGAGGCCGGGGCAGAGGCCGCCGAATCCACCCCGGCGGCGGTGGCCGCCTCCGCCACCCCGGCCGTTCCGCCGGCCAGCGACCACCGCTCGGAAGCCGTGCCGGAGGAGGAAGCGATCAGTCCTCCCTTCTGGGGCTCGCGGCTGCTCGATGAAGGCCAGGTCGATCTGCAGGAGGTGTTCGCTTACCTCGACCGCAACGCCCTGTTTGCCGGCCAGTGGCAGCTGCGCAAGGCCCAGGACCAGAGCCGAGAGGCCTATGAGGCCATGCTGGCCGAGAAGGCGGAGCCCGTGCTGGCCCAGTGGATGGAGCGTTGCCTGGCGGAAGGGCTGCTCACCCCCCGGCTGGCCTACGGCTACTTCCCCTGTGGCCGCCGGGGCAATGCCGTGGTGGTGTTCGATCCGGCCGGCCTGGCGGATGGCGCCAGGCCCGGCGAGGCGGATCAGGTGCTCGGCCACTTCGACCTCCCCCGCCAGCGGGGCGGCAACCGCTATTGCATCGCCGACTTCTACCGCGATCTGGAGCTCGGCCCGGATGGGAATCCCTGCGGCGCCGATGTGCTGCCGATGCAGGCGGTCACGATGGGGGAGAAGGCCACCGCCTTCGCCCGCGAGCTGTTCACCGCCGACCGCTACAGCGACTACCTCTACTTCCATGGCCTCGGCGTGCAGATGGCCGAGGCGCTGGCCGAATGGACCCACGCCCGCATCCGCCGCGAGCTGGGCTTCCCCGATCCCGTCGCCATGCCCCTGCGGGAGGTGCTGGCCCAGCGTTACCGCGGCAGCCGCTATTCCTTCGGCTATCCCGCCTGCCCCAATGTGGCCGATTCCCGCCAGCAGCTCACCTGGCTCGACGCTGAACGGATCGGCCTTCACATGGATGAGAGCGACCAGCTTGAGCCGGAGCAGAGCACCACGGCCCTGGTGGCCCTGCACAGCAAGGCGCGTTATTTCAGCGCCTGAAAGCGCGGCACCGCCGCCATGGCAGGCTCACGTTCGTCCTTCACCCACCCCTGCCATGGCCATTGCCGGTCCCGATGGCGTCGATGAGGCCATCGCCGCGGGTCTCGACCTCGACGGCACCCCCATCCCCGCCCCGATGCTCGCCCTCTACAACGAGGTGATGGAGCTTGAAAGCCGCCGTGCCCGCAGCGGTGTGAAGAAGTCGATGCGCAACCGGATCGTGAAGACAGGCTCCAAGCATCTGGACCAGGCCATCCTGGATGCCCGGCTGAAGGAGGCCGGCTGGGAGGGCCTCAAGGACAAGGAGGTGGCCTTCTTCTACAGCTGAGCCTTCGCCATGGGCCGCAGCAGCTGCCGGTCAGCGCAGGCTGCCCTAGGCATGGGCCTCGATGGCTAAAAGCCGCCTCAGCAAGCAGGCCCACTGAAACGGGTTGCAGACTGCCCTGACCAGGCCAAATGGCACGAAAAGCCTGCGTGCCGCAGCTGATTGGCAGTTGCTCTGGAGCTGATCAGCTGCAGAGCTCCTCGAGGCTGTCGATCACCTCCTGCTGGAATTCCTCGAGGTCGTCGGAATCGCTCAGATCGATCCCTTCCCCAGCCGCGTTCTGGGACAGCTCCTGGAAATGGAAGGCCCCTTCGCCATGGGCGAGGAACTCCATGGCGGAGGGTTCACCGCTTTCCTTGTAGGCGTCGCAGAGGGCCAAAAAGGCCGCGTCCTCGGTGAAATCCCAGCTCATGAAAAAAGTGGTCGTGCGGAAGGGGGTGTGGTCCTCTCCAAGACCTTTAACGCCTCACCCCCGGAATCCGTCAACCATCCGTCAGCTTTTGGTGCTGGTCCACTCCAGACTTAGAAGCTGGATCCACCCCCAGCAGGCATGTCCCCATCCCCTGTCGAGCCGCTGCCCCCCATCGTTCCAGAGCCCTCTACGGAGGGTCTGAACGTGTTGGGAACACCTTTGGCCAGCTGCAGCTGCCAGCCCCTCACCGGCTGGTATCGGGATGGCTCCTGCCGTACTGATCCCGCCGACCTGGGCCGCCACACGGTCTGCTGTGTGATCAGCGAATCCTTCCTGGCCTACACAAAGGCCCAGGGCAACGACCTCAGCACGCCGGCGCCGGCCTACGGTTTTCCTGGCCTTCGACCTGGCGATGCCTGGTGTGTGTGTGCCCGTCGCTGGCTGGAGGCCTACGAGGACGGCATGGCACCACCGGTGCGGCTTGAGTCCTGTGAGATCAGCACCCTGGAGGTGATCCCCCTGGACCTGCTGCAGCAGTACGCGGCCGTCTGAACCACCGCCGGCGCCTCACCAGGGGATTGGCTGTCCATCCCAAGCCACGAAGTTGCCGCTCTGCTCCGCGCTCCGCGTCGCCAGAACCTCCAGGAGTTGATCGGCAGCCCGTTGCGGTGAAAACAAGCCTGAGGGCGGAACGGAGGAGCGGAACGGTTCCGAGAGGCCGGTGGCGGTGGTGCCGGGATGGAGGGCGGTCACGCAGGCGAGGGGCAACCGCCGCCGCCATTCGATCGCCAGGGTGCGCAGCAGCTGGTTCTGGGCGGCCTTAGCGGCCCGGTAGGCATACCAGCCCCCAAGTTTGTTGTCGGTGATGCTGCCCACCCGCGCCGAGAGGCTCGCGAAGTGCAGGGGAAGGTGCCGGGGAAGGGCAGGCTCGAGGGCCTTGGCCAGCAGGAGCGGCCCGAAGGCATTGAGCTCGAAGCTGCGCCTGAGGTTGTCGCGGTTCACCTGGAGCAGCCGCTTTTCAGGCTGAAGGGACCCCTCATGCAGCAGGCCAGCCGTACAGATCACCAGCCTCAGGGGCTGGAAGCGCTCGAGGGCCAGCGCCGCGAACGACTCCAGGCTGGCGTCATCACCGAGATCGAGCCGCCAGGTTCCCCGCTTCGGTCCGGCGGTATGCACCTGCAGCCCCGCTGCGCGCTGGGCCAAGCCATCGGCCAGGGCCTGGCCGATGCCGCCAGCCCCCACCACCAGCGCATGGCCTTGCCAGTGGAACAGATCCGTGGCTTGTGGTTCCACAAGAGTTCCAGGGTTCGACACCGTCTGTGACGACAGCGGCCCTGGTGGCTGATCGGCGAGCACGGTGGGGATCTGGAGATGGCGCATGATGGCAGCGCCATGCCCAATGCCGTGTTGCTATGACGCGGCCGCCTGAGAATCCATGGGTCCTCGTCTCACGCTGCTCGGCCGCGGTGCCTGGGGGAGCACCTTGGAAAGGTTGTGGAGGGACCAGGGCCTGGAGGTGCGCAGCTGGTCACGTCGTGACGGCGGCACCCCCGAGCCCCTCCTGAGGGATTCCGACCTCGTGGTGGTGGCGGTCTCGATGGCCGCCGTTCGTCCCCTGGCCACCTCCCTAGCGCAGTCCTGGCCGCCCGGACTGCCCCTGCTCTCCTGCAGCAAGGGAATCGACCTCGAGGGGCTCTGCACCGCGAGCCAGCTGTGGGGACAGCAGCTTCCCCAGGCGCCGACGGCCGTTCTCTCGGGCCCGAATCTGGCGGATGAGCTGCAGCGAGGTCTGCCGGCGGCGAGTGTGATCGCCAGCCACGATGGCAACCTGGCCAGCAGCCTTCAGAGAGCACTGCGCACGCCAAACCTGCGCCTGTACACCAACAGTGACCCGATCGGCACGGAAGCGGCTGGCGCCCTCAAGAACGTGATGGCCCTGGCGGCCGGCATCAGCGATGGCTTGGGGCTGGGGGCCAATGCCAGGGCTTCGCTCCTCTGCCGGGGACTGGCGGAGATCGGGGTGGTGCTCAAGGCCCTCGGGGGCCAACCAGCCACCCTTTACGGCTTGGCGGGGCTCGGCGATCTGCTGGCTACGGCCACCAGCAGCCTCAGCCGCAACCAGCGCTTCGGCGGCTTACTGGCCCGTGGCCTCAGCGAACAGGAGGCCCTCAGCCGCATCGGGGCCACCGTGGAGGGTCCTCGCACCGCCCGGGCCACCGTGGCCCTGGCCCGACGCCAGGGCTGGCGGTTGCCAATCTGTGAACAGGTGGTTCTGCTGCTCGATGGTGGTGTCGATGCCCAGGGGGCGGTGCGGGCCCTGATGGAGAGAGATCTGAGGCCGGAGGCGTGAGCATGGGTGCCTTGCCCGCCGTGTTGATCGAGGCCTTCAGCGGCGGCCCCTTCGGGGGTAATGGCGCGGCCGTGGTGGCCCTGGAGGCTCCGATGCCCGACGATTGGATGCAGGCGGTGGCAGCCAGTCTCCGCCAGTCGGAAACCGCCTTCCTGCTCGAGAGCAAGCAGGGGTGGATGGTGCGCTGGTTCACGCCCGTCTGCGAAGTACCGCTCTGTGGCCACGCCACCCTGGCGGCGCTGCTGGCCCTGGCCCACTGGAACCGTCTCGGCCCTGGTGATCGCACCTGGCTCCACAGCCGCAGTGGGCCCTTGGAGGTGAAATTGCCGGCGAGCCAGCCCGGTTGGGGCACGATCGTGCTGCCCAGCGGCGCGCTCCAGCCAGAACCAGCCACCGCTGGCCTGACGGATCTCCTGCAGGATCGCCTGGGATTCGGGCCGGAGAGGTGTTGGAGTTCAGCGCTGGGGTATTGGGTGGTTCTGCTGCCTCGGGAAGCTCCCCTCGTCTCCATGGCCGGTCTCGCCCCGGCCTTGGAGGGGCCGCTGCGGCAGGGCCTGGTGCTGATGCAAGGCCTCGATCCCTCTGCAGGCGGGCCGCGGATCGGCGGCGAACCGGCGGATTATCAGCTCCGCTTTTTCGCCCCCGGCCTGGGAATCCCGGAGGATCCTGTCACCGGTTCGGCCCACGCCCTGGTGGCTCCCTGGTGGCAGCGGCACCTGGCTCGGACCCTTGTGAGGGGCTGGCAATGCTCTGACCGTCCTGGGGGGATGGTCTGCGAGGCCGTGTCATCCGCCATGATCCGGCTGACCGGATCGGGACATCTGCTGTGGGATGGAACCTTACGGACGGCCTCCGCAGGCTGGCCAGAAGCTCTGGAGCGACAGGGCGCACGGGATGGCTCTCCCTGGCCCGAGCGATGGAGCGTCTGGCGCACAGCGACCCGCTTGCCGTGCTCCATAGCCTCCGCCGCCACCCCTTCCTGATCAGTGCTCCCCTGGCCGCCCTGGCGGTGGGAGCTGGCATCGGGGCCAACGCCCTGCTGCGGCCAGCCACCTCCGCCGCCGAGGGCGAACTGCTGGACACCCTGATCGCTAGCCCGAAGGCCCGATCGTCGCTGGCCCCAACCGCGGAGGCCCTGGCTCCACCCACCGCGGGCGAGCCCAGGGCAGCAGGCGCGATGGTGCCCCCAGCTCCCGTGGATGGGGGCCTGGCCCCTCCCAACCTGCGGGCTCAGCGCGCCGCGGCCCGTCCGAGCGCGGGTGGGGGCTTGGTCGAACCCGAAGCCGGCCCCAGCCTCAAGATGGAGATCCGGGTGGCTCTGCTGAAGCTGCCCGCCTATCCCGATTTCGCCGCCTCCGGTGCCTGGCGGCTGCTTGACCGTCATGGCCGGGTGCTGCGTCAGGGGTCGGCGGCCCAGTCGCCCGATCCCGCCCCCTTTCTCGCCCAGGAAGCCGAAGTGTGGCTGGAGACCGGACCTAACGACCATCTCAGCAGTGCTGGTCGGCTCTATGAGGGCCGTCTCCGCATCCTCCGCAGCAGCAACGGCCTGCGGGTGATCAACCACCTGCCGCTGGAGAACTACGTGAGCTCGGTGGTAGGCGGCGAGATGCCCACCAGCTGGAGCAGGGAAGCCCTGCGGGCCCAAGCGGTGGCAGCCCGTTCCTACGCCCTGGCCCACATGGCCCGTCCGGCCGACGATCAGTGGCACCTGGGGGACACCACCCGCTGGCAAAACTACGAGGGCCTTTCCAGCGTGACCGCCACCACCCGGGATGCCACGAGCAGCACCGACGGGCTGATCCTCAGCTACCAGGGTGGGATCGTGGAGAGCCTCTATGCCGCCACCCAGCAGATCGTCGAGGAAGCCCACGGCAATCTTGGCGCCAGCATGAGCCAGACCGGAGCCCAGGACCTGGCCAAGCAGGGGCTTCGCTACAACGAGATCCTCGGCCGCTACTACCAGGGCGCCTCCCTCGCCCGACTCCAGGCCGGTGCGAGCTGAGCGCTGGTGGCAGCGGGCCGTCGAGGTGTCGGACCAGGCCCTTGCCGCCGCTGCCCTGGTCCCCCTGGAGACCCGTCTGATCGATCAGCCGGCGATCGCCCCGTTCCTGCTGCGGGAGCTCGTGTCTCGTCCGCCACGCCACCTGCGGCCCGAGGGACCGAAGCCCAATCCCTTCCTTCCCTGGGACCAGCCCCTTGAGGTGGGCCACATCGGCGAGAGCCACGTGCTGCTCCTCAACAAATATCCAGTGCAGGCCTGCCATCTGCTGGTGATCACCCGGAGCTGGCAACCCCAGAGCGGCTGGCTGGATGCCACCGACTGGACCAGTGTGGCGGCGGTCGGAGCCGACACCGGGGGCCTCTGGTTCTTTAACAGCGGGGCGACCGCCGGTGCGAGCCAACCCCATCGCCATCTGCAGCTCCTGCCCCGGAGCGAGGGGGCACCCAGCTGCCCCCTCGCTCCCCTGCTGGAGTCCCAGCTGCAGGGAGCATCGCCTCCCTGGCCATGGGCCTACCGCCTCAGCCCCCGCCTTGATCCCATCGGTGGACGGGATCTCGAGGATCTCTACGCGAGCCATTGCGAGGCCCTTGGCCTCGGGCGCCGCCAAAGCGATGCGGCTCCGCGCCATCCCTACAACGTGCTGTTCGACGACCGCTGGTTCCTCACGGTGCGCCGCTGGCGTGAGCATGGGGCTGGTTTCAGCGTGAATGGCCTGGGTTTTGCCGGCTATCTGCTCTGCACGGAAGCCTCGGATCGCAACTGGTTGGAACGCCATGGCCCCTGGGCCCTGCTGGCCTCCGTGGCGGTACCTGCCTGAGGGATGCCCACCGGCCCGAATCAGGGCGCCATAAGCGCCTGAATCGGTGTTTTCACGGTTGTGTTCACCGACGGCTGGGTCTCTTCTGAAGGGAAGGGACGGCATCGGTCCCTGCGGTCCTGATCCGGGTCCGGAAGGCTTCCTCCCTTTAAGGGGTCAGGTTTCCTGATCGGAAGCCAGCTCATTTCCATCGTTCTCTATTTCAACTTGTATTTCATGGCCATTTCTGCCAGCCATCGCCGCCTGCGGCGACGCCTTGCCCTGGAGCAGCGCAATCGCCTTGTTGAAGCCCACCGGGATCTGGTGAGGCCCATCGCCATCCATTACGGCCGCTGCTGCCGGGAGAGCGTGGAGGATCTCCTCCAAGTGGGGCTGATCGGGCTGATCCGGGCCGCCGAACGGTTCGACGCCCAACAAGGCACCCCCTTCGGAGCCTTCGCCCGACCCCACATCCGCGGTGCCATCCTGCACCACCTTCGCGATCTGGCTCCCTCGGTCCGCCTGCCCCGCCGCCAGGCTGAGTTGCAGGAAAGGCTGCTCCGCCTAGAGCGCCACCTAACACAGCAGGGTCAGGTGGCCACTCCTGCCGACCTGCAACGGCTTCTGGGCATCAATGCCGAACAGTGGAATCTGCTGATGCGGCAGCGGCTGCTCAACCGGGCCGAGGCCCTCACGGAGATCGCCGAGGAGGAACTGGATCAGGCGGATTCAGGGGCCGGAGCCGATTCGAACGAAGGGGAGGGTGAAACGGTGCTGGCCCTGCTTGAGGGTCTGGATCCCCGCCAGCGGGAGGTGGTTCAGCAGGTTGTGCTCAGAGGCCTCAGTTACCGCCAGATCGCCCGTCGGATGCAGGTGAGTCCGATGACCGTCCAGCGGCTGCTCCATCGTGGCCTGGAGCAGCTGCGGGGGGATATTGCCTTGGCGGACTTCAGGAGCCCTGGACGGGTTGATCCCGGGCGATCTGCTGCTCGAGTGTGCTGATCGCAGCGTTGAGGGCAGCCAAGCGCCGTTCAGACGCATCCCGCCAAAAAGTGAGCATACGGAGCTTGTTGCTCTGATGCTGGCGCCAGGCTTCGGCACCATTCACGACTGGATAGCAGGAGGCAAAGGGAGGAAACATCACGGTCAGCCTACGAAAGGTTGTTCTAGCCACGCTGAAGCCGCGGTGCGGGGTGGACCCTGGCAGAGGGAGGATGGAAGGGTCAGTGTGGGGTCGGCGCCGTTGCGATGGCCAGGCAAGCCCTAATGATCCTCTCCGGTGAACCCACCGTTCCACCCCGATCTCGCCTGGTGCCCCTGCGAACGGACCTCCCGGCCTTGGGCGGGGTGATCGGCATGCTGCGGGGCGAGAGCCAGGGGCCATTCCATCTCGCCATGGTGGCAGCGCCCTCCCTGGCCACGGATGAGGAGATCTTCCCCAGCCTCGATAGCCGTCGGCTGGCTCCGGGGAGGACCTACCTCACCAAAAGCGAGTCCATCGAGCGGGGCCTGGTGTTCTCCAGGACTGCGTCATCGATCGCGTTTCGTGGGTCCCTGGAACTGAAGCAATCGGAGGAGCACAAGGGCCAGCATGTCGGCCTGCGCACCGGAGAAAGCCTCACACCCACGACCCTGACACTCCGGGAGAACCAGCAGCTGCCATGGCAGCTGAGCTTGGTGCAACCCGCCGACTCCTTCTCGGGGCATCTGCTCAGCATCGTTTCGATCCTTCAGCTCTCGCCGACTTCACCCCGTGTGGAGGCAGCCGCGAACGCACCGAAGGCTCGCCGACCCGGAATGGCATCCGCATCAGGCCAGCGGGCACTGATCGAGGCACCGCCACTCCTGCGTCCCGCAGCGCGCCAGCCCTTCGCCCTGCCCATCTCCCTTCGTGATCGCTACCGTCAGGCCCTGGAAGCCCAGGAGCGTTTGATGCGCAGCTGGCTGAACCCATGACCCCCCCAACAGGCAAGGAGGAACGGCGACGCCTGACCTTGGAGCTCTCCCGCACCCGGATCGAGCACCTCGATGCGCTCAAGCGGGAATGGGGCCTGCGGAACAGGGGGGATGTGCTGGAGCGGCTATTCGATGGCCTTTTCCCGTCCATCGAGGCAAAAGGCGATGCCATGGCCCTGGCCCAGGCCGACGAGCGGGGTGAAGCCGAGAGCGATCTCGATGAGCAGGCGGCTCTGGTGCTGGTGGGTTCCGGTGCCCTGGAACGAATCCCTAGGGAAGTTGGCGACGGATCCAGCGGCTCCTCGCAGGCGGATGGAGGGTCCCAACACCGCTCCAGCGCCGGCATTGATCTTCCTGGGTTTGTGCGTAAGCGATCGAGGGACTTGCGCCACAGTCTTCAGACCCCTCCGGAGCCCAACCCAGGCATGGCTCCCATGCCCCGACTGGCTGCCGATCTCGCCGAGCAGGCCCTCTCCCAGGCAAGGGACCACTGGCAGGGGCTCTACGGAAGCACCGCCAATGAGGCGGTGTTGGAGGCGGCGATGACATGGCTGGCGCAAGACGTTTGGCCCCAGGCCGAACCCGTGGAGGGCAGGGCCTTCACCTGGACGGCCGCCTGTGCCCTGATGCAGCAGCTAGTCGATGGCTGGGGTCTGGATGCGGCGACCTTCGAGCGGGTGGTGGTCACGGCGGGGGTTCTTGAGGATCCCTTCAGCGCGACGACCCTGCCGATGAGGATCCCGACCCTGATCCATCGCTTCGTGCAGCGATTCCGGCGTCGGCCGAAGGGAACCTCATTCCAGACCCTGGAGCACACGATGACTCTCCAGGGCGCCCTGCGTTTGCTGGAGTTACCAACCCAGCTCGGTCAGCGAGTCACCCTGGCGGACATCCGCGAGGCCTATCGGGAGATGGCTCTACGCCACCACCCGGATTCCGGTGGCTCCGTGGAGGCGATGCGGCGGGTCAACGAGGCCTACCAACTGCTTAAGGAGCTCTATCGCCATCCAGCAGCAGAACCCGCCGGACCACGTTTGCAGTAGCAGGGGGACTCAGAACGCACTCTCCGGGCCGATTCGGAGATGCCTTTTGTTGATCCTGACTCATAGGAGTCACAAAACTTGTCTTGAAGCGAGACTTATCCGGGAAGACTGCAACTCGTCTGTGGTCGTTCAGTCGACCCTTCGTCACGGGTGCACGCAGACCAGCTGAGGATTTTGTCCCATCCTGGACTTTTGCTGGGTCTAATGACATTTCCCACCTGAGACGCAAGGGATAGATGGCATCAATCTGGAGCAACCGCGCCACCTTGCCGTATTTGTCTTGGCAGTCTTGCCCGAGTCGATTTATGCGTCACGTAACGAGACACTTTCAAAACTTATGGGATTGATTTTTAGTGTTGATTTCAGCTGTCGGGCCCTTGCGGGTTTCCACGCTTTGCATGGCGAGAATCGAGTTAGAGGACCGCTCCGTCCCAGCACGGGCCAAGCAGGCGGTCCAGGCGGCTAATGGAACGGCCCGAAGGTTTTGGGCTGGGCTTTCTTTCAGTCCCTAACAGGAGTTTTGGCCTGTTCGGCTTACTTGCGTACCTGTGTTAGACACAGGTACGCAAGCATTCCATGGCCCCGCTCGCTTGGAGTCGCCCAGCGGCCCGCTAACGATGACCGCTGATCTCTGATGAGACCCGTAATGCATCCAGTGAGGTGTCCAAGATAAGACCCAAGAGGCGGCCTAATCCTTCGCGGTTGTTTCGCGGGTCTTGTTGTTCTGCCATGGCGCCAGCCAGTACGCCATCGACGGCTCGCCAAAGGATCAATCTAGTTTGATCTGACAATCCGCATCCTGGTCTTGTCATAAGACCTGTTTCCAGTCTTATCTGGGATTCATGGAACGAAATCCAGGCCAACAAAAAAACCCCGCAGGTGCGGGGTTGGATCAATGGTCATCAGTGCGATGCGAACCACTCGGATTCAGCTCAAGTGGTGGTCTGCATGCCCTGGATTAGGAAGTCGAAATAGGGGTTGACTAGAGCTGCTTGTTCGCCGTTCACTAAGGCTATCGAAGCCTCCTTCAGGCAGCGTATAGCCTCAACCATACCGGGCATCGGTACACCGAGGCTGTTGTACATCTCGCGAGCACCGATCAGGCCGATCTCCTGGATCCGCTCCGTGCTTCCGGCCAGAACCCCGTAGGTCACCAGACGCAGATACCAGCTGAAATCCCGCAGGCACTGGGCCCGCTGCTTCTGGCCAAAAGCATTGCCACCAGGGGCCACATATTCAGGCTTGCGGCTGAACAGCTGGCGGGCCGCCTCGTCCACAATCTTCTTCTCGTTGTCGGTGAGCACCCGCACCACAGAGAGGCGTGCATTGCCACCGCTGAGAAACTCCACGATTGAGCGAAGCTCGCCACCGGTGGGATAGCGAAGCTGATCGTCAGCCTGGATGATCAGATCGCGAACGACGCTCATTGCAGCGAACTCGGACTCACCCATCCTATCGGCCCCGACAGGCGGATCCGTCGTTCACCGCCAACGTGTAACGCCCCTTTGCAAGCGATAGGGTCAGGGTCCGGGGGGCGAACGGGGCTATGGGCAGGGCTGGAGAGCTTGGCGAGATCAGCGTGGACGACCTCTCCCATCAGGGCGAGGGCATCGGCCGCCTAGGCACGGAGGTGGTATTCGTGCCGGGCGGACTGCCTGGCGATCGGTTGCGCATCCGCCTGATGCGCCGCCATAAGGGCCACTGGTCCGCTGAGATCGCCGGAATCATCAGCCCCTCCCCCGACCGGCGCCGTTCCCCCTGCATCCTGGCCGACCACTGCGGAGGCTGCAGCCTCCAGCCCCTGGACGATCGAGCCCAGACCCGCTGGAAGGCCCAGCAGGTGCTCCAGACCCTCCAGCGCATCGCGGGCCTTGAAGCCCCCGTGCGGCCCATCCTTGCGGCGTCCGCGCCCTTGGGCTACCGGAACCGGGCGATCATCCCCCTGGAACGCAGTGCCGACGGCACCCTGCGGGCGGGCTACTACCGGCGTGGGTCCCACAGGATCGTCAATCTCAACCGCTGTCCCGTCCTCGATGCCCGCATCGACCACCTGATCCAGCCCCTCAAGCAGGAACTCGAAGCCAGCGATTGGCCCATCGATCGCCATGGGGGCGGTGGACTTCGCCATCTGGCGTTACGGGTCGGGCAGGCCACCGGCGAGGTGCTGATCACCCTGGTGTCCGCCGACCGCAACCTGCCAGGCCTCGAGGCCATGGCCAACGACTGGATGGCCCGCTGGCCCGAGGTGGTGGGGGTGTGCCTCAACCTTCAGGATCAGCCCACCAACCGCCTGCTGGGAGAGCAGACCCTCACCGTTGCGGGGCGCCCATGGCTGGAGGAGGGCTTCGCCGGTCTGCGGTACCGCATCGGCGCCGACACTTTTTTTCAGGTGAACACCGGCCAGGCCGAAGCCGTGGTGCCCTCGCTGCTGGAGGCCCTCGCTGATGGGAGCGACCACGGGCCCAGGGAGCTCGTCGATGCCTACTGCGGCATCGGCACCTTCTCCCTGCCGCTCGCCCAGCGGGGCTGGCGGATCCACGGACTGGAACAGCATGGGCCCTCCGTGGAACTGGCCCGAAGCAACGCGGCCCTCAATGGACTGGAGGGGATGGCCCAGTTCGAATGCACCCCCGTGGCTCCGGTGTTGGGCCAACGGCTCCAGCCCCACGCGGAGGCGGTCGCTGCCCCCTACCTGTTTGTGGATCCCCCCCGCCGGGGCCTGGAGCCGGAGGCCCTGGCCGCGATCGAGACGGCTCGCCCGGCCCGGATCGCCTACCTCAGCTGTGACCCCGCCACCCTCGCCAGGGACCTGGGCCACTTGACAGGCACAGGAACCTACGAGCTGGTCTGGCTCCAGCCGATCGACTTCTTCCCGAACACCAGCCACGTGGAGTGCCTGGCCGCACTGCGCCGCCGCTGAGGCTTCGCTCAGGGGACAGCACCGACTGAACGACCAGCTGCTAGATGCAGCTAACTGCGCAGCTCGGCGTCGAACTGACGTTCCAGGCTCTGGCGCACCCTGCCGTGGGCCTCCTCCACCTCCGCCTCGGTGAGGGTGCGGCTGGCGTCGCGGTAGCGGAGCCTGAAGGCCTGGCTGCAAAAGCCCGTTTTCACCGGTTCACCCTCGTAGCGGTCGATCAGCTCGGCCTGCTCCAGCAGGGGTTTGCCTGCCTTGCGGATCGCCTGAAGCAGATCCGCTGCCGTGATGCCGCCTTCGACCACCAGGGCCAGATCCCGCTCGGAAGCTGGCACCGTGGCATACGGGCGGAAGGCCGGCTGCAACCGCGCCGGACGGATCGCCGCAGTGATCAGCCCCCGAAGCTTCAGCTCGAATAGGTAGGTGGCTTCCGGCAGATCCAGCTCCTGGGCCCGGGCAGGATGCAATTGGCCGAACCAGCCAACGGGCTGGCCCTCCACCACCAGCGTGGCGCTGCGGCCCGGGTGCAGCAGGTTGGCTGGAGCCTCACCAGCCGCCAAGGGCCTGTCCTGCACGGGCACCAACAGGGGATCAAGGCCGGCCTGAAGAACACCCCGGGCGAGGTAATAGTCGGCAGGTCGTGTTTTTCCGCTGCTGCTCCAGAGCTCGCTGCGTCGTTCGCCGGCAATGAGACCCGCCAGCAGGTCCCGCTCCTCGATCACCCCCTCGGCCTCGCTGAACACCCGGCCGATCTCGAAGGCCCAGAACCCCGGGCGGGAGGCCTGAAGATTGCGGCGGGCCGCCTGCAGCAGTTCCGTATGGAGGTCGTCACGAAGATGGCCATAGTCGGCCAGCAGAGGGTTGGCCAAGGAAACCCGGCCCTCTCCAGCCGCCACCAGCGAGAAGCCACAGGTTTCCTGGAGCCCGGCAGCGCACAGGGCCTGGCGCAGCCGCCGCTCCAGGCGCTGGGCAGGCGCCGGACCGCCCGGTTCCAGGGGGTCGGGCAGATGGGCTGCGAATTGGTCGTACCCCACCAGACGCGCCACCTCCTCGATCAGATCCACCTCACGGCGCAGATCCAGGGCCCGCTCCGGAGGCACCGCTACGGCCCAGCCCCAATCCTCGGGGCTGAGGGTGCAGCCCAGGGCCTGCAGGGTGCCTTCGATGCGGCCATCGTCGAGGTCCTCCGGCTCGCCATCGACCAGCACCGGACCCAGCAGGTTGTGGAGGGCATCGCGGCGCAGCAGCACCGCCTCAGGCCCACTGGAGGGGCGCCGATGCAGCCAGCGGGCCTCCAGGGTTGCGCCTGTCAACTGTTGAAGCAGCGCCACGGCACGATCACTGGCGGTGAGGGTGCCATCGGGAGGCAGCCCCTTCTCGAAGCGGCTGCTCGCCTCGGTGCGCAGTCCCACGCTGCGGGCCGAACGCCGCACCGCCTGGGGCTCGAACACGGCCGCCTCCAGCCAGATGGAGGTGGTGGTTGTGGTGACGGCCTCTTCGAGGCCCCCCATCACCCCGGCCAGGGCGATCGGCCGATTGGCGAGCGTCACCACCAGGGCTTCCGAATCAAGGATTCGCTCCACCCCGTCGAGGGTGACGAGCCGTTCCCGCGGTTCGGCCTGGCGAACCCCGATCGCAGCGGGATCGGCCGGAGTGCCCACCGCATGGTCCAGGCGATCCCGATCGAAGCCATGGAGCGGCTGGCCCGTTTCCAGCATCACCAGGTTGGTGATGTCCACCACGTTGTTGATCGGACGCACGCCGGCCTTCTCCAACCGCTGTTGCAGCCAGGCCGGGGAGGGCTCAACCTTGACGTTGCTAAGGGCGGTGATGCTGAACAGCCCCCCGGCCTCGATGCGCCGGCAATTCTCCGGATCGGTGGGGAGCTTGGCGGCTTCGATGCTTGGACCGCTTGCCGGAAAGCGGGTCTGGCCGCCGCTCAGGGCCGCCACCTCTCGGGCAATTCCTCGCATCGAGAGGCCATCGGGTCGGTTGGCGGTAATCGCCAGCTCCAGCACTTGATCATCAAGTCCAAGGGCCGGCCCGATCGGGGCCCCGAGGGGCGGCACGGTCTCGAGCAGATCCTCGAGAATCGCGATGCCGTCCACGCCACTGGGAAGGCCGAGCTCCTGCAGAGAGCAGATCATGCCGTTGCTGGCCACGCCCCGCAGCTCGGCAGGTTTGATCGTGAGGTTCACCGCCGGGAGCGTGGTCCCCACGAGTGCCACAGGCACATGGATCCCCGCCCTGACGTTCTCGGCGCCGCAGACGATCTGCAGCGGCTCGGCCGCCCCCACCCGCACGCGGCAGACACTCAGCTTGTCGGCGGCCGGGTGGGGATCCCGAGCCTCCACCAGCCCCACCACCACCCCGGCGGCCCGGGCGGCCATATCATCCACCGACTCCACTTCAAAGCCGGCGATTGATAGCCGTTCTGCCAGGTGCTCCGGATCGAGGGCCTCCGGCTCCACCTGCACGAGCTCCCGGAGCCACTGGAGCGAAACCCGCATGCTTCTGGTATCAACTTGTCTGGGCGGGATCCTAGGCAGCGGCTGATAGCGGCTCCTCCTGCAGTGGCTTCTGAGGCATCCCCGCCGCCCGTCGCGTAGCTCGTCGCGAACGTCCTTGGAGAGGAGGTAACGGCGCGGAGGTATGGTTGGCCGTTGTCACATCGCTTCGCTCAGCGGCGCAACGTCCTTCCATGGCAAAAAACAAGGGCGTCCGGCTCGTGATCACTCTTGAGTGCACCGAGTGCCGGTCCAACCCCGCAAAGCGGTCCCCTGGCGTGTCCCGTTACACGACCCAGAAGAACCGCCGCAACACCACTGAACGGTTGGAGCTGAAGAAGTTCTGCCCGCACTGTAATTCCTCCACGGTGCACAAGGAAATCAAGTGAGGTCAGCGCCGCTCCGGAATCCTTCCGAAGTCGCAGCCCACCCACCTGCCTGGGCCTGATCGACACTCCAACGCGCCATCCCAACATTCCGCCGTTGGGACCGTCCTTCAGTCGCCCGGCAGGGCAGAGCATTCTCCCTTCTTCTTCCGTTCCTCCGATCCCATGTCCAGCTCCTTCTTCAAGAAGCGTCTTTCCCCGATCAAGCCTGGTGATCCAATTGATTACAAGGATGTTGATCTGCTCAAGAAATTCATCACCGAGCGCGGCAAGATCCTTCCCCGCCGCCTCACCGGTCTTACCGCAAAACAGCAGCGCGACCTCACCAATGCTGTGAAGCGTGCCCGTATTGTGGCGCTCCTGCCCTTCGTGAATCCAGAGGGCTGATCCAGGGGACCGCCTCGGCGTGGGCCAGCCTTCCAGCCTCCAAAGCGGAGATCTCGTGGGTGTCGATGACGCCCGGGGATTCCAGTTGGCTGTAGTTCAGTCGGTGCGCGGTTCTCGGGTCGAGCTGCGCAGCGGCTTTGACGCCCGGCTCCAACAGGTGCCGCTGCGGGATGTCGAGCGTCTTGCCGCCCTGCCGCCAACGGCGGCTGGCACCCCTGGCCGACTCGGAGATCCCCCCTGGAGTCTCAGCCCTGCCGGCCTGGCCGCCAGCCGACCCAGCTGCCGTGCCTTCGGGGAAGCCTGGGTGGTGCTGGTGGAGGAACCCGACGCCTGGGAAGGCTGCCTCAGCGATCTAGCCGATCTGCTCGGATCAGCGGCGGATCCTTCCCACCTAGCAGCCTGCTGGCTCTGGTTGCACGGCGATCAAACCCTCTTTCGCCTCCGCCAGACCAGGATCACCCCCCGCCGCGCCGACGAACTTCGGCCGCTGCGGCAGGAGCGCCGCCGCCAGGCCCTGCGCCGTCTGCGCCGAGAACAATGGCTGCAGCGGCTGCAGGCCAGGCAGCCCATGGATGTCGACGGCCTCAGCGCGGAGCAACGGAACGACCTGAACCAACTCCGCGGCTGGGCCGGCGGCGCAACGGAACAGCCCCTCTCCGACGACCTGCAGCGCCTCCTGCGGGAGATCCACTGCCCCTTGGAGCCCGGCCCGATCCGCCACCTGCTGGTCGATCTCGGCCAATGGGAGCGCCACCACCTCCCTTCCCTGGAGGCCACCACCTGGCAGCAGGGCTTCACCAGCCAGCTGCTCCAGGAGGCCGATCAGCTTGTGGCCCGGGCTCACCTGCCCTTCCCCGGCGATGGGGAGCGGGTCGATCGCTGCGAGCAGCGGGTCGTCACGATCGACGACGACGACACCCTCGACATCGACGACGGCCTTGCCCTCGAAACCTCTGCGAAGGGGCACCAGCGGCTGTGGATTCACATCGCCGATCCCGGGCGGCTCGTGGCGGCGGGCACCCCCCTCGATCTGGAGGCTCGCCGCCGCGCCAGCAGCCTCTACCTGGCCCGCGGCAACCTCCCGATGTTTCCGCCCCAACTCGCCCATGGCCCCATGAGCCTGCGCCGCGGGGAGCGCAGCGCGGCCTGGAGCCTCTGGGTGGAGCTCGACGACAGCGGCGCCGTGCTGGCTGATGGATTCGAGCGCAGCTGGGTGCGGCCCACCTATCGACTGTCCTATGCCGATGCCGATGAGCTGATCGAACTGGCGCCACCGCAGGAGGCCGATCTGGTGGCGATTCACGACCTACTCAGCTTGCGCCGCACTTGGCGTACAGCCCGGGGCGCCCTCCATCTGGAGGATCCCGAGGGCAGGATCCGCTGCCGCGGTGAGCAGGCCGAGCTGGAGGTGGTGGAGGCTTCGCCGTCTCGCCGCCTGGTAGCCGAGGCCATGGTGCTCGCCGGCAGCCTCGTGGCGGAGCGCGGAATTCACGAGGGCCTGGCCCTTCCCTTCCGCAGCCAGCCCACCTGTGAGCTGCCTTCAGCGGCGGAACTGGCCCAGCTTCCCTCCGGGCCCGTGCGCCATGCGGCGATCAAACGCTGCCTCAGTCGCGGCCTGGTGGGAACCTCCCCAGCACCGCACTTCAGCCTCGGACTGCCGGCCTACGTGCAAGCCACATCCCCGATCCGGCGCTATGGCGATCTGCTGGTGCAACGCCAGCTTCTGGCCCTGCGAGCGGATGAGCCCCCCTTGGCGGAACAAGACCTCGCCGCTCTGCTCACGGAGCTGGAGGGTCCCCTTCGCCAGGGCATCCAGATCGGCCGGGAGGACCAGCGGCATTGGTTGCAGGTGTGGTTTGAAGAGCAGGAGCGAAAACAGTGGCCCGGGCTGTTCCTGCGCTGGCTACGGCAGGACCATCAGCTCGGCCTGGTGTGGCTGGAGGATTTGGCCCAGTCGCTCCCCTGCAGCTGTCCATCCCGCAGTGAACCTGGAAGAACCCTGCTGGTGCAGATCAGCGCGGTGGATTCCCTCCAAGACCTACTTCGCCTGGAGGCCACGGGCTGAGCGGGCCCGAGGCTCCGCGGGCCGCCCTGATCAGGAGCTGGCCAACCGGCTGACCCTTAACCAGCGGCCCCAGGGGTTGGCACAGCCCACCAGTCGCACCGGGGTGGGCCGCTCCAGCTGCGCGAGCCAACGATGGAGGGCCGGTTCCAGGGTGATCACGGGCCAGGGGCCCTCGGCCGTGTGGAGCACGAAACCGCCAGCACCATCCAGCGCCAGATCCCCCTGCCACAGGCGCTCGCCGGGCTCCGTGGGGGCCTGGTGGAGATCGGCGGCCAGCCCATTCCAGGGCGGCTTCACCAGGTCGCCCCGGCTATCAAGACGGCCGGGCTCGCTCAGCACCGCTCGCTGCCCCTCGGCCCACTGGGGGTGATGCCACGGCAGGGACCAGACGGGAAAGGGTCCGGCCGGAGCCAGGGGATCGTCGATCAGGGCTTCCTGAAGCCGCCGCACGGGAAGATCGGCGGGAAGGAGGCCATCGCGGACGCACAGGGCCGCCGCCAGACCGGCCGCCTGACCGATATTGAGCACCAGGGGCTGGAGGCGGGTGGCGCCGTTGGCCATGTGACTCACGCTGATGCACTTGTCGGCGGCGAGCAGATTCTCCACATCGCGGCTCACCAAGGCGCCGTATGGAATGGTGAAGGGTGTTCCGCTCCAGCGACCACCCCAACGGCAGCTCTTCGGCGCCAGCGGCCAGTCCGCGCCAGGGTAGTGGTGATCGTTGGCGTAATTGCCCACCGCGATGGCGTTGCAGACACCGCGCTCGTCGCGGGGGAGGGCGGCGATGCTGGCCCCCTGGGATACCGGCAGCAGCTGCTGCTCAAGCACCAGGTCACGTCCAAGCAGGCGCCTGCCTTCGCGCCAATAGGGCATCAGGGCCAGCGCCTCGCCGCCCTCCAGTGACCCGGCGCTGGCCTGCTCAGGCGTGGGGAACAAGCCGCCGGGCCGCAACGCTCCGCCGCTCGCCTGCTCCAGCACCCGGGCGAAGTGGAGGCTGTGCTGGCGCATCGAATCCGCCAATTCCTGCTCAGGGACTGTGGCGGGAAACCCGGCGGCCTCGACGGCCAGGAAAGCTCGCCCGAGGCCCTCGTGCCAGTCATTGCCCTCCAGGGGCCAGTTGAGCATCACCGCGCCGCCCGGCAGACGGCCGTAGCTGAGGGTGCGGGCGACCCCGAAGGCATCACAGGCGCCGCGGAAGGGCGCAGGCAGCGAGAGCGGCGCGGCGCTCTTCGGCGTGGAGTCTGTTGTCGGCGGCGGGACCTGCCCAGAAGCCAGCTGGCCCATCACCACCCAGGTGGGGGACTGCACCGGCTGGGCAGCAAAGAAAGGCGCCGCCAGATCAGCGGCGGCCGGAGCGCTGGGCTCCCCCCAGAGCTCCCGAGCTTCCCATCCGAGGCGGAAGGGGGCTGAGGCCAGGGGAAAGAGGTCGCCCCGATCGCTGCCGTCGATCACAAGCTCAGGGATGATTCTGATCAGCTGCTCGGGCGTGCTGGAAGGTCCCGCCGAGCGGGACACGATCACCTCGCTGATCCGGGAACCCCGGCGCTTGATCTCCAGCACGCGATAGCCCGGCCACCAAGAGAGCCGCAATTCGGCCGCTACCCAGCGCCTCAGGATCCTCTCCGCTGTGGCGGGTCGGTAGCCGAAGCAGCTCACCCAGTTGTGATCGAGGCCCCCCGGCTCCTGGGCGGCCAGGCTGCGCAACAGGGCACCCCAGAGTCCGGTCTGCCAGGGCGTGAGTTCATTGCCATCCGGGCAACACACCCCTGCGGCGCTCACCATGCCGCCGAGCCAGGGCCCCGGGGTGAGCAGCATGGTGTGGGCTCCCGAGCGGGCTGCCTGCAGGGCCGCCGCCACGCCGCCGCTGCCACCGCCCCACACCAGAACGGCCACGGGCTGGGAGGTGGGACCGACCATCGAACAAGCGCTGCCGATCAACACCATGCCAGCCCCGGGGGCGTCCCACCACCCGGCCCAGGCATGGCCGTGGAGCCGGCCACACCGCCTCAGTAGGATCACCCCACCAAGAGAGATCCCAACCCCGCCTGCCGATCTTCCGCATCCCGCCCGATCCGTTCGTGCATTCGCCGGTCCCGGGCCGCAGCAGGCAAATTTTTTCCGGGCCACATCGGCTCACGCGGCTGAACCTTCCGGGCCGGAGAGGGTCCGGCTAGGCCCTTGTCCTCCAGCGCTGCCGCCCCTTCTGATGCCCACCTACACGCTCACCACCCCCCTTTATTACGTCAACGATCGGGCTCACCTCGGCAGCACCTACACCACCCTGGCCTGTGATGCGATCGCACGCTTCCAGCGGCTGCAGGGACAGAGCGTGTGTTTCATCACCGGCTGCGATGAGCATGGCCTGAAAATCCAGAGAACCGCCGAGGCAATGGGCCTGCTGCCCCAGGCCCATTGCGATGCGGTGAGCCAGGGCTACCGGGATCTGTGGCGCCGCTGGCAGATCAGCAACGACCGATTTATCCGCACCACCGATCCGCGCCATCGCCAGTTGGTGGAGGCCTTCTTCGCCCGGGTCGAGGCCAGCGGCGATGTGGTGGAGGGTCGCCAGCGGGGCTGGTACTGCGTGGCCTGTGAAGAGTTCAAGGACCCCTCCGCCAGCGATCCGGAGCCAAGCTGCGCCATCCACCTCCGTCCCCTGGAATGGCGTGATGAGGTGAATCTCTTTTTTCGGCTTTCGCGCTATCAGCAGGCGATTGAATCCCTGATCGCCCGACCAGGCTTCGTGGCTCCCGTATCCCGAAGGCGCGAGGTGGAGAATTTCGTGGCGGGCGGTCTGAAGGATTTCTCGATTTCCCGCCAGAACCTCCCTTGGGGTATTCCTGTGCCTGGCCATCCCGGCCATACTTTCTATGTGTGGTTTGATGCCCTGCTTGGTTATCTTTCCGCCCTGCTCGATCCCTCCGACCCGATCGATCTCCACCTCCTTTCCAGCCGTGGCTGGCCGGCCCGGGTGCATGTGATCGGCAAGGACATCCTGCGCTTCCACGCCGTGTTCTGGCCCGCCATGCTGCTCTCGGCTGGCCTGGAAGTGCCCGGTTCGGTGTTCGGCCACGGCTTTCTCACCCGGGAAGGTCAGAAGATGGGCAAATCCCTGGGCAACGTGCTGGATCCCGAACAGCTGCTCGAGCGCTGCGGAACGGATGCGGTGCGCTGGTATCTGTTGCGAGACATCCCCTTCGGAGAGGACGGAGATTTCCAGCAGCAACGCTTCACGGATCTCGTGAACAACGATCTGGCCAACACGATCGGAAACCTGCTGAATCGCACCTCCTCAATGGCGCGCAAGTGGTTTGCTGGATGCGTGCCTCCCTCTCCAGATGGCCTGTCAATGGACCATCCGCTCGTCCAGGCCGCAGAGCGGGCCCGTGAGGTGGCAATCGCTTCCCTTGAGGTGTTCGATTTCCGGCGTGGAGCCGAGGCGATTTTGCAACTGGCGATCGAGGCCAATGGCCATCTCAATGATCGGGCGCCCTGGAAACTGATGAAACAGGAAGAGAATCGAGACGCCGTGGCGGCGGACCTTTACGCGGTGCTCGAAACCTGCCGCCTGGTGGCGGTGCTACTGACCCCTCTGCTGCCCGATCTGGCCACCAGGATGCTCGCCCAGCTGGGGCTGGAGCCGATCCCGTGCGGTGCTTCCGGCGCCGCCGCGGTTCCGCCCCCCTGGTCCGAGCCACTCCGCTGGGGAGGGCTGCAGGGGGGCAGCCCCCTGCCTGAGCCGGTACCGGTGATGCAAAGGCTTGAGCTGGAATCCCCCTTGTGAGGCGTTTTTTTCCAGCCGCTGCCGTTGTGGTGGTGGGCCTGCTCCCCCTTGCCGCCTGCCGTCGCTCCCGGCCGCCGATCGCTGATCTCCAGCCCCCCCCCTTTGTCTTTCGCTCCCTCGACCTCAAGCAGCAGGATGCAGCAGGGCGCCCAGCCTGGCAACTCACCAGCCCGGAGGCCCGGTACGACCTTCGTCGTCGGCTTGCCCGGGCAGAAAAGCCCAAGGGATTGATTTATGCCAAGGGCCAGCCTCTCTACCGGCTCCAGGCCGACAGCGGCACGGTGATCGGTGATGGCCAGGCGATTCTGCTGGAGGGGAACCTGCGGGTTGAGCGCCTCTCGAAACCGGAGGTGCTGATCCAGGCGGCCCGTGCCCGCTGGCTCCCCCAGCAGAAGTTGCTCCTGGTGGACCGCCGTCCCGAGGCTTATGACCAACACGGAAGGCTGCGGGCTGAGCGGGCCCGTTTCCGCCTCGATGCCGACACCCTGGAACTGAGCGGCGCGCCCCGGCTCGATCGCTGGTCACCACGCTTCAATCCATATGCGGCACTGCCGACGGGCCCACCCGAAACCACAGTTCAGGTCGCCAGCCTCAGCTGGCAACCGGGCACGGGAGCGCTGGTGGCTGCCGGCCCCGTGGTCGGAGAGCGGCTGGCTGCCGGCCGGCCGGCAGCCAGCCAGCCGCAGAAGCTCCAGGCCGAACGCCTGGAGGGGAATACCCAGCTGCAGACCTTCTCCCTGCTGGGAGCGGTGCAACTGGAGGATTCCGTGCGAGGCCAGCGGTTCGTAGGCCGTGATCTGCGCCTCGATCTTTCGGCCCAGTCGGGAACAACGAACCTGCCGTTCCAGCTCTCCGATGGCTCCCGTCGGGTCACGGGCTCCGGCCTCACGGTGCAGGGCCTGGAGGCTGTCGCTTCGATCGCGAGCCAGTGCCATGTCGAACAACCAGGAGATCAACTCAATGCCGATCGCTGTCAATGGAACTGGCGCAGCGGGGCCGTGTCGGCCGAGGGTTCGGTGTTGCTTCAGCGGACGGCGAATCGCCAGACCAGCCGCGCCACCCTCCTCCAGGGCAAGCTCGGAGAAGGGGGCAGCTTTGCGATGAGCGCGCCCGGTGGTCGGGTGATCAGCCAATTTCAGGTGACGGGCCAGTCCCGCTGACCCCTGGAGTCGACGCCAGGGCCACAGCCAGCCTGGAAGCCCAACCCTCGATCCAGAGCAGGTCGCCCCGGCCGAAGCAGCGTGGCGACCACCCCCCCACCAGCAGCAGGCCGTCCCGGCCGATCGGCTGCACCACCACGGCCGGAAGATCAGCCAGGAGGACATGGAATTCGTCTCTGCCCGGATACAAGGCCAGGTCCACGAGGGAGATCGAGCGCTGCCGCTCAAGGGCCTGAGCGCAGATCACGCCCGGCACGAAGCTGGTGTCCGCCAAAAGTCCCCGCCGCAGGAGCATCTGGTCACCGCGCTGCACCACCACCACGACGGCCGGAGTGGCCTTCAGCAGCATCGCGCTGCCCCAGGCGAGCTCCTGGCGCAGGGGCTCGGGAAGGGCCTCGGCCAGCTCCAAGCCCTCCCTGCCCACCAGAACCACACGGGCGCTCTCCGCCGGCAGCACCCTCTCCCCGAGAAGCCCGCTCAGCATGAGCAACACCGCCAGGATCCCCGCCAGCACCGAGGCCCGTTCCAGGGGAGGTTCCAGGGCCGGTGCGGTGGCCTGGTTGATCACCGCCAGGGTCAGACCCGCCACGCCCACCAGCACGGCGGATCGGGCTGCAGCGGAGAGGGCCATGGCGCAAAGGCCGCTAAGGCCCATGATCCTCTCCGATCCTGATGCCACGACAGGCGGACCGGCTGGCGGCAAACTGGGAGAGCTTTGCCGGTGTGTGGCCCTGCAGTGACAAATCCCATCCCGTCGGCCGGAGCCGGCTCCTTGGCACCCTTTCCAACCCTCCGCACCGTCAACAGGGCCTGTCTCCGTCTCGTAGCCCCTCTCGTGCTCACCTTGCTGGCCCTGGCGCCGATCGATGCGGCCCTGGCCATGTCGTTGAAGGATCTCCCGAGCTCCCCGCCCGCCGCAGCGTTGCTCGATTCGGCTGATGTGTTCAGCCGCGCCTCCCGCGGCGAGATCGAGAAGCAGCTTGAGTCGTTCCGGGCTGAGCGGGTGGACGCCCGATTGATCACAGTGCCCCGCCTCGACTACGGATTGAGCCTTGAGCAGCTGGGTCAGGAGTTGGTGCAACGCTGGTCTGCCCCCGCCACCGATCCCGACACCGCTGCCGTCACCACCCAGGACCCGCTGCTGCTCGTGCTGGTTGATGCCCAGACCAAGGCGGCCGCCGTGGTGGCCTCGGAACCTCTGGAGCGCCAACTTCCCCCTGAGCTGCTCCGCAGCACGGCCCGCACCACCATGGCGCTCCCCTTGCGCGAGGGAAATCGCTATCGCCAGGCCAGTCTCGATGGGCTCACACGGCTTGCCACGGTGCTGCGGGGCGGAGAAGATCCCGGTGAACCCGAGGTCGCTTCCGAAGCGGTGATCACCACCAACATTCCCAGCCACGAAGAAACGGAACGCAGCAACGGCTTCACCTGGGTTGTGGTGTTGCTGGTGGTGGGTTCCGTGGTTCCGATGCTCACCTGGTGGGTTTTTTCCCGCTGATTGCCCTTCTCCCACACCGTCGCGAAATCCATGGGTCTCACCGATTGGATCGGAGCTTTCGGCCAGGCTAAGTCCCGTGACCTGAGTAGTGATCTGGAGCGGGGCTACGAGGCAGCCCTGCAGATCCAAAACATCGAGCTGGAGCACTACAACGACCGGCCTGTAAGGCCGGAGCTCGAACTCCCCGTTCCCAAGTCTGTTCAGGCCCAGTTGCTGCGCCGCTTCAGGGCGGCCACCCAGGTCTGCCAGCAGGCACTCAACACGGTGGAGCCCTTTCGCCTCGAGCTCTCCGGGCAGGAACTGCGCCAGCTTCAGCTGATCGAGGGGGTGATGAACCGTTATGACCCCCGCCGAGCACCGCTTCCCGGCCTTAGCCGGAGCCCGGAGGTTTTGCCCCGTAGCCTGATCGGAGTCGTCGACCAGGTGCGCCGACAGCTCGATCCCGATGCCGAGGCCAGCGTGGTGGCCGGATTCCGGCGGCGGCGGGATTCAACCCTGGTCTCCCTGAGGATCCTTCTCCTCCTGATCTTGGTGCCGATCCTGTTGCAACAGGTGAGCCGCACCTATGTGGTTTCACCGCTGGTGGATCATTTTGCCCCCAGTTCCAGCCTACTGAGTTATCCAAGACCCCATCTCCAGGAACGAGCTGTTCGCGAACTGCGCGCCTACAAGGATGAACTAGAGTTTGAAGCGCTTCTCAGCAATCAGCCCGAACCAAGTTCGGAGGAGCTTCAGAAACGCCTCAGCGAAAAGGCGAGGGAACTCCAGGATCAATCCAAGCAGGAAAGCACCCATGCCATCAAGAATGTTTTTGCCGACATCGCAAGCTTGATCGGATTTGTACTGGTCTGCCTGCTAGGTCAGAGGGATATTCAGATTCTGCGGGGCTTCATCGATGAAGTCGTCTACGGATTGAGTGATAGTGCCAAGGCCTTCACAATCATCCTCGCCACCGACATCTTTGTGGGTTTCCACAGCCCAGAAGGCTGGACCGTGCTGCTTGATGGAGTCGCCCATCACCTCGGTCTGCCGGCCAAGGAGAATTTCATCATGCTCTTCATTGCCACCTTCCCGGTGGTGCTGGCAACCATCTTTAAATACTGGATCTTCCGCTATCTCAATCGCGTTTCTCCCTCCTCCGTGGCCACCCTGCGAAACATGAACGGCGGTGGTTGATCCCCCTCTTCCCCGCATCACGCTGATCAGTGGTCCGGCCGGTTCAGGCAAGAGCCGCTGGGCTGAACATCTCGCTGCACAAAGTGGTCTCGATGTGATTTACATCGCCACCGGTCCCATCCTCGAGGCTGATGCCAGCTGGCAGGAGAGGCTGCGACGTCACCGAGAGCGTCGTCCGCCGGACTGGGACCTCTGGGAGGTGGGTGGCGATCTCTCGCCTGCCCTCGTGCGATTGGTTAAAGGGCAGCTCGCCCTGATCGACTCCCTCGGCACCTGGGTGGCGGCCCACCTTGAGGCTGATCAGAGCGAATGGTCTGGTTGTTGTCAGGTCCTGCTGGAGCAGGTGCGGATCGGAGAGGGCCATCTGCTGATGGTGGGCGAGGAATGTGGCTGGGGGGTGGTCCCCCCCACGGCGGTGGGAGGACGTTTCCGGGAGCGGCTCGCGGTCCTGCAACAGCGGCTGGCCGCCGAAGCCGATGCCTCCTGGCTGGTGATTCACGGTCGTGCCCTCAATCTGATGAGCCTGAGCCTCCCGGTGCCCGGGCTCCCCTGATTCGCCCATCACCCGCCCCTTCCGCCATGCCCAGGGTCGTTCTCTACCAGCCCCAGATTCCGCCCAACACAGGCAATGTGGCCCGCACCTGCGCTGCCACCGCTACCGAACTGCACCTGATCGAGCCGCTGGGATTCCAGATTGATGATCGTCAGCTGCGCCGGGCTGGACTCGACTACTGGCCGTTGGTGCCGCTCACCCTCCACCCTGACCTCCAGGCATTCCGGGCCCACCAACGGGGCCAGGGCGGCCGCCTGATCGCCCTCAGCAGCCATGCCGCCCAGAGCTACGACAGTTTCAGCTTCCGCCCCGACGACTGGCTGCTCTTCGGCCGAGAAACGGATGGCCTGCCTTCAGATCTCCAGCAGGAGGCCAACGCCCGCCTGACGATTCCCCTCGCTCGCCCGTCTATGAAGGGGACCCCCGGCGTGCGCAGCCTCAATCTCTCGGTGGCCGTGGGGGTGGTGCTTTTTGAAGCCATCCGGCAGCTGAACAGCGGCGCAGCCCCATTTCGCTCCCCCAGCGGCAGCGGCTGCTGAGCTGATCACACCAGATCTGGTGGCCAGCAAGGGCCCGCTCTGTCGCAGGGAACACTTGATCTCCTGGAGGCCGGGCGCTACTGTCTGCGCGGCCCGTGGATGTTGGCTTCTCCAACGGGTCTTGTCCAACGGGTGAAACCTGCATGAAGCCTTACCGATTGATGCTCCCTCTGCTCCTTGCCACACCGGCATTGGTGCCCGTGGTAGGCGCAGTGGCGAGCAATCCCTCCTTCAAGACCCTTGAACCCGACGGTTTCCAGATTCTTGATGAGGTTGTGGTGGAGTCCGCTCCATCCCTGGCTCGACCATCCGCAGACATCCTGATCGCCCAGGAGATTGAGAGTCCACGCCGGCCCTCGCTCCCGCCACCGCCCCCGACCACCACGGTCTCCACCGTCGTCCGTCTGGGTGACACCCTCCTCAAGATCGCCCAGCGGTATGGGCTCACCATGGGAGAGCTCTTGCAGCTGAATCCCGGTCTGGAAACGGCTCGACTCGTCGTTGGCAGTCAGGTGCAGGTGGTGAGGTCGGCACCCGGGCGCAGCCGCATGCTGCTCGGCTTGGCTCCGGTGGGGAGTGGGGGGCTGAGCTGGCCGGAACTTCCCTCCTTCGGCAACGATCAGCGCCAATCGACGCCCTATCTGCGGGGCAGCAGCGCATTGATCTGGCCAGCCCAGGGAACCTTTACTTCTGGGTATGGTTGGCGCTGGGGGCGCATGCACAAAGGGATCGACATCGCCAACAACGTCGGCACCCCAATCGTGGCAGCTGCTCGAGGCCGGGTGAGCTTCGCCGGTTGGCACGATGGGGGATACGGTTATTTCGTCGAGATCACCCACGAGGATGGAAGCAGAACCCGCTACGGGCACAACAGCAACCTGCTCGTGAGAGATGGTCAGCTGGTTGATCAGGGACAGGTGATCAGTCAGATGGGAAGCTCAGGACGCAGCACCGGTCCCCATCTCCATTTTGAGGTCCTCCCTCCCGGAGAGGGAGCGATGAATCCACTCCAGTTCCTGCCCCCTAGGGCCTGAACAGGGCCAACATCCTTGCTCCCATCGGCTGAGATGCCGGTCCATCCCCTAAGATCATCGCGTTAGGGCTCGGTAGCTCAGCTGGTTAGAGCGTGGGATTCATAACCCCAAGGTCGGGAGTTCAAGTCTCCCCCGAGCCATGGGCAGCCCGAAAGGCGCTGCTAATAAGAACTTTGCGCTGGTCATCGAAGGTCGATGGCCCGCAATCTTGAGCGGAATCCGCCGGGTTCCGACTCACCATCCACGTTTTCCGTTCCTTCGGCAGCCAGTTTGAAGGGGATCTGGGCTGCGCCGTCGTCGCCATTGCACTGCCACGGCATCAAGCTCTGAGGGAAGACGGAATCTTGACGCCGTGGATCCGCCGCAACCACCACAACCTCCTGGGCGTTCTGGGACCCACGGCTCCGCCCATAACTACCTGAGGCCCGATTTTCCAAGGCTCTCGTGAGACTGCGACTGCGGTTAGCGGCCCCCACCGTCTCGCCGTCCTTAGGGCGGATCAGGGGATTGCCCTTGAGATCCGAACGAACCTGATTGAGAAGCCGGAAATGACCGGTGGTGTTGTATTTGCGAAGCACGGCGGGATCCCAGGCCATCAGGCTCAATCAACAGGATGATCTGTTGAGCCTATGGCGGCGCGGCACACCAGAGGGTCTTCAATTGTGATAGGTTGTTAAGAAGCCAACTGGTAGTCGGTCCGACTTCGCCTGAGTCCCTCGGGCTCGAGTCACTCCGTCAACGCCATGGCCTCGGACCTTCCCCAGACACCACCACCTCCCCTCCCATGACCAGGCTCGTCGGTTTGCCGGCTCCCGAATTCACGGCCACGGCTGTTGTGGATCAGGAGTTCAAGGAGATCAAACTTTCCGACTACCGCGGCAAGTACGTGGTGCTCTTCTTCTATCCGCTCGATTTCACCTTCGTCTGTCCCACGGAGATCACGGCCTTCAGTGATCGCCACGCCGATTTCACCAGCCGAAACACCGAGGTGCTCGGTGTTTCGGTGGACAGTCAGTTCAGCCACCTAGCCTGGGTGCAGACCGAACGCAAGGACGGCGGTCTTGGCGATATCGCCTACCCCTTGGTGGCCGATCTGAAGAAAGAGATCGCTGCAGCCTACGAAGTTCTCGATGAATCCGCAGGTATCGCTCTGCGAGGCTTGTTTATCATTGATCCCGATGGAGTGATCATGCACAGCACGATCAACAACTTGCCCGTGGGTCGCAGTGTGGATGAAACCCTGCGGGTGCTGCAGGCCTTCCAGTATGTGCAGTCCCATCCCGATGAGGTCTGCCCCGCCAACTGGCAGCCCGGGGACAAGACGATGAATCCAGATCCCGTCAAGAGCAAGGATTTCTTTGCCGCTGTGAACTGAAATTCGATCCTCGCTTGATCGCGTCCGCTTCGGTAATCGATTCCAACGTTAGGGCCCCTGCTTGGGGCCCTTTTTCATGGTCGTCATCGCTTCGCTGACGCCCCGGATTCACAGCAAGTCCAGCTGACCCCGCGATCCATCCAGGTGCGTCACCCGACCCAGGGGCAGGGCAAGGTTGGGCCGGCCGTGCCCCACCGGCAGCCCCCCGACCACCGGCACCCCGAGATCGCCAAGGCGCTCGCGCAGCACCTCCTCCAGGCCAAGGTCGCCTGGAAGCATGTCATCCAGAGGGGACGCAGCGACGCTGCAATAGCCTGGCCTCCTAATCCGGTTCTCCCACCAGGAGCCCAGGGCCACCGCCACCAGCCGGCTGCCACGGCGATGCACGGCTCAGCCCAGGGCAGCCGCCAGAAGGCGCCGCCCGTCGATGCCGCCGGTGACCGGGTCGCAGGCCCGCTCCGGGTGGGGCATCAGGCCGAGCACATTGCCTTGTGAATTGGTCAGGCCGGCCACATCGCCCACCGAGCCATTGGGATTGTCGGCATAGCGGAGCACCACCTGTCCTTCCTGCTCCAACTGATCGAGGTGCTCGGCATCGAGCTGGTAGCGGCCTTCACCGTGGGCGATCGGCAGGGTGATCGTTTCGCCTTGCCCATAGGCTTTCAGCCACGGCCTGGACGGATTGCTGACCACCAGTTCCACGGGTTGGCAGAGGAAGTGGAGATCCCTGTTGCGGGTGAGGGCACCGGGCAGCAGCCCCATCTCCGTGAGCACCTGAAATCCATTGCAGATGCCCAGCACCGGCCCGCCCTTGGCGGCGAAGTCCCGCACGGCCTGCAGGAGCGGGGCAAAGCGGGCAATCGCCCCGCAGCGCAGGTAATCGCCGTAGCTGAACCCGCCTGGCAGCACCACGGCATCGATCCCACCCAGATCCCGCTCCTCATGCCAGAGAAAACGGGTCGGCAGTCCTAGACAGCCCTCCAGGGCCCAGCGCACATCCCGGTCGCAATTGGAGCCGGGAAACACCACCACGCCGATGGTCATGGCTCGACTCCGCCGGGGATCTCGGCCAGATCCACGCTCCAGTTCTCGATCACGGGATTGGCAAGCAACCGGTCACCGAGCAGGTCCAGCCTTGCCTGGGCCTCCGCCTGGTCCGGTGCCTCTAGATCCACCTCAATCGCCTTGCCGATCCGCAGACGTTTCACACCTTCCACCCCCAGCCGTTGGGCAGCGGCTCGCGTTGCCTCACCCGCCGGATCAAGCACCGAAGGACGGAGGGAAACCAGAACACGGGCTTTGAAGAGGGGCACCGGCGGAGGGCAGATTTGTTAAATCTTGGCAGGCCGGCCCCCCCACCCCTCAGGCATCCGAGCAGGTTGAAGAAGGCTTCATGTCCTGTTCACGTGGGCTCTTCGCCAGTCCGGGTCAACCAACCGCTCCGGAGATCACTGCTGCTGGTGCTGATGGCCGCTGTCCAGCTCGTCGCTGGAGCGGCGGTCAGGGCGGCGGTTCCGACCCCAACCCTCCAGGCCATTCCGCTGGAGTGCCGACTGGAGCACGGACTATGGCAGCCCTGCAGGATGGAGGTGGTGGCCATCGGGAGTCAGTGGGCCCTCGTGGTGGGTGCCCAACGCTGGGAATTCCGCCATGACGGCAGCGGCAGCGTGACCATGCAGCACGGAGCGGGGTCCTGGCGGCGGGTGAGCAGCCGCTGGGAGGACCGAAACAGTCTCTGCTGGGATGGGGTCTGTGCCCGTGGCGACATTCCACTGGATTGAAGATCAGCCTGCCGCTCGCGACTCGCTGGTGGCTCAGAGGGAGGCGAAAGCAAGCTCCAGCCGCGGCGCATCGGCGGCGGCTCCCAGCACCACCAGCTCCAAGGAGGGCTCGGTGGGCCCTAGCCCCGGGATCTCCTGGGCTTCGTACCAGCAATCAAGGCGGGCTCCCACGGCCTGGATCTGAAGGGGAAGGCGACGACCCTGCTGGTGCAGTCGTCCCTTAAGCCGCAGCACCGGTTCCGTGCGGATCAGGTGCAGGAGCTGTTGCTCAAGGGCTTCCCGCTCCCAGAGACCGGGGCGGCGGATCACCACGGCCTCCATGGCGACATGGGTGTGGTCATGCTCATGGTCGTGATCGTGATCGTGGTCGGAGTCGACCGCTCCCTGCGCCGGGGCGTTCCGGAGGTGGGGATCGTCGCTCGGATCAGCGCCCCTGGAGGCGAGCAGGACGAACGGATCCACCCTGCCCCGGACCATCGGGAGCACGGACGTGCCCGGCCGGAGGCGGGGGCGAATCATGCCGACAACCTCCTCCAACCGGGCGCCCTCCAACCGGTCCGCCCGGCTAATGAGGACGAGATCAGCGGCCTCAAGCTGATCCTGGAAGAGATCCTCGATCGCCCGCAGGTGATCAAGGCTGGGGTCCGCCCGGCGCTGGGCTTCCACCGCAGCCGCATCACCAACCACATGCCCAGACGCGAGGGCCTCGCCATCCACCACCGTGACCACGGCATGCACGCGGGTACGGGTGCGGATGGCGGGCCAGCCGAAGGCCGCCACGAGGGGCTCGGGTAGGGCGAGTCCGCTGGTTTCCACCACGATGCCGTCGAGGTCTTCGGAGCGTTCCAGCAGGCGCAGCATGGTGGGCAGGAACTCATCTTGAACCGTGCAGCAGAGGCAGCCGTTCGCCAGTTCCACCAGGCGACCATCCAGTTCCTCGGCATCGCAGAAGCCACAGGCAGCTAGGAGATCGCCATCGATGCCGATCTCACCGAACTCATTGACCAGAACGGCGAGCTTCAGCCCGCTTTCCAGCAAGAGATGACGCAACAGTGTTGTCTTGCCGGAGCCGAGGAAACCGGTCACCACGGTGACCGGCAACCGGCTGGACAGGGAGACGGCCATGCTCAACCCACAAGAGCAGACCAGGTCCAGGCGGCGCCGAGGCCGAGCAACACGGCCGCCAGGGTGCGGCGGGTCGTGGTGGAGGAGGCGGCAGCGCTGTGGCGCAGAACTCCGAGGGACACCAGAAGCAGCGCTCCCTGGCTGATCAATAAGCCGATCAGGTAGGTGGCGATCGGAACTGCAGTCCAGCTCAGCACCGTTGCGCCAAGCACGTAGCCATGCAAAGCGATCGCCGGGAGCAGTAGGCGGCGGTCCCAGCCCGCCAGGAGAATCAGGGCCACCACCACCAGGCTGAGGGCCACCAGGGCTTCGGCGGCTGGCAGGCCTGGCAGCAACAGCCCGAGGCCGCTACCACCCAGGCCGGTGGCGAGCAGCGCGAGCATCCAGCTGGTGCGGTGGCGCAGTCCCACTAAGGAGAGGGCCAGCAGAAAAAGCAGATGATCGGGACCCAGCACCGGGTGAGCCAGGCCGCTCAGCAGGCCGTTGAAGGGGGTGGGCTTGAGATCCAGCAGATGCATCAGGTGGTGGGCGTGGGCCGCCTCGGGAAGCAACGCCAGGATCGCCAGGGCAGCGGGCAGGAGGGCGGCCGCGAAGGCAGAGCCCCTGCGCCCGGGGAGAGCTGAAGTCATGGAAACCGGTCCTCGCCGAATTGTGGGGGTGAAACCGGCGGGCGTTCTGACTGGGCCACGGGGTGACCTTCACAGCTGCGGGACAGTGCCGGATTCGGGATCGGGATCCCCCACCGTGCTTTCCCCGTTTCCTTCACAGGCTGATCCCCTGCAAAACCGGCTGCGCAAACTCTAGGTGCAGGTTGGGTGGAGCTCAGATTCCCCTGCAACCTTGAAGCGAACTCTCAGAGGCGAAGGGAGCCCTCAGAAGGGAATCAGCGGCAACGAAGGCTGTCGCGCGTTGCCACGCCGGTGCGGCTGTTGACGCCGCTGGCCCGGGCACAAAGAGCCTTCTGTTCGGGGAGATCAAGCACGGCCTCGCTGAAGTCGGCTCCCTCAATCTGGGCATCGCGGAAGTGGCTCTGCATCAGCATGGCGTTGCTGAACACCGCGCCCCGCAGATCCGCCCCATCAAAGCGGGTGGCGAAGGCCACCGCATCCGCGAGTGAGGCGTTGCTCAGGTTTGCCTGGCGCAGGTTGCTGGAGTTGAACACGGCCCCACGCAGGTCGGCATCGTGCAGATCGAAGCCCTCCATGCTGGCCTTGAGAAACTCCTGTTGCTTGAGATCCCGGCCATGCATGTCGGGCTGAAGGTCCTGGAGACTGCGCTGGCTCCGTAGTTCCGGTGCCGTGATCGCCAAGGCGGGCTGGGCGAGGGGCGCCAAGGGCATCAGCACCAGCAGCAGCGCCAGGAAAGGAGCCATAGCGGCGCGAAGCTGGCCCGCCAGGGCAGTTACAAAAGCCAGGGGCTCTCCGGGGCTGATCGAAAGACTCTTCCCTTCCGCCCTGACGGGCGGCCTGCGATTGCCCATGGCCATGTCGGTACGCTGCTGACCCTAGTTATGGCAGGCATGGCGATGTCCCTGCGGGTGGTGGTTCCCCCCCATCCCCTGATCGCACACTGGCTCACGGTGCTCCGGGATGGCGGCACACCGCCGCCGTTGTTTGGCACAGCCATGCTGGAACTGGGCCGCTGGCTCACCTATGAGGCCCTGCGGGACTGGTTACCCCAGAGGGCCGTGGCGGTGCAGACCCCCCTGGCCACCACGGAGGGCCAGGTGGTGGATGCCACCGTCCCTCTGCTGGCGCTTCCCCTGCTGCCGGCAGGCCTGGGCTTATGGGAAGGTGCCCGCACCGTGTTGCCGGCCTCCGCCCTGGCACCTCTGTGGATCGAGGAGCAGGGGCGGATCATCGGTCTGCCTGATGCCATCGGCGATCGGGTGGGCGTTCTGCTCTTCGTTCCCGAGATCACGGCCGCTGATGGTCTGATGCTTGTGCTGGAGCGGCTCGCCCAGCAAGGGGTGCAGGGTGAACGGCTCCGGATCATCACCCTGCTGGCGGCGGCACCGGGGCTGAAGGCCCTTGGCGAGCGATGGAGTGATCTGACGCTTTACTGCGCCTGCATCGATGCCGATGTTGATGGTCAGGGGCGGATTGTGCCTGGTTTCGGGGATGCCGCCCTCCGCTTCACTGGAATTGAGGGCCTGGCCTCTCTAGGGTGAAGCAGAACCTTCGACCCAGCCATGGCTGATCCACGGCAACGCCCAGCCAACTCCGGCAGCGGCCTGTTGCTGAGTGCCCTCGGTGGAGCCGTGCTCGGGGCAGCGGGTCTGGGTTGGTGGCTGCTGAGCGAAGCGGATCGGCGCCGCCAGAGTCGCCTACCCCAGCCGCTGCGGCTGAGAGCGCCTCGCCAGCCGGAAGCTCCGGCTGATCTTCAGCCCCGGGCTGCGTTCCAGCCCACCTCGGTGGCCGCTTCGGTTGATCCCATGTTGCAGGAGAGGGTGCAGCAGCTCAACAAGGCCATCGACGAGGTGCGCCGCCAGTTGGAGCAGCTCCAGCCCCTGCCCTGATCAGGTGCCGGGTCCCATCGGTCGGTAGCTTTCCTCACGACCTGACCGCCGCCGCCATGTTGCGCTCCGCCGCCATCACCCAGGGGATCCAGAGGTCTCCGAACCGCGCCATGCTGCGGGCCGTGGGTTTCGGCGACGACGATTTCAACAAGCCGATCATCGGCATCGCCAACAGCTACAGCACCATCACCCCCTGCAACATCGGGCTCAACGACCTAGCCCGCCGCGCCGAGCAGGCGGCCCTGTTGGCTGGGGCGATGCCACAGATGTTCGGCACGATCACCGTGAGCGATGGCATCTCGATGGGCACCGAGGGGATGAAGTATTCCCTGGTGAGCCGCGAGGTGATCGCCGATTCGATCGAGACCGCTTGCAACGCCCAGAGCATGGACGGGTTGCTGGCGGTAGGGGGCTGCGACAAGAACATGCCCGGCGCCATGCTGGCGATGGCCCGCATGAACATCCCCTCGGTGTTCGTGTATGGCGGCACGATCAAGCCCGGCAAGCTCGGCGCCTGCGATCTCACTGTGGTGAGCGCCTTTGAGGCGGTGGGTCAATACAGCGGTGGCCGGATCGATGAGGCCCAGCTCACCGCGATTGAGAAGAACGCCTGTCCCGGCGCCGGCAGCTGCGGCGGCATGTTCACCGCCAACACGATGAGCGCCGCCTTTGAGGCGATGGGCCTCAGCCTGCCCTTCAGCTCTACCATGGCGGCCGAAGATCCGGAGAAGGCCGACAGCGCCGCCCGCAGCGCCGAGGTGCTGGTGGAGGCGATCGCCAAGGCCATCCGCCCCCGCGACCTGATGACCCGCGAGGCGTTTGAGAACGCCATCAGCGTGATCATGGCGGTGGGGGGGTCCACCAATTCCGTGCTGCACCTGTTGGCGGTGGCCCGCACGGCCGGCGTGCCGCTCAGCATCGACGATTTCGAGGTCATCCGCCAGCGGGTGCCTGTGATTTGCGACCTCAAGCCCAGCGGCCGCTACGTGACCGTAGATCTCCACCGGGCCGGTGGCATCCCCCAGGTGATGAGGCTGCTGCTCGATGCCGGCCTGCTCCACGGCGACTGCCGCACCGTGGAAGGCCGCAGCCTGCGGGAGGTGCTGGCGGAGGTGCCCGCCGAACCACCCGCCGGCCAGGACGTGATCCGGCCGCTGAGCAACCCGCTCTATGCCAAGGGACACCTGGCCATCCTCAAGGGCAACCTCGCCAGCGAGGGCAGCGTGGCGAAGATCAGTGGTGTGAAAACGCCGGTGCTCACCGGCCCGGCCCGGGTGTTCGAGAGCGAGGAGGAGGCCCTCGCCGCGATCCTCGCCAAACAGATCCGCGAAGGGGATGTGGTGGTGATCCGCTATGAGGGCCCGGTTGGCGGACCTGGCATGCGCGAGATGCTCGCCCCCACCGCCGCGATCATCGGCGAAGGCCTCGGCGACAAGGTGGCCCTGATCACCGATGGCCGCTTCTCCGGCGGCACCTACGGCATGGTGGTGGGCCACGTGGCGCCGGAGGCCGCCGTGGGCGGCACGATCGGCCTCGTGCAGGAGGGCGACAGCATCAGCGTGGATGCCCAACAACTGGTGATTCAGCTCAACGTGGACGATGCCGAACTGGAGCGCCGCCGCGCCGCCTGGGTGAAGCCCGAACCCCGCTACCGCACCGGTGTGCTCGGAAAATATGCCCGCCTGGTGAGCAGCAGCAGCCTGGGTGCGGTGACGGATCTGGGCCTGTGAGCGGAGGTCTCCGGCACCGACCTGCTGAAGTTTCCGCAGCGGCGGGGACGACCAACTCGATCGGCATTGAGATATCAATCCAATGACAGTTGACTGCTTGAAAGGCTGAAGCGATTCCCTGGGCGCGAGTGCAACGGAGAGCCGCTGGGATCAAGAAGTGATCCCACGGCCGGCCTTCCAGGCATTTGAGTGGGAAAAATTAAGAATTTCGGAAATTTACGGGCTTCTTAATCTGCTGAATGTAGGAAGACTCAGAAGTTCAGATCTGCATTGAGCACATTGCCTTGGCGGTGCAGCGATCTGCTGCAGAGCGGCTTCTCTTGAGCAGCTACAAAAGTGTTACGTAATCAATCTAATCCAGCAGCAATTCAATGAGCAAAGTCGAAATCTCCAACCTGAGCATAGAGGAATCAGAGGGTGTATCACTCGATTCCGCGTTGATCGATCTGCTTGAGCGGTCTCTGTTGAGGGTTCAGAAGTACCTGAGGCGCAGTGCCGGCGACCCGGTGTTCGCCCAGCGGATGGCGGTGGCCTTCGGAGAGGCGGCAAGGATCGATTCAATCAAAAAGGATTGGCTGGAAGGCAATTTTGCGATGCTGCCTTCCATCGAGATCCTCACCCAGGAGCAGTTGTGTGGGGCCAACGGGGCTTTTTCAGGGCAGACCAACAGGATCTATCTTTCGGAGGATTTTCTCAGCCGGAATGCGACGAATGTTGAGGCTGTTTCGGGGGTATTGATAGAGGAAATAGGTCATTGGGTTGACCAGCTTGTAAATGAAGACGATAGCTTGGGGGATGAAGGGGCGATTTTTGCGGCGTTGGTGTTGGGGGAGAGTTTGTCTGATGTTGAGTTGGCGCAGTTGAAAGCGGAGGACGACCATGGGATTGGTAGCGTCAATGGGGGGGATATTGCGGTTGAGCAGCAGAATTTTACGGGTACGGAGGGGAATGATACGATTGTTGGAACTTCTGGAGATGATGTAATAAATGGATTTGGGGGCAATGATAACCTGAGTGGCTTAAGTGGCGATGATATAATCAACAGTGGATATGGTTATGATGTCATCGATGCTGGTGCGGGAAATGATCTATTAAAGGTTGATTACTCTATAACCGCCTACCCTTTTTGGTACCTGTCAACCACGATAGCCTCGAATGGTACTGGTGGGTACAACGGCCAATACACTCTTGGTCTTGATAATTATGGAATTTTGGATTTTGTAAGCTTTTCCAATGTTGAGATATTCAAAATCATGGGGTCAATATCGGGAGATATCATTGTCACTGGAGACAATGCAGACACCATCAATGGATATGACGAAGCCGATAATATTGCTGGTGGTGGCGGTAATGATACTGTGAAGGGAGGTCAAGGAAATGATATTATTGCGGGACAAGATGGCGATGATAGCTTGCTGAGCGACGAAGGGAATGATGTCATCGATGGTGGCAATGGAAATGATATTATTAATGGCGGGTTGGGCAACGATATGATTACCCAAGGTAGTGGCATAAATATTATTGATGGAGGAGATGGAGCAGATACCTTAATCGATGCAAATTTTAGTAGTTTAACGATTAACCAGACTTTTAATGATAGCGGTGCTACCTATTCAGCCATAACTCTCCCGAATGGAACAACCATTAGCAACATTGAATACTTTACTAACCTTCAGTCAGGCAGTGGCAATGATACTATCAACTATAGTTTAGATATTAATAATATCATTAGTACTGGTGATGGTGATGACACAATCAACAGTGGATATGGTTATGATGTCATCGATACTGGTGCGGGAAATGATCTATTAATTGTTGATTACTCTATAACCGCCTACCCTTTTTGGTACCTGTCAACCACGATAGCCTCGAATGGTACTGGTGGGTACAACGGCCAATACACTCTTGGTCTCGATAATTATGGAATTTTGGATTTTGTAAGCTTTTCCAATGTTGAGATATTCAAAATCATGGGGTCAATATCGGGAGATATCATTGTCACTGGAGACAATGCAGACACGATCAATGGATATGGTGGTGGTATTGATACCATCAACGCGGGAGGTGGTGCGGATAAAATCATCCTTGCCGATGCTATTAAACAATCCTACGATGATCTCAATACCACTACTGACGGAAGGAATGACTACGCCAACATCATCGGATTTGAAACTCAAGATATTATTCAACTCGCTGGCAGTCCCACACTTTACAGCCTGAATGTTGTTGGTGGTATCACAGAACTCTATCTAGACAAACCCGCCAGCGAACCCGACGAACTCATCGCTATTATCGAAGGCGTTACTAATCTGGTCCTAACTTCAGATAACTTTATCTACGTCCAACCCGTTAACCTCTCCGTCAGTACCGCTACAGGAACAGAAGTAGGAACAACCTTAATCACCGTAACTGCTACCACCCTCAGCCCCGTATTACGAAACCAAAGCGTTGACCTAACCGTTTCAGGAACAGCCACCTCAGTAGACTATACCCTAAGTAGCAATACCATCATCATCCCCGATGGTTCAAACACAGGCACAGTCACATTCACCGTCGTCAACGACACCCTCATCGAACCAAACGAAACAGCCACCTTAATCCTAACTAACCCCTCATCAGGATTAGTATTAGGTGGCACAACGTCTCAAAATATTACCCTAATCAACGATGACTTTCCCTTCGTTAATCTATCCATCAGCAGCAGCGCCGCAACAGAAGCAGGAACAACTGTAGTTACCGTCACCGCCATCGCCTCTAGTCCAGTTCTAAGCGCTCAAACCGTCAACCTCGCTGTTACGGGAACAGGCATTACCACCGGTGATTACACCCTAAGTAGCAGTATCATCAACATTCCCAACGTAGGAACAACCGGTACACGAACTTTCACCATCGTTAACGACACACTGGTAGAAGGACCAGAAACCGCCACCATCGCCATCAGCAGCATCTCCTCCGATTTGCTCTTAGGTAGCACCACCTCCCAAGCCGTCACCATCACCGATAACGACTTCCCCCTTGTCAATCTCTCCGTTAGCACTAATACAGGCTCGGAAGCAGGAAGAACCATCGTTACAGTAACGGCTAATGCTTCAGATCCGGTCATCGGCAACCAGACCGTTGATTCAGCCATTACGGGAACAGGCATCACAACAGAAGACTATAATCTCAGCAATAGCACAATCACCCTCTTAAATGGACAAACTGCAGGGACGGTGACTTTTGCCATCGTTAATGACACGCTCATCGAAGCAACGGAAACCGCTACCTTAACCCTAGCTAACCCCTCATCAGGATTGGTATTAGGTAGCACAACCTCTCAAAACATTACCCTAATCAACGATGACTTCCCCTCCGTTGACCTAGCCGTCAGCACCAACGCCGGAACAGAAACAGGAACGACCGTAGTTACGGTCACTGCCACGGCCTCTAGCCCAGTTCTAAGCAATCAAAGCGTCAACCTAATCGTCACAGGAACAGACATTTCCACCGGAGATTACACCCTCACTAACAGCGTCATCACTATTCCCGACGGACAAACCACTGGGATAGTAAACTTTATCGTCATTAATGATGATTTAGTTGAGGGAACCGAAACCGCCGTCTTAGCCCTTGCAGCCCCCTCATCAGGTCTTGAGTTAGGGAGGATGACCTCTCAAAACATAACTCTTGCCGACAATGATTTCGCCCCTCCTGTAGATGGAAATTTTGATGGTATCCCCGATAACCTGCAAAACAACGTCGTTTCCATCCAAACACTTAACAACGACTATGTCACCTTCGCCGCACCCCAAGGACAGCCCTCGGCCAACGTTCAATCAACTTCTAACCCTGACCCCGCAACTGCGCCCTCCCATGTAGACTTTTCCCTAGGATTCTTTGAGTTCAATATTCCGCAAGTAACCCCCGGCAGTTCCACCACTCTCACTCTATTTTTGCCACAAGGCACTACTGCCAATAGTTATTGGAAATATGGGGCAACCCCCGATAACACCATTCCCCATTGGTATGACTTCACCTTCGATATGCTCACTAACACCGGTGCAAACTTCCAAGACATCAATAGCGATGGCCAAAACGAGGTTATCCTCCATTTTGTTGATGGTCAGAGAGGAGACGACGACTTAACCGCTGATGGACAAATCGTTGACCCCGGAGCCCCGGCTTTTCTTCTGGACAATGTTGTTACCCTTAATGTCAACAGCGTGTTGGAAGACGGCCAAGCGCTCCTCCGCTTCATCTTCAGCCGCAGTGGGGATATCACCTCTGCCCTGGCGGTGACTTACACCGTGGGCGGTACCGCCACCCTGGGCATCGATTACACCGGCATTGCCGCCACACCAGCCACCGTGACGGTGAGCTTTGCGGTTAATTCCGCCACCGCCACCGTCACAGTCGATCCCACAATTGATGTTGAGATTGAGTCCGATGAAACCGTTGCCCTCACCCTCGCTGCAGGCACCGGATACAGCATCGGCACCACGGCTGCGGTGCTGGGCACGATCCTCAATGACGACGCCTTCATTGAAAGGCAAGGTAACACCAAGCTGCTGAGGCGCGGCGATGGCCTGGCCTTCGTGGAGATCGGCGCCGCCACGCGCCAACAGATCTCCTCCCCCTGGGGGGCGAGCGTGGGCAGCGACAGCAGCGACTGGCAGATGGTCGCCGCTGAAAAGATCGCCGGCACCAACCAGATCCTCTGGCGCAACAACACCTCCAACTTCCTCCACCTCTGGAGCCTCGATAGCAACTGGACCTGGCAAGCCTCCAGCGGTGCCGATCCTTTCAACACACCCAGGGCCTGGGAGCTCGA
>CALRXC020000009.1:0-95340 GCA_943372025.1 Synechococcus sp. UW140 | reverse complement strand
GCCCAGGGACGGAAGGTTTTAAGCTTTTGCATGTCCCATTCTCCCAGGCAGATCCATTGCTGTCACTGGGATCTGGGCAGATTTACGGGCGTCTGTGGAGAGGTGTGGTGTTCGGAGCTGGGTGATCTATGCGCAACACGCTCCTAGGCTGCAAAAGAGTGATACTCTAAGAATACCCTTATCCTCAAACCTCCACCGCAAGGCAACGGTCTGCGGGTGCTAAGTTGGCTAATATTGCAGGGCTTAGGCAAGGGCTCGCAGCTCCACCACCCGCAAAAGCTGCAGCGGGGGCACGGGGGGCAGCAGGGCAGGCGGCGGGGGAGCAGGGGCAGGGGCGAGCACGGGGGCCGGTGTGGGCCTCCAGCCGGCGAGGGTGAGCGCCACGGCCAGGGCGACGATCAGCAGGGCGGCCAGGGCCTTAGCGGCCAGCCATGTCACGGCGATAAACAGCAACACCGGATCAGCCGGCGCAGCAGGGGTATTCGGTTTCATGGGATCGAGGGGCCCCAGGGCGGCGCACAGGCCAGGCCACAGGGCAGGAAGGTGGGAGACCAGCGGCGGCCGGGGACGGGAACCGGCTGAACTACCCCATGGTGCCTCCGATCGAGGGAGGGGGCCAGACCCGTGGAGAATCTCAGAGAATCTGACTATATTTCAACCCTCAAGACAACCAGGATCATGAAATGACCGCTGAAACCTTTAAAAGCGCCATCCACGGCACTACATACATTCTTGCCAGTGATCTTAACGAGGTACACGAAAAAATAAAAATAGCAGTTTTGAGTCAAGCAGGCATAGATTTCACTTCAGAACCCATGGTTGCTATTTGCGCTCTAGATGGCTGGCCCCACGGGGTCTTCTGGTCAGTGGTAACGCCTAAGACGATTCTCACAAAGTTCGGAACCCTCACCAGCCAGAATCTTTTTATTGATGTGACCGGAGTCGAAAGAAAGGGCATCAATATTGAGATCCTCTCACCAGGAAACCGTTCTAAAGTCTTCTCGTCATGGTCGTGCTTTCCAAGTCAAGACCTTGTAGAGTCTTTCTATCAAATCATAAAAAAAACTTGGCTCAAATCCAGAGAGCCACAGAAGTTAAGCGAAACAATATCTAGATCAAATACATTGATCGATTCTATAGAGCGACTTAAGAGTCTTCTGGAGTCAGGCTATATCACTGAGCAGGAGTTTCAGGTAATGAAGAAAAAGGTTTTCAGCCAGGTAGACCAGGGGGAGCAAGCGTAGCCTTATAGGCAATCAGGCGGGGCAGGCGCCTCCGGGGATGGGGGCGGCCCCCACCAGCTTGGGGCGGAGCCTGCCGAGGAAACGGCGGTAGGCGGCGGGGTCCTTCAGGACCTCCAACACCAGGGCCGCCAGCTCGGCATCCGTAGCAGGGGTGGGGGCAGTGGTCATGGCGTGGCAATTCGCTGGGTTAGGGCGGCCACCAATTCGGCGGCCTTGTCGGCTCCAAGGACGGCCACGATGCGATCGGCTGCATTGTCCACGTCAACCTCGGGATTGACCTCGTACCGCTGCCGGCGGGCGACAACGCCAAGCTCTTGAGCAGCGTGGTTGATCGAGCGGTAGGGCTTGCCCTTGCCGATCTTGCTCGCCACGTCGGGATCGATGCGCTGCAGGCGGGCCATCAGGTAGCCGGTGTCATTGCCACGCATTCGCTGAGATTGAGGGTCTTTAACCTCGTTATCCGGGTAACGAAGTAGGTCTGTCCGCCTCCCTTGGCCAGGCTGGAGCGGCTGCGCAATCTCCAGCTCAAACGCCTGCAGCCGCGTCTCTGCCAGGGCAACGGTGCCCAACAACCCAGCCAGCAGCGCCACCAGTCGGGCCCTGGTAAGTGGCTCGCTGTTCATCGTGAGTCGTGATGCAGTCCACGTCCAGACCTTGCCGTACTTGGTGGTGGCATCATCCGGCAGGAACTCCCATGGACGATTCTCGGCCCATGCTCGGCGGCCTGAGGGTGGCCGGTGCTGACTTGTTGAGAATGGCGACTGGCAGGGCTATGTCAGGGGGCGCGGTCAGCGAATTGAGCAGCTGAGCGCTGCGGCTGGGTCGTCTGACTGAGCAAGGCAAGCAGCGGTGGTCGGCTTCATACTACAAGGGGAATCGGAAGATCATCAATTATCAAGTTGTAAATAGTCTCTAAGGCGTTTAGACATATTTTTTGCAAGCTTGACTTTGCTGCGTCCTGGCCAGATGGTAGTTTTGCTCCATTTAACTTCACCTAAGTCTGCTTCACTTAAATCAGCGCCTCGCATGTATGCGCTGGAAAGATCTGCTCCAGAAAGGCAGGAATTGCGCATATTGGCTGATCGCAGGTTTGCTCCACTAAGATTCGCGCCAGCAAGGTCTGAGAAGCTGAGATTCGCATTGCCAAGATTGGCGCCAATCAGGCTTGAAGCTTGGAAGATGCAGTTATTGATTTCAGTCTTTCTTAAGTCAGATCCATCCAGGTCTGCCTTTGAGAAATTCGATCCTGATGCAGTTGCTTCGCAAAGAAAAGCTCTAACCAGCTTTGCTTCTGTCATATTGGATCTCTTCATCATCGCCTTGAATAGACGAGCCTCTGAAAAGTTAGCCTGATTGCAGTTAGCCTGCCCGAGATCGGCTTCGTCGAGCCATGCCATGGTTAGATTTGCGCGGTGGAGGATAGCCGTCCGCAAATCGGCTTTGCAGAGGCTGATCTTAGTTAGATCTGCGCACGCCAGATTTGCACCCCTGAAGCAGGATTGATCAAGACGAGAGAAACTTAGATCCGCTCCTTCGAAATTCAAATCAGTTAAATCCAAGTCAGTCGCGTCCGCTCTGAAGAGTTGAGCGTTTGCAAGGTTTGGATTAATAGACTTGGCGCTCTGAAGTATTTCCGTGTGATTTCGGGTGGCATTAAGGTTGGCCCCAATGACCTCTTCCATTAGACTGGGATGGCGGAGAATAGCTTCCTGTAATTCGGATTGAGCAGGTCTACTATTTGCTTTTGCGTTATCTCCAAGATCATCAGCAAGCTTCTTGTACTCGTCGGGATTCGGAGGATTCTTGCCAGCGGCGAGGGCGTCAATACAGTCTATTTCATATAGCTCTGGAAGCAGCTCGGCCACCAAAGAAGACAAGTCAATATCGATGTCCATTTCATCTTGTAGTATCGGTGGGCCAACTATAGGAGTGCAAACAGGCACCCAGCGCATAGGTGGGACGGGCCAGCCGATACTCCAGCCCGTCAGGAGAGCCGGGGTGGGTCTCCACCACCGCAGGAGCCCCAGCTCCAGCGATCCGCTGCAGCTGCTCTCCAGGGCCTAAGGTGACAGCCAGCCGGTGATGGGGTGGCCGATCGGTTCGGGGGCAGGCATCAGGCCACGGTGGATTCAGGCCCTCGGCGGCAGTGATCAGCAGATCCGCGGGGGGGGCCTTCAGAAGCCGTTGGGATGCTCCCCCAGGGGCTGCGGCGAGGGGCCGTAGCAGCTCAACCCCACCCTTCAGCCTGATCAAGGATCGACTGTTTCTGCCAAGCAACAGCGGCATCAGTCCGACGTTCATGTCAGCCGGGATGCTCGCAGCCAATAACGCCCACCTTCTTGGCCGGGATGGGCGCCTCCTCGCTCACGCCTTGCCCTTCCTGACGGCAAAAGCCTGCTCAAGGATCTTGTGCACGCCGATCGCATCGCCCCAATGTTGGCGGCCTGCAGCGGCCAGGCTCGTCACCACCGCCACAAGGCGGGCAACCATCCCCACGATCTGGGCCGCGCTTTGGGACGCCTCGGCCGCGGCGGCATGGTCGCCGGTTGTGGCAAGGCGGCGGCGGCGCTCGATCTCCTCAGCCAAGTCCTCCCGCAACAGCATCACCAGCCCCAAGGCGCCCTCGGCTTCTTCGGCCATGCCGCGGCCCAACGCCTCCATCACCAGCCTGTACTGACTAAGGGCCAGCAGGTGAGCATCCGAAGCGCTTGATCCCGCAGCTGCAGCAGCGGCGCCAATGGCCGTGGGATCCGGTGAGGCCGGAGGCGCCGGCTTCGGCGGTGTAGAGGGCCGGCGGGCCTCCTTGGGCCGGGGTGGCGGTGGAGGGGGGCAGCGGCCGGCAGCGGCCTCGGCGCTGTCCCATGCCGCGGCCCTCTGGCGCCAATTGAAACGGGCGGCGGTTTCGCTCAGTGATTGCTTGCTCACCCCCAGAACCGCGGCGTAGGTGGCCAGGTTGCGGCTGGGCCCCAGCTCCAACCATGCGCGGAACCGGGCATAGGTCTCGGGGCGCTCGGGGCGGCCGTCGTGGCCCTCGCCGCGTTCCCAGGGCGGTGGCGGGTTGGCCTGGGGCATCGGGAAAGTCAGGGGCTAGTCAAGGTTTTCCCGATTGCTGGCACGGGCCCGTTCGGCGGCCTGAGCAGCGGCGTGGATCGAGCAGCACCAGAAGCGTGGGCAAGGCGCGATCTGCTCCTGCAGGGGGAGGAGGCGAAGGCATTCGATCGGGGGAAGCGAGACGACATTGATGAATTCCCCTTCACGCGGTCCGGGGGGCCCAGTGCGGGTCGTCGTCGTCATCCACCACCGGATGCAACTGGATCAATTGCGGCACCTCGATGGGCAAGCCGGCTTGCGAGGAGGGAGCCAGATCGGGGTCGGTTTCTGGGGGTGTGCTCCCTCCATCGGGGGGTATTTCGGTCAGATCGCTGTGGTGATCTGCGGTCTGCTCATCCCCTATAGAAACCCCCACCGGGGGGATGGGGGGGATCGGCAACCCCCCGAAACCCCCACCGGGGCAACCTATAGGGGGAGCCCAAACGCCCTGCGCCGCAATCGGTCTGATAGAACCCCCCCCCATCAAAGAGAGAGTCCTATTAGGGGCAGCTGCTTCGCCTGCGATCCGCTTTTGGATTTCAGCGGGTGCCAACGCATAGGCGCCATGGCGCGGTCGGATTACTGGTGAGGGTTTCGGCCCTTTGCCCGTTCCTGTGATCTTCCCCAGCGTGTTCTCCACGGTCTTGTGGCTGCGGTTGAACCTGGCGACGGCCTCAGACTTCAGCTCTCGCCCTGAGACGCTGCTAAGGCCTCTCTGGTGCGCCTCCCAGAGGATGGCCAGCAGAGCGTCAGCACACGACCCCACCACCTCCACCTCGGGGAAGAGCTCCAGGCGGCCATCGTTCAGTCCGAAGCGCAGGGTGCGTCTCGGGTCGACATGGGCGGCACGGTCCTTGGTGAACTCAGCCACTACCCCTTCGAACTTGTTGGTTTCTGGGTTAATCGCTGGCTTGAGCGAGCAAACCATGGAGGGCTCTTCTGCCCATTTCTTGGCGCCGCTATGGCTGCCAGCTGCGGTGCCGTCATGGCTGAGAAACTCAATGCAGCATCCATGGGGTTTTGCCACTCCCTCGCGCAGGTACTTGAGCAGAGCGGCAACAGATTCGTTGCTTGTGTAGCTCCATCCGGCGGGGCTGCTGACCGACTTGGCGGAATCAATCACGACATAGGTGATGCCGTGCTTCTTGATGAACTCCTCCAGGCGGATGACGCCGTGGATGTCACAGATCCAGGAGGCTTGTCCTTGGCCAGGCTCATGGCCCCAGACCCATATCCGCTGCTCCGGGTGGCCGGGGGCTAGCAGGGGGCTGCTGTCGGGATCCAGCCGCAGGTCCAGCATCGCCTTCTTGAGCGGCCCAGTGCCGGAATCGGTGGCGATGAACAGGGCACGGCCGGGGGCGCATGGCGTGTCCCTGTCGAGCAGGTTGGTGCCGGTAACATGGGCATGGACCTTGGCCAGTGCGAGGGTCGTTTTGCCGGTGCCATGGCTGCCGTAGGTAAGCATCAGATCTCCCCGGAGGATCCAGCCGTCCATCAGGTAGACCAGCTGCTCCACTTGGGACATATCCACGCTGTCGTGAATGGCAGCCACCTTCTGAACCTTCTCGGCACTGTGGCTTTTGAACAGGGCGGTGCCGATCTGTTCATCTGAAACCCTGAAGCGATGCTTCAACTCTGCGCGGGCGGCCATCTCTGCGTTCTCGTCGGCGACCCTGATCGCCTGTAGGGTGGCTGCGATCAGTTCGCTGTAGCTGAGCAGCTCGGCGGTTCCCAAAGAACTGCCAGGGGCCTTGCTGGGTTTGCCTTTGTCATCGAGGGGGAGTTTCTTCGCCAACTCCTTCTCAAGTGCGCTGTAGATGCCGTTTTTCGCCTTGCTGGGGCTGAAAGGGGCATCTGCGGGGAGAGCTTTCATCAACCCCAGCCGTATCCATGCGTCCTTCTCGGCGCTCATGGCTGCACCTCAAACTCTGCGGCGGCATCTGCTCTCCAGTACGCAAATCGCCGCCAGAGGTGCTCTTTTTCGGGTTGATGCTTTCCGCACCATTCAGCCACTGCCGCGTAAGCGGTGGGTGGCCAGTTCACGGCGCTGCCCTGACGGTGCAGATGCAGGAGGGCCAGGGTCGGAATCCTGACCTGTTGCTCGGGGGTAAATGTGGGGTGGTTCAATGGGCCACCTCCTGCCAGCGCCAGGCAGCAACACCGGCTTGCTTGCAGGGGCGTCCATCACCGGGGCAGATCACCCCCCCGGAACGCGAAGTGCTCACAGCAGCACCTCACGCTGAACGGCTGGAATCTGCCTGTTGCCGCTGTAATCGCCCTCGGTGGAAGAGGGCTTCAGCGCAGGCGGTGATATTCCATTGACGTGGTGAATTGCTCAGAGGGCCGAAACGCCAGTGTTTCCCCTCAATCAAAAAATTGTGGAGGTCTGCGTAGCGCTTGAGCGTGCGGAGTGAGACGCCAAGGGCTGGGGCAGCTTGCCCTGAGGGAAGCCACCTCTCTTGAGGTTGCGACATTGCTATGGAGGCTGACGGTTTGGATCAGACCTCACACAGGAATCGCTCCAAATGTGACCCCTTACCCCCAAAGCGTCCAGGCATCGCGCCATAGAACTTCAGGATGAGGGGGCAACTCAGCATCGCGCTGAGCTGCGGACCCTTGAATCAAGTTGAAGGGCATCGCGCCGCTTCAACTGATTCTCAGATAAACAAATTCTGCGGGGCAGACCGTGCCCTGTCAAGTCGTCCCATGGCCTGCCTCATCCAATCCGGTAGAGCCGGGGCAGTGGTCGGTTCAAAAATGCGCCCATTTCTGCGCCCACTTCGGCTTCCAAGCCCCAATACGAAAAAACCGCCTGGCCCAAAAGCCAGACGGTGAAAGGGATTTGAGGATGGAGCCAAGCGGATTCGAACCGCTGACCCCCTGCATGCCATGCAGGTGCTCTACCAGCTGAGCTATGGCCCCGTGGGATGCATGAGGCTCCGGGAATGCTGGTGGGGTGACCCGAAGGAAACTTGCTTTTCCGGATGGCCGTGATGGCTTGCCTTGTGCGAGCTGAGCTTACAACGTGACCCGTCCCCGCCCCATCGACCTGGCCAGGATTTGGGCTTCTGTCACACCTGGCGCCACACCGCCAGCAGGCGGCCCTGCACCACCACCTCCTCGGCAGGCATCACGATCGGCGCATAGGCCGGATTGGCGGCTTCCAGCCGCACCTCGCCGCCGTTGCGATGGAAGTGCTTGAGGGTGGTGCCGCTGCCGCTCACCTGGGCGCAGACGATGGTGCCGTTGCGGAGGCGGGCAGGGTCGGCCACCGGCTCCAGCAGCACCACGTCGCCATCGGCGATGTGGGCCTCCACCATCGAGTCGCCGTTCACGGTGAGGGCGAACAGGCCGCGGGTCTCGAGCACGGGCGCCAGATCAAGCCGCTCCTGAACATCATCGAAGGTTTCGATCAGGCCACCGGCCGCCACCGCACCGAGCACGGGAATTCCAGCCGCCTTTTCCCCTAGAAGCTGGAGCGTGCGGGCCTGGCCCTCCTGCCAGGTGATCCAGCCCTTCTGCTGCAGGTGCCGAAGCCGGCTCTGGATCGGGGCCGGTGAACGCAGCCCCATCGCCTCCATCATCTGGCGGATCGAGGGGCTGTGGCGGTGCTGGTGGATGTAGCTCTCAAGCCAGTTGTAGAGCTCCTGCTGGGCACTGGTGAGGGACTCGGGGCTGGTGCCGGACGACGGGGCAAACACGAGCAGTACGAATGAACCATCCCTGTTTTGCCAGGGTTGGGCTGATTTGTCCAGGGCGGTGGCGTCCGGGTGGCGCGGTCGGGGTGTCCTGGGAGCGTTTCTCTTGAGTGAGGGTCGGAGCCTGGCGGGGTGGCACCACGCCAGGCTCGGGGCTTCAGAGGCCACCCAGCAGGGTGGCCAACAGGGCCTGCTGAGCGTGGAGGCGGTTCTCCGCCTGGTCGAAGACCCGGCTGGCGCTGCCCTCGATCACGCCGGCGCTGATCTCCTCGCCGCGGTGGGCCGGCAGGCAGTGCAGCACGATCGCGCGGGGATCGGCCTCGCTGAGCAGGGCCTCATCGAGGCACCAGCCGGCGAAGGCGCGCTCCCGCTCGGCATGTTCCTGCTCCTGGCCCATGGAGGCCCACACATCGGTGTAGAGGGCCTGGGCGCCTCGTATCGCCTCCAGCGGATCGTGCACGACGCTGATCTGGGCGCCGTGCTCCGCCATGGCCAAGGCGCGCTCCAGCACGGCCGGGTCGGGGGCGAAACCCTCCGGGCAGCCGATCCGCACATTCACCCCCAGCAGGGCGCCGCAGAGCATCAGGGAGTGGGCCACGTTGTTGCCGTCACCCACGTAGGCCAAGGTCAGGCCGGCCAGGTCGGCAGGGCTGCTGCCGAAGGCCTCCTGCAGGGTGAGGAAATCGGCCAGGGCCTGGCAGGGGTGCTCCAGGTCGGTGAGGGCGTTGATCACCGGGATTGTGGCCCAGTGGGCATAGGCCTCCAGGTCGGCCTGGGCGAAGGTGCGGATCGCCAGGGCATCGCAGTAGCGGCTCAGCACCCGGGCCGTGTCGGCCACCGGCTCACCCCGGCCCACCTGGGTCACGATGGGCAGCAGGTCGATGGTCTGGCCGCCGAGCCGGGCCATGGCCACGGTGAAGCTCACCCGGGTGCGGGTGGAGGCCTTGCTGAAGATCAGGCCGAGCACCTGACCCCCCAGGTCGATGCGGCGCCGTCCGGCCTTCAGGTCGGCTGCCACCTCCAGCAGGGCGCTGGCCTGGTCGGCGCTGATGTCCGCCGAGGAGAGGAAGTCCCTGCCCAAGAGAGCGGCCAGGCAGTCAGGCGCGCTGGAGACAGCCATCGACCCATCTCAAAGAACCCTTATCCGAGATCGGGGGCCCCGCCGTCAAGGGGGCGGTGGCAGCAGGGGGCCTTAAGCGGGGCATGGTTCATTGAGCCAGAGGCGCCGCATCAGCCGCGGCGCGCTGGGATCGTCTTGGTGAGCATCGCGATCGTGGGCCACCATGTAGTTGTCGATGAACAACAGATCCCCTGGCGCCAGGGCGAAGTCGTGGCGCAGTTGCGGATCATTGAGGGCGGCATCGAGGGCATCGAAGGCCTCGCAATCAAGCGGCCCCAGCGGTTCGCCGATCCGCTGCTGGCCCGTTTCGATCAATAACGCTTGTAGCGCAGGGTGGGGCCATCGCTGGCGTCGGAGAAGACCGGAAAGCGGTTGGCCTTGATCCCGGCCAGGTCGTGACAGGATCCAGGCGTCACCAGGTCGCGGTGGAAGCAGCGCTTGAGGCGCTGCAGCTGGGCGGGGTGGGTTTGGGCCAGCTGGTCGTGCACCGCCACCACCGAGACCAGCCGGGAGCCACCTCCCAGCGGGGCCCGGTGGATGCAGGCCAGGCCGACCCAGCGGGGATGGGTCTCAAGGCGGGAGGCCCTCGAAGAGTTGATCGCTGCTGCCCAGGTAGGTGTGGTTGCCAGGTTCGATATAGAAGGGGGCTTCGGCCGGTCGCAGAAAAGCAAGGCTGGGATGGGGAACGATGAAGGTGAAGGATCCACCGGGAGGGATGCTTTAAGGCCCGAAAGCTCAGGGCTTAGGCCACTAGATCGTGCAGAGACTGTTCTGGATTTTTGCCTTCAATAGGCGCGAACATCGCTAGCCTCCTTTGAAGATCCTATTGCTGTAAAGGCCTGCTTAGCCGGCCATGGCGCGTTCATGCAGCCACGACCAGAAGGAATCCTGCAGAGCAAGGGCTTTGCGCATGCCCTTGGTGAGGTCGGCCCTGCCGGTGGCTGTGGCGGCGAAATCGCTGGCAATCGCTTTGAGGGTGGCCTGGTGGTGGTCATCGACGGCCGTATGCAATGGAAAGAAAACGGCATCTTCTGGCTTGAGGCTGTCGAGTTGGTTGATGGCAGCAACAAAGGGTCGGTAGATGGTCTGCACAATCGTTTCGGTGCCAAGGCCCAGGGCCCCGAGGGCTTCAGCAGCCGATCCCGTGTTCAAGATGGCAAGAAATTGTTCGCGCCAGCAGACCACCTCGATGTGGTCGTGATATGCGGTGCTGTCGTCCACACCGATGGCATTGCGAAAGCGCTTGAACAGCTCAGGGTGGGTAAAGCCAATGATCCATTCTGGTTGAACTCCGCATTCTTTAAGCTCTAGCAGCTCTTCTTCCTCATATTGACCCGACTCCTCCATGAGGTTTTCGAGTAGCACTTTTCGATGATCTGGGTTTTCCAGCTTGGAAATTAGAGCAGTGAGATAGCGGGGGAAATGGGCAGAATAGCCTTAATAATGCTGGGCAAAATCAGCCAAGGCTCCATGGGGGAAAGGGAAAGAACCTGTTGCCATCGCATGAAGATAGGGGTGATTCACGGCGCGATGTTGGAGAGCTTTCTGCGCCAGATCGTCGACGTATTGGGCTGGACTGCCGCAATCCTGGCCGGCTTCGTCGTTCAGCCGGCTTTCCTTCAGCCTGGTTAGGCGGCGGGGTAAATCTGCTACAAAGGTCATCGGAGTGAATGGCTTTGAATTGGACTAGTTGGGCGAGTTGCGTGCAGGCGGCTGATTGATTGGGCGTGTTTGATGCGCGAAGCGATGGGCTTAGTCGCGGCCCTCTGCGGCGAAGGCGTCGACGCCGCCGGCTTTGAGCCTTGTCTTGGCGTCGTAGTCACCCAGCACGGCTGAGGTCAGACCAAAATCGGTGATGGCCAGCAGCATTAATGGCACTTCGCTAGAGGTGTTGCGGCACTGGTGCACAACCCAGCGGGGGACATAGGCAACGCAACCCAGTTCAAGCGGCATCGCTTGGTGATCGATGATGATTTCCCCCTGGCCCGAAAGCAGCACGAAGATGGCTTCGTGGGCATGGCGATGTTTTTCATTGCAGCTCCCAGGCGCAATCGTTACCAAGCGAGGGTCCATGACTTGCAAAGCCTGGAAAGGGAGCTTGCTCACCTGAAAATCAATCCCTAACTTGCCATCCTTATTGTCATAGTGGGGTTGGGCGAGATCCGATTCCGCTGCTGCAGTGGACCAGGTGTAAGTTGCGGGGCCTGGAGGATTGATACGGGTATTGCCAACACTGGCAAGCAGCGATTGGAGATCCATGAATTAAAAATACTTTCTTATATCTCTAGTCATAAAGCGTATTCGTGTCAAGCGGCCTAGGGGCGCCGACTAAAAAATGCAAGTGCAATTAGGGAAATGGTGTATCGCGGGCTAAGTGACCACTTGTTTCGTTCACGGGATTGGGCGCCATTATCCCGGCATCACACTGCTGGCTAGCAGGTCTTTCAGTTCATCGCCTTCGATCACCTCTTTTTCAAGGATCTTCTCGGAGATGGAATCAAGCAGCTCGCGGTTGTGGCTCAAGATAGACAGGGCCCGGTCGTGGGCCCGGTCCACTAGGCCCCGAACCTCTCGGTCGATCGCCTGGGCGGTGGCATCGCTCACCGAGCGGCGGGGATTGTTGTTGCCGCCCAAGAAACGGCCACCCCCCTGCTTGTCATAGGCGAGGGGGCCCAGGGTGTCGCTCATGCCGAAGGTGCCAACCATCTGCTCGGCGATGTCGGTGGCGCGCTGCAGGTCGTTGGCGGCGCCGGTGGTGACTTCGCCAAACACGATCTCCTCGGCGCTGCGGCCGCCCAGCAGGGTGGCGATCTGGCCTTCGAGATCCTCCTTGGAGTTGAGGAAGCGTTCCTCGGTGGGGAGCTGGAGGGTGTAGCCCAGGGCGCTCATCCCGCGGGGAACGATCGAGATCTTGGCCACCTTGCTGCCCCCCGGCATCAGGTGGCCCACGATCGCGTGGCCCACCTCGTGGAAGGCCACCACCTTCTTCTCATCGGCCTGGAGCACCCGGCTCTTCTTCTCTAGGCCTGCCACCACGCGCTCAATGGCTTCATTGAGGTCGCCCTGCTCCACAGTGGTGCGCTTGGCACGGGCGGCCAGCAGCGCGGCCTCGTTCACCAGATTGGCGAGATCGGCACCGGCAAAACCACTGGTGGCCTGGGCGATCTTGTCGAGATCGACCGATTCGGCGAGCTTCACTTTGTTGGCGTAGATGCCCAGGATGGTGCGGCGTCCGGAAAGATCGGGCCGATCCACCAGCACCTGTCGGTCGAAGCGGCCGGGCCGCAGCAGGGCCGCATCCAGCACCTCGGGTTGGTTGGTGGCCGCCAGCACGATCACCGGCTTGTCCTGGGAGGCGAAGCCATCCATCTCGGTGAGCAACTGATTGAGGGTCTGCTCGCGTTCGTCGTTGCCGCCCATCATCCCCATCGAGCCGGCACGGCTCTTGCCGATGGCATCGAGTTCGTCGATGAAGATGATGCAAGGGGCTTTCTTTTTGGCCTCTTCAAACAGATCGCGCACCCGGGCGGCACCCGCTCCCACAAACAATTCGACAAATTCCGAACCGCTGATGATGAAGAAAGGCACGCCCGCCTCGCCGGCCACCGCCTTCGAGAGCAGCGTCTTGCCGGTGCCGGGAGGGCCCACCAGTAATACCCCTTTGGGGATGCGGGCGCCGATGGCGGCATAGCGCTCGGGGGTCTTGAGAAAATCGACGATCTCGGTGAGTTCGGTTTTGGCCTCATCCACGCCGGCCACATCGGCAAAGGTGACCCGCGATTCCTCATCGGGCACGTACACCTTGGCCTTGCTCTTGGTGAAACTCAGGGCGCCCTGGGCGCCGCCCATGCCGCTGCGGCGGGCGAAGAACTGGAGCACGCCGATGAAGATCAGCGGCGGCACCACCCAGCTCAGCAGGGTGGTGATGAAGCTGGGCTTGCGGGGCGGGGCGGCGGCGAACTCCACACCGTGCTGCTCCAGCCGCTGGGGCAGCTCCATGTCGAAAATCGGGGTGGTGGCCAGCACCGTGGGGGCCCCCTCTGCCGGCGGCTTGATCAGCTCATAACGGATCTGGTCGGAGGTGATGAAGGCTCGCTTCACATTGTCGGCATTCACCTGGTCGATGAACAGCGAATAGGGGACCCGCGGCACCTGCATCGCCGGGTTGGGCAGGAAGTTGCTGGCCAAGAGCAGCACGCCGAAGCCGATCAGCAGCAGGTTGATCAGGCCGAAGCGCCGGCTGGGGCGGTTGTCGTCCTGGCGGATGGCCATGCGGCGTAAGCGTGGAGATGGGGCCAGGCTAGGCGGGTGTGCCGCCCGCTGGATTGCCTGCTGGGTCGGAGAACCGAAGCTGAGCCGACGCACGTCGGAGCCGCAGCCCTCGATTCGTCCCTGGTCGCTTCCTTCACCCGCCTCTCTTCTGCCCGATGTGCGGCCGCTTCTCCCTCACCACCGCCCACGATGCCTTGCTGCCGCGGCTTCAGGGTCCCCTGCCGGACGGCCTGGCGGAGCACTACGCCCCCCGGATCCAGGTGCGGCCGGGGGAGCCGCTGCTGCTACAGCGCCAGGAGCACGGCCGCCTGGCGGTGGGCCTGGCCCTCTGGGGCCTGGTGCCGGAGTGGAGCAAGGATCCCCTGGCCCGGGGCCGGCCGATCAACGCCCGCTGCGAAACCGTGGCCGACAAGCCCCTCTTTCGAGGGCCTTGGCGCCATCGGCGCGCCCTGCTGCCGGCCGATGGCTTCTACGAGTGGCAGAACCGCACCGATCCGGCCACGGGCAAGCCCTGGAAGCAGCCCTGGCTGTTCCGCCGCCGCGATGGTGCTCCCTTTTGGCTCGGCGGCCTTTGGGATCGCTGGTGCGGCCCCGATGGCGGCGAACTCGAGAGCTGCGTGGTGCTCACCACCGCCCCCAACGACCTGCTGCGGCGCGTGCATGACCGGATGCCCGTCGTCATCCCGGACGGGCTGGAGGAGGCCTGGCTTGGGGCCACCGATGGGCCGGGCCTGCGGGCCTTGGCGCCGCTGATGGGGCCCTGGAATCCGGCGGCCTGGGAGGCGGTGAAGCTGGAGCCGGGAAGCCTCCTGCCCGCAGAGCCGGCCGGTGCGGGCCTCGCTTCGATCGCCGCGCCGTCACTCTCCGCAGGTCTGTCGGCGGAGCCGCTCCAGCAGGGGAAGCCGAAGGCATCCGTGCGGGCTGTGCAGCTGGATCTGCTCGATGGGCCCTCGATCTGAGCGGGTATCCGCTGGATCGCTCCACTCTTCGCTTGACTCGGCCCCTCCGGCCCCGGGCTTGGCCTCGCTTCACTGGCCTCGCTTTGCTGGTCTCGCCCCGGGCCTGCGGCTCGCTAGGACTGGAAGCAGCGGCAGATCCTTCGATGAGCCTCCACCAACTCGATGCCTTCCTGGCCCACGCCGAGGGGGATCACGAGCTGGCGCGCCGGCTCCACGACCACACCAACCCGCTCGATCTGGAGGCCTTTCTGGCCCTGGCCCGGCAGGCTGGTTACTCGGTGGAGGAGGCGGATGTCTTCGCTGCCCAGCGCCGGGCCGAGGAAACCCTCAGTGATGCGGAACTGCAGCGCCGGGCTGGCGACGAGGCGCGGCGGCTCCGCCATTTCATTCGCGCTTGAAGGAGTGGCTTTGGAGCGCGTCGCCGACTACCCGAGGCCCCCGGCCTTGGTGCCCTGCGAACGTCATGTGCGCGTGGAGGTGTTCGGCAGGGTGCTGTGCGACACGCACCGTTCCCTGAGGGTGCTGGAGACCTTCCATCCGCCCACCTTTTACCTCCCCCCGCAGGCTCTCGATCCTTCCCTGTTGGAGAGCGCCGCCGGCCTGAGCTTCTGTGAGTGGAAGGGGATCGCCCGTTACTTCGATCTGGTGAACGGTTCCGGCAGCCCCGAGGAACAACGTTTGCGGCGGGTGGTGTGGCACTACCCCGAACCCACGCCGGCCTTCGCGGCGCTCGCGGGTTGGTATGCCCTGTATCCCGGCGCGGTGGATGGCTGCTGGCTTGATGGGGAGCGGGTGCGTCCCCAGCCCGGTGGTTTCTATGGCGGTTGGATCAGCTCCGATCTGATCGGGCCCTTCAAGGGGGATCCGCTCCATCCCGAGTTGATCTGAGCGGGGTGCGCCTGGCAGACCCTGAGGGCTGCGGAGAGTCACCAGACCCGGGGCCGGCGCTCAGAGCGTGAGGGCCAGGAAGTCTTTGATCACCTGTGAGGGGATCACGCAGTGCATGGCCGCTCCAGAGGATGGGCACAGGGCGTGGTGGTAGTCGAGCTTGTTGATCATGGCCAGCTGGAAGAAATCGGGCCGCACGCCATGGCCCTCCTGGAACAGCTCCAGCACGCTGCCGTCGCGGGCATGCAGCAGGTTGGTGAGGCTGGCGCCGTGGGGGGCCACAATGTGGCTGGCTCCACGAAACAGGGCGATCTGCTCGCCCAGGGAGAGCTGTTCGCTCTGCACCGCCACGAAGCCGTGGGGTTCGAGCAGAGCCAGCACGGCCTCCTCGTTGACCACCCGGCGCGTCGGCACACCCCGCCGGGAGAGGTAGATCCGCCGGGGCGGGGTCGTTGGCGGGAGTGGCGTGCCCTGGCTGAGGCGGGCTGCCAGCTGCTGGATCGCCAAGGGGGACGCGGCATCAAAGGGGGCGTCACCCCGGCGCTGCCAGCGGTGCGCCACCGAGGCGACCAGTCGCTCCACCCGCAGGCCGCCCCGGCTGACGGGACGATGGCGAATCCTTTGTTCTGGAGCGATGCCCAGCAAGTGGAGGGATGCCTCCTGCCAGGGATTGAGGGTTGCCGGCACCATCACCCGGGTGGGTTCGCCGAGGCGCAAGCTGTGGTGATCGGCGGCGATCAGCCGGGGCAGGCAATCCAGGAACCAGTGGTAGAAGCTGTCGCTCCATTGGCGGCTGTCCACCAGGGAGCACACCGCACCGGCGAGGCGCTCCTGGGGGGGCAACAGGGAGCGCAGCCTTAGCTCCTGGCGCAGTCGCCCATCGATTTCCTTGAGATGGAGGGTTTCCTCCACGATCCGGCGGCGGCGGTCCACCCCAACGAGGTTGGAACTCACCAGGCGTGCGCCCGGCTCCACCACATAGCTCAGGGGGTCGAGCAGGATGGGTTGCAGAAACTCGCCAATACGGCCGAGGGGTTGGTTCCAGGGGTTGGCCAGCTGGTAGTGGCAGCTCTGACGTCCATGGAGCTCGATGACCTCGCGGTGCCCGCTACTCATGGTGCCCATCTGGTCCTGGCGTTGCCCGCCCCCAGGCCGGAGGGCCCGGCGGGGTCGGCTGGTGGCTCGGGGCTTTCCAGCTCCCAGAGCAAGTCGCTCCCCAGATCACGCCGTTCCAGCTCCCGCCAGGGCTGGACCTGATCCAGACCCTCCAGGCCCAGATCCCCCAAGGGTGTGCGTGCGGCCAGGCCCCCGAGCAGTTTCGGGGCGATCACCGCCGCCAGTTCCTGCACGCAGCCCTGGCGCAGGGCTGACGCCGCCAGCTCAGGACCACATTCCCAAAGCACCCGGTTGCAGCCCCGGACGGCCAAGGCCTCCAGCAGGGAGCCCGGTTCGCAGGCCGCCAGCGCCAGTCGTTCCACGCCGAGCCGATCGAGCAGGGCACAGCTTGCCTCGGCCCTGGCCTTGCCTTCCCGCTGCTCCGGGGCACAGATCGGACCGTGGGCCACCAGGGTGGGGGCCACGGCCTGATCCCAGAGCTGCGCTTCCTCCGGGAGATCCAGGCTGCGGCTGATCACCACCCGCAGCGGTTCTGTTTCGCGTCGACCGCGGCTGGTGAGCAGGGGGTCGTCGGCCCGCAGCGTGCCTCCCCCCACGATCACGGCATCGCAGCTGGCCCGCAGCCGGTGCACCCAGGCCCGGGCATCCGGACCACTGATCCACTGGCTCTGGCCGTTCGGCAGGGCCGTGCGGCCATCAAGGCTCATCGCCCATTTCAGGATCCCCTGGGGGCGCCCGCTGCGGATGCGATGCACGAAGGCCCGGTTGAGCCGCAGGGCTTCCGTCTCCGCCACCGCCTCGATCACCTCCAGCCCGGCCGCCCGTAGCCGGGCGATGCCGCCGCCGGCCACCCGCGGGTCGGGGTCGGCCATGGCCACCACCACCCGGCAGATGCCAGCGTTGATCACCGCCTCGCTGCAGGGGGGCGTGCGGCCGTGGTGGCAGCAGGGCTCCAGGGTCACGATCAGGGTGCCGCCGCGAGCTCTTGCCCCGGCCTGGGCTAGAGCTCCCACTTCGGCGTGGGGTTCGCCGGCGCGGGCATGGAAGCCCTCTCCCACCAGCTGGCATGCGGCATCAAGCACCACGGCCCCCACCAGTGGGTTGGGGCTGGTGCGGCCCTCCCCCAGGGCGGCCAGGGCCAGGGCTCGCCGCATCCAGGGGAGCCAGGGGCTGGCGCCTGCGAGGCCAGGACCGCTCACCCCCTGCCCTCCGCCCCATCCCAGAGCGGCAGGCTTCGCCATTCCTTCACCACATAGGGCGGCACCGGCAGCTCCGTGAAAACCCCGGGCAGCTCCAGTCGCAATGGGCGGTTTGTTTCCAGTTCGGCCAGCAGGGGGGTGAGGTCGAATTCGGCCGCGGCGGCCCGACCATCGCCGGCCAGCTTCGGGCTGCTCAAGGTGGTGTCGGCCAGCTCCCAGAGGCGCCTGCCACTGGTCACCAGGAGGGGTGTGGGGTGATCCAGCCGCACTCGACCGGGGTAGCTCACGATTCGCAGGCTGATCGGAGCCTCCGGCCGCGGTGGACCCTCCCGGTAGGCCACCACTTGCCAGCTCTTGTAGTCGAGGTCGCGCAGGCTCTCGAGGCTGCGCACCACCCCGGTGGCGGTGGTTTCATCCGGGTGGGCATGGATCAGGGCCAAGGCGGGGGGTGCTGTCAGCGGGAAGGGGCTCAGGCTCAGCAGGGTGATCACCACCAGGCCGACCAAGCCACGGAGTAGGCCGCTTCCCAGGCTCAGCTTCTGCCGCGGCATCGCACCACTGAGGGCTGGTTGGATGCCGACGCGGGGTCTGCCTTGGTGGTGAGGTGCCTGGTGGGAAGGCACGTGGGGGCCCGCTGGAGACTGCCCGAAGCCGGGCCCTGGAAACGCTGTCATGGTTCCCCTCCACCGATGGGTTGCCGTTCCGCCCCCGGGATTGCCTGCCAGCTGGTGTGGGTGGCCCACAGGGCCCAGATCGCCATGGCGCGCAGGTAATGGCAGGCGCGGAAGGTGTTCACGGCCGTAATCGCTTCAGGGGTGCGGAACTGCAAGCCCCCCGCGTACACCTGATTCACCACGGCACTGCAGATCGCCAGCGCGGTGCCGGTGTCACCCATCAGGCGGTAGTAGGCCGCCAGGCCGAAGTTGATGCCGGTCCACACCTCCAGGGGGTGGGTGCCGTTGGGGTCGAGGGGGGTGCCGTCGCGGCGCAGGCCGTTTGCCACCCCCAGCTGCCCGCCATGGAACCCCTCAAAGCAGGCTTCCTTCACCGCCTTGAGGGAGGAGCGGGCGCGATCGTCCGCCACCACGGGGGGTAGCCCCAGCAGGCGGGCGTAGAAGTCGCCGCAGAGCTGGTCGGCCATCACCACAGGGGTGCCGCTCTCGGCATCGATCTTGTAATACTCGCCGTTCCAGAGCAGGGCATCGAAGTTGGATCGGCTCTGCTCCAGCCAGCCCCCAAGCTCCCGCTGCTCGGCCGAGGTGTCGAGCCCGAGTTCCAGCTGCAGCCGCTGCCCCATGGCCAGGGCCGCCTCCAGGGCGGCGATCCAGAGGGCGCCGCAGTAGGCGCTCACCCCCTGCAGGGGCCAGTCATCGAAGGTCTGGTCCGGGGCGCCGCCGTTGTCTGGCAGGCCGTCGTCGTTGGCGTCGAACTGCTTGAGGTAGCGCAGGGCCGTCACGGCGGCGGGCCAGCAATCGGCGAGGAAGCGGAGGTCTTCGCCGGAGGGGGCCAGGCGGAAGCTGCGCCACACCTGCAGCACGAAGTCGCTGGCCAGGTCCTTCCAGAGGTTGCAGTCCTGGTAGGCGGTGTAGTTGGTGGCGTCGAAAGGGCGCTCATTCGGCGCGCCCAGATCGTGGGGGGTGGCGCCGGCCAGCTTGCGGGGGGCCTCCACCCGGCCCCGGCCCTGGGTGAAGTACCAGCCGATTGGCCGGGGGGTGGGATCGGCCGCCGGGATGGCCCGGGCGAAGTCGCGCAGCACCGCCTTGTCGAGCTCAGGCCAGAGCTGCAGCAGGGCAAACGAGCCGTAAAGCCGCACATCGAGGCTCTCGTACCAGGCGTAGTCGAGGCACTCGAGCACTCCAAAACGCCCCACCGGATCCTGCGGCGTGGCGGCGGTCCAGAGGCTGCCGCCGCTGGCCAGGTCGTAGAGCTCATTGAGCAGGGCCATGCGCAGGGGATCGGGCAGGTCGGCGCGCTCCACCACAGGCTTCTGCCAGCTGTCGATGGCCTCCCGCCAGCTACGCCAGTCCGCCAGGGCTTCGGCAGCGATGGCCACGGCGTTGTCGCCACCGCTGCCGAAGATGTCGGTGTAGCGGCGCAGGGCGCGGGTGCCGGTGGCGAAGCTCGTCACCGGCAGGTCCCAGCTGATCACCACCGGCAGCTCCAGGCTTTGGCCCGGTTCGAGCCGGAAGCGCACCGCCAAGGCGGCGCTGGCCGGGTCGTGGTCGGTGCTGCGGCGATCGTTGTCGCTCTCAGGGATCGAGCCATCTCGGCCGAAGGAGTTCCAGAGCTCTGCGCCATCGCCAGCCGGGTTCCAGCGGCTGCAGCGGAAGATCTCCAGCCCCGCATGGGCCAGGGAGGCCTCATCGGGCACCGCCAGGCACCACTGCCCCTGACCCTCCGCTACCAGCTCGGCCCGCTCGCCTTCGAGCAGAACCCCTTTGAGCCCTGCCGCATCGATCTGGCGGTTGCGCTGGCCTCGGTTGCGGCCGATCGCCGGCACGTAGTTGTGTTCGGGGCTGCCGTCGTCACGGAAGTGCACGGCGGCGGCCGGGTCGGTGTTGGTGAACCAGCCGACCGTGTTGCGCCAGCTCAGCAGTAGCGAGAGATCAAGGGGGGCGGCGGTGGGGTTGCTGAAGCTCCAGCGGAACACCGCCACCGGGTAGCTGGTGCGGCGGTAGTCGCCCGGCAGGATCGGGCTGAAGGCCTCACAGCTCACCCGGGCTGCGAAGACGTTCTCATAGTGGAAGCTGCTGCAGGGGTAGCGGGCGCTGTAGGTGCCGCTGCTCTGCTCGGCGGTGCTGGCGGGATACCAGCTCCAGGCTGTCAAGGGCGGCTGGGGGGCATCGGGTCGGGAGTCGTCCCGCAGGGGCGCGGTGGCCAGGGCGTGGGCCTTGCTCTGATGGCCGTCGTGTTCGAACAGGGCGAACTGGCAGTCGGGCAGGGTGCCGAACCAGTGCTCACCGCCATCAAGGTGCCAGAGGTTGAAGCTGCCATCGGGGCCGCGGCCGATGCAGCCGGCGCCGAAGCCCCCCAGGGGTGCTCCGTGATTGGGGCCGTCGTCGAGGTTGCTGGCGTAACGCACCGTGTAGGGCTGGTCCCAGCCCAGACCGAAGGGCCGCTGCCAGCTGGCCGTAGGTGGCTCCCAGGTTTTCACTGTTCTTCCTCGCCGCAGATTCCCGAAGGCGGAGAGGGCGAAACGGTTCATCGGCATGGTGGCTGTGGGGCAAGCATGTCAGAGCAGGCTCAGTTCGGTTCGTCGAGAATTAGACCCTGCTGCTTCAACGTCTGAACTAACAGGCTCGGAACGAGAGCGACCAAGGGAAATGTGGCCTGCCTGGGCTGAAAGTGGTCGCTGAAATAGGTGCAAGCGCGATCAGAATAAGAGCCATTTTTGCAGTGTCCAGATGAGCCAGTGGCCAGGATCTTTCGTTGAACCGCTGTGCGTTATGGAGCTGGCAGCGTGAGCATCGCCGGTTGATAGATGCTTGTCAAGTTGTAATCCTCGCTTTGAGTTGGGCTGGGTGACAGCAAGGTTTCTAGATCGACTCCCGGCCCAGCAAAATGCTTGTGCCCTTGAGAAAATCGTTGCTTGCCGCTCTGGAGGCTCATCCTTGATCGTTAATCTTCTTGCCTGAAACTTCCTGATCGATCAGTGCATCGAGGGTCACGGCGGATCGAACCAAGGCCTGATATCGGTACACGAGACGCCGTTGGTTCCAGCCAGCCGGCAGGATCTGCTCCATGCACCCCGGACCCCAACTTCTCCAGTATGTCATCGCCGTCCAGCAGTTCCAGGTCGTCGAGGCGAGCCAGCAGGGCCAGCATCAGTTCGTGTATGCGCTGGCGACGATCCGTCATGGGTTAGGGCGGTGGCAGGGAGCTGTGGGCATCATGGCCAGCAGCGGCAGGCCAACCTCTGGAGCAGCGAGCACGGGTGGATGTCATCGGTACGGACGCCTCCGGGGTGGAGTGCCTTTCCCCTGCTCTGCAGGGTCTGCTTGCTTCGGCTGACCTGGTGGCGGTGCCCCGGAGACTCCTGGAGCAGACGCACCTCTGGCTTCTCGCCCAGCACCCCCATCGTCAGGAGATCCCCCCGGCCCACCTTCCAGAGCTGAGGGAAAGCGACGACCCCACGGCGCTGCTTCCGCTGTTGCAAGGTGCCCTGGCCGCGGATCGCCGTGTGGTGCTCCTCGCTAGCGGCGACCCCCTCTGGTTTGGGATCGGCCGACTGCTGCTGCAGGCCTTCCCCACCGGGCAACTGCGCTTCCACCCCGCCCCCACGTCCCTGCAGCTGGCCTTTGCCCGCATCGGCCGCCCCTGGCAGGACGGCAGCTGGCTGAGCCTGCATGGGCGCGACCCCGAACCGCTGGCCGCCGAACTGCAGCGCCGCCCAGCAGCCCTGGCGGTGCTCTGCGACCCCGGTGCCGGCGGTGCCGAGTCTGTGCGGCGGATCCTCAAGGCCTCTGGCCTGGAGGCGGCCTACGGCTGCTGGCTCTGTGAGCGGCTGGGCCATCCACAGGAGCGGGTGCTGCGCCTGGCGCCTGATCAGCCCACCCCCGCGGATCTCGATCCCCTCCACCTGGTGTTGCTGGTGGCCGAAGCCCCCGCTGCCCCCGATCCGGCCAGCCTGCCTCTGTTCGGCATCGACGATGGCCTCTGGCTTCAGCACCCCGACCAGCCGGGCCTGATGACCAAACGGGAGGTGCGCATCCAGTTGCTCGCCGATCTCGACCTGCCGGCGGCGGGGGTGCTGTGGGATCTCGGCGCCGGTGTGGGATCGGTGGGCCTGGAGGCGCTGCGGCTGCGGCCGGAGTTGCGCCTCTGGGCGGTGGAGCGCCGGGCCGGGGCGGCGGCCCTGCTGGCGGCCAATGCGGTCCGCCTCTCGGTAGAGCCCGCTGGCCTAATCGAGGCTGCCGCTCCCGCTGCCCTGGCCCAGCTTCCGGATCCGGATCGGGTGCTGATCGGCGGCGGTGGTCGGGACCGTCGCGCCGTGTTGGAGGCGGTGCTGCAGCGGCTCCGACCGGCCGGGGTGGTGGTGGTGCCCCTGGCCACCCTCGAAGCATTGGCCGAGCTGCGGCTGTTGCTCGAGACCGCAGGACTCCAGGTGGCGATCCGGCAGCTGCAGGTGTGGCGCGGGGCGCCCCTGGGGGACGGCACCCGCCTGGCCCCCCTCAATCCGGTGCTGGTGCTGTCGGGCCGAAGGACCTGAGCAGCTCCACCCGCAGGGGGGAACCCACCCTCAAGCCGAGTTGGCTGGCCTGGCCGGCCGCCAGTTCGAGCACCCCATCCACCGGCTCATCTGGCCCGTAGCTGGGGCAGGGCAGCCGCATGCAGGGGGCTGCGGCGGGCTCGATGGCGATCACCTGAGCGTTGCGAACGAACACCATGTCGAGGGGTTCGGGGGTGCGGTGCATCCAGAAGCGGGCCACCTGGGCGGGGCGGTAGGCGAACCACATGCCCCGGCCCGTCGGCAGCGGCGGCCGCAGCTGCAGGCCCAGAGTGTATTGGTGCCAGGTGCGGGGCACCTCCAGCGCCACGCAGCCAGGCTTGATGGTTGTTTGGGCGTCCGGGCCCGCCGTGGCTGTGGTGCGCCGCGGTCCCTGTGGGAGGGAAGCAACCGGCGGGTCGACGGCAGGACACCAGCGGGCATCAATCGGCAGGTGCTGGGGCGGAGTGCTGGGTTGATCCCCTCGGGCGGCCAGACCCGAAACCAGCAGGGCCGGAACCAGCAGGACTGGGAAAAGCAGGGCCGCAATCACTCGTGCCGCGTCGATCGAACCCCTCCCATGGGGCCGGGCGGCTCCACGGACCATTGATCCGACAGGGGTGCTCAGCATCGGGCTTGGTATGGGAATCACGGCGTTGATCGGGGGATGGGATTGGGGCGCAACAGCTTCGCCTTGTCCAGTTCTTCAGTGCCCTACCGCAATCTTCATGGCACTAGCCCACCTTCCAGCTTCGGCAGCCTCTCCCCTAGGCAATAGCCCTGGCCCCGCACCGTGCGGATCAGTCGCCGTTCGCCGTCTTCCTCAAGCTTCTGGCGGAGATAGCGCACGTAGACCTCGATCACGTTGCTGGCGGCTGCCGTTTCTCCCTGCCAGACCTCCTTCAGGATCCGCTCGCGGCTCACAACCCGTCCCCGTTCCCGCAGGAGGAGAAGCAGCAAGTCGAACTCCCGGGTGGTGAGGGCCACGGTCCGGTTTCCCCGCTGCACCCGCCGCGAGGCGGGAGTCACCACCAGGTCGGCCCACTGGAGCCGCTCGGTGATCGGTTCCGCCGCGGGGCCGGGGCCGCGGCTCAGCCCCAGGTGCAGCCTCAGCCGGGTAAGCAGGTCACTGGCGCCTACGGAGGTGAGCCAGTAGTCGTCGGCGCCGCTGGCCAGGCAGCGGATCCTTCCCTCCACGCTGTCGCTGGCGATGCCGAGCAGCAGGGGCACCCCGGAGAAGCGTTGGCGCAGCCGGGCGATCTCTCCTTCCTGATCAGGGGCCACGATCACCGCCTGGGGCTGGGGGCAGGTGCCCGATTCCTCGGGTTCCAGCGCCATCGGCTGATGGCCGGAAAGTTCCAGACGGGGCGCCAGGGCTTCGGCTTGGCCGCCGACCAGCAGCACGATCGAACCGGCTTCCGGCCTGGAGCGCCATCCCCGTCCCGGAGCGTCCGCCGCCGTCATGACGGCTCCTGGCCATTGCCCGGCTTGGCCACATGGGGCAGCCCCCAGCCCAGCTTGTTGCGCAGCACCTGAAAGAATTCGTGGTCGGCCAGGCGCACAAAGCGCACCGGGTGTTCGCTGCGCCGCACCAGCACCCGATCCTCGGGCCACACGTAGCAGCCGGCGCTGCCATCCACCACCATCATCAGCCGCTCGGGCGTGGCCGGAAACACCGTGACAGGCTCCCGATCGCTGAACACCAGGGCCCGCGAGGCCAGGGAGTGGGCCGCGATCGGCGTGAGTTGCAGCACCGGGCAATCGGGCGTGATCACCGGCCCGCCGGCGCTGAGGGCATAGGCGGTGGAACCGGTCGGGCTGGAGAGGATCACCCCGTCAGCGGCGATGTCCACCGGGGCATGGCGGCCGATCGCGATCTCGAAGTGGCACATGCTGGTGAGCGGCTCGCGGTGCAGGGCCATCTCGTTGAGGCAGAGCACCTCCCAGCGACGCTGCTCGCCCCGCATCACGCTCACCACCAGCATCGAGCGTTCCTCCACGGTCCATTCGCCGGCGATCACCTGGTCGAGCACACCCTCCAAATCCTTGAGGTAGGCCTCGGCCAGGAAGCCCAGGTGACCCGTGTTGATCGTGAGGATCGGCACGCCGATCGGTGCCGTCTGGCGGGCGGCCGAGAGCACGGTTCCGTCGCCTCCCAGCACCAGAGCTAAGGGCATGGAGGCATCGAAGCTGGGCGGCACGCAGGCGGTGTAGCCCTTGGCCCGCAGGTGCTGATCGGGATTGGCGAAACCCACCACACCGCCGGCACTGCTCACACGCACCACCTCCATGCCGGCCGCTTCGAGCCTGGCTTCGATGCTGGCGGCGGTGGCCAGGGCCAGGGCCTTGCCGTCGTTGACGATCAGGCCGATGCGGGACAGAGGTGGTGGAGCGGTTTGGGGAAGTCTAGGGAAGCGGGGGATGGCAGCACCCGCACCGCGCCAACTCTGAAATTGATCGGCTCCATCGATCCCGTTTTGCTCGAGATGTTTCGAATTCACTGGAGTCCAGGGTTCGCCCTGGCATCAGAAGCCAGCTTGTAGTGGAGCTTGTGATCGTCGTGTTCAGAGGCTCGAAGTTGAATGCATGCCATCGATGGCATCCCTGGGTCGGACTTGCTTTGTACGGATATAGTGGCGAGAGTTGACTATTCCTGAGCGAATTGATTGCCTCCCTCAATTGGTTCGCGATTTCATTTTTGCAGATAGTTTTTTTGTGTTCTGATCCGACTTCGCCACTGTTGCGTAGCGATTGGGCCGGAGCGTTACCGCCAATCTGCCTATGGGGTCCGGGGCTCAGAACTGCTCGAGAAAGCGGAGGTCGCTGGTGTACAGCCGGCGGATGTCATCGATGCCGTGGCGCACCATGCAGAAGCGCTCCACCCCAAGGCCCGCCGCGAAGCCGCTCCAGCGCTCCGGATCGATGCCTAGCCCCTCGAGCACGGCGGGGTCCACCATGCCGCAGCCCATCACCTCGAGCCAGCGGCCCCGCCACTGCACATCCACCTCGGCGGAGGGTTCGGTGAAGGGGAAGTAGCTGGCGCGGAAGCGCACCGGCAGATCCCCGAAGAAGCGCTGCAGGAAGGTGGTCACCGTGCCGCGCAGGTGGCTGAAGTCGAGTCCCTCATCGAGGGCGAGCACCTCCACCTGATGGAACACCGGCGAGTGGGTGGCATCCACGGCGTCGCGCCGGTACACCCGCCCGGGGGCCACGATTCGCACCGGCGGCGGATTGGCCTCCAGATGGCGGATCTGTACCGGCGAGGTGTGGGTCCGCAACAGTCGCTCACCACCATCGGCCCCGGGGGCCAGATAGAAGGTGTCCTGCATGTCCCGGGCCGGATGGTGGGGCGGGATGTTCAGGGCGGTGAAGTTGTAGTAATCGCTCTCCACCTCAGGCCCCTCAGACACCCGGTAGCCCAGACCCGCGAAGATGTCGAGGATCTCCTCCACCGTTGATTGGAGCGGATGGCGGTGGCCCGGCGGCACATAGCGGCAGGGGGCGGTCACATCAAGCGCCTCGCGGGCGATGCGATCCGCCAGGGCCGAGGACTGGAGATGGTGGAGGCGCTCCCCCAGCAGGCTTTGCACCTGCTCCTTGAGCACATTCGCCCGCTGCCCCACCTGGGGGCGCTCCTCGCCGGGAAGTCGCCCCATCGCCCCGAGAACCCCGGAGAGGCGTCCCTTCTTGCCCAGTAGATCCACCCGCAGCTGCTCCAGCTCGGCCGGGTCGGCAGCGGCACCGATCGCGGCGGCCGCATCCGCTTCAAGGGCCCGAAGCTGATCGGTGAGCTGCTGGAGGGTGATCGTGGCGCTCACGGTGGCGGTGATTGCGGATGGGGGAAGCGCGACTGTAGGCAGTGCCGGGTTGGTGGTTGCCTTGGGGCCCCGGTGTCCTCCTCAGCGGGCTCGCACGCGTGGGAACCACCGCGGTTGGAACCACCGGGGGGGGCTATTCGGGCAGCGGCCCCCCGGAGGGTGCGGCCTGCGCTGCGCAAGAGGCCGGGAACAGGCCAGCATGAGGAGGCAATCTGTGGCGCAGGGCCTGGATGCCCTTCGCCTTAGGGGAGCCGGCCGGCTGCAGCCCACGGCACCCCGTTGACCGGAGGCTCCGTGGCAGCCTGATCGCCAGAGCCCCACCCCGCATGGCCCCCCTCCGGATCCTGATCTGCAACGACGACGGGGTCTTCGCCGCCGGTATCCAGGCCCTGGCGGCCGAGGCCGCCGCTCGGGGTCATCAGGTGACCGTGGTGTGTCCCGACCAGGAACGCTCTGCCACGGGCCATGGCCTCACGCTCCAGACCCCCCTGAGGGCCGAGCGGGCCGACCAGCTCTTCGCCCCCGGCGTCACCGCCTGGGCCTGCAGCGGCACCCCCTCCGACTGCGTGAAGCTGGGCCTGTTCCGGCTGCTGGAGGAGCCCCCCCAGCTGGTGCTCTCGGGCATCAACCACGGTCCGAATCTGGGCACCGACGTGCTGTATTCCGGCACCGTGAGTGCCGCCATGGAGGGCACGATCGAGGGCTATCCCGCCCTGGCGGTGAGCTCTGCCGACTTCAAGTGGCGCCAGTTCGGCCCCGCCGCTCGCCTCGCCCTGGACGTGGCCGAAGGGATTGTGGCGGCCGGCTGGGGTGAGGGCATGCTGCTCAACCTGAACGTGCCGCCCCTGCCGGCCGAGGCCATCGGCCCCCTGCGCTGGTGCCGCACCGCTGTGCGCCGCTACACCGATCAGTTCGACCGACGAGAGGATCCCCGTGGTCGAACCTATTACTGGTTGGCCGGCGAGGTGGTGGACGACCTGGATGCCGCCGTGGCGGGCCCCACCGACTGGCCCACCGATGTGGCCTGGATCGCTGCGGGGGGAGCCTCGCTAACGCCGTTGCAACCCGAACTGTTCTGGCGCGGTGCCACGGAAACCCTGCCCAATCCGGCTGCCCTCACCGCTGGCCCGGGGCCCGCGTGATCGTGCCGGGGGTGCCATCAGCCCTTGACGAGTCGCGCCTGTCTGGATTGCCACGCGGATCTCCTCTCCTCTCCTCTCCTGGCCGATCCTGGCCCTCGCCTCGTTCATCGGACCATCGTCCGGTGGTCCAGGGCAGGAGCCCCCTCAACCCCTGCGGTAGACCCGCTGCAGCATCCACAGGGTGAACATCAGGCCGATCAGATGGGCGAAGAGCACTTGGGTGTTGCTCAGCACCGAGAGCATCTCGATCGAGGTGATCGGGAAGGTGCTGATCGGTCCCTGACTTCCCTGATAGGCCATGGGGCCGAACAGCCCCGGAGCCTGCATCGAGGCCTGGAGGAAGAGGCTCCCGGCCAGGGCTTGGTAGCCCACGGCGGCGATCGTGAGGCCGGCTAGATCCACCAGCAGCCCGCGCTTGATCAGGCGGGTGGTTTCGCCGCGGCTGGGGCGCACCGGACTAGCCAGGGCCCGCCCGCAGCGGATCACAAGCCAGCACTGCCAGAGGCTCCAGGCGAGCAGGAAGAAGGAGAACGTGGTGAACGAGAGTCCAGGGCCTAGGCCCACGGCACGCTGGGCATTGGAGGCCACCCGGGCGCCGATGCTGTTGAACAGCAGCACCCCTACCACCACCACCGCCAGGGCCAGCTGGGTCCAGAAGCGCACCCAGCCCACATTGCGTAGGGCGCCGGAGATGCGCTGCAGATCCACTGGATCGGCCATGGGTCGTGCTGCTCGCAGAGGTTCCAAACTTGCCATGGGAGGATCCCAACGGCGAGCGCCCGGTCCTGAATCCCCTGTCCATCCCGCTGTCCATCCCGGATCAGGCCCTGCGCCCCACAGCCATTGCCCTGGGCAGTTTCGATGGTCTGCACCGGGGCCATCGTCGCGTGATTGAGGCGATCACCGCCATCACACCGGACATCCCGGAAAGGGGCATCGGCCCTGGCGAGCACGGCGACGGTTCTGGCGGTATCGGGGTCCCTACCGTGGTCAGTTTCTGGCCCCATCCGCGTGAGGTGCTCCATGGCGAAACGCGCCTGCGGCTCGACCTGCCGGAGGAGAAGCTGGAACTGCTGGAGCCCCTGGGGATTCGTCAGCTGGTGATGGTGCCCTTCACCCCTTCCCTGGCGGCCCTCTCACCGGAGGCCTTCGTGGCGGAGGTGCTGGTGGGGCAGCTCCAGGCGAGCCGGGTGGCCGTGGGGGAAAACTTCCGCTTCGGTGCCGGCCGCTGCGGCGACGCGGCCGATCTGGCGCGGATCGGAGCCGCCTGTGGCGTTGCGGTGTCGGTGTTGCCGTTGCTCTTTGAAGCGGGCGAGCGGGTGAGCAGCAGCCGAATTCGGCGGGCCTTGGCCGCGGCTGATCTGGCGGAGGCCGAACGGCTGCTCGAGAGGTCCTATCGGTTCCGTGGCCTGGTGGTGCCGGGCCGAGGGCTTGGCCGGGAACTCGGTTGGCCCACGGCCAATCTCCAGGTGGATGGCCGCAAGTTTCTCCCCCGGGAGGGCGTATATGCGGTGCTGGCCTGGTCCGGCGAGGTCCGTGGCGCTGGCATGCCCGCCGTGATGAATCTGGGCCCCCAACCCACCGTGGACCCGCTGGCACCCTCTGCCGTTGAAGTGCATCTGCTCGATCGGGAGATCGACCTGGCCGGTGCGCAGCTCATCGTTCAGCCGGTGCGGTACCTGCGCAGCCAGCAGCGATTCGCCGGCCTCGAGGAACTGGCAAAGCGCATCGCTGAGGACGCCAGAGAGGCCGCAGTGATACTGGATGCCAGTTGAGATTCCGGCCGATCCCGGTGAACAATGCCTTGGGCTGATCCTCATCCAGGTGAGGCACAACAGCCTGATCGGTCGGTTCAGCCCGGCATCAAGCGATGGCGTAGGCGTGGCGGAGGCCCCAGCTGATGAACAGCGCGATCAGGCCCATGAGCAGAATGCCGGAGACCAGCACCAGCAGGGGATTGTCTTCACTGCCGCTGCCCGGATCGTTGACCATGGGGCCCTCTGGGGGTGTTTCAGACTAGGTAACGCTCCACCCCCCCTTCACCGCATCCCGAGTGCCGATTTCCCCGCCGACCACCGTTTCCTCCCCGGTTCCCGGCGGTGATCGGGCCATGCCCGCCCTGCAGCCCGACGGGGCCGTTGGGGCAGGCCCAAGCAGGCCTCCCGACCTGCAGCCGATCGAGCGCCTGCTGGATGCCAATCTCGATCGGGCCCGGGAGGGCCTTCGGGTTCTCGAGGACTGGGCCCGCTTCGGGCTGGATCGCCCCGATCTGGTGGCCCGCAGCAAGGACCTGCGCCAACGGCTGGGGCTGCTCCACCGCGACGCCTACAAACGGGCCCGGCACAGCGCCACCGATTCGGCCGCCGGCTTCACCCATCCGGCCCAGTCCGCACGCACTTCGCCGGATCAGATCGTGGCTGCCAATGCTGCCCGGGTGCAGGAGGCCCTGCGGGTGCTGGAGGAATTCGGGCGGGGTATCGATCCGCCCCTGGCGGAGGAGGCGGCCCGCTGCCGTTACCGCCTCTACGACCTGGAGGTGGATCTGCTCCGAGCCCACCGAGATGGCAACGGACGCCGTGCCTTGTTGGGGCGTTGTTCCTTGTATCTGATCGTGGGCGCCGGATCCCGGGATGTTGTGGCAGGGGCCTTGGAGGCCGGGGTGCGGATCGTGCAATACCGCTCCAAGGCGGCCGATCCCCTCGACGATCGCCAGCGGCTCCTCGAAGCCCAGGAGCTGCGGCGGCTCTGCCATCACCATGGAGCCCTGTTCCTGGTGAATGACCGGGTCGACCTGGCCTTGGCCGTGGAGGCCGATGGCGTGCATCTGGGCCAGGGTGATCTGCCCCTGCCGGTGGCTAGGCGGCTGCTGGGGCCGGATCGGCTGGTCGGCAGTAGCACCCACGCTCTCGACCAGCTCCATCGCGCAGTGGCCGAAGGCTGCGACTACGTGGGGGTGGGGCCGGTCAACGCCACCCCCACCAAACCTGGCCGGGAACCGGTCGGCCTGGCCTACGTGGCGGCCGCGGCGGCTGCTTGCCCGGTTCCCTTCTTCGCGATCGGCGGCATCGACCTGGCCAACCTGGGCGCGGTGGTCGCCGCCGGCGCCCGCCGGGTTGCGGTGGTGCGGGCGATCACGGCAGATCCGGACCCGCAGGCGGCCAGCGCCGCCCTGCTGGAGGCCCTGGCGAGGGTTGATGGCTGACTCGATCACGCTGCGGGTCAACGGGGAGGAACGGATCGCACCGGCCGGCCTGAGCCTCGATCGGGTGCTGGAGGCCCTCGGCTATCAACCCCCGCTGGTGGTGGTGGAGTTCAACGGATCCATCCTGTCCCGCCAGAACTGGCCTTCTCAGCCGGTGGTGGAATCCGATGTGCTGGAAGTGGTCACCATCGTGGGGGGTGGTTCCTAGATTCCGCACATCCCTCGGCGCCATCCATGGCTCCTCGACCTCTACCAACGTTCCTGCGTCCCGTGCTGCGACGCCTGACCGGTTTCGTGCTCATCCCAGTGTTGATGGCCGCCCTGCTTGCCGCCGCACCTACCCCCGCCCAGGCCGCCAGTGGGGGCCGCATCGGTGGCGGCAGTTTCCGTTCGGCTCCTTCCGCGCCCCGAAACTACGGCGGGGGCGGCTCCTATCGCGGTGGTTCTCGCGGTGGCTATTACGGCGGTGGTGGTGGTTATTACGGTGGCGGCGGTTATTACGGCGGTGGTGGCTACTACGGCGGCGGCGGCTTTGGTGTGCCGTTCGTGGTGCCGATCTTCGGCTTCGGAGGCGGTCTGCTCGGCTTGTTGGTGCTGATGGCCGTGGTGGGCGCCCTGCTCAATGGCCTGCGCAACGCCGGTGGCAGCCTTTCCGGTTCCGATTCCGCCGGCAGCCTGAGCGGCTCCGTCGATGGCCCGGTGGCGATCGCCGAGGTTCAGGTGGGTCTGCTGGCCTCCGCCCGCGAACTCCAGGCTGATCTGCGTCGTATGGCCGCCACGGCCGACACTTCCACCACGGCCGGTCTGCAGCGGGTCCTGCAGGAAACCAGCCTCTCCTTGCTGCGCAACCCCGAGCTCTGGGTTTATGCCAACGGCGAGGTGGGTCAGGTGCCCTTCGCCAGTGCCGAGTCCACCTTCAACCGCCTTGCCGTGCGGGAGCGCAGCAAGCTCGAGCGGGAGATCACCACGAATGTGGCCGGAGCGCGCAGTTCTGGATCCTCCGTGGTGGCTGCCGGCAGCAGCGACGCGGCGAGTGATTACATCGCCGTCACGCTGTTGATCGCCAGCCGTCGAGCCCTCGACCTCAAGGGCACGGACACGGCTGAGGCGCTTCGCGAAACCCTCCAGCGTCTGGCATCGGTGGGTGTCGAGGATCTCCTCGCCCTCGAGGTGATCTGGCAGCCTGAGGGGATCGGCGAGGTGCTGACCGCCGACCAGTTGCTGGGGGCTTACCCCGAGCTCCAGCATCTCTGAACAGGGTCGGCCCTCCCCGGTAGCCGACTCCCTCCGCACAGGCGTTCCTGTGATTCCTGCGGATGGCTTCCCGAGCATGCGGCGGCCCTATCCCCGCCGCAAGCTGCCATCATTCGGCGCTGGTACGCCTATGGCTCGGACCGCCAGCTCACCGCACTAGGTGAACACTCCCGTGCTTCTCCAGGCCATGGTCGTCACCAGGGGATGGAACGTTGTGAGCAAGGTCTCTTGCCCACCTCCATACGCCTTTGGGTGCGCAGCCTTCTGGAGGAGATCAATCAGGAGCCTGAATCAGCCCTACGCATCCCGATGGCTGAGACCCCCAGGATGCGTAGGGCCGCCATCGCCGCTCCATAACCGTTGTCGATGTTCACCACGGTGAGCCCCGGCGCGCAACTCGCGAGCATGCCCTGCAGGGCCGCCTGCCCACCGGCGCTCACCCCATAGCCCACCGACACCGGCACTCCGATCACCGGTTGGGGCAAAAGGCCGGCCAGCACGGTGGGTAGGGCGCCCTCCATACCGGCGCAGGCGATCAGCAGTGGAGCCAGCCTGAGGCGATCCAGCTGGCCGAGCAGGCGATGCAGCCCCGCCACGCCCACATCGAACACCAGATCGCTGGCGATCCCGTGGCAGGCCAGGGCCAGGCTGGCTTCGCTCACCACGTTCAGGTCGCTGCTGCCCCCGGCCACGATCGCAACCGCTGCCCGATCGGGATCCGCCTGCGGCAATGGGGTCGAGCAGATGCAGCGGCCGTCCGGCTGATACCGCCAGATCGTGGGGTCATGCCCCCTGGCTGCTAGGTCCTTGAGCACAGCCTCGGCCTTGGAGTGAACCACCCGAGTCGCCAGGCCGACCTGCCCGGCTTGGTGTAAACCCTCCAGGGCCGCCGCGATCTGCTCGGCACTTTTGTGTTCGCCCCAGATCGCCTCCACCATTCCCAGCCGGTTGCGGCGCTCCAGGTCGAGGCGGAGGTCGAGGCGGGGCTCGGTGGGTTCCGGGGGCGGGGTCATGGCCGCTGCAGTAGGGCCACCGCATGGCAGGCGATGCCCTCTTCCCGCCCGGTGGCATCGAGACGCTCATTGGTGGTGGCCTTCACCCCCACCCGATCGGGCTCTACCCCCAGCCGCTCGGCGATGGCCGCCTGCATTGCCGCGATGTGGGGCCGAAGTTTCGGCCGCTCCGTCACCACCACCGCATCCACGTTCACCACATCCCAGCCCCGTTCGCGGATCAGGTCCATCACCCGCTCCAGCAGCTCCAGGCTGTCGGCCCCCTTCCAGCGGGGATCGTCCGGGGGGAAGTAGCGGCCGATGTCGCCGAGGGCCAGGGCCCCCAGCAGGGCATCCATCAGGGCGTGCACAAGCACGTCGGCATCGCTGTGGCCATCGAGGCCCAGCCCGGCGGGATGATCCAGCCGCTGCCCCCCCAGGATCAGGGGTCGACCGCTCACCAGGCGGTGAATGTCATAGCCGTTGCCGATCCTTAGCTGCATGTCGTCCTCGCGTTGGGCGTCCGATGCTGGGTCAGTCTTCCAGCCTGGGCGCTCGGACGCCCGCGGACGGCTGCTAGGTGCGGCTGCGGATCCCTGCTCCTGAATCCAGCGGGCATGGAGATCGGGCCGCCGCTGGAGGGTTCGCTCCTGCTGCTGCTCGAACCGCCAGCGGGCGATTGCACCGTGGTCGCCGCTGCGCAGGATGGCGGGCACCGCCATGCCGCGGAATTCGGCCGGGCGCGTGAAGTGAGGGTGCTCCAGCAACAGGTCGCTGTGGCTCTCCTCCTCCAGGGAGGCGGCGGTGCCCACGGTGCCCGGCAGCAGCCGCACCACCCCGTTGATAATCGTGGCTGCTGGCAGCTCGCCGCCGGTGAGCACGAAGTCGCCGATCGAGACCTCCTCATCCGCCAGGTTGCGGATCCGCTCGTCAAAGCCCTCGTAGTGGCCGCAGAGCAGCACCAGCTGGTCGTAGCCACTGGCCCAGCGCTGCAGATCTGACTGATGCAGTGGCCGGCCTTGGGGGGTCATCAGCAGCACCCGGCGTTGGCTTTGGCGGGGAATGGCCTCGAAGGCTGCGAACACCGGTTCCGGTTTGAGCACCATGCCCGCCCCGCCTCCGTAGGGCTCATCGTCCACCTTGCGATAGCGGTCGGTGGCGTGGTCGCGGGGATTGTGCAGGTGCAGCGCGGCAACGCCGGCCGTGAAGGCCCGGCCGATCACCCCAAGGCTGAGCAGGGGGGCGAAGGCCTCGGGGGCCAGGCTCACCACATCCAGACGCATCACGGCGCGGGGCGGCTGACGCGGCGGATCTCGGAGCTGAAGCTGGCACGGGCAGGGCTGCCGTCTAGGCCGCGTTCCACGCTGCTCCGTAGGCGCAGGTTCGGCTTGGTAAACCAGATCCGCTCCCGAACCATGGTGTCGGTCCCGGTCTGGGTGAGCTCCAGGCTGCCGTCGCTCCAGAGTTCCCAGGTGCCATGGCTGAGTGCGTTGCCCGCCTGATCCTGGCGCTCAAAACTGCCCCCCGCCTGGAAGTGCAAGCGCTGAGGTGTGCCTGTTCGGTTTTCGAGCGCCGGTGGCGTCACCTGCAACGCCCCCGGTTCGTGCGGTTCCCCCGGCTCCAGATAGGCCACGAGCAGGGCCCCGCGGGCACTGTCGTGCCACTGTTCCTGAGGTTCGGATGCGGTCGGGTCTGGATCGTCGCCATCGCTGCCAAAGGGCCCCTGGCTAGCTGGCCCCGCCGATGCCTCCAGCTCGGCCCCGGCAGGAGGATTCGGGTGGGCGTCGACATCCCCGCCATGCCGCAGCTGGAAACGGCTGCGCACCGTGAGCCACTCGCCGTCACAGAGGCGCAGGAAACTGGCCAGGTCGGAGGGGGGGAAATTGCTCAAGCTGATCGCCATGCACAGGCCCATCTTCTCAGTCGCCCGAGTAGCCCAGTTCGGCCAGGCGGGATGCACTGCGCCGCCAGTGCGGCACGACCTTCACGAAGAGTTCCAGGTAGACGGGCCCGTCGAATACCTTCTGCATTTGCAGCCGGGCGCCCTTTCCGATCTCCCGAAGCATGCTTCCGCCCTTGCCGATCAGGATCGCTTTTTGGCTGCTGCGTTCCACGACCACCGTCGCCAGCACGGCCGTGCGGGGATCATCCTGCACAATCCGCTCCACCCGCACCGCCACAGAATGGGGCACCTCCTCCCGGGTGTGGTGCAGCACCTGCTCCCGGATCAGTTCGGCCAGGAGCAATTGCTCCGGCTGGTCGCTCACGGCGTCGGCGGGATAGAGGTGGGGTCCGGCGGGCAGATCGGCCGCCAGGCTCTGCACCAGTTCGGCGGTTCCTTCCCCGGTGAGCGCACTTACCGGATGGAGGGGCCAGGGGAGGCCGGATTTGTCTTCGCCGCCGTCCAGCAGCTCCCGGTAGGAGTCCGCCAGTTCGATAGCCCGTCCGGGCTCCACCAGATCGTGCTTGTTGAGGGCCAGGTGCACCGGCAGGTTGCCCTGGCGCAGCAGCTCCACGATGTAGGCGTCACCCCGTCCCGCTGGCTGGCTGCCATCCACCAGCAACAGCACCACATCCACTTCGCCGATCGCCCCGCGGGCGCTCTGCACCAAGCGCTCTCCCAGCAGGTGGTGGGGCTTGTGGATGCCAGGCGTGTCCAGCAGAACCAACTGGGCCGAAGGCGTGGTGAGTATCGCCCTCAGCCGGTTGCGGGTGGTTTGGGCCACGGGAGAGGTGATGGCCACCTTTTCCCCCACCAGCTGGTTGAGCAGGGTGGACTTGCCAACATTGGGGCGACCAATGAGGGCAACGAAGCCAGATCGGAACCGATCGGGACTGGCCGCCAGGGCCTGGGGAATCTCCATGCAGCAAGCCTGGCAGCTCGTGCTCCCCCGCGGGCCATCGCCTGGCGGCCGGTGCCGCCGCTTCATAGGCTGGATTCCTATCCGCTGGAGTCCAGCCGCATGACTGCCGATTCCGGAGCCTCCGCTCCCACCTTCCCCCAGGCGATGGAGCAAGCCGCCAAGGGGCTTGCCCTTTGGGAGGCCGGCGAGTTAAGCGATGAGGTGCTCGCGGATCGGGTGGCCCACCTGGTGAACAGCCGAGATGGTGCGCGAGGTTTCTTCGTGGTGAGCCTCAGCAGCGACAGTGCCTTGATGGATCGCCCTCCCGAGCCCCTGGTGCTGCAGCTGCGGCAGGCGGGCGAGGGGGTGGTGGATCTCACGGTCCGCAATCTGGCGATGTCCACGGCCATGGCGCTGCACCATCAGCGGAGCGGCGCTGCCACCGAGCAGGCCCGATCGGAACGGGTGAGGGACCGGAGCACCGAACTGTTGCGCCAGCTTGATCCGAATCTGGTCAAGGAACGTCTGGAGATTCTGCTTCAGGCTGCCGGCCAGGCCAGCGGCCCCGATCTCGAATTTCTCAATCGCTGGGGCTACGATCCTGAACAGCGCAGGGCGATCAGCGAGGCAGTGCTGGCGGTGGCTGAGTAGAGGTTTTTGCTGGCCTTAGAGCACCTGCCAGAGGGGGGACTTGTTGATCACCGGCGATGCGGGTTGTGACCAGCCCGGTGCTCGGCCAGGACCGTTCGGCAGCCACTGCCAGTCTGGAATTGCTGGAACGCCCAGAGGCACGGCAGACCAGGCAGGAAGGGTGGGACTTCCTCCCGTGGAACCCTTCGCCAAGGGTGAGCCAGCCGACCGGCCTGGACCGTTTGCCGCCCCAGCCACTAGGAGCGACTCGACCGACCAAGCAGGCAGGGCTGTGGAGAAGACCAGGCTGAGGGCGAAGCCGCAGGCTTGCGAGAGGGGTATGTTCACGGGAATCGACGCCATGCTGATCAGGGGATGCTGGCACCGGTCCCTGATCCCGGGGGGATAGCGCTGCTGGCGGATGGAGTTGCTGCCGGCGCTGCCGGCGGGGGTGGCGCCGCCACTTCGGGGGCCGCTGCGGCGGCCACGGGGGGTGGGCTTGGGGCGATGGCGGCTTGAGCGGCCTCGGGCCGGCTGCTTGTCGCCACAGGGGCTTGGATCGGAGCAACGGTGCCGGTTTGGGTGGGGGCAGGCTGTGGCTCGCGGGGCGCCTCGGGCAGGGGCTCGAGATGGACCACCGCAGCGGTCACCCCGGTCTGTCCCGAGGTGGGCTGCCGTGACGACCATTGGCGGATTTCATCCACCACGGCCGGGTTGTCGGGTCTGGTGAGGATGTCGACGCTTCCATCCGGTTGGACCGCCAGGGGCACTGGGGTTGACTGGCGCACCCGTAGCGAGGGCACATGGACAACCCTGGCTGCCGTGACGGTGGTCGCTACATCCTTGGTAGCCACACCCTTACTGGCGGCCAGACCATGGAGGGCTCGCCGCATCGGTTCCCTCCAGGCTCCGGGCAGGGGGGCGAGAGGATCACCGCTCCTTTGCCAGCGGGCCCGTTCAGCCATGGCCAGGGGCGGCATCGCAGCCGCGTTGAGATCGCTCAAGCCGAGGCTGCCCCCGAGCAATTCGGCCCTGTTGAACGACTGGATCAGGGGATTAGGCCAGTTCGCTGTGCTGGAGAGGCCCAGGGGGGAGTTTCCACGGGGCAATTCAGGCTCACCAGGGCCTGAAGCTGCGGTTGAAGCAACGGGGGAATTGGTTGTTCGCCCATCATGCACCGTATGGGAAGGGCCGGTCTGCGCGAAGCCGGCTAGGCCTGCTTCGCTCACCATGCCGGTTCGGTCGGAGGGATTCAGGGGCGAGTGGCTGGCGCTCCCGAGAAGCAGGCCAGTGTCTTTCAACTTGCCCGTGGCGGTGGTCACGCCACCAGGGTGCTGGATTTGCGGGGTCTCTTCCCAGGGAGAGCGGCGAATCGAGGCTTTGGCGATCTCTCGTTGCACCCGAATCTGGGCTTGCCAGCGATCGTGCACATCGAGTGCTAGCAGGGGTAGCCAGATGGACTGACTCAGTAAGGCCCAAGCAAGAGCGTGGTTTGGAGAAGAGGGGCGGGTGTGGCGGTCCATGGGGGTCGAGAAAAAGAGAGCGGAAGGCAGGATGTGGGGATATCGAATTCGGCTTGAAACGTTAATTCATCTAATTGTTATTATTGTCATTCCAGTTATTTTTGTAGAAATACCATGTATTGACTAAATTCGCGGCACCGCTTGCAGCTCCTATTGGTATGGCGATGTCTGAGAAAGCATCGAGAACTTTGCCATAGACACTAGATCTGACTATGATTGTGTCGCCATTGCGAAGGGGGGGATTTTTAAGAGAAAGATTGGTCGTGTCGCTGTAGCTGAAGATCTCACGCTTCACCTTGCCATCACGATTGAAGCGCACGAGCTCAACGTTATTCTTGTTGGCCCGCCAGCGCACCGGTCCACCAGCGCGGAAAATTGCCTCCACCAGCGGTGTGTTGGCAGGCAAACTTACACTACCCGGTGATTTCACTTCACCCAGAATCGTTACATTGATGGCCGGGGGTGCCAAATTAGAAGCTCCGATTTCGCGGATGTCTGTGAGCACCTCTTTGGTGAAGCCGATGATCAAGGTATCACCATCGAACAAAACCGGATTTTGGAGTTGGTTACCGTTGAGCAGCACTTGGCTGATGTCGAGGGTGGCCTGTTTCTGGCTTCCATCGATACCAGCCTGACGCCTCAGGATCACCTTGCGTATATCAGAGTTCACTGTAACCCCTCCTGCCTGTTGAATGGCTGAAACCGGTGTGGAAAAGGGTGGCAGAGGATAAAGGCCGGGTTTTTCCACTTCACCGATGATCGAGACCTTCACCGGGCGGGGGTTTGTCAGTGTGAGATAGAGTTGTGGTCTTTTCAACTGCTTGCTATACAGGCTTGTCAACCAGCGGCTGGCTTGACCCAGCGTGAGCCCGGTAAGCTGAACCGATCCCAGCAGGGGAAGACTGCTGGTGCCATCCGGCAGGATTCCGAAGGCTCCCCCGATCTCCTTCGCCGCTGGATCAAGAAAGGTGAGTTGCAGCCCATCGCCGGGGCCCAGCACGTAGAGATCGGCATACACCTCAGTGATGCTGAGCCGTGCCGCTCCCATGGGCATCGGGTTAGAGGATGGCCTGCCCTGGCCGGGATTGAGTGGGGTGGGTTCCCTGTTCAGGGAGGCATCGGGATTGGAGCCGGCCAAGGCCAGATCAGTCGATGGGCCGCAGATAAGCAGCGCCACTGCGATGGCGGCTTTCAGCCGGATGTGGTGGTGGCTCCTCGGAAGAGAGCCGAATAGCCTGGGATTAAGGCGGCTCAGCCCGGATTGGAGGCCTCGCCTGGAGTCGGTAACGGGCACGCGCAAATCTGAACCGGCAACGCATCCTAACCGGGTTTTGGTGACCGGGAAGTGCCCGGGTGCCAGAACGTGAACGGCTCCCCGTGCGTCCTTTAGGGGGTAGGGGGCCTAAGATTGAACACTACTAAGCTGTACTCGACGTGACAATTACGGGCTCCTCGCGCCAACCCCTCTCCGGCAGTAACCAGCCCAGTGGAGGGGTTTTGATGGCTGGAGCGCAGCCCGATGTCCGGTTTCAGGGATTTGATGTCGGGCTTTCACCGTCTCCCCTGGCCACCACGGATGGGGCCGGTGGAGGTGGCATCGCTGGGCTGATCAGGACGATCAAACGAAGGCAGGGGGTTTTCCTTTTCACTTTTGCTCTAGTCACCGGGGCGCTTGCCCTGAACACCTTGCGACAGAGGATTTTTTCACCTGTTTATGAGGGTGGATTTCAGATCCAGATCAGCAATCCCTTTGAATCGGCGGTTTCTGGGTTTGGTGAAAACAAGCTTGAGAACATTGCTCGGCAAGCCTCTACACAAGACGTTCCCAGCCTGATTGTGCTGATGCGATCCCCGCTTCTGATCAAGCCAGTGGCTGATCGAATGGGAGTTTCAATGAACGATTTGATTTCCAATCTTTCGATCGCTCCTGCCGGCGAAGTTAATCAAGTTCTCAACGTGAATCTCCGCTGGCGAGACCCAGGGAAAGGTCGGTTGATATTGAATGAATTGTCAAAGGACTACACAAAATTTTCCCAGTTCCAGCGACAAGCTGCTCTTAATTCTGGCGTAGATTTTCTAGAGCAGCAAGCGCCTGAATTGCGCAATAATGTAACTAAACTTGAGGCACAGTTGCTTGATTTTCGACAAAAGTATAATGTTATTGACCCAAGTGGCCTCGCCGAGAAAATCGTTACAACACGTGACGATTTGGTGGCAAAATCATTGGCTCTCCAGGTGGAACACAACCAACTTGAGAGTACGCTGAAGTCCGTCCAGTCCGGTCGCCTGAACTGGTCGGCCAGTGGGGCGCCGACTCCGATCCAGCAGTTTGGTCGCCAAGGTACGGTAATTCCCGGACGGAATGAAGACGTTAATGCCAAAGCCGACAGGGCAATCGGAGCGGGACAAGCAACTCCCAACGAAACCCTGAATCAATTTGAGCAGCAGCTTGCTAATGCTCGGGCAGTTTACAAGGAAGATTCTCCAATTGTCCAATCCATCCTCGCCCAACGCGACGCCATTCTACCAGTGGTTCGTAAACAGGCGACCGACTCAATCAGGGCTCAGTTGTTCGCCAATGAATCGCAGCAGGATGAACTCAACCGTCAAATCCTCTTGTTGAATGAAAACTTCAGGGCTAGCCCGACCCTGATGAAAAAATACGAAAACTTATTCGCTAATCTTACAGCCGCTAGAGAAAACTACGCTAATTACATCATTGCTCGCGACAACTTTCGTTTACAGCGTGCTCGTTCCACCTCCCCTTGGCAAGTGATTGCCCCGGCGGAGTTTGCCGATATCCCGGTGGAACCGAACCTGCAGAGCAATCTGCTGCGCGCTTTGATGCTCGGACTGGTATCCGGGCTAGGTGCAGCGATCCTCCGCGAGCGAACCGACAACGTGTTCCACACCCCGATTGAAACAGAACGAGAATTGCAACTGCCTGTGCTGGGTTTGATTCCCTACCTTCCACTTGAGCCTGGGGTAGATATTTCCACAAGCATTTCCAAGATGAGTGCCAGCGAGCGCTTCGCCATCAAGGAGTCTTTGCGTAGTCTTTTCACCACCTTCCGGCTGCTAAGGGCTGATCGCAATATCCGGCTTGTAGGCGTGACTTCATCTACCCAAGGCGAAGGTAAATCGACAGCGGTAACGATCTTTGCTCGTACTCTTGCTGATCTTGGTCTTAAGGTTCTCGTAGTGGATGCCGATATGCGGCTGCCTATGCAGACCCGCTACCTTGGTCTGGCTCAGGGTGAAGGCTTCTCAACCATTCTGACCGATGCTTCGGTATCATTGAAGACTTTAATTCAACCAATACAAGATAATCTCGATATTTTGCCTGCAGGTCCGAAGCCGCCCGACCCGGCTAAATTGTTGAATTCCACTCGCGCCCAGGAAGTCGTTAACGAAATTCGCGAGCTCACCGAATACGACATCGTGCTGTTTGATGCTCCACCTTGTCTGATGCTATCTGACCCAATTCTTTTGGGCGAAAAACTGGATGGGATTTTGTTCCTCGTTGGCCTTGGCAAGGTCAGCCGTGAATTGGCTCCACAGGCCTGTCGCCGTATCAAGGCCACCGGTGTTGATGTGTTGGGTTTGATCTGCAACCAAGTGAATTTCCCAAGCCGCCTAAATGATTATGGCTATGAATATGGTTACTATTATCATTATGCTTATGCCAACGCCAGTACTGACTCTTCAACTTATGGTAAAGCCCTTGGACGTTACGCTCGTGGTGTTGGCAACTATGTGCGTGGCTACCGCGATTCCTATTTCACTGATCGCTCCATTCGAGATGGTAGTAGTGCTGCCGTTCAGAAGTACCACGAGGAGGGTGTATCCCGCGAGTTGCACCAGTCTAAGCTTAAGTCCGGGATTGGTGCTAATCCGGTCAATGGGTCTGATCCAACAGATCAGGCTAACGAAACCATTTCTCCCAATCGACCTGAAGTTTGACCTAGCGAACCACCCACCAACCAGTGGTTTCAGTGGTTGATGATTGAAACTTCCATTGCGTCGCTGAGCCTGGCTTCAGTCTCCCTACCCTGGAAAAAGTTTGACTCACATTGTTTTCAACAATTGTTCCAGTTTATCCAGATCGCTGAAGATCGGGGCGGCTGATGGATGGCAAAGGCGCACACGGTCCAGGGCTGTGAGCACATCAACTCCCTGACATCGGGCCAGCAACCCAACGGCGACTAATGGTGAGCGCTCACGCCCAGCGAAACAATGCAAATAGGTGGCTGGCTGCGATTCAATCACAGCCTCCGCCTTTAGCAGAGCCTTGGCGAGTCTCTCCAGTTTCATTGATTCTTGGCGCCGATGGTCCGGCAGGGACACTCGATCACACAGCCACGAATTGGGAGCAGCCGGCAAGATCTCTTCTTCTAGATAACAACAGCTAAATCGGCTTCTGAATCCTGCGTCCTCCAACTGTAGCCACTGCTCAGCTGTCTGTGGCATCGGGCCGATTGCGAATTTGCCGCTTTGGATCCAACTGTAGATCAGCGGCCGGCGCTCCTGTGGAATTGTTTGCCGGGGATGTGGAGTGGATTGTCTTAATAGACGATCAATTAAGCCCATGGTACCATCTTTGAGAAAGTATGATTATTGCTTTAAAATTGATGATAGGTTTCAGGCTTGGTCGATTCTGATTGCAGAGCAGCTTGTAATAAGCCGAGTATGCGTAGCCACCGGGAAGGTTCGATTAATACGGGCAAGTTCTTTGTGCTTTTGGCTTGAATCAGAATGCATTCATAATTTCTATTCGGTTGCAGTCCAGCAATCGATCTCAGCTTACTCCATCTGGATTGACTAGCTCGGTCGATTAGTGTCGTAAGTTCTTCTCCTGTGACGCCAAAAGCGTCTGACCCTTGAATCTCTTGCACAAGACAGGTCTGGAGTGCTGGTTGGTTTCCAACAAGGCCGATGGCAGAGGGTGGGGGACCAGCTGACAAGTGTCTTTGTTTGAGCTGAAGTTCAGGGTGCAATGTTGACAGGAATGCAGCCTGGAAGTTAAAACGTTTGAGCGCGACACCCCTTAATAGCCTGAGCTCTAATTCGTTGCCAAGAGAATAGCCAACTGCGGTTGATGTGGCGATCTCGGCATTGCGTTTGGCTGCCAATGGTTTGAGTGGAATTATATCAAGGCCGGCATCAGTCAAAGCCTTCGTCATCGCTTGTTGATCCAGTGGTCGAGCTACGGGCCAGCGGGGCCAGATTATCGCTTTGGTGGCGGCCACTGAAGCGATCAACGCAAAAATAGAGTAGATCATAAGCAGTTGTTTTGTGCTGACGATCCGATCATTCATGATGGGATGCCTGATCATGGATGGCTGCAGGCAGTGGGGGGAGCTCTCGATCGAGCAAGCGCATGTAAAGAATACCGAATACAAAAACGGCGATGCCCGAAAAAATTAAGGAACCAATGTCGTCATGAAAGAAACGAAACAAGCCGCTGCCCTTGCCATTGCCGTTAGCTACGCAGAGGGCCAGGATGGCAATCCTAATTGTATTACTCGCAAGGCCGATCAGCGGAGCAAGGGAGAAGACTAGGATGCGACTGAGCAATGACCGTAATGGAAAGGCAAGCTGGAAAATTACGGCGATGCAAACCACCTGTGCAATCATGTCTACACCATTGCATGCAGGCAAGACTTCAACTCCTCCAGTCGGCATAAGAACGGTTTGATTGCGTACGATATTGTCGAATCCCATGATGCCAAGCCAGAAGCCACTCAGGTGTGCGGTCAAAACACTCATTGGAGCTTCCGGAATCAGCTTCATAACAACGTTGAAAGCTGGAAGCATCAGTAAACAAAGGAGTGAGTCGCGAAATCTTCCAATCGCTTTGATTGGCTCACATAGCAGGGCCAACGCGATGCAACCAACCAGAGGTAGGATGAAAATCATCCCATCCCAATGCAAGATGATCGCCGTACGTGCGATCACCCAGCTCAGAAGGGCCGCTCCAGTGATCACCCCTGGCCACTGAGGGTTGGGATCCAGGGTTTCCAACTGATCTTCCAAACAGATCAGAGCCCCTCCCCAGACCAAGGCTGCAAACACCGTGATGTGCTCATCCTGGCTGCTTTGGAATGCTGCCAGATTCTGAATAGCCACCGCAGCTGTTAGCAGAAGCCATAGATTTCGAGGCGTGGCTGGTGGTATGGCCGGAATTTTGGCTTTGAGGCTGGGTGGAATCTGGCTCAACAGTTGATTCATGAAGCAGTGGAAAGCTCGGGGGAAGGGGGATGGGCTGTATCTAGTGATACTCCTTTGCAATTGGCGGCATCAGTTGATGTTTGTACCTTTGTGTATTTATTGTATTCGGGAACCAGCCTCGACAAGGCCAGTATTGTAGCCGGTTCATCCCACCGGTTCAACGCCTCTTCCAAGGCCTCTATCATGGGATTTAGCTCTGAACTGCTGTAATTTGGTTCTTTGGCTTTTCGAATTAGGGGATGTTGGGTTGCTTCATCGCGAGCGCTGATTAGAAGTTCTTCGTAGAGTTTCTCTCCGGGCCTCAGACCTGTGTATTCAATGGAGATGTCGCCGTTTGGATTCTGTTCATCCTTGACACGAAGACCCGAAAGTTCAATCATCTGGCGTGCCAATTCGGCGATTCTCACCGGTTCTCCCATATCCAGAAGAAACAGTTCGCCTCCGCGGGCCATGCCGGTTGCCTGGAGCACCAGCTGCACGGCTTCGGGGATCGTCATGAAGTAGCGGGTGATGGCTTGGTGGGTCACGGTGATGGGCCCTCCTTTGGAGATCTGCTCATGGAAGAGTGGGATCACCGATCCTGATGATCCGAGAACGTTTCCGAATCGCACCATCGCCATGACCGGTTGCCGACCAGGCAGATCTGCAGCCGCTGCCTGAATCAGCAGCTCACATACCCTCTTGCTGGCTCCCATAGCATTCGTAGGCCTAACGGCTTTGTCCGTGGAAATCAGGGTTAAACGCTCAATGCCAGCCTCGATTGCGGCGTGAATCACAGACTTGGTGGCGCGGAGATTATTTGAAATTCCAGCACATAGGTTGGCTTCAACCAGTGGCACATGCTTGTAGGCAGCGGCATGGAAGATGGTCTGCACTCCGTGCTCGCAACAAATGGTGGTCAATCTATTAGCGTCTGATGCATCTCCAAGGATCGGCCTGATTTCTCCTGCTATTTTAAAAGTATTGAGCTCTTTGTCAATGCTGTAGAGGGCATATTCATTTAAGTCAAGCAACAATAGCTTTCTGGCTCCAAGTGAGAGAATTTGTCGGCACAACTCACTACCGATTGAACCACCGGCCCCGGTCACGAGAACGCATTTTTCTTTCACGCTTTCCTGAAGGAGATGGGAATCGGGTTTGCTTGGTTCCCGACCCAGTAGATCTTCAATGAGCACTGGTTGGATGTCGCTCACGATCCGTTGACCGTTGGCCAACTGTGCCAACGAAGGGATGGAGAGAACCTCCAAGCCGAGATGGCTGAGTTGGTCGACCAACAGTCGTTTTCGCTGCCTGGAAAGAGAGGGCATGGCGAGCAGAACTTTGTTTAGACCATGATCCTTGATCAGGGCATGCAGACGGGTTGGACTATGGATCTTGAGATTCTGTAATGTTCTTCCATGGAGTTGGGTGTCGTCGTCGAGGAATCCGATGATGCGAAAACGGCGATCACTGCGAATCGCATTAAACAGATTCATACCCGAATGTCCTGCCCCATAGATTAGGGTTGCATCCGTTTTTTCAGCAGCCATTTGTTTTCTACTTTTGCGCTCCAACTGGCTCACCAGCAAATCCCGCAGCACAATGCGGCTGGCGATTGCACCTCCCGAGAACAACAACAAGTACAAAACCCAGAATGAACGCGGCGGTTGAGTGCCGCCCAGAAGCGTGTTCGCCATCAACAGGACAAGCACCATGACCACACCACGGGGGATTAATCCGTAGAGCGAGTGGCTACCGGCGTAGCGGGTGAGTCCCCGGTACCAACCGGAGAAGAGCAGCACGGGCAAACCGCTGATCAGAGCCAGCCAAGGCAGCCAGCGCACGGAGGCCACAGTAGTAGTCAGGGTTTCTTTCTCGTGCAGGCGAAGCGCAAAGGCTCCATAAAACGCTGCCAGAATCAACAGACCGTCGAAGGTCACCAAATAGGTTCGACGGATGAGAACGGAGTTGGTAAGCCCTGACCAACACCAGCGTCGGCTGCGGATTGCCTTGCCGTGCGGTGCATCCGAAGAGTGGCCAGACTGGCGCGGCGGGGAATGGTTGGCTGAACTCAGCTTTGCATCCATTTTGCTCTTCCTTTTTCGGGAAATGGGGGCAAAAATCCCGCTGGCTCTCGTTCGGCCTTCAGGTTAATGAAAATCTCCATGCCAGAATCTCGATCCTTGGGGTTGTAAGCGTTTCCTGATTCATGCTTGACAGAGGGCTGTTTCGCTTTTCTGAAATGATTCAATTGATTTCGACATCTCAGTACTTTAACCCCTTTTCGCCTCATCTTTGAAAGTTACGGCGTGGTTACGCTCCAACCACAGCGCTATGAGGATTTCAGTGCCGATCAGAGGTGTCAATGCCGTAGTGCCTCCGAACGGTCGTGCCAATGCAAGCACCACGGTGGCGCCTCCGTACAGGAGAGTGACTCTGGCATGGGGCCAGCCTCCCCGCTGAAGCCTTTGGAACAGGTGCAGGCGGTGGGCCTGGAAGACGGGTTGGCCTGCCCGCAGCCGGCGGAGCACGCAGATCAGAGCATCTCCGAGCAGTGGGAAGCCCACCAGCAGCAGGGAGATGGCCTCCCAAGGACCTGGTTGCTGCAGCACCATGCCAGCAAACACCGCCCCGATCCAGGTGCTCCCTACATCACCCATGAACACCTTGGCCGGACTCCAGTTCCAGGCGAGGAAGCCCAGCATGGCCCCGGCCACGGGCCAAAGTCCGACCGAGGCCATCAGCACGACTCCGCACAGGGCTACCAGACCGTCGAGTCCATCCATGAAGTTGGTGAAGTTGATCACTGCCGTGATCGCCACCAGCACCAACGGCAGGGCCCAGATCGGAAGCGGCACGGCCGCCATCGCTACCAGCACGCCCGCCGTAGCGACCTGGGCCGCATAGCGCCAAGCGGCAGGCAGGTTAAAGCGATCATCCAGCAGGCCGACCAGGGCCAGGGGACAGCAGAGCAGGGGGATCCAGGAGCTTGTGCCCGCCCCTAGGGCGAGGCTGAGCAGGCTGCCGACCAGCACGAACACCACACCGCCGCCCCGGGGGGTAGGAATGTGGTGGGAGCTTCGGGCGTTGGGCTGATCAAGCAGCCGCCTCCGCAGCCATGGGATCAACCCCCAAAGAAACAGCCAAGTCAGCAATGCAGAGACCACCGTTGCGATCAGTGGGAGGGGTGGGATCTGCTGCAGCAGATTGGCCGCCATTGTCATGACTCTCCCCGGGAGCGGCTGGGAGGATGCCAGGCCAGCGGGGCCACGGGAAACGTTTCTGGCCCGGTGCCCAGCAGGGAGTGAACGGGGGTGAAGCCGGACAGGTTGGCCTCCATCCTGAGCACGGCCTCAAACCCCTTGGCTGTGATCGGCAGCAGGGGGGCAGCCAGCAGGTGGAAGAGGGCCGTGGGCAGGGGCAGCAGTCGGCAACGCCCGGCCCGATCGAGCGGATCGTGCTGCCTGGCGGCCTCCTGCAGGCGTTCCAGCACGGTGGTGTAGGTGAGGGTTTCATCACCGCCAAGGGCGATGCGACGGCTGGCCGCTGCCGCCGGCTCCCTGGCTGCCCCATCCGCCAGATGCAGGGCTGCCGCGGCGAGTTGGCGGCCATGGATCGGCTGTCGCTTCCCGGTTTCAGCTGGCAGCGGCAGGAGAGGCAGCCGCCGCATCATCTGCAACAGGCGGCTGAGATTCTGATCACCCCGGTCCCCGGCCTGCCCGTAGATCAAGGTCGGCCGCAGGATGCGGCAGGGGATGGTGGCCTTCGCGCAGGTGGCCTCCAGGCTGTCCTCGGCGCGAAGCAGCCGCTCCACCAGGAGTCGATCCTTCCGGTTGGCGGCAAAGCGCTTGGTGATCACCGAGGACGAGGAGCAGGCCACCATCGCGGCAAGCGGCAGACGCCGCCCCAAGCCGGCAAGGGAATCGTGAAGGGCGGCAAGGAAGGGGGCCAGCAACCAGATCGGCGCGAAGCTCATCAGCAGCGATTTCTCCGGCAGTGCTTCCGTGCTGGGGAGGGAGGTTCCGTTGAGGTCGATGGCGAGAAAGCGTTCGGCCGGCCAGCCGGGGGGGGGTCTCCTTCCAGCCACCACCACCGGCCGTCCGGCGGCCAGTTCCAGACAGGCGGCTCCGGTGGCGGTGGTGGCCCCGAACAGCAGGAGGGGGTGGGAGGTTTCCGTCATATCTCGATTGAAGCGGTTTCAAAGCGGCTGATGATCCGTTGTCCGTAGCGCAATAGAAACGGCACGGGCCAGAAGGCCCCAAAGGCCCGCCGGTAAGCCCGGCGCACTTCAGCCAGGCGGCGTCGGGTCTGCTGGCCGCTCACGCCACCGTCGCCCATGTGAACCAGTTCAAGGTGGCTGCGGCACACCACCAGATCCGGATGGGTGGAGAGCTGCAGGAAATAATCGAGGTCTGCGGAAAGCCGGAAGCCTTCTGCGTAGTGATTCAGTTTGGCCCTGGCACCCGGGCCGACCAGGGTGGCCTGGTGGGGTGGCGTGGACCCCCAAAGCAGGGAGCGGCGGTAGGAGCGGCGCCATTGGAAGCTGGTGGCCCGGGTAGGTATCGGTGGGACGTTGGGCTCCAGGCGGAAGTAGCGCCCGCGGCAGACCAGAAGGTCGGGGATCGGGCCCCGACGATTGCATTCAACCAGGCTGTTTGCGGCCAGGTCCAGCACCTGGGGACCGGCCGCCCAGTCGTCGCTACCCCAGAACAGGATCCAGTCGTTGGGCCCCGCCAGCGCGAATCCCTGGTTCATGGCGCCGAAGATGCCGGGGCTCTGGGCGCTCTGCTCCAACCAACGGAAACGCCGGTCACTAAGACAGAGGCTATCGAGCCAGGCCCGGTGCTCGTCGCCGCTGCCCCCGTCGATGAACGTGACCTGCCAGCTGCCCTCGGTCTGGGCCTGGAGTGAGTCCACCAGCCGTGGCAGCAGCCGGTAGGAATCGCGGGTGGGCACGATCAGATGGATGGGGAAGCGGCCGGCTGGCGCTGCGGATGCCCCGCTGGAAACGCCGCTGGTCGATGCCGCACCCATCAGCCCCGCCTGCGGATCAGCACCGGGCCGAGCACCAGCACATCCATTCTTGTGCGCAGGAAGCAGTCAAGCGCCTGGCTAGGGGTGCAGACGATCGGTTCGTTCTCATTGAACGAGGTGTTGAGCACCATCGGCACGCCGGTGTATGCCGCGAAGGCGCGGATCAGCCGGTAATAACGGCCATTGCCGGCCTCGCTGACCGTCTGAAGCCGGCCGGTGCCATCCACATGGGTCACCGCTGGAATCAGGGTCCGCTTCTCTTCCCGGATCGGGTACACCTGCATCATGAACGGCACGTCGCCGTCACGCTCAAACCATTCCGGCACTGCTTCGCGCAGCACCGATGGCGCGAAGGGGCGGAAGGATTCGCGCCGCTTGATCTTCAGATTGAGGATGTCCTTCATGTCTGCCCGGCGCGGATCGCCGAGGATCGAGCGGTGCCCAAGGGCCCGGGGCCCCCACTCCATCCGTCCGTCGAACCAGCCGATCACCAGTCCATCGGCGATGGCGGCGGCCACCTGGTCACACAGCTGGTCATCGGCGGGGCGTTCGATCGTGCAGCTCGCCAGGGCTTCGGCGCGGGTCGGGTCGGCCAGGAGAGCTTCGATGGCCGGAGCGCTGGCTTCGCTGCCCAGGTAGGCGTTGAGCATCGGTTGGCTGCGGGTATTCCCCAGGCCGTGCCAGACCTCGAGGGCCGCGCCAAGGGCCCCTCCTGCATCGCCGGCGGCCGCCTGCACGTACACCTGTCGGAACGGTGTGGCCACGGTGACCTTGCCGTTGGCCACAGAATTGGCGCCGCAGCCCCCTGCGATGCAGAGGTGGTCGGAGGGATGGCGGTGATGCAGGGCGTTCAGGAGGTGGAAGAAGGCCTCCTCGTACATCACCTGGGCTGAACGGGCGATGTCCTTGTGGTGCTGCTCGAGGGGCTCATCCGGTCGGCGGGAAGGGCCCAGCAGGGTTTCCAGGGCCGGGCTCCAGTGCTGGCCCACGGTGGGGATGCCATGGCTCCACTGGTGGGGCAGGTTCTGGCCGGCGTGCTGGAACCAGCGCAGGTCTAGGCGGTAGGTGCCGTCCTCCTGGAGCCGCACGATGCGACGCATCTCCTCCATTCGGGTCGGCTGGCCATAGGGCGCCAGCCCCATCACTTTGTATTCATCCCCGTAGTGGGGAAATCCCAGATACTGGGTGATGGCGGTGTAGAAGGCGCCTAGGGAGTGGGGGAACCAGATCTGGCCATCAATCGCCAGCTCGGTGCCGCTGCCGTAGCCCCAGGCGCCGCTGGAGAAATCGCCGAAGCCATCCACCGACACCACGGCGGCCTCGGGGTAGGGGGAGGCGTAAAATGCTGACGCCAGGTGGGCGCGATGGTGCTCCACGAAATGGAGCTGGGCCCGGATCGACTGCCCGGGGAAGGCACTGGCGAGCTGCTCGGCCAGTCCGGCCCGTTCCCGCTTGTTGCGCCAGCGGGCCAGCAGGAAGCGGGGATCGGGGCGGGAGGCTAATGAATAAATCAGTTTGCGCAGCCGGTGGGCGCCCGGCAGGGAGTTGATGGCGATGTGATCGACAGCGCCGATCGACACGCCCGCATCGGCTAGACACCAGGCGATTGCTTCGGAAGGAAAGCCCGCCCAGTGCTTGATGCGGCGGAAGCGCTCTTCTTCCGCCGCAGCGATGATCTCTCCATCGCGCACAAGGGCCGCGGCGGCGTCGGCGTGAAAGGCGTTGATCCCGAGAATGAGGGTCATGGATGGGGAAGATCGATCGCCAGGTGGTGGCGGAGCCAGCTCTGCAGAACCATGAGGTTCCAGCGGCGGTACCAGGGCCGCAGATCCAAGCCCGTCGGGGTGGAGGGTACCCGCAGAGCGAGGGGAGATAGTGGGTCGTCCAGCCAGAGCTGGAAGGGGAACCGGAATCCCTGTTTGGGGCGGTTTGTGAACCAACCTGGGAGTTCGGGAACGCTGGCCTGTAGCAGTGACTTGCCCTGGGCCAAGCGAAGCGAGGGCACGATCGGGGCAATCTGCCCCTGAAGGGTTGCGTCCACGTAGGGAAGGCGCAGCTCTAGCCCGGTGGCCATCGCCATTACATCACTGTCCGGCAGCAGTTGATTGCGCAGATAGCGGCTTCCCTCCAGCCAGGCCACAGCTTCGGCCGGATCCAGCCCATCCGGGGGAGCTTCGCCGCCAGCCTCGATGGTGATCCCCTGGGGCGAAGGCAGGCCCCAGTGCCGCATCAAAGCTGCGACCTCCGGGCTGGTGAACTGCCCCCGCAGGCAGCGGTGGGCCGCCTGCAGGGAGGGAGCGCCGCGAAGCAGTTCCGCCAGCCGTTGTCGCTTCTGGTCCTTCCCCCCCGGGCTCCGGCTCAGGGCGGCCGCCGCCAGAGGGCCGAGCGGCCCCAGGCGGCGGCGCCAGCGATACAGCCGGGGAACCGTGCGGAAACTCGGATAGCCCCCAAACAATTCATCCCCCCCGAGACCGGAGAGGGCCACCTTTAATCCGCGCTCGCTGGCCAACCGGGAGACACACCAGGTGTTGAAGCCGTCGATGGAGGGCTGGTCCTGGCTGGAGAGAAAGTCGGGTAGCCAGGTGCGGGCTTGGTCGGCGCGCAGGGTCAGGGGTGTGTGGTCCGCCCCGAACAGGGCCGCGATTTTCGCCGCCGGCTCGGACTCATCGAATCCTTCGCTACCGGGGTCGTCGAAGCCGATCGTGAAGGTGTGAAGACCGGGGGGCGCCAGGGCCAGCAGGGCCGCCGAATCCAGGCCGGCACTGAGAAACAGGCCCACCGGCACATCACTCACCATGTGGGCCGCTACTGACTCCCGCAGGGCGGAGCGGGTGAGATGAAGGGCTGCCTTCCGATCGTTGATGGGAGCCGGGCGGTTGGTGCCCTCCCGGTTCCGCCCGATGAGCATGCTTTCCGGCAGGGGCCACCAGGGCTCAATCCGGCTCGTGCCCGCCTGCCAATGGAGCCAGTGTCCGGCCTCCAGCCGCTTCACCCCGGCCACCAGGGTGGCGGGTTCGGGCACCGAGCCGCTGGCCAGGTAGGCAGCGATGGCCTCAGGGTCGGGTCGCCGGGGGATCCGGTCGCTGGCTAACAGGGCCCGCAGCTCCGATGCAAAGGCCAGTTCCCCGGAGGGGCCTTGCCAGATGTAGAGGGGTTTGATGCCATGGGGATCGCGGGCCAGGAGTGCGCTGCCGTCGCGTGTGTCCACCAGGCAGAAGGCGTACATGCCCCGCAGATCGGCCAGGCCGGAGCGGCCACGCTGGGCCATCCAACGCAACAGCACCTCGGTGTCGCCGCTGCCCCGGAATCGTTCGCCCTCGGCCTCCAGCCGCTGGCGAAGGTTGGCGTGGTTGTAGATCTCGCCGTTGAACACCAGTTGCCAGCGGCCGCAGGGGGAGGCCATCGGCTGGTGGCCGCTGGGGGAGAGATCGAGGATGGCCAGACGGGTCTGCACCAGGCAGGTGGTGGCGTTCTGCCAGGTGCCTGCATCGTCGGGGCCCCGGTGGGAAATGGCGGGGCGCACCCGCTCGGCAAAGGAGCCCGGCTCGGCGCCGAGTAGGCCCGCGATGCCGCACATCAGCTTGCCTCCGCCTGGGCAATGGCCAGATGAGGCCAGGTGGCCTTCAGCTGTTGGCGAAATGTGGCCCGGGCGGCGGCGGTGCTGGCGTGCTCTGCAACCCATTGGCTGGCACCATTGGCCAGATGATTCCTGTGGGGGCGGTCGGCGGCGATCGCAGCGATGGCGTTGGCCAAAGCCTCGGGATCGGCATCCACCAACTGGCCGGTGCGTCCCTCCCTCACATAGTGCTCCGGCCCACCGCAGCGGGTGCTGACCACGGGAGTCCCACAGGCCATCGCCTCAAGGGCCGCAATGCAGAGCCCTTCTTGGTGGGATGGGATCACGAAGACATCGAGGCTGCGAAGCAGTGCAGCCAGTTCCTTGGGCTCAAGGGGTGGATGGCAACGCACCCTGGACTCGATACCAAGCTCCTTCAGTTTGGGTTGCAGCAAGTCGAGGGTCTTCTCGCCGGCTAGGTGGAGCTCCACCGGGGCCTCTTTCTGGATCAGGAGCTGAACGGCCTCCAGCAGTAGGTTGATGTTCTTGCGCGGGTCGCCATAGCGGCCCGCGAATCCGATCCGCCAGGGGAGCACAGCGTCGGGCTCGGGGAAAAAGATGTCGCTCTGGACCGGCATCAGCAGCACTGCGTCCATGGGGCGCTGGGCGACCTCGGCCAGGGCATCGGCGGTGTAAGGGCTCAGGGCCAGGATTTTCCCCTCCGGCGCCCGCAGGACTTGTCGCTCCAGCCGGCGCAGCACCGGTCCGTTAAGACCCAGGTCCAGGAGGCGGCGGGGCAGGCTGAAGTCCCGCACCCGGTTGGCGCGATCCGCTTCCCACGGTGTGGCCACCCAGGCCAGGAAGGGCAGGTCAAGACGGGCATAGGGCAGCGCGCACAGGGGGTTACCGGTCACTGAGAGATGGAGCTGGCAGCTGGCGATCCGGTCGCGCCAGGCCCGCCGTGGCAGGTAGTGGGTGAACTCCAGCTCCGGCAACCAGCTGCCCAGGGCATGGGCCTCGTGGTTGCCGTAGGCCCGTTGATCCAGTGCTCCTGGACGCCTGCCGCTCGCCACGGCATACAGCGGCACGGAGAGGGCCGGATGCTGGCTCCAAGGCGCGTACCAGGCATACACGGGCTCGATGTCGAGCTCCTCAAGCAGCTGCGTGATGCAGCGGGTCATGGTGGGCACCCCACCATCGATCGGTTCGATCGTGCTGATCAGGGCCCTCAGCCTTGCGCCGCTCATCCCTTGAGGAAGTCGAACAGCTCGCGGTTTTCCCGCACCCAGCGGATCAGGTCGCGCACGCCATCGCTTACGCCAATCTGCGGCGCCCAAGCCATCAGCTCGACAGCCTTGCGAATATCGCACACGAATACGGGTTGGTCCCCGGGCCGGGTCGCTCCCGTGCGGGGGGTGAGGGTGATGTCCAGTTCCTCCTGTAGGAAGCCGAGCAGATCGCGAAGGCAGAGGGTGTTGGTTGGCCCTCCTCCGATGTTGAAGGCCTGGCCGCTCACCACGCTGCGGTGGTTCCAGGCGGCCTCATAGGCCCGGGCCAGATCCTGCACATTGAGCACATCACGGGTCTGCCAGCCGTCGCCGTAGAGGGTGATCGGTTTGTCCAGAAGGGCAGCGATGCTGAACCAAGCAACCCAGCCTTGATCTTCGATGCCGAACTGGCGGATGCCGTAGATGCAGGACTGGCGAAAGCTGCAGGTCTGCAGGTCGTAGATGCGGGCGTAATCGATCGTGTACTGGTCGGCCACGCCCTTGGAGCAACCGTAGGGAGAGTGGAAATCGAGGGGCTGGTGCTCGGGAACCCCGAGGGGTAGATCCGCAAAGCGATAGCCGTGTTCCCCAAGTACCACCGGCACCGTTTCCATGCCGCCGTACACCTTGTTGGTGGAGGCGTAGAGCACGAAGGCCTCCGGCGCCTTCAACCGCACGGCCTCCATCACGTTGAAGCTGCCCAGGGCATTGATCTCGAAATCTTCGCGGGGGTTCGTGTAGGAGGTGGTCACGGCCACCTGGGCGGCCAGGTGAAGCACCATGTCGGGTTTGCGCTCGCTGATCAGCGCGGCTAGGGCTTCGAAGTCGCGGATGTCCACTTGGTGGAAGCCGATCTCGGGCCGCTGCTCCAGCAGCCAGGCCAGGTTCTTTTCCGTTCCCCGACGGGACAGGTTGTCGGCGATGCTCACCGTCCAGCCCTTGGAGGCGAAGTGGAGGGCGGCATTGGTGCCGATGAAACCGGCGCCGCCGGTGATCAGGATCGAAGCCATCAACCAGGACGGTGGGATTGGGGAAGAAACCTGGCGAGCGTAAGCTGCCTTGCAGGCGATCTCCCGCTCATGTCCTGGAACCGGATGGTCAAGTGGGCTCTCCGGAAGCGTTTGTGGCCCTGGCAATGTTGACCTTCCGTTTCCGTTCCTCGTCCAGCATGAGCACCAGCAGCAGTTCGGCGTAGGTGCGCTGCAAGGCGTAGATCAGCCCCGCGCGGCCGTCGAGCAGACCACCGCGCAGCAGCAGGCAGAAGGCGATGGCTGCCAAGGGCGACAGCGGGGTGTGCTTGCGGAGCCGGTCCACCCAGGACAACCGTTGGCTGGGGGTGCTGAGCAGATTGGCGGCTTCGATCTGCAGGTATTTCTGCTGGGAGGCCAGCCAGCGCGCCAGCGGCTTGCGGTCGTCATGGAGAAGGGAGAGAGGCAGCGGAGCCACTTCGCCCTGGATCACCACCCGGTGCCCATGGCCCTCATTGCGATAGCGCCCGCTCAGGGTGCGATACAGGCAGGTTCGAGGGGGGAGCAGCGATCCCCGCAGCGGCTGGCCGTCGATGCAGTAGCGAAAGGGGAGGCTGAAGCCCGCGAGATTGTCCCGGTTGGCCCGCTCCAGCAAGGAGGGCATTGAGCGGGCTAGCTCCGGGGGAACGCCGTAGTCGGCATCGAGGCTGAGTACCCACTCGGTGCTGATGCGATCGAGCCCGAAGTTGCATTGTTCGGCAAAGCTGTCGAACGGCCGGTGCAAAACTCGCACGTTGGGCTGGACCGCCAGCAGCTCAAGGGTTCCGTCGGTGCTGCCGCTGTCGATGACGAGAATGTCATTGAGCCAATGGAGAGCTGCGAGGGTGCGACGAATGTTGGCGAGCTCGTTCCAAGTGAGCAGCAGGGCCGTCAGGGGGAGTGATGGGGCACGGTCTTCGGAGAAGTAGCCCGACGTCGCCGCAGGCAACGGATTGGAGGTCATCTCATCGGACCGCAGGGAAGGACTTGCCGGTGGTTGGTGGAAGGGTTTGAAGGTAGGCAAGCTGGGCCTGCTGGCGAGCGATCAGGGTGGGCACCGCAAGAAATGATCCGAAGCAGATGCCCAGCAGGATCAGAATGAAGGGATCGGAGTAAACCTGGGCGGCCGAAAAGAAAAACACCACGTTGGAAAGTCCGAAGGCTACAAGGCCAAGCATCAGGAAGGCCAGTCGGGGCTCTAGCAGACTGAGTAAGCGGAAGTTTCGTCGCAAAGTAAGCAAAATTAGGGCAGCAATTACACCCCCAACAACCAGTCCAGGCAGTCCTAATTCGGCCACTATTCTTCCGCCTCCCCCTTCCGATACATAGCTCAGGCTCTGAATACCTTGCCTGGCCGCCTGGGCGCCGGCGCTGAGCTTGATGTTGCCCAGATTGGCCCCAGCCCCCACGCCCAGCCCCCAGCCCTGGGAGATTTCCAGGGCTCTCAGTAGAGCTCCGATCCCCTGGGTCTGGAAACGGCCAAGCAGTTCATCCCTGGCGCTCAGGGATCGATTAAGATACATATCGAAGGAGTCTCCCTTGGCCGTGATCAGGAAGAGTGAATAGGCCCCGTAGGCCATCGCGGCTCCACCGAGGACGCTGCTGATCACCCTCTCCCGCGAGGCGGGGGAAGCCCTGCGGCTGAACAGCAACAGGTAGAAGGCAGTGAATACCAGCACAAGCACCAGAGCCTTACGGCGTCCTGTGGGGATTGTGAGATAGGCGAAGGCTGCGGCCATAATGAACAGGAGAAGCTGGTTTTCCCGCCGTTGGGAACTCACCGCCAATGTGAGGGAGAGGCAGGCTCCTGCGGCGAGATGCCAAGCGGCAACCTCACTGGTTCGCCAGAGGCCCGACACCCCTGAGGCGGAAAAGCCCTCAAAGGTGATCAGAATTCCCTGGCCAACCTCTTTAAAGAAAATGCTATCAAGGCCTCGGAAGTCGAGCCAGGCTGATATCGCAAACAGACTGCATAAGAGAAGGTAGGTGATGATCACCTTTTGCAAGCTTTTGGGACTACATCCCACCTCGTAGCCTGCCCAGATGGCCACGGCGGGGGCCATGTAGAAGGCGATGCCCAGGCCCATGAGTTGGATGTCTCCGAACCGGAGAAAGGAATTCATCGCCTGAGCACCGATCACGGCGAAGTAGATGGGAATCCATTCAAGGATTTCCGGCACGGTCCAGAACATGCTGCGCAGATCGATCCTTCCTTGTTTCTTCTCGTAAATCACCAGGATGGTCAGCACGAAGGCAATCAGCACCAGGCCCACGAACGTGCTGGGTTGGTCCGGTGTGATTTTCCGGAGTGGATCCTGCAGAAAACCGATCACAACAGTGATAAGCAATCCCGCTCGCCAGTTGCCATCCAGCAGGACCAAGGCGAGGCTGCCGAACATCAGAACCAGGAACAGCGATGTCATCGACGGGCTACGGGGGGGCTGGGGTGGAGGGCGCTGCGTTGCGGCGGTTCGCTTTCACGATGTCGGCGTATCGGGTCTCGAGGGCCGAGGCGATGGCTGGCCAGGCCAGCCGCTGTTCGGCAAGGCTACGGGCCGCCAGACGGGTGGCAGGGCTGGGGCCCCCGAGGGCTTGCGCCAGGGTGCGGGCCAACTCCGGCGGGGTGCTGGCACAGACCAGGCCGGCTCCGGCCGTTGCCACCAATTCCGACACCGCCACCTCGGGCGAGAGGATCGCTGGGGTGCCGGCCGCCAGGGCTTCGGCCACGGCGATGCCGAAATTTTCAGCCGCCGAGGGCAGCACCAACCAGTCGGCATCCGCCAGCTCCCGGTCCTTGCCTTCACCATCCACCTGGCCCAGCCACCGGCAGCGCTGGCCCAGGCCGAGCGATTCGGCCTGCCCATGGAGCTGGCGCTCGTAGCCAGGTTCACCCCGGCCGGCGATCCGCAGTTCCCAGGAGGCACCGGGCCGTTGTTGGTTCAGCAGGGCAAGCGCCTCAAGCAGGCGATCGAGTTGCTTCTTGGGATGCAGCCGGGAGAGGAACAGAAATCTGGTGGTGCGATCGGCGCCGTCGATCCCTTCAGGGGCCCTGCGGCTGGTTTGGTTGTTCAGCTGCACCCCGAGGGGGAGCACCAGAACCGGGGGCAGCAGGCCGAGCGCTGCCACCTCATCCCGTTCAGCCCCGGCGGTGAAATGCAGGGCGGCGGCCCCATTGAGGTTGCGCTCCTCGATCAGCCGCAGCATCCAGATCTTGCGAGAGCGGCTCTGGGCGAGGCTCCAGGGACTGAGCTGGCCGATCGTCCGCACCAGGTAGGGAACGCCGGCGTGGCGGGCTTCACGCATGGCCCAGGTGGAGGGAAACGAGAAGATCGCATGCACGTGGAGCAGGTCGTAGTCGTGGAGATGGCCTTTCAGCCACCGCACCAGAGTCGGGCTGAAGGCGAACTCCCGCAGGGCGTGAACGGCGGGACTCCAGCGCGGAAAGGCAATCAAGGGAATGCCCTGGCGGTCGATCCACTTCCCGGTGGGCAGCGTGGCATCCACACCCGGTCCATGGTCATTGGTGGTGAGGATCGAGGCGTCGACGCCCCGCTGGCGGAGGGCCCCCACCATGTCCAGCACCGCCTTGCTCGGTCCGCCCCGCAGCGGGCTGATCGAGGGGATCACATGGAGAACTCGAAGGCTCGGGCTCATCGCTCTGCCGGGGCCGGCGATCGCCCCATCACCCGCATCACCCCGGCCCGGATTCCGGCTGCGGCAGCTTCCACTGTGAACGCTGCCTCCACCAGCTGCTGGCCTGCCTCCCCCATGCGGCGGCTGGCTTCCGGATCTCCTGCCATGCGGACCAGGCAGGCCGCCAGCGCTCCGGAATCGCCACAGGAGTAGCTCAGGCCGGTCTTCCCCTCGATGATCAGGTCCTCCCGGCAGCCCACCAGGTCGCTCACCACGGCCGGCAGGCCGCAGGCCATGGCCTCATTCACCACCAGCCCCCAGGTTTCGCCGTGGTCGGAGGGGAGCACCAGGCAGTCGCTGGCCGCGTAGGCCGAGGCGATCTCCGATTGGTTGAGGAAGCCCGCAAAGCTCACGGGCAGGCCATCGGCTGCCACCTGAGCGCGGCAGGCCTCTTCCAGGTGGCCGCTGCCCACGATCAGCAGGTGAATGCTTCCTGCCCTGGTGGTGGATTGCTCCTGAAGGATTTGCACCGCCTTCAGCAGATCCTGGGGCCGTTTTTTCTCCTGAAGCTTGCCCGCGAAGAGGAAGCAGAAGGCGTCCTCCGGGATCCCCCAGCCCTGGCGCAGGGCCTGGCGTTGGTTGCGCTGCTGGGCGGCCTGGGCGGCGAAGCTGGCGTTGTCGATGAAGTGGGGAGAAGGGATCAGTCGATTCTCAGGCACGCCATTGGTTCGGTACCAGCGGGCATTCGCCTGGCCCACCGGCAGCCCCACCGCCACGCCCCGGAAGAGGACGCCGTAGATCCGATTGAGCAGCCAGGACCGAGGTCTGACGCCATTGGAATCCATCCGCAGGATCACCGGGATCTGCAGCAGCCGCGCCACCAGATGCACCTGCACCAGGCCCAGGAAATGCCATCCCGTCAGGAAGATCGCGTCCGGCCGCAGCCGGGAGGGGCCCCATCCCAGTTCCACCAAGGGGTTGGCCAGCCACACTCCGCCGTAGCCGCTGGTGATGCCCAGGCCGCGGCCGCTGCGGGCCTGGTGCCAGCGGTAGCCCTCGAGCAGGGGCACATCCCAGGTGAAGGCCACGCCGAAGCCCAGCCCCTGGGTGCGCGCATCCGGCAGCGAGAGATAGAGCACGTCGCTGGCCAGGGCCGGATCGGCCTCCATGGTGCGGAACATTGGTGTGTGGTATTGCACCGGGTGGCTGCCCACCACCAGCAGCCTGGGGGTGCGGGTAGGCAGCAGAGCCGGTCCGCCAGCGTTGAGCCGCAGCGCCCACACCAGGCCCCGCAGCTCGGCCAGCAGGGTGGCCGGAATCCACCAGGGATGGCTCAGGTGGTGGCGGGTCCGCACCGACTGGAGCAGGGCTCGAACCGAGCCGAAAAGGGCTTGGGCCGGAGGCCGGCTACGCAGCAGAAAGTAGTAACGCCCCACTGCGTGATCTGGTTGCAGGGTGGTGAGGTGCTTGCCGTAGCTGCGGGTGCCGCCCCGTTCGGCCCTCAGATGGTGGATCAGGGCGGTGGGCTCGTAGTTGATGCGCCCGCCGCTGTCGCACCAGCGGTGGGCGAACTCGGCCTCGAAGTGATAAGCCACCTTTACGAAATTGGTGTCGAAGCCACCCAGGCTGCGGGCCCGCGGCAGGGGGATGGCCACGTTGCCCCCCATGAACGCCTGCACGCTGCGGGGGTCGAGGCTGTTGAACAGGAAGGGGGCACCGGCAGGGTCCTCACGCTCGCCATGCCATGGCTGCAGCACTCGGCCGGCCACCATCGCCTCGGGATCTCGTTCGCCGGCGCGTTGGTGGGCCCGCAGAAGGTCGGAGTCGGGGCGGATGTCGTCGTCGAGGAACAGGATCCGATCGCCGTGGGCCTCCAGCAGGGCGCGATTCATGGCACCGGTGATCGAGGGGCGCTCCAGGCGCAGCCAGCGGATGTGGCCCTCCTCGTGCCAGCGGGCCAGCCGGGCCTCTGTGCCGGCATCGTGGCGCGGGGTCTGGTCCACGATCAGGAGCTCCCAGGGGGGCGGATCGAGGGCCAGAAGGTCGGCGATGCTGGCGGTGAGAACCCCGTCGCGGCCGTAGGTGGGGATGGCAACCGTGAGCTTCATCGTGCCCTCAGCTGCCGCAGCCGCGCCTTGAGGTGCCAGGGGTTCAGTTCCAGGGTGCGATCCAGGTACCTGCGGGACAGATCAGGGTGCTCGGCCGCTAGGCAGGCTGCGATGAAGTAAGCGCCATCGGCTTCGCGGCGGGGATTGCGGCGGGCACTGCGGCAGCGTCCGCTCAGCTGCTCGGCCTGCTCCAGCCAGGGATCCTCGGATTCCCCGGCCCGCCGGGCTCGGGTGGCTCCCACGATCAGCGCGTGGAAGGCCTCCTGTTCCTGGCGTCGGGAACCGCTGATCGATCCAGGCGAAAGGGTGGCCTCGTAGAGCACCTCGGGCACCACCCGATGCCTCCCGGATTCCACCATCCGGCTCCAGAGATCGAGATCCTGGGCGTAATAGAAGACCGCCCGATAGCCGCCGGCTCGTTCGTAGGCTTCGCGGCGCATTAGCACCGATCCATGGATCGCCGGTCCGGTGAGTCCATCGGCCAGGCTTTCCTCGGCCAGCCGGTTCACGGTGGCGGTGGCCCCCTCCTCCACCACCAGACGCACGTGGCTGGAGCAGAGATTGGCGCCGGGATCGGCCTCGAGACAGATCACCTGCTGCGCAAGCCGTCCTGGCAGGGAGCGGTCGCCAGCATCCTGCCGGGCGATGAAGCTGCCCCGGGCTTCGCTGCAGCCCTCGATCAGGGCCCGAGTGAGCCCTCGACCCTCGCGAGTCAGCACCCGGATGCGGCGATCTGCGGCGGCCAGCCGTTCCAGCAGCACACCGGTCTGATCGGTCGAGCCGTCATTGATCACCAGCACTTCCAGGTCGAGATCCTGGCCCTGGGTGAGGGAGGTCAGGGTGGCTTCCAGGGTCCCGGCACCGTTGCGCACCCCCATCACCACGGAAACCAGTGGAGTCGTCGGGGTCATGGGGCGTTGCGGCGGGGCATCAGGCGGCGCAGCCCCAGGCTCACCCGGGCGGCACCCCGCCAGCCAACCAGGGCGGCCAGCAGGCCGTAGAGCAGGAATTCCGGAGATTGCTGCAGCCGTCGTCGTCCGGAGGCAGCCCTGGCCAGCTGGAACAGGGACTTGGAGGCATCGTCTACGCCGGCGAGGCCGCACTGGCGGCTCAGAAGGAAGGAGGCCCTCACGAACTGCCGCATCTCCGGCGTGTCGTGCGACACGCCCGCCTGCCGGGCGCAGTGGAAGAGGGAGGCTTGGGCCAGGGCACGGTGGGAGAGCTTGCGAGGATCTTCGCAGCCCTCATCGCTGAGGTGGCCATCGGCCAGATGAATCCGCCGCACGGACACCTCCTCCGGTACCCAGGCGAGCTTGGCCCCCGTGGCTCCCGCCCGGGCGTCGTACTCCCAGTCCTCCTCATTGATCCAACTGCGCCAGGGACCGATGCGATCCAGCAGGTCACGGCGGTAGAGGGGACAACTGGTGGTCCACCAGCGTTCGACCAGCAGATGGGGGAACAAGGTGGTGTGCACTTGGCCGGTGCCGCGCATCGGCCCACGGCGCTGCACAGGCTGAATCGAGTGGTTTTCCTCCAGGCTCGGCCCGTAGCTGATCTGGCAGTCGGGTTGTTGCCGCATGGCACCCACCTGGGCCGCGAATTTGCCCGGCAGCAGCAGGTCGTCGGAATCCAGGAACTGAATGAAGCTTCCTCGGGCACGGTCCAGCCCCCGTTGCCGGGCTGCACCCGGACCGGCATTGGGCTGGTGGATCACCAGGATCGACTCCGGGCTGGAGTGGGCCAGGTCCTCAGCCACGGCGGCGGTGTCGTCGGTGGAGCCGTCGTCCACGATCACGATCTCGATCGGCCGATAGGTCTGGGCCAGAACGCTGGCCACGGCTTCCCGCAGCAGAGAGGAACGGTTGTGCACCGGAATGATGGTGCTCACCAGCTCAGGATCGCGTTCAGTGGTCGGGGCCATGGCTTCAGCTCCCTCCATCGCCGTGCTGGCGCCGCCGCCGCAGGTCGTCGATCCGCTCCCGGGCCGGACGAAGCATCAGGGTGCGGGCCCGCTCGAGATTGGGATTGTCGCCCTCGCCCTTGAGGGGTTGGCCCCGGTGCCAGAGGTGCACGATCGGTTCGTACCCCCAGATCCAGGTGGGCAGGGTGAGACAACGATCCCAGAATTCGTTGTCTTCGCCTCCCCAGCCCCGGAACGCCTCATCCATCCCACCCACCTGGTTGTAGGCCTCCGCCGTGATCGCCATGCTGCCGCCGGCTTCCAGGTTTTGCACGATGTACTCGGCCGGTACCTCGTCGTAGGGAGCACCGTGGTTCAGCACCGCCTGACTGTGCTGTGAATGGAGGTAAAAGATAAAGCGTTTTGGGTTCACCACCGCGTAGCCGTTGTCGATGCGCCGCAGGATCCGCCGTGCATAGCCGCGGGGCACGAGCATGTCGTTGTCATGGAGGAGCAACACCGGCGAGCGGGCTTCTCGGGCCCCCACATTGAAGGTGTGGGAGCGGTTGTAGGGGGCATCCGGCTCGGCCAGCGGCGCGTGGATGTGGCGCACCCAGGCTGGCAGGGCTGCCCCGATCCGCGGTGCGTTGTCCTGTTCGATGACCAGGCATTCCAGGGTCACCCCTTCCTGATCCGCTAGGGATTCCAGAGTGGCCAGGAGCAGGGGGAGGCGCTCGGTGCCCCGGTGGCCGATCAGCACGCTGATCTGGGGAGTACCGCTGAACGGTTCCGGCGCGGGACGCCGTCCGATCGGCGCATCTCCCAGGCAGCGCCGCAGCAGGCGCTGGGCCAGCCGGGGCTGGACCTGGGAGGCGTGGAGCCGGGAGGTGTAGGCCCAGCAGCAGGCGAAACCTTCGTCATCGGGAGACGGCTCGAGGGTTTCGCTGCGGTTGGCCAGGCCGAGGTAGCGGCGGGAAGGCGAGCGCAGGGCCCGCTCCCAGCGCCAGCGGTCCTTGAACCACACGCCGAGTTGCTCGCGCCGCGTTGGGGATCCCAGCTCAGCCATGGCCCCCCGTGCCGCAGTCGAGCGCCCCGGCCAGCTCCAGCAGCGAGGCGTCATCTCCGCCGGCATGGCCGCTATGGGGCCATTCGCTGCCCGCCTCGCGATGGCGGAACCGCCTGCGGAGCAGCCGGCGAAGCCGTTCGGCAGCTTCCGGTCCGAATCGCCGGTCCAGCCCACCGGCTGCGGTAATGGGTACGGCCAAGCCCGGCGCCGGCAGGGGGTCGAGGGCCGCCACGGCTTGGAAGGCTGCCATCCAGGCGGCCTGGGAGGCGTCCCGCGAATAGCGCCATTTCACCAGATTGAAGCCCGCTGAGCCCAACTCTCGCAGCTCGGCCGGATTTCGGAGACTCGCCAGCTGAGCGGCCGCCTCCCGGGCGTCGCCCACGGGGAAGAGCAGGGCGGTGCTGCCGTGCACCAGGGCACCTTCCAGCCCTGATCCAACATATCGGCTGCTCACCACCGCCAGTCCGGCGGCCATCGCCTCCCAGGCCACGATCGGTCCGGTCTCCCATGCCGAGGTGATCAGGAGCACTTGATGGGTTCGGTAAACCCGGTGAGCCAGTTCTGACCGAGGGATAGCGCCGGCCACAATCACTTGTCCCGCAGCGATCCTGCCGGCCAAGGAGGACTCCACCAGGGGGCGTTCCGGGCCGTCGCCGGCAATGGTGAGCTGAAAGGGTATGCCCTCTTCGTCCAGGGCCTCGAGGATCGGAGCCAGGTCCTGCACCCGCTTCTGGGCCCGATCCAGCCGCCCCACCCAGGCGATCCGCAGCGGTTGCTTGTCTGCTTCCCCTGTGGCGGGAGCTGGCTCGATCCAGCCGGATCCCAGCTCAACCCCGTAGGGCGCATAAAAAACTCGCTCGGCTTCCATGCCCCCGAGGGTGCGGGCCAGTTCGCCGCTGAGGCGGTTCGTTACCACCAGGGCATCGAGAAGGTCGTGCTGGTCGCGCAGGTCGGCGAAGTAGTCCGCTTCGATCGCGTGAAGGGTCATCACCAGGTGGCCGCGGAAATCTCCCCGATGCCGCAGCCGTCGGACCGCGGGATAGAGGTCCGCGATGTTCACCCCTGCCACCAGATGGTCGGGATGGCCCCGCAGAAGCTGTTCCAGTGCCTGGATGCGCCCGGCCTCGCTGCCTGTGGGGTTGCGGAAGGGGATGGGCGCCAGGCTGGGATAACGCTCGGCGTAGGGGTCCCGCCGATGGATGCTGTCATCGGGGACGGCTACCGTCACCCTCATCCCCCGCTGGCGCTGGTCGGCCACCAGATCCGCCAGCCAGTCCTGCACGCCCCCCAGCAGGTAGGCGGATGGGGCCACGAAGAGAAGGTTCACGCCGTCCTGTCGGGGTACAGCACCGAGCCCTCCCAGGCTTCGGCCGGGATCGGTTTCAGCGCCAGAGAGGTCACGGGGTGCCGGGGTCGCACATGGCCGTGGAGCTGCTTGATGAACACCCCTTCGCCTGGGGGGCAGGTCTCCCACTGGGCGGCGAAGTGGGCCTGGTTGGCTGAGGTGTATTTCCCCCAGATCCGGCCGGAGATGTCGTCGAACGAGGTGGCCTCGGGTTTGTGGTCTTGGTGGCGGATATAGCCGCACAGATGGTTGGCGATTCCCACACCGGCCAGGCCGGCTCGGGCGGTGTAGTCCATGTCCTCGAAACCGATGCCCGGGAAGCCGGGGTCGAAGGCCCCGATCAGGGCCACGGTTGCCGGAGCGATCACGAAGTGAGACCAGGAGCTGTTGAGCAGGCTGAGGTCCACGCTCGACCAACTGAAGCCCTCTGCCCAGCGGCGCAGGAATCCATCGACGGCCAGGTCGTCGTTGAGGATCAACAGGGGGAGATCGGCGGGAGAGGCGGCCAGCATCGCGTTCCAGAGGGTGGTGAGGCCGTGGGCCCTGTCGTAGAGCACGAAGCGCTGGTGGGGAGGCGCTCCTTGGCAGATCTCTTGCTCGAAGCGATGGAGATAGGCGGCCTGAGCTTCCGGAGTGCCATGACCATTCACGGCCACAGTGATGCTCACTTCGGGAAAGATGCGGCTCAGTTTCCGGTGCAGAGGCTTGAAGTAGCTCTCATACCGTTCGCTGTAGGTGGTCACTCCAATGTTGAACGCTCCTGCTAAATCCCTGCGCGCTGGCAGGAATCGTGTCGGAATGCTCCGGCGCAGGGCCCAGCCTGCCTCTCGGCTGGCGCAGTAAAGACGGTATCGGAAGTTGCCGGCGGGTGCCAAGGAAGGTCAGGAAGAGGAGGGGAGTCCGGTGGGTTCAGCCGCCGGGTAGGGAGGCGATCGCCTCACACAAGCGTGGGTAACGGTCTGGCGGCATGATGTACTCGTGGAAGCAACGGTGGCAGTTCTCCCGCATGACCGGAAGGCGGGCGCCGATCTGGCGAATGGCGGCGAGGAATTGAGCATAATTCTCCACCAGAACACCGCAGTCGTAGTCTTCGATGAAACGAAAGCTCGGCTGTCGGGTCGCGATCACCGGTACTCCCATGGCTAGAAACATACAGAGACGGTTTGAACTGGTCCCCATGTGCTGGAACTGGGGGGCGGGATTCGTGTAGATCGCCAGTCCGATGTCGAGGCCCACGGCGGACCGCCAGGCCTCCTGCCAACCCAGCCGTTCCTCCTGTAGGTAGAGGCGCCCCTCCAATCCAAGCCGCCGCAGCAGGAACAGGCACAGCGGGCTGACCGCCAGCGGTTGAATCACCGCCTGGAGACCCGGCTCCTCCTGGAGGGCCTGCACGAGCCAGTCGGCCCCGGCGGTGAGGTTGAAGGCTCCCGAGGAGGCGATTACCAGGGCATCCTCCCCAAGGCCCCAGCGCCGTCGCAGGGTGAGGCGCAGTTCCGGATCGGGCAGGGGGGGCTGGTGGAAGCAGCCGGGATAGACCACGACCCTGGCGTCGGCCGCCAGGCCGGCGTATTCGCGTAGCAGGTTCACACGGGAGTCGTCGTTGACGATTGCGAAGCGTGAGCGGCGGATGGCCCAGCGGCAGAGTTGTTTCCAGCGCTCCGGGCTGTTGCCTCGGTAGCCGCCGGATTTGATCTCATCGACTAGCGCGAAACAGGGGCGGCTCGTCAGGGCGGAGAGCAGACCAACCACGGCTAAGGGATCCTCGCTGGTACCGGAGAAGCAGTCAAACTTCCACCACCGGCTGCTGAGGAGATGGCGGCGGAGCCAGTCCATCGAATACTCCGCCCGGTGGGTGTGCACATCGGGTCCGTAGTCCGAGGGATCTTGCGGTGTGCCGGGCGAGAACACATGCACCGCGTAGCCGCAGCTCAGCAGCGCCTCAATGATGGCCCGGTTTGGAGGGGAATAGAGAAGTTCCGGCACCAGCAGGAAATGGGCCGCCTTGCGCTGATGAGAGGAGGGGAAGCGCGGCATAGCGTTACAGGGCTACCGGCACTCGGCGGCTACTCAGATCCCGGGGCAGGTCCACGCGGCCGGCTTGGTAATCCGCGAGGAATCGCTGGGAATACGCATTGATAAAGGCGGGGGGAAACTCCCGTCGGGGGGGTTGGGGAGGCGGGGCGCCCGCTGGCTCGGTTCTGGTAGTGATCACGCGGTCATACCAGTTGTGGTAGTGGGTGATCTGGCCATCGATCCCGTAGAAGTTGCCAAGGCCATAGCGCAGGTGGCCCAGCTCGTTACTCCAGAGGGTGGCGTCTGGACCCGGGGTGAAGAAGGCTTCCGGCTCGGCATTGGAGGCATAGACATTCATCGGATGCCAGCGGAAACCGCGTTCGGCGAGGCGGGTGGGAATGTTGTGGGTCACGTGGCTGCCCGAGAAATCGAATTCGCGCCGGGGAACGGGAATGCGACGCCGCCGCTTCCAGATGAGCCTTCGGGAACGGCGCAATCCCTCGGTGGTGAAGAGCAGGAAGGAACTCTCTGGCATGCCCGCTCCGAAGGGGCGGGTGAGGGGGCCGCAGCCGATGTCCTCGGGTGAGATCAGCACCGTCTTCCCCGAGAGTTTGGCGGTGCAGCGCTGCAGCCAATCGGCGGCCAGTAAGATCACATCGGCATGGAGCAACAGGGTGTAATGCCCCCGGGAACGTCTCACGAGTTCCTGCAGGGCTTCCGGCTGGGTGCAGCGGCGCACTAAAACCTCGGCGCCGTGGTCGCGGGCGATGACGGCGGAGGCATCGCTGGAGTCGTTATCGAGTACGCAGATGTGGAGACGGACAGAACCGGTGGTGCGATGCAGCGAGTCGAGGCAATAGGGCAGGAAAAGGGCGCTGTTCCAGCTGGTGATGCCAACGTAGAGATCGGGGTCGTTCATGGCCCTGGATTGACTGGGGTCGGAAAGAGGGAGAGGCGCTTGAGCAGCCGCACCGGTAGGCTGCTGTGAATTCGATTCAGGTAATTTTCACTGGCTCCTCGTTGAACGACGAGATCAGCAACCTGCTCCCGTAGCGAGGCAAAAGCACCATTCTTAGCGTAAACATAAGCCAGTTCTTCGCTAGTTTTGCTACGTTGCTTCACAGTTTTAGCGTTTGGATAATAGCGCATCACAGCCAGCTTCTCCTGGATGATGGCTGCCTTTGTCCTGCGGGAAAAGCGAAACCAGAGGTCGTAATCCATCAGCAGGTGCAACTGTTCATCAACGCCGCCCTCGCTCTGCCACAGATTCTTTGTCCAGAAACAGCACTGCTGCATCACCCACTGGTCATTCTTCCAGTTCAGCATTGTGGCTTCGTCCATCGGCAGGGGCGGAATGTGGCGGAGAAAGTGATGATCAAGGCTGATCACATCTCCCGCTCCCACCGCGAATTCCAGATCGGCATCAGCCTGAAAACAGGCGGCCACCCGCCAAAGGGTATCGGGCAGAAGGTAATCATCGGAATTCAGCCAGAAGAAGATATCGCCGCTGGCTCGAGCAAACCCTTTATTGATTGCATTCGATTGCCCCGTATCTGGTCCCTGGAGCACGGCGCTCAGCTCCTCACGGTAGCGGTCGAGGATTGCTGCTGTTCCATCACTGCTGCCGCCGTCGGCCACAATGATCTCGAGATCGGGATAATTCTGATGGATTAGAGAGAGCAGCGTGTCCTCAATCGTTTCGGCCTGGTTGAGGGTTGGGATCACCACCGAGAAGCTCAGGGGCACGGGAGCTGCCCCAGGCGAGTTGCGGAAGCTTCCCGGATCCGCATGATCCGCAATCTCCCAACCGTAGAGATGGGCGCAGGGATGGGGAGATGTGGTTTGAATCATGCCTTCGACCGGTCCGCCAGCACCTGTTTCCAGTGCGCCATGGTGAGGAGGAAGGCGAGGCTACGAGTGCGGTCCAAACCGGCTCTGTGCTGGTTGATGATCTCGCTGACCGTCGCCGGATTGACCAGATCGCCCAGCAATTCAAGCCTGGAAGTCAGGCTCTCCAGGAGGGCGCTTTCCCGATACCAGCCGCTGCTTCGGTCGTAAGAGATGTAGGGGGTTCGACGCATCAGAGGAGTCCAGTACAGGGGAGGTGCCTTGCGAAGCATCCGCTGGGGGTGGAAGCCGTTCTCTTCAGAGAAATCCAGCAATTCAGGGAGATTCTTTTCAATCGCAAAACGGTGCCAGTTGGAGCCCAGCTTCCAGCCTGCCGGCAGGTTCCAGATGGCCTGCAGCCATTTTCGGTTGTGGAAGGGAGAGCGCCACTGGCTGGAGGCTTGGTACATGGCGATGCCATTGGCATAAAAATTGGGAACCCGTTGTTCGAAGTAGTAGCGGGTCAAGCCTGGCAGAAAGGAATCATGGCAGTAATGCCGCAGTCTTGAGACGCGGGAGGCGATACCAGGCTCCTCTAGCTGGGCTGCAAAATGGGGTGATAGACCCGTCAATTCGTTTGCTAAAAAAGTGGGATGACGGTGCAGCTTCAATCCCCAAAAGCGATTGAGGGATACTTCAGGGAAACGATCGCCTAGGCGTCCTAGTTGACCTCGATCGAAATAATAGGAGCGGGCAAATTCTCCAAGGGTTCCAACGAAGAAGGAACTCGTGCTAGGAATCTTTGCCTTGAGGGGATACAGATAGGTATGCCAGTGCCACGCTGTCTTGGTTCCGTTGGTGAGGCTTGAGATTTCTGGTGCGTGGGTGAGGAAATCATCAAGCTCAATTCGCACCAGGTCATGCTGCAGTCCAAATCGTCTGGCGATGGCACGGGCCACGTTGACATCGGAGCATTCATCGGTGCCCATCGTGATCAGATGGGGTTTGATCCCTTGCTTGAGCATGGAGCTCAGGATCACTCTCGAATCGAAGCCGCCTGAGAGGGAGAGATAGGTCTGCTGACCTGCTAGTCGCGCCACTTCGTTGTTGAGGGCCCGGATCGCGCCTTCGGGATCGGGAGACTCAGTACCCAGGCTTTCGACGGCCGAGCGGGTGTCACGCTTGATCTCACCATTGGCGACTTGCAGCACCGTGCCCGGTGGGACCCGGTGGATATCCGGATGCAAGGTGGCATTGTCGGTGAGATTTTCCAGTTGGCAGAGATCACCCAGGGCCTGCCAGTTCCACGTCCAACTCAGTCCGGCTTTGGTGAGAATGTCAACAATGCGGCGTCCGTGCACAAAACCCAATCGACCATCGCCAGCCTGGGTATAGAAGTAGTGCATCGCTCCGACCGGAGAGGTGATGATCGTGCAAAGCCGCTGATCCTCCAGGACCAATGTGTATTCACCACGCAGATTGCGAAGCCTCTCGAAATCACCTTGATGGGCAAGATTTAAAAGGGCTGTTGCGTCAAGTTCGCAGTATCCATACACCTTGATCTGTGTTGCCTCAGATCCCGTGGCTGGCTTGGATTGGTGATGCCCGGAGAAGACCATAAGCTGGGAGAGGATCTGGTAAATCAAAAATACCGTTGGCCTTGGGGCATGGGTCCCGTCGCGGGGTGGTGTGCCATACCATGCCACGGATCAGGGGATGGTTGGGAATCGTCCTTGCATCAGCCTGGCAGGTCGAAGTCGGCGCTTTCCTCCTTTCCCCTTTTTACGACGGATCCCTGCCGATCCTGCCGCATGTGGCCAAAGTTGGAAGTTGCCAGCCCTCCAGGCTCAGACACCCTTATGGCTGGTACTAAGACTGCTCCAAACCGCTGCTGGTCAAGGGTCGGGTGCCTTCTCTGCAGTGTGATGCTGTTAACCCTGGCCCGACAGAATCCGCCCGACCCGTCGATTCGGGTCAAAGCTGAGCGGTCTGGTCCTTTGGATGCTCACTCCATTGCCGTGGTGATCAACAGCGAGGACCCCCTCAGTGAGGCCATCGGTGCCCATTACCAACGCGTCCGCCGCATCCCGCAGGATCAGGTAATGCGGGTGCGCTTCCCCCCCCATCAGGCAAGCCTGGATCCAGGCCGCTTCCTGGCGATCCAGCGCCAGTTGCAGCGCGACACCCCATCCCGGGTTCAGGTCTACGCCCTAGCCTGGGCTGCACCCTATCGAGTTGGCTGCCAATCGATCACCAGTGCCTTCAGCCTGGGTCTCCACCCCGCTTGGTGCGCCGATGGTTGCCATGTCACCAGGATCAGCCCCTATTTCGCCAGAGGGGAGGTGGCCCGGCCCTGGGACGTCTTGCGCATCCGGCCCTCGATGTTGCTGGCCGCCAGAAATGAAGCGGAGGGCCGCGCCCTGATCGAACGCGGTGCCCTCGCCGATGGATCTGGGCCGCACGGAAACTTCTATCTGCTGAGCACCGGCGATTACAAACGCAATACCCGACTGCCGGCATTCAAGCGGGCCATTAGACTCAGTAGACCGGACTTGAGGGTACACCTTCTGGAGCAGGATGTTCTAAAGGGGGCATCTGATGTATTGGGTTATTTTACGGGTCTGGCTTCGGTGCCGGCGATCACCACCAACCACTTCCTGCCTGGTGCTATCGCAGATCATCTTACCTCGCTTGGAGGGCAGCTCACCGACAGCCCCCAAATGAGTGCGTTGCGGTGGCTGGAGGCGGGGGCAACCGCCAGCTACGGAACAGTTGTGGAACCCTGCAATTTCTCGGCCAAGTTTCCCGATCCAGGTCTTCTGTTGAAATACTACCGCCGTGGCGACACTCTGATTGAGGCCTACTGGCGCAGTGTCGCCATGCCTGGTCAGGGTGTGTTCATCGGCGAACCTCTTGCCCGTCCCTGGCCGGATCGCCAGCAAGCTCTGTTTAAGAGAAATAGCGCCGCCGGTGCCAGCTCCAGGCATGTTCGATGATGGTGTTCAGGTCGGGATAGCGAGGACGCCACCCCAGTTCCTCGCGGGCCCGGATGGCACTGGCCACGAGTTGGGCCGGATCCCCCTCTCTCCGACGGGCCACGTGGGCCAGGAGCCCCCTACCTGTTACGGCCTTGGCGGCTTCGATCACCTCCTGGACCGAATAGCCCGTGCCGTTGCCGAGGTTGTAGATCAGCGGCTCCCGCTGGACTTCTTGACGTTCCCTCAGTCGCAAGAGCCGCTCCAATCCGAGCACGTGGGCATCGGCCAGATCGCTGACATGGATGTAGTCACGAATGCAGGTTCCATCGGGCGTAGGGTAGTCATCGCCGAAGATCTGCAGGTAAGATTCGCGGCCGCTCATCACATCCAGCACTCTGGGTATGAGGTGGGTCTCGGGGTCGTGGTCCTCGCCGAGGTCACCGTCGGGATCAGCACCGGCTGCATTGAAGTAGCGAAAGATCACGCAGGGCAATCCGTAAGCCCGGCTGAAATCGCGCAGCAGGTGCTCCACCATCCACTTGCTGCGGCCGTAGGGATTGATCGGGGCTTGGGGGTGGTCCTCCGTGATCGGAATGGCTTGGGGCAGTCCGTAGGTGGCGCAGGTGGAGGAGAACACGATCGGGATGGGCTGTTCCCCGGCCACCAGCGCTTCCAGCAGGGTGAGGGTGTCTCCGAGATTGTTCCGGTAATACTTGGCGGGATCACTCACCGATTCACCCACATAGGCGTAGGCCGCAAAGTGAAGAACAGCTTCGATTGGCTTGCCTTCGAAGTGGGTGCCGACCAACTCGGGATGCTGGCCCCGCAGCAGCGGTTCGATCATTTGGACGTTACCCACTTGACCGTTGATTAGAGGAACCCCCAACACCTCTCGAACGATCTCGGCGTGGCCATACACGAGGTTGTCGAGTACAACCGGTTGGTGACCGGAGAGGCTGAGTGCACGCACGGCATGGCTGCCGATGTATCCGGCACCACCAGTGACGAGAACTCTCACAGCCGCACCTCCTCACCACTGGACTGGCGTTGAACGTAGTCGTGAACCGTGGTCCGCAAACCTTCCTCTAAAGAAATTGTGGCGGACCAGCCCAAAGCCTGGAGCCGGCCCACATTCAGAAGTTTACGCGGTGTTCCATCGGGCTTGGATGCATCCCAGTTCAAACTGCCCCGGAAGCCCACGGCATCGGCCACCAAGTCGGCGAGGTCACGGATGGGGAGATCGGTGCCGGTTCCCACGTTGAGGAATTGCAGATCATCCGCAGCTGGTTGCCAATGTTCTAGGCAGAACACGACTGCGGCGGCCAGATCATCCACATGGAGAAATTCCCGACGCGGTGATCCTGTTCCCCAGCAGGTCACGGTGGGCACATCATCGCGGACAGCTTCGTGGAAGCGCCGGATCAGCGCGGGCAAGACGTGACTGTTGGTGGGGTGGTAGTTATCGCCTGGACCATAGAGGTTGGTGGGCATCAGGCTGATTGCATCAAATCCATGTTGCTGCCGGAGGGCGCGACACAATTGAATGCCCGTGATCTTGGCGATCGCATACCATTCGTTGGTAGGCTCCAATGATCCAGTCAGTAGAGATTCCTCTTGAATGGGTTGAGATGCGAACTTGGGATAGATGCAACTACTACCGAGAAACAGTAATCGTTTAGCCCCGAATCGCCAGGCGCTTTCGATTACATTGTTCTGGATCTTCAGGTTGTCCAGCAGGAAATCGGCGGGGTAGGTGGAGTTGGCCTGAATCCCTCCCACCTTAGCGGCTGCCAGCACCACCACATCAGGTCGTTGTCTCTCCATCCAGGCCGCCGTTGCTCCCGCATCACGAAGATCGAGTTCATCATGGTTCGCGGTGAGCAGATTGGCGTAGCCTGACTGACCCAGACGCCTCACGATGGCTGAACCGGCCATGCCGCGATGGCCGGCCACGAAGATTTTGTCAGAGTGATCGATCATGTTGGTCATGATTGAACAACGCTGACTTGGGGAGGGTTCTCCATCGAACCCACCACCTTGAATCCCTCCCGAAGCAGCAGTGCTTCTTTGGCAGCCTCCTCACGGTCGGCACTCACCATCTCCTGCACCAATTCTTCAAGGGTGGTGGTCGGGGTCCAACCCAATTTATCCCTGGCGCAAGTTGGATCGCCGAGCAGGGTTTCGACTTCGGCTGGACGGAAGTAGCGCTGATCAATCCGTACCACCTTGGCTCCCGTATCGGCGCGATATCCGGTTTCATTAACCCCTTCGCCACGCCACTCAACGCCGCCCCAACCCAACTCGGACGCGGTGAGTTCAATGAAGCGACGCACCGACTCCTGCCGGCCTGTGGCGATCACGAAGTCTTCTGGTTTCTCCTGCTGAAGCATGCGCCACTGCATCTCAACATAATCGCGGGCATGGCCCCAGTCCCTTAGGGAATCAAGGTTGCCCATGTACAGACATTGCTCAAGACCCGCGTCGATGCGGGCCAGCCCCCGTGTGATTTTCCGGGTCACAAAGGTTTCGCCGCGGCGAGGACTTTCGTGGTTAAACAAAATGCCATTACAGGCATACATCCCATAGGACTCGCGGTAGTTGATTGTAATCCAGTAAGCATAGAGCTTGGCAACTCCGTAGGGACTTCTTGGGTAGAAAGGGGTTGATTCTTTCTGGGGTATTTCTTGCACGAGCCCATAGAGTTCGGATGTTGAGGCTTGATAGATCCTGGTTTTGTCAATTAAGCCCAGAATGCGCACCGCCTCAAGAATTCGGAGGGTGCCGAGGGCATCGGAGTTAGCGGTGTATTCAGGGCTTTCAAAGCTCACGGCAACATGGCTTTGGGCGCCTAAGTTGTAAATTTCATCCGGCTGTACCTGCTGGATGATGCGAATCAGATTGGTGGAATCGGTGAGGTCTCCGTAGTGGAGGACCAGTCTTGGGTCGTTTTCGTGGGGATCTTGATACAGGTGATCAATCCTTTCAGTGTTGAAACTGCTTGCCCGCCGTTTGATACCATGCACCACGTAGCCCTTGTCAAGGAGCAATTCGGTGAGGTAGCTGCCATCTTGACCGGTAATGCCGGTGATCAATGCGGTCTTGGCCATGGATAGGATGTCTGTCTCGCAGGATGGATTGAGATGGGTCGCTTTTAAGATTACCTGTTCAGGCTCGGTTGCCAATCACCACCCAGGCAAAATGCCCAACGACCCCCAATAAAGGAGACGCTAGGCAGATTGAGGATGGCAATTGCTGGATTCTGAAGGATCGTAACAACCTCACATGTTATCATATCACAAAGACTAGTGTGCGGCTATTAAAGCAGGCAGCTGGGATTGGGCGCTAGTCGACGCTGAGGTGAATTAGGGTTCCAGCCTCAGCAAGGGCGCCCGATCATCAAACCTCTTGTTCAGTCGCGTCGCCCACCACCCTGTAGAGCGATGATGAGTCGCAGAACGAAAACAAAAAGGTTGATATAAGTAAGATACATGCCGAGGGCACCGGCAAGATACTGATTATCGTTGTAAGTGCGTGGCATCGTATAAAAGTCAACGAAGGCCGCACCCACGAACAGAATCGTGCCGAATCCGGCGATCAGGAGTTCAAAACTACCGCCTGAGAAGATTGCGGGAGCAAAGATGCTACCCACGACCTGAACCAGCATCGCCACGATCAAGCCGAGAATCCCCAGGCCTACTGCCCCGGTAAGGGCTTGGCCCACGCTGTCGCTCATGCGGCGGCCCATGACCGAGGCCGCAATGAAGGTGATCCCCGTGGCCAGGGCCGCCGTTCCGACGGCACCTACACCGGCACTGCTGAGGGCATAGCTGACCAGGCCGCTCAGCGTGAAACCTGTGAGCAGGCTGTAGGCGGCGAGCAGGGGCAGAGCGGTGGAATTGTTTCCTTTGTTGGCAACGTTCTGGGCCACAAAGAACAAAATGAAGTTGCCGATCAGGGCCACCCAGAAGAGGGGCATGAACAAGGCGGCATTGCTGGTCATCAAGCCGAGCCCGCCAAGCACACCTGCTGCGGTGAGCACCATGCCGCCCCCCACGTAGGGAAGGGCTCGATTCACGACATTGGGGCCAACTAGGCCGCTGACGTTGGCCTCCCGGATGGCCTGTTGGAAATTGCTGCTGGCCGGCATGGCGGCAAGGAATCAAACTCACCACATCCTGCCAGTCCTGGTTGGATGGCTGCGGATTTTTCGTCCTTGGAGACGTTCGGATCTCCCTATCGATCGGATCGGCCCAACGGACGCATCGTTCTGCCGATCCCCTGCCGTGGGCCCGTTGTGGTCGCCGTTCCATCGCGTCGCGCGTAGGCCTGCACCAGGCGCTGCACGAGAGGATGGCGCACCACATCAGTATCGGTGAAGCGGCAGAGTGCCACTCCCTCCACCCCCGCCAGCACCTCGGCAGCCTCCACGAGCCCACTGATCTGGCCCGGAGGTAGGTCGATCTGGGTGATGTCTCCAGTTACTACCATTCGGGAATTTTCCCCCAGCCGGGTGAGCACCATCCGCATCTGGGCGGGGGTGGTGTTCTGGGCCTCATCGAGGATCACGAAGGCATCGGCCAGGGTGCGGCCGCGCATGTAGGCCAGGGGGGCCACTTCAATCACTCCTTTCTCGAGGAGCTGGGTCGTGCGTTCCTGGCCCAGCAGGGTGTGCAGGGCGTCATACAGGGGTCGCAGATAGGGATCCACTTTCTGCTGGAGATCGCCGGGCAGGAAGCCGAGGCGCTCGCCGGCCTCCACGGCCGGTCTGGTCAGGACCAGACGTTCCACACGCCGCTCCTGCAGCATCCGGACCGCCTGCACCGTGGCCAGGAAGGTCTTACCGGTGCCCGCTGGACCAATGGCCAGGGTGAGGTCGTGGCGCTCCATCGCCTCGATGAATCCCTTCTGGCGCAGCGTTCGGGGCCGCAGGGAACGCCCTCGAACGCTTGTGGCCAGCACCTGACGACCGAGATCGCGGTGTTCGTCAATGCGGCCGCTGTCAAGGGACGTGAGAGCCGCCTGTATGTCAACCGCTGCGACCAGTTCACCGTTCTGCCACAGGGGCCTGAGCAACTCGAGCAGGGCGGAGGTCCTTTCCACCTGGGCTGGTCGCCCGCTCAGATAAAGATGCAGACCATGCAATCGCAGGGTGCTGCCGGTGAGAGCCTCGATGCTGCGCAGATTGACCTCAGCCGCTCCAGACAGAGCCAAGGCGGCTTCTGCTCCCTCCAGAGCCAGGGTGAAGGGTTCTGGAGAAATACCTTCCTGGAGTGTGCCGGTGGTGGCGATCAGGCCTCGGCTGCGGAGTCCATAGCAGGGGCCACTGCGACTTCAGCAGCGGCTGCATCAGCAGCAGCCTTTGCTTCGGCGGCAGCGGATTCAGCAGCAGCCTTGGCTTCGGCGGCAGCGGCCTCAGCGGCAGCCTTGGCCTCGGCTTCGGCCTTCTCGGCTTCAGCGGCGGCAGCTTCGCGGGCCAAGGCCTGCTTGTGCTTGCCGACGATCTCGGCGGGTCGAACGGTCTTGTTGAGCAGGCCACCCTTCTCCAGAAGCGCCCGCACCGTGTCGGTGGGTTGGGCGCCCTGGCTGAGCCGCTCACGGATCGCCTCGGTTTCAAGGCGGGTTTCCTTGGTGCGTGGGTTGTAGAAGCCCAGTTCTTCAAGGGGACGACCGTCCCGGCGGGAGGTGCTGTTGGTGGCCACGAGGCGGAAGCTCGCTTCCCGCTTCTTACCGAACCGCTTCAGGCGGAGCTTGATCATCGTGGCCGTGTCGTGAGGTGTCCAACTGTTGATCGTACCCCCCTGTCAGCCCATACATCGGCATGCGGTGCTTTCCATCGCCTCAGAGTTGCCCGAACCCCTTGCGTTTCTTCGGCGGCTTGGCAGGTCGGATCGGCGCTTGGCTGCGCCCGCCGCCCATCGGCGCAGCCCCTCCTATGCCGGGAAAGCCCCCCATGCCTGGGAACCCCCCGCCCATGCCGGGGATACCCGGCATGCCTCCACCGCGGGTCATCTGCTGCATGAAGCCCCGCATTTTCTGAAAGTCGGCCAGAACCTTGTCAACATCCGCCGGAGCGTGGCCGCTGCCGGCGGCGATGCGGCGCCGGCGGGAGGGCTGAGAGGCCAGCAGTTCGGGTTTGAGCCGTTCGGCTTCGGTCATCGAGCTGATCATCGCCTCGATCTTCTTGAGCTGCTGCTCGCCCTGCTTGAGCATGCCGTCGTCGATCTTGTTCATGCCGGGGATCATCTTCATCAACCCTCCCAGCGAGCCCATGCGCTTGATCATGCGCATCTGCTGGAGGAAGTCGGAAAAATCGAAACTGGCTTCCTGCAGCTTCTGCTGCATCTTCGCCACATCGGCCAGCTCAACCTCCTTGGTGGCTTTCTCCACCAGGGTGAGCACATCGCCCATGCCGAGGATGCGGCTGGCCATTCGCTCGGGATGGAAGGGCTGCAGGGCTTCCACCTTCTCGCCGGTGCCGATGAACTTGATCGGCGCGCCGCTCACCTTGCGGATCGAGAGGGCGGCGCCGCCCCTGGAATCGCCATCCAGCTTGGTGAGCACCGCCCCGGTGATGCCCACCTGCTCATGGAAGGCCCGCGTGAGATCGGCGGCCTCCTGACCGATCATCGAATCCACCACCAGCAGCACCTCATCGGGCTGGCAGGCCTCGCGGATCCGCAACATCTCGTCCATCATCGCCGGATCGATCTGGAGGCGGCCGGCGGTGTCCACCAGCACCGTGTCGAAGCCCTCGGCCTTCGCCCATTCGATGCCGGCGGCGGCGATGGCCTCGGGGGTGACTTCGGTGCCGAGGCTGAACACCTCCACTCCGATCTGGCCTCCCAGGGTGCGGAGCTGCTCGATCGCGGCTGGGCGGTACACATCCGCTCCCACCAACAGAGCCCTGCGGCCCTGCTCCTTGAGATGCAGGCCCAGCTTCGCGGTGGCGGTGGTCTTGCCGGCGCCCTGAAGGCCGGCCATCAGGATCACGCTTGGTTCACCGGTTTGGCCTGCGGCCGCTAGCGGAGCATTGGCACCTCCCATCGTCTTCACCAACTGCTCATGCACCAGCTGGATGAACTTCTGGTCGGGGCTGACGCCTCGCACCACCTCGGAGCCGATCGCCTTGCGCCGCACCTCCTCCACGAAGTCCTTCACCACCGGCAGGCTCACGTCCGCCTCCAGCAGGGCGCGGCGCACCTCCCTGAGGGCCCCGTCCACGTTGGATTCGGAGATCGTGGCCTGGCCCCTCAGCCCCTTAACCGCGTCCTCAAACCGTTGGGATAGCTCGTCAAACATGGGCTGCAGACAGGGAGGGTGAGTCGGCGTTCAGCGGGCCGGACCGGACGCCGCAAGGCGCCAGGCATCGCCGTCCCGCCCGAATACATAAACATTGCGCAGGGTGGTGGCCTTGGTGTGGTTCACCTCCCTTCCGCCGCGCCGGGTACTGTCGCTGTAGTCAAGATCCGCAACCACGGAGATCCGCTGTGGGCTGCGCTCCAGGATCGTGAGCCTGTTGATCCGGACCTCAATGGCCTGGACCTGGCCGAGATTTCGGTCCTGCTGGCGTTCGGTCTCCAGTCGCCGGCGGGGCCCTTCCCGGGCGATCCGTTCGAGGCTTGCTGGAGGTTCGCCGCCGGCCATCACGGCCGTCTTGGCCTGCAGCCAGCTCTCGAGCAGGGCGCGCATCTGGGCCTCATCCGGTTCTCGGGCGTTGAGGGGGGCCGCGGCTGAGCCAGCGCCGGGCTGTTTGGTGGCCGGAGTGGCCGCTGCCGGTGGCGGCGCCGTCGGGGTCGGCGGCGCAGGTGTCGGCAGCGTCGAAGCCGGGGCTGGGGTTGTGCCGGGCGCCGGCTGCGTGATCCGGGATGATGGCTGGGGTGGACGTGGTTGCAGCAACCAGCTCCCGATCACCAGCGCCATCCCTAGCCCGGCGATCGCCGCGATGGGGTTCAGGCGGGAGAGAGCGCCTGTGGCCAGGGCATGCCGCAAGCCCTCGATCCCCCATCCAAGGGGTACATCCCCTTCGCCACCGATGCCATCGGTGCGGGAACGCCGCTGGCGCCCTTCACTGCCGAGCCTCCCTGAACTTCGGCCGTAAGGCGGCCATTCCTCGCCGGTTGGGGCATGCAGAACCCGTTCCTCAAAGGGCTGGCCGAACGCAGCGAAGCCACCGCCAGGCTGGACCGGCACCAACAGCGGTTCGCCCGCCACGCCGTCCCCGCCAAGGCCGATGGGCTGGCCCGGGGATGGGGTGGGCGTGAACGTGCGGCCCCGTCGGCGATCCTCCTGCTCGACCCAGGCCAACACATCGCGGTCACTGAAGTAAGCCTCGAGATCTGGATCGGCCTCCAGGTCGCGATAGCCCGGCAGCACATCTCGACTCAGCCAGTCCCGGCACCAGGCACACAGCTGACCGAGTGGGTCGGCACTCTGACGGCCTGCCCAGGCGGCGAGCTCGTCAGAGGCGCCGCGCTCAAAGCGGTTCAGGGCCCCATTCACATCACCGAGAAGCAGCTCCAGGTTCGCCAGCAGCGGCTCCACTCCATCCCTCCCGCTGGCGAGGAGGCGCTCCCGGGCTGCCGCGATCCTTTCCGGCTTGCGCTGGGCGAAGCCCGAAGCCGTGAGGGCGATGCTGGAGAGGAAATCGGCGGCGCCGGATCCTTGATTCGACCAGCGGTCGAATAGATCGATCTGTTCCTGGACGGTGAGAAAGGTGCGTATCTGCTTGAAGAACGTCTGGAAATCCTCCGGGGCGAAGCCGTCATCGGCGCTCCCCTCCAGACCGCCGCGGCGCTGCACCAGCTGCTCAAGCAGGGTGAGGCCTTCGTCCCGTTCGCGGCTGGCCGAGGGATCACGGCTGAGCAGATCGAGTACTCGGAAGGGGGCCAGGGCCTCCAGTTCCGTCTGGATCCCGTCCCGGACCTCCGGCTGCTGTCCCATGCGTTGCAGGAGCTGGAGACCCTGCTGGAGGGTCCGGGCGGCCATCTCGTAGTGGCGTTCCCGGCGGTAGTCCTCAGCGGCGGCCAGGGCGGCCTCCCCGGCCAGAAGGGTGAGGTCGGACTCGCGATTGCTGCCAAGGGCCGGGGCCTGGGGGGGCTGCAGGCAGCGGCTGGCCAGGTTCAGCACATCCAGGGGCTGGCCCGCCTCCAGGAGGAGCAACAATCCGGCCACCTCCCGGCTGGAGGGAATCTCCAGGGCGGGCATTAAGGCTTCTGGGGCGCCCGAAAGGGCTGTGAGATCAGCCTCATAACCGGACCTCCTCTCGGCGTCGCTCAAGAGATCGGCACTGGCACGGAGCAGGTCGGCTCGGGCTCTCAGGGTCTCGTCCGTGTAGCCCTGATCCGGTGCCCGGTCTAGACGCAGCTGGAGGGTGCGGAGCACGGTTTGGGCATCGGTGGCCGGGTTGACGCCCAGCAGCCTGAAGTGGTCGAGCGGCAGATCCAACCCCATCGTTTCTCTTGGCTCAGAACTGTAGTCAGCGGCAGCGGTTTTGACCGTCTTGCGGTGATGGACCCCGTACAGTCGGCATCAAGACCCGTATCGCCGACGGCCATGACCCAGGAATTGACGGCTGCCCTGGCCGCCCAGGCCGCTGCCCCGACCCCGGGCACCGCGAATTCCGTTCCCGCCGCCGCCGGCAGCCATGCCGAACGGCACCAAGCGCTCTATCCGGCAGAGCGGGCTGTCGTGAACCGCCAGGAGGGCCTCCTCCTCTACCGGGACATGACCCTTGGTCGCCGCTTCGAGGACAAGTGCGCCGAGATGTACTACCGGGGCAAGATGTTTGGCTTCGTGCATCTCTACAACGGCCAGGAGGCCGTGAGCACCGGAGTGATCAAGGCGATGCGCCTTCAGCACGACTGGTTCTGCAGCACCTACCGCGACCACGTGCATGCTCTCAGCTGCGGTGTGCCGGCCCGGGAGGTGATGAGTGAGCTGTTCGGTAAAGAGACCGGCTGCAGCAAGGGCCGTGGCGGCTCCATGCACCTCTTTTCTAAGGAACACCATTTGCTCGGCGGCTACGCTTTTATCGGTGAGGGTATCCCCGTGGCTCTTGGCGCAGCCTTCACCAGCCGGTATAAGCGTGATGCCCTCGGTCAGGCCGACAGCGATGCGGTGACAGCCGCCTTCTTCGGCGACGGCACCTGCAATGTGGGTCAGTTCTTTGAGTGCCTGAACATGGCAACGCTCTGGAAACTGCCGATCCTTTTCGTGGTGGAGAACAATCGCTGGGCGATTGGCATGGACCACAACCGTGCCACCAGCGATCCGGAGATCTGGCGCAAGGCGGCCGCCTTCGGCATGGCCGGTGAGGAGGTGGACGGAATGGATGTCCTAGCGGTGCGGGCCGCTGCCCAACGGGCGATCGAACGGGCCCGGGCCGGCGAGGGTCCCACCCTGCTGGAATGCCTCACCTACCGCTTCCGAGGCCATTCCCTGGCCGATCCCGATGAGCTCCGGGCCGCCGCCGAGAAGGAATTTTGGGCCCAACGTGATCCCATCAAGAGGCTGGCGGCCGATCTGATCACCGCTGGACTGGCCAGCGAAGCCGAACTCAAGGAGATTGAGCGGGAGGTGGACGCAGAGATCACAGATTGCGTCGAGTTTGCTCTCGCCGCTCCCGAGCCCGATGGCTCCGATCTCACCCGTTACATCTGGGCGGAAGACTACTGACCCTTCAGCTTCCTTGCCGATCGATGGAATCAGAGTCCCGTCGGTAGCTGGCGAGTCAGATTGCGCAGCTTACGCAGGGCCTTAAGCTCCACTTGGCGCACCCGTTCCCTGGACACGTCCAATTGGCGACCGATCTCGGCCAGGGTGTGGTGCTCACGCCCATCCAGGCCGAAGCGCAGTGCCAGCACTTCGCGTTCCTGGTCATTCAGGTGGCCTAGCCAACGGCCGAGCTGCTCTTGGTGAATCCCCCGTTCAACCAAATCTAGGGGTTCCTCGCCGCTTCCATCAGCGATCAGGTCGCCGAGGTAACTGCGGCCTTCGTCGGCGTTGATCGGAGCATCCAGGCTGGAGGTGGTGAGCGACTGGCGCAACAGGGAATCCAGCTCTTCGATGGGCATGGAGATGGCTTCGGCGATTTCCTGGCGGCTGGGCATGGCCCCAAGTTTTTGGGCCAGTTCCAGGCTCACCTTGCGGATCGTGCCAAGCCGCTCGCTCAGATGCACAGGCAGACGGATCGTTCGCGATTGGCAGGCGATCGCCCTAGTCATGCTCTGGCGGATCCACCAAAATGCATAGGTTGAGAATTTATAGCCCCTGGTGGGATCAAATTTCTCCACCGCCCTCTCTAGGCCGAGGGATCCTTCCTGAATCAGGTCAAGGAGTTCGAGCCCCTTGCCCTGATACTTCTTGGCCACACTCACCACGAGCCTGAGGTTGGCCCGCATCATCCGTTCCTTGGAGCGGCGACCGATCTTGATGATCTTGCGCTCATGGATCGAATAGTCGTCGCGTTGCTCTTCCACCAACCGCATCATGATCTGAACTTGATTGCCGAGTTCGATTTCCTCGGCTGGAGTCAGCAGCGGTTCGCGACCGATCGAGGTCAGGTACCAGGTCATCGAGTCGGTACCTCTTCGGCCAAAGCCGTCATTGCTGGTGACGGAGGAGACGCTCATGGAGTACGGGAAAGTGGACTGACTATCAGACTCAGCCAAAGCTATCAGGCCCTTTTTAAGCATGGCTTCAGATTTGGTTCGCGATTCAACACGTGGCGATGATCTTGTCGGAATATCCCTTTTTTGGGCTGGTTTTGTAGTCTATCGCTGGGAATCAGCCGGGATTTGTGGGGCGAATCACCGTTTTTTCGCCGTTTGCATCGGATCGCTCGCCTGGGGCCCCCAGGCGAGGGTGGCGGCAATCGCCTGGGGCGTTGCCCCGCCGGGGCCTCGCAGTTCCGTGCAGCGGCAGCCGGCCAAGGCGTGGTCCAGGGCTGCCACGGCCAGCAGCGCCCCATCGAGACAGCCCCAGGCTGTGGCCTGCGACCCCAGACCTGCGGCGTAACCGGCCAGAACATCCCCAAGCCCGGCCCGGGCTACCGCTCCGCAGGCTCGCAGCAGCTGCCAGCGCCGGCCATCGGCGGCGGCGATCACGCTGCGGGCACCTTTCAGCAGAACGGTCACCCCGGTGCGGCAAGCGGCTTCCGTGGCCGCTTCCAGGGGCGGGGATCCGGCCAGATCGGGGAAGAGGCGGCTGAATTCGCCGCCGTGGGGCGTGATCCAGGTGGGTCCCTGACGCTGGCTGAGCCAGGCGGGGTTGACGCGGTTGAGTCCGTCGGCGTCGAGCACCAGGAGGCCGGGGAAGCGCTGCAGGGAATCCCACCACGGCTCGGCGAGTGGCCGATCGCTGCCAGGCTGTAGTGATTCAGGCCTCGGGCCCAGTCCTGGCCCCACCAGCACCGCGTCGAGCCGCTCGAAATGGGAGGGGCCCAGTGGCTGCTCCTCAAGCACCACATGGGGGTGCACCATCCACAGGAGCTCGCCCATCTCCGGTGGCAATGCGGCCCGCAGGCTGCCGCAGCCCGAGGCGCTGGCTCCGGCCAGGGCAAGGTGGCCAGCCCCCCGGTAGCGGGCACTGCCGGCGATCACCAGCAGGCGACCCCGCTCGTATTTTCCGGCCGCTGGATCCGGAACCGGTCTTGGGGCTTCCCATTCGTCCCCTTGGGCATCGTTCGCCGGATCAGCCGGCGGGACCCCCAGGCCCAGCGGTTGGTTCGCCGGAAGGTGCTCTAACAACCTCCGGGGCAGCCCCAAATCCACGCGTTCCAGCTTTCCGACCCAGCGCAAGGCCAGATCCTGCAGCAGACCCCGTTTCCACAGGCCGATGCAGAGGGTGAGGTCGGCCCTGGCTGCAGTCCTCCCCAGCAGGGCGCCGCTGTCGCTGCAGATGCCGGTGGGAACGTCGATCGCCACCAGCCCTCTGGAGGTGCAGTTTCGTGCTTCCAGCAGGGTCTCGATCTCCGGACCTGTTGCCCGGGTCTGGCCGTTGCCAAACAGGGCATCGATCCAGAGTTCGGTCCCATCCGCCGGGGGCGGATCCACCAACACCGGAATGCCCAGCCAGCGAGCATGCATCCAGTGCTGCTCGGTGAGGGGCTTGCGGCGCTCGAAGGGGGTCCACAGCCGCACCGGGATCCCTGCCAGGTGGAGTTCTCTCCCCACCACAAGCCCATCGCCACCGTTGTGGCCCGGCCCCACCAGCACCACCACGCCCTCAGCCGGAATCCGGCCGGCTCCGCCCCGATCCCGCAGGGCCAGAAGACGCCGGCTCACAGCCAGCGCCGCCTTTTCCATCAGGGCCTCCACCGGCAACCCGCTGGCGAAGAGCTCGGCTTCCAGCGCAGCCATCTGCTGGCCGCTCATTAGCAGATGGTCGGCATCGCGCCGGGGCCAGCATCGCAATGGATCGGGCTTGGGTGACACGGCAGCCCTGGGCAACAGGCTTCCATGATGGGAAGGGAATGGCACGGCCACCAGCCACCGTTCCTTTCTTTCCCCGTCCTGCCGGTGAGCTTCGCCGTTTCCGATCCCCATACCCATGGCATGGCCGCCACCCCCGCCGGGGAGGCGAGCCTCGCGCGGCTGCGGGCCTGGCCTGGAGAGCACCGGGTGGTGGTGGGCCTCTCCGGCGGGGTGGACAGCTCCCTCACGGCCGCCCTGCTGGTGGAGGCCGGCTGGCAGGTGGAGGGGCTCACCCTGTGGTTGATGAGCGGCAAGGGCGCCTGCTGCGCCGAAGGGCTGGTGGACGCAGCTGCCATCTGCGAGCAGTTGGGGATTTCCCACCATGTGGTGGATTTCCGCGAGCACTTCCAGCGCCAGATCGTTGATTTCCTGGTGGATGGTTATGGCCGCGGGGTCACCCCCCTGCCCTGTTCCCGCTGCAACCGGGAGGTCAAGTTCGGCCCGATGCTGGCCTGGTCCCGCTCCGAGCGTCAGATCGGTCGTCTCGCCACCGGCCATTACGCCCGGGTCCGCCATGCCGGAGCTGGTGAGTCGCTGCCGGTGCCCGGCGATGGGCGTGGTCGGCACCAGTTGTTGCGGGGGCTGGATGCCGGCAAGGACCAGAGCTACTTCCTCTACGACCTGCCCCAGGAGGTGCTGGGTGAACTGGTCTTTCCCCTTGGTGAGATGCGCAAAAGCGAAACACGCCAAGAGGCTCAGCGTTTCGGTCTGCGGACCGCGGCCAAGCCCGAGAGTCAGGATCTCTGTCTGGCCGATCACCACGGCTCGATGAAGGCGTTTCTCGATGCCTATCTGCCGCCGCGTCAGGGCGAGATCGTTCTGCAGGACGGAACGGTTGTCGGTCAGCACGATGGCATCGAGCATTTCACTATCGGCCAGCGGCGGGGACTGGGGGTGGCCTGGCGGGAAGCTCTGCATGTGGTGCGCCTCGATGCCGCCCTCAACCGGGTGGTGGTGGCTCCGCGGCAGGAGGCAGCCCGCAGCGGATGCCACGTTCAGGCGGTCAACTGGGTCTCGATGGCACCCCCGGAACAACCGCTCGAGGTGGAGGTGCAGGTCCGCTACCGCAGCGCGCCTGAAATGGCCTGGATGATCCCCGAGCCGGCCAGCCCGAGTGATGGAGCGGCCGGTGGCTCCTGGAAGGTTGAACTGCAGTTCGCTTCACCGCAGTTTTCGATCACTCCGGGCCAGGCCGCCGTGTTCTATGCCGGCGAGGTGGTGCTTGGTGGCGGATTGATCGAGAGCTGAACAAAGCCAGTCGTCATTGCGCCAAGAGGCCTGATGCAGTCTGTTTGCTTTCGCTACGGAAGCGATTCATGGCTGATTCGATCACAACGTGCATGTCCATATACTTATATTCAGAAAGCCGACCACCGAAGATGTGTGTATCAATAGAAGAGGCTTTTTCTTTGTAGAGGGAATAAGTTTTTTGGTTGTCTTCGCTGTTGACTGGGTAATAGGGAATGCGCCCTGACGTGCAGTCCTGCGGATACTCGCGGGTCACCACTGTGACGTCAGATTGACTGTTTTCGAAGTGTTTGTGTTCGATGGTTCGGGTGTAGGGGGCGGAGTCATCGCAATAATTAACTACCGCGTTGCCTTGATGGTTCTCGTGTTCGTGGATGTCGTGTTCAAAGTCAAGGGATCGATATTCCAGCTGGCCGTAGCTGTGGTGAAAGAATTCGTCGATGCAGCCTGTGTATACAATTTTGCGGGCCAAGCTATCAAAAAAATCGCGATTCTGAAAATAATCGGTATTGAGTCTCACCTCGATACCTGCCAGCATGCGCTCGAACATGGCGGTGTAGCCGCCGATCGGGATGCCTTGGTAGCGATCGTTGAAGTAGTTGTTGTTGAAGGTGAAGCGCAGCGGTAGACGTTTAATAATGAAGGCCGGCAGTTCCCTGGGGTGACGCCCCCATTGCTTCTTGGTGTAATCCCGGATCAAGGTGGTGTAGATGTCGGAGCCCACCAGGGAAAGGGCCTGTTCTTCAAGGTTGGAGGGGTCGCCCTGGAAGCGTTGCGCCTCAATGCGCGCGCGGGCCTGCTCGGGGGTCTGAACTTGCCAGAGTTCGTAAAATGTATTCATGTTAAACGGCAATGAATACAGACGACCGTTCGAGAGTGCCTTGGGTGAATTGATATAACTATTGAAGTCGGCGAAGCGGTGCACAAAATCCCAGACGACCTTGTTGCTGGTATGGAAGATATGGGCGCCATAGGTGTGCACGTTGATTCCGTGCCTGTTTTCCGTATGGCAGTTGCCGCCCAAGTGGGGCCTTTTGTCGATCACCAAGCAACTCAGGCCCGCATCGCTGGCCAGGCGGGCGAAGGTCGCGCCGTACAAACCGCAGCCAACGATCAGATAGTGGTAGGTGGTGGACATGGCACCGGGATCGAACGGATCATCCAACAAGGGTGGTCGATCACTTGGCGGCAAGTTAACACGTTCTTCCAAACCCTTGGGGAAGTCCATCGGCTTGCGGAAGCGGGTTGGCTGGGCGACCCGCCTGGTCGGCTCCCAGTGGGGCCCCGGCGGCCGAAACCCCCCGTCCATGGCCCCCCGGGCAGAAGCGGTGAATCCTGACTGCTATAATTGGAAGTACTAAGTGATTGCTGGCAAGCATGGCTTGCGGTTTGATTCTCGGAATGTTCATATTGGGTCGCACCTGTTCCATGAAAGGGGAAGTCAACCTAGACTTGACGATCTACCCATTATTTTGGCAGGACTGGTGAGGGATGGATAGGCCGATCTGTCGCATTGTTTCAAGTGACTATCTCGATAAAGATGTTTATCTCAACATTCGGGCTTTTTACAGGGCGGCCGGTTATAGGTTGATTCCGCCGACGGCCCGCCTGAATGGTGCTTCGGAGGTTCGGGCCGACCTATTGGTTGTGTTGCGTGGAGACAATGGTTGCGATCTGAAGGATTTCCATGGCCCGGTCCATATTTACGATTACGTTAAGGAATACGCCGTTGATTGGGAACTTCGTTATCCATCGGCTGCCCATGTCACGGTTGTGGCCCTTGCTGCATCGTCTTTCCATCCTGCAGAGGATTCCCAATCCCCCTCCGATGCTCAATCGAGAGTCAGCCGGGTGGATGCCTATCTGCCCGTGATACCGGCCCTTTGGAAGCGTCCCTGGTCAGGCAAACGGCAGCAGCCGGTTCACATCTCCAACTTCAAGCGGATGGGCGATGACGCCTACCAGCGCGACCTGCTCGCCTTGATTCGCGCCGGGGTGGTCCGGGCCTTCGGGGCCAACTGGCAGCTGGCCGGTGTGCTGGCTCACCCGCTCAGCTATCGGCTGGCCAACCAACAGCTGTCGGCTTCGGCCTGCTGCTTCGGCCTGATGTGGCCCTATCAGCGGGGTCGCACTCTTTCTGGAAGGATGTGGCAGGCTCCACTCAACGGGTGCTTCGTGTTCAGCGAGAGGGGCACCGATATCTTGGGCTGTCCTGGTGTGATCGAGTGCGAGGTGTTCCATGCCGACGCCGCCACTCTTGGGCTGGCTCCCCAGGCTTGCCGAGATCTTGCCGATGAGGCGTCAGCCTTCTGGGAGTCGCACAGCCGCTCTTTGGCTGCAGCGCTTGGATTCGATCCCGGCCTCGCCCTCACCCCTGCCGACCTGTGGCCCGAACGGACCCTGCTGTTGCTCTGGGACCTGGAGTTCCGCTGGCAGCGCCTGGTCGGTCGCTTCCAGGCGGCCTTGATGCCCCCGCTCCAGAGCCTTCGCCGTGGCCTTGCCCGGCTTGCCCGTCGCTGCGGACTCCATCCCCGTGAGCGCTCCGCCCGTCGCACCCGTTCCTGAGGGTGGCGATCTCGGCCAGGTTCACCAATGGGGATCCTCCACCCAACACACCTGAATCCCCCGACTGCCCACGGCTGGCACGGTGCTGATGCAGGCCCGAACCACCACGCCGTTCACCTCGATCTCACAGGCGCCACAGCTGCCGGTCCGGCAGGCGGTTGGGATCGTCTGTCGGCAGCGCCGGGCAGCCTCTAGCCAGGGCTCCCCTGGCTTGGCTTCGTCGTGGCGGCCATCGGGCCACTGGATCGAGATCGCGGATTCAGCCATCGCGGCGCAGCAGGGGTTCGAGGTCAACATGGCGCTCGAAGCTGTCGGCCAGTCTCTCGAGCAGCCGAATCCTCTGGTCGGCGTGGTTCTCCTTCAGTTCTGGCAGGGCCTGGAGGCCTTGGCGCCGCCGCAGTTCATTCAACCAGCGGCGCCGCCAGGCGCCGCTTTCGAAGATGCCATGGAGGTAGGTGCCCGCCACCACCCCACCCTGGGGCGTGGCTCGCCACCAACCCAGATTCTGGTCTTCGCTGAGCAGGGCCTCCGCCTCGGTGCCACCGTCGTCCAGCCAGTGGCTGCGGCCATGGTGCAGTTCGAAGCCCTCCAGTTGAAGGGCTGGCCCGGCTGGCCAGCGCATCCCCACCTGCCGCTGGGTGAGCTGTTTCCTGCTGCCGAAACTTGTCTTTAGGGGAAGAAGGTCCAGTCCTCGCATGCCTTTCTTCTGGGGCTGCCGGTTTCCCTCACCCCCTTCAAGACCCTCCGGATCGAGTAACTCCCGGCCCAGCATCTGGAGTCCGCCACAGATCCCGAAGAGTGTGCCTCCCCGGGTCAGGTAGGTCTTCAGTTGCTGATCCAGGCCGGTGTCGTAGAGCCAGGCCAGATCCCGTAGCGTCTGTTTGCTGCCCGCCAACACCACCGCGTCCGGATCCCCCAGCGCTTCGCCGGGCCGGAGCCAGCGCAGCCTCACACTCGGCTCGGCCTCCAGGGGATCCAGATCTGAGAAGTTGCTCAGGGAGGGCAGCCGGGGCACGGCGATGGTGATCTCGCCGTTGGCCCGGCCGCCGCGCCGTTCCAGGAGATCCAGTGAATCCTCCGGTGGAAACAACTCCTCCAGCCAGGGCATCACACCCAGCACGGGAATGCCGGTTTCCCGCTCCAGCCAGCTTCGGCCGGACTCGAACAGTTCCGGGCGGCCGCGGAAGCGGTTGATCAGGATGCCGCGAATCAGGGGCCGTTCTACCGGCCGCAGCAGCGCCAGGGTGCCCACGAGCTGTGCGAAGACCCCACCCCGTTCGATATCCGCCACCAGCAGGCAGCGGGCCCGCAGGTACTGGGCCAGCCGCAGATTGGTGAGATCCCGGGGCTGCAGGTTCACCTCCACCGGACTGCCAGCCCCCTCAAGCACCAGACGGCCGCCCGGATGGGCGGCCTGCAGTCGGTCCAAGCCGGTGCGGATTGCGGCCCAGCCCGGCCGAAACCAGTCGCGGTAGTAGAACTCGGCCTGGGCGATGCCCACGGAGCGCCCCAGGTGAATCACCTCGCTGGTGCTGTCCCCCTGGGGTTTGAGCAGCACGGGATTCATGGCCGCCACCGGCTCCAGATCCGCTGCCCAGGCCTGCAGGGCTTGGGAGTAGGCCATCTCGCCGCCGTCGGCATCCACCCAGGCATTGAGACTCATGTTCTGCCCTTTGAAGGGCAGGGGGCGCTCGCCGCGGCGTCGCAGCACCCGGCACAAGGCCGCACTCATCAGCGACTTACCGGCCCCGCTGCTGGTGCCGAGCACCATCAGGGGAGGCGGCGCGCCAGGGGCTGGTCGGGACAAGGGCGGGGCTCAGAACCGGGGCCGGTGGCGCCGGAAATTCTCCTGGATCCTCTCGCGAAGGCCGGCCCGGGGAATCTCCCCGGGCCACCGTTCCAGTACCTGCCGGCCCAGCGGGGTCAGTCGCACCCGTTCGGTGAGCCCCTGGCCATCCACCTCTCGGCGCAGCACCCCAAGGCGAATTAGCCAGTTGAAGTGGGCCTCCGCCCGCTCAGGTCCAAAGGGTGCGACCACCAAGCTCGCCCAGTCCTGCCGGCGGCAGAGTTCCTGGCTGCTGATCGCTCGGTTCTTCAGTTCCTCGAAGAAGGCTCGCCGGAAGGGCAGGCACCTCAGTGACACGGTGGCACGATCAAGGGCCAGGCGGTCTTCGACCGGCGAGAGAACGGTCAGGGGCAATTCCACGGGGAGGGCAGCTAGGGGTTGGGTTGCGGCAGGCGGGGTGTTGCCTGGGCGGTTTAGGGGAAGATGTCGTCGAGCAGATTCTGGCCAGTCTCCCCAGTGGATCGGGGTGTTGGCGTGGGGTGAACCACCCCATCCTGGCCACCGCCGCGGGCCTGCAGCGGCCGACTCACCTCCAGCAGCAGGTTCGCCCAGCGGAACTGCACGGCGTTGCCCTGGTCGAAGATGAACACGGGCCAGGTGCCCGTGGCGTCACTCAGCACCAGCTGGCTGGCCCGGCGCTGAAAGCGATAGAGCCTGCTGTTGTCCATCTGCACCACGTAGTACTGCCAAACAGTCTCGTTCTGGCGGAAGAGGCGGCAGGGCCCGGAGAACCCGGTCAGCCCGCGTTGCATCAACTGGCACTGCCGCTCCCCCGCGGGGGGCGGCTGGGGTGCCGGAGCCGCGCCCATGGCTGGGCCCGTGGTGGGTGACGGCCCGAACAGCTGGCGGATCAGCAGCGGGTTCACGTTTCTCCGTCGCCAGCCTCGATCCCAGCAGAGCTGCTGGTTCAGATCGTAGAGCTGGCCGCTGCTCAGCTGGAACTCTCGCTGAGGAGGGCTCCCCGAGAGCTGCGCCAGTAGTTGTTTGCTGGCGCCAGCTCCGGTATGGAGGCGGGTAAGTCCGATGGAGGGACCCTGGCGGTCGAAGCACACCTGGCGGGGGGCATCGCAGATCACCCCGGCCCGCGGGAAGTCCACGGCACGGGCAACTATGGGGATGGCCGAGGCACCAAAGAACCCCAGGGCCAGCATGAGAATTCGAGGACGAGCCCGGTGCCGGATGGGGCTCGGAGGTCGGTTGATCGGCGCAGCATTTTGACCTTGCAGGAAAGTTAGCGACGGGGGCTGAGGCGGCACAGAAATCCCTTGCTTCCTGGATGCCCGCTCCTTCAGGCCTATGGCAGGTTGGGACATCTTCTCCGCCCGTCCTGTGCTCCTGCTGGCTTCCGCCTCGCCTGCCCGCCGCCGTCTGCTCGAGCAGGTCGCCATTCCCCATCGGATCCGGGTGAGCGCACTGGATGAGGAGGCCATTACGGACCCCGATCCGAAGCGTCTGGTGCTGCGCCTGGCCGAAGCGAAGGCGAGGGCAGTGGCTCAGGTGGCTGGAAACAGGCTTCTTGCCGAGGACGGAACCCCCTGCGGTGCCCTTCTGGCCTGTGATTCCCTTCTGAGCTTTGAGGGCGTGGTCTTCGGCAAACCACGGGATCCCCAGCAGGCGATCGAGCGCTGGCAACGCCTCTCAGGCTGCTGGACCGAGCTCCACACGGGCCATTGCCTGCTGCGATCCACCCCTGAATCGAGCCAACCGATCGATGGCGGCTTCTCCCTATCGATGGAAACCGTCACTACACGGGTGAAGCTGGCACCGCTTGATCTGTCGGCCATCACCGCCTATGTGGCCACCGGAGAGCCGCTGGCCTGTGCTGGCGGATTTGCCCTTGAGGGTCGGGGCGGCCTTCTGGTGGAGCGGATCGATGGCTGCTACAGCAATGTGATCGGCCTCAGCCTGCCCTTGCTGCGGCGCTGGTTTGCGTCTTTTCCGCCCCTGGTGTGAAACCAGAGGCAAGGCCTTTGAGCCTGGACTGACGCCAAAAAAAGACCCCCGTCGGTAAACGGAGGTCATGCAATAAGGCTTGTCTGATCGAAGAACAGGATGAGAACGGTTCAATCCAGATCGGGCATAGCCAGAGTGGGCTCGGCCTGACGGTCGATACCCTTCTCGAAGCCGGCCGCAGCGGCGCGGGCGCGTCCAGCGTGCCAAAGGTGACCAACCAGGAAGAAGAAGGCAAGCACGAACTGGGTCGCGGCCAGCCACTGGCGGATGTTCACAAAGTTCACCGAGTTGGGCTCGGTGATGATGCCACCAACCGAATTCAGGGAGGCGTTCGGGGCGTGGGTCATGTATTCAGCCGCACGACGCACCTGCCAGGGCTGGATGTCGTTTTGCAGCTTATCGAGGCTTAAGCCGTTCGGTCCGCGCAGAGGCTCGAGCCAGGGGCCGCGAAAGTCCCAGAATCGCATCGTTTCACCACCGAAGATGATCTCGCCGGTTGGGGAGCGCATCAGGTACTTACCAAGTCCTGTGGGACCCATGGCGGAGCCGATGTTGGCGCCGAGGCGTTGGTCGCGCACCAGGAAGGTGAAGCTCTGGGCCTGGGAGGATTCGGCATTGGTGGGGCCGTAGAACTCCGAGGGGTAGGCGGTGTTGTTGAACCAGATGTAAGCCGAAGCCACGAAGCTCATCAAGCTCAGGGCACCGAGGCTGTAGCTCAGATAAGCCTCACCATTCCAGATGAAGGCTCGGCGCACCCAGCCAAACGGCTTGGTCACGACGTGCCAAATCCCACCGAAGATGCAGATCAGGCCGACCCAGATGTGGCCACCGATGATGTCCTCCATGGAGTTCACGCCGATGATCCAACCTTCTCCACCAAATGGGGCTTTGGTGAGATAACCGAAGATCACGCCGGGATCAAGGGTGGGGTTGGAAATGAGCCGGACATCGCCGCCACCCGGGGCCCAAGTGTCGTAGACACCACCAAAGAACATGGCCTTGAACACCAGCAGCAAAGCACCAACACCTAGAAGAATGAGGTGATAGCCGATGATGTTGGTCATCTGGTTCTTATCGCGCCAGTCCTGCGAGAAGAAGGCGGAATAGTTTTCCAGAATCTCAGGGCCACGCAGAGCGTGATAAAGACCACCCAGGCCAAGCACGGCCGAACTGATCAGGTGGAGTACACCCACCACGAAGAAGGGATAAACGGAGGTGACTTCACCGCCGGGACCAACTCCGTAACCCAGGGTGGCGACGTGGGGGAACAGGATCAGACCTTGCTCGTACATCGGCTTGTCGAAGGTGAAGTGACTCACCTCAAACAGCATCATCGCTCCGGCCCAAAAGACCATCAGGCCGGCATGGGCCACGTGAGCGCCAAGCAGGCGACCGGAGAGATTGATCAGACGAGCATTGCCAGCCCACCAGGCATAGCCGGTGGAGTCGAGGTCCTTGCCCCCAACGGAGACAAGACCGGAATTAAAGGGCGTTTCCACGGGGCAGAACCTCTTCAGGGAAGACGAAGTTTTCGTGAGGCTGGTCGGCGGGGGCCATCCAGGCGCGCAGACCTTCATTCAAAAGGATGTTCTTGGTGTAGAAGGTCTCGAATTCGGGATCTTCAGCGGCGCGGATCTCCTGCGACACGAAGTCATAGGCGCGCAGGTTGAGGGCCAGGCCGATGATGCCGATGCTGCTGGTCCACAGACCCATCACCGGCACGAACAACATGAAGAAGTGCAGCCAGCGCTTGTTGGAGAAGGCGATCCCGAAGATCTGGCTCCAGAAGCGGTTGGCGGTGACCATCGAGTAGGTCTCTTCTTCCTGGGTGGGCTCGAACGCCTTGAAGGTGTTGGCCTGCTCGGAATCTTCAAACAGGGTGTTTTCCACGGTGGCGCCGTGGATGGCACACAGCAGCGCTCCGCCGAGAATGCCGGCCACGCCCATCATGTGGAAGGGGTTCAGCGTCCAGTTGTGGAAGCCCTGCAGGAAGAGCAGGAAGCGGAAGATGGCGGCCACGCCGAAGCTGGGTGCGAAAAACCAGCTGCTCTGGCCGAGGGGGTACATCAGGAAGACGCTGACGAACACCGCAATCGGACCGGAAAAGGCGATGGC